>JAPPEU010000025.1 GCA_028875245.1 Chloroflexota bacterium
TCCTTCTTTCCTTTGTGGTGAAAATGAATTTCAACCGAATTCGATACACTACCAGAAGTACCGAGTTAGGAATGCGACAAATGTCAGGATATGTATAGCCGGTGTGGGCGAGCCACCGTCTCGCCCCTACAACGCTTCAATTAGTTTAGAAATCTCTTTAATGATGCGAACATTCGCATTACTTTCTTGGAAGGACTTCTACTGACTGATTGCGCCAACCAGGCCGATTTTCTCCGCCAGCTGCTCAAGCAGGTCCAGCAGGCGATCTTGCCAGAGGCCCGCTTCGGCCGGCATTTGCACCTCGGTCCGCGTGACCTTGATATCCTCGCCCAGCGTCAGCGCCAGCAGTTCGCGATTGATTGTGGCGAGGAAGGGCAGTTTGAGCCGTATTTGGTCGCGCGGCAGCGTGATCTGCGTGGCATGGATCGCCTGCGCCATGACCTTGACCTGGATCTGATAGAGCAGCCCCTCAACCGCGGCCGGCAGGGGACCAAAGCGATCCTTCAGCTCCGCCCGCATGAGATTCATCTCGTCAATGCTTTTGATGCCGCCGATGCGGCGATACAGCTGCAGGCGCAGCGCCATTTCCGGTATCCAATCCGTTGGCAGGTAGGCTGGGAGCGGCAGGTCGATGATGAGACGCTCGCGCGCCGACGCGGGCGCCAGGCCGGCATCGCTTGCCGCCGCGCCGCCTTTCTGCTCCTGGACCGCCTGCTGCAACATCTCAGTGTACAAATGCAGGCCGACGCTGGCGATATGACCAGACTGGCGCGTGCTCAGAATATCGCCGCTGCCGCGCATCTCCAGGTCGCGGATGGCGATTTGGAAGCCGGCGCCCAACTGCGCGTTTTCGGCTAGCGTCTCAAGCCGCGTGCGCGCCTCCGGCGTGAGCGAGCCGGCGCTGTGGAAGAAATAGGCGTAAGCCTGCTGGGCGGAGCGGCCGACGCGCCCCCGCAGTTGATAAAGCTGAGCGACGCCGAAGTGATCAGCTCGGTCGACGATCAGCGTGTTGACGCGCGGCATGTCGATGCCGTTTTCGATGATTGATGTTGAAATCAGGATGTCATATTCGCCGCGCGTGAATTCGGACATAACTTTTTCCAGCGCGCGCGGCGGCATTTGTCCGTGCGCGACGGCGATTGCCGCTTCCGGTACGATTCTTTCAATCCGATTGCGGATGATATGGATGGACTGGACGCGATTGTGCACGACGAACACTTGCCCTCCGCGCTCTATCTCGCGCATGATCGCCAGCCGGCTCAGCTTTTCATCCCAGGCGCCGACTTGCGTGATCACCGGCAGTCTTTCTTCGGGCGCCGATTGGATCATGCTGATATCGCGAATCCCGCTCAAGCTGAGGTAGAGCGTGCGCGGGATGGGCGTCGCCGTCAGCGTCAAGATATCTATGCGCGATCGCAGCTTCTTAAAATGCTCCTTGTGCTTGACGCCGAAACGCTGCTCCTCGTCGATGATCATCAGGCCAAGCTGCTTGAAGCGAATATCGGCTGAGAGCAGGCGATGCGTGCCGATCACAATATCGACTTCCCCGCTGGCGAGCCGGTCGATGATTTGCGTCTGCTGCGCTTTGCCGCGGAAACGGGAGAGCATTTCGATCTCGACCGGAAAGGCCGACAAACGAGACTTGAAGTTTTCGAAATGCTGCTGCGCCAGCACGGTTGTCGGCACCAGGACAGCGACCTGCGCGCCATCCTGCACCGCTTTGAAGGCGGCGCGCAAGGCGACCTCCGTCTTGCCAAAGCCGACATCGCCGCAGATCAAGCGGTCCATGGGCTTGCGGTCGTGCATGTCGACTTTTACTTCCTGAATGACACGCAGTTGGTCTTCAGTTTCGACGAAGGGAAAACCGGCTTCCATCTCGTGCTGCCAGGCGCTGTCGGGGCTGAAGGCGTAACCGGAGGCTTGGGCGCGCCGGCTGTAAACTTCGAGCAGCTCTTTGGCTTCTTCTTCCGCGTTGCGGCGGGCTTTGTCGCGCGCCTTTTGCCATTGATCCGGCTTGCCCAACTTGTTGAGCTTCGGCGGCGTTTCTTCCGCGCCCACGTAGCGCGAGAGGCGGTCGGCCTGGTGGATGGGCACATAAATGCTATCCGCCCCGTGATACTCGACCAGCAAGTATTCGCGCTCGGTGCTGTTGAGAGTGCGATGGCGCAAGCCGATGAATCTGCCGATGCCGTAATCGACATGCACAACATGCGTGCCCTCGTTCCAATCGGTGTAGGAGGTGTCTGTCGCCTTGCTCGCGCGCGCGCCTTTCGCTTCGCTGCGCCGCCGTGGTTCAGGGCGTGACCAGCCGAAGATTTCGGCATCGGTGATGAAGTGCAGCGCGCCGCCATCGCTCGCCAGCGACCAGCCTTCCGCCGCCGAGCCGCGCACGAAGCGCAAGGATGCGGGCTGTGGCGCTTCCTCGATTGATTCGATCGTTGGAATAAAGGCGGACGCATCCTGCTCGTACCAGAGATTCTCCAGCCGCTCCACTTGTTCCGTGATGATCACGGCGCGGTCGCCATGATTGCGCAGCTGCCGCGCGCGATTGAGCAGCGGGCGCAGCTGCCCGCCGAAGCGCTCCCCCGGCGAGAACAGGCGCGGCGCGTCGCCCACTGGCAGATTGGCCAGCTCTAAAGTCGTCAGACGATCGAGACTGGCTTGCAGCGCGCTCCATGACAAATAGGGCGCCGGATGGTCGGCTGCGATCTGCAATGAAGACTCGGCGTCGCCGCGGTTGTCTTCCGCCGCCTCGCTGATTTCCCCCGCCGTCGATTCGAGAAAATCAGGCTCTTCAAGAATAACCAGGGAGTTTGCCGGCGCGTAATCGAGCAGACTGGCCGGTCGGTCATAGAGATAGGGCAAATAATGCTCAATGTGGGCGAAGGCGCTGCCTTGCGACAAGGACTCGATGTCGGCGCTGATGCTGGTTGAGCTGGCGCTATCTTCGCCGATTGCGCGCAGCCAGGCCTTTCGCGCGGCGCCGACGGCCGCTGTCATGGCGGGCAGGGCTTCTCGGGCCGGCATGATACTGGCCGATTCAACGCGAAAAATGCTGCGCTGGTCGCCCGGGTCGAAGCGGCGCAAGCTTTCAACCTCGTCGTCAAAGAACTCGATGCGCAGGGGATAATCGCTCGCCAGCGGGTAGATATCGAGAATACCGCCGCGTCGGCTGAAACTGCCCGGTTCGGCAACGACGGTCGCCGGTTCATAACCCATGCCGATCCAGCGCAGGATGAGCGATTCCATGCGATGCCGCTGTCCGATTTCGATTTTGAGCGACGCGTCGCGAAATACTGATAAGGGGAGGGTGGCCTGCATGACGGCTTTGGCTGAGGCGACGATCACGATATTTTTCTGGCTAGGCGACAGAGCCAAAGCGGACAAGGTATCGATGCGATTGCGGATAACGCTCGCGTCCCAGGGGGCGCGTTCGTAAAAGAGCGCAGAGGGCTCTGCAAAGCGGTAGAGACGCGCGCTATCGGCCTGCCAAATCGGCAGTTGCTCGCTGACGTTGTAGGCGCGACGCAGGGCCGCGGTCATGAAGATAATCGGGCCGTCCCAGTCCGCCGCCAGCGCTGCCAGCAGAAAGGGCCGCGCGGAACGAACGACGCTGAATTGCGTATTCTGACTGCGCTGCGCGAGCTCGGCGAGCAGCGACTGATAAGCCCTGCATTCGCGCAGGATGTTCAGGAGCCCTGACAGATTCTGCGACATTGATGCCTTCGAAAGCTGGATTCAAGCGACGGATTAGTATATCAGAGCGGGCGTCGGGCAACTAGACGCGATCAAGCCCAAGTCGGCCGATTTACGCTGGCTGGTGGCTGGCGGAATCGACAGTTGAATTCCTGACCCTGGACGGAGTAAAGTGCAGGTTATGTTCCCAAGACAATTGAAACGCATGACGCGCCACATGCTCGCGCTGCTGATTCTGGTGGTTGCGATTCCAGGCGGCTTTCCCCAGTCGCAGTCTGAAGAGCCGCTCCCCGCCGCTTGTGATATTGATGGGCGAGCAGCGCAGCGGCGCTTCTATCAGCGCGGCAACGCGCCGGAGGACCTGACTGACGATGCGCTTTGGCGGTTCTCCGATTTGAGGGCGCAGGGCATAGAGCCGAGCATCATCGAACCCGGCCTGGCGCTCCTGGCGGAATCGCGAACGCGGCAGTCACTCATCATCATGCGCAACGGGCATATCGCCTACGAAGCCTATTACAACGGCAGCCGCGCTTCCGACAGCAACAATATCGCCAGCGTCTCCAAGAGTATGCTCTCGGCGCTCGTCGGCGTCGCCATTGAGGGCGGATATTTCCAATCCACCGATGACAGAATCGCCGATCACTTGCCGGCGCATTATGAATCGCTGATGGCGCCGGCTCTGCGCCGCTTGACGCTGCATGACATGCTGACGATGACGCATGGTCTGGCCTGGGATGAGAATGAAGCGGGCCGACTCTTGAACCGCAGCGGAGACTGGGTGGCTGATATTCTGAGACTGCCCCTGCGTCAGGCGCCGGGCGCGAGCTTCAATTACAGCACTGGCGTCTCGCATGTACTGTCCGCCGTGTTGACCGAGGCGGCCGGCATGAGTGTCTGCGAATTCGCCCATCGCTTTCTGTTTGAGCCGCTCGGCGTCGAAGTCGAGTTTTGGGGCGTCGACCCGCAGGGCTATTTCACTGGCGGGCACAGTGTGAGCATGACCGCACGCGAGATTGCGCGCTTCGGCCAACTGTTTCTTGACGAGGGCCGCTGGGCTGGCGAGCAGATCCTGCCTGGCTGGTGGGTGGCGGCCTCGACTTCGCCGCAAGTCGATATCGGCAACAATTACGCCGGCTATGGCTATTACTGGTGGCTGAACCAGATCGCCGGCTACGATATGTATTCGGCGCTGGGCGCTGGCGGGCAGATCCTGCACGTCATTCCTGATTTTCGCCTGGTGCTGGTGACGACGCACGGGTATCGCGGCAATCAAAGGGATTACGTCGAAGAGGCGGAATCGTATCAGTTCATTTGGGATTATTTGATCCCGGCGATCGAAGGCGCCTAATCCACCAGCGCCTGATAAGCGAGGGCGCGGAAATCCTGCTGGAAGAGCTGCACATTGTCCATGATTTGAGTCATGATGATGCCGACCAGCTGCTCCTGCGGGTCGACCCAAAAATTGGTAGCGGCCGCGCCGCTCCAGCCGTAGGTCCCGTCGGAATTGAGCACGCCCGTCTGCGCGGCATCCATGATGACATCAAAGCCAAGGCCGAAGCCTTTGCCGGGCATGGGGCTGGGACCAATGGCGAGAGGAAGCAGCTCCGCCTTGATATGATTGCGCGTCATGAATTCGAGGGTCTTGCGCCCGATTATCCGCGCGTCATCCAGCTCGCCTTCATTCAACAGCGCGTTGGCGAAACGCCAATAATCCGCCGTCGTGGAGACCAGGCCGCCGCCGCCCGAAGGCGCCGCTGCCGGTTTGCTGAAATCTTGAGCGGCAATACCCTGCGCGCCCTTATACACTTTGAAAGCGCCGCTCAAGGGATCGTGTTGATAAAGTTCAGCCAGGCGGTCGATCTTGTCCGCTGGCGCGAAGAAGTCGGTATCGACCATGCCGAGCGGGTGAAAGATATGCGCTTTCAGATAGTCTTCGAATGGCATGTCCGCGAGCGCTTGCACCAGGTAGCCGCATACATCGGTGGCGATGCTGTAGTTCCAGCCGCTGCCCGGCTGAAAGCGCAGCGGCAGTTTCGCCATGCCGGTGATCTTCTCTTCAAGCGAGGCGCTGTCGCTGCGAAAGATCGAATTGCGATACATCTCGTCAATCGGCGTGTCCAGGTAAAAGCCGTAACTCAAGCCGGCGGTATGGCTGAGCAGGTGATGGATCGTCATTGGCGGATTCTGCGCTTCCAGCTGCTGCCCCTGGTAGCCCAGGCCGCTTAAGACTTTCGTCTTGCGGAAGGCGGGAATGTAGCGGCTGACCGGCTCGACGAGTTGGAATTTCCCCCGTTCATGGAGCTGCATCAGAGCGATGGAGGTGATCGGCTTGGTCATGCTGTAGATGCGGAAAATCGTGTCGCGCTTCATCGGCAGCTTGTTGGCTGCGTCACGGTAGCCACAGGCCTCGAAATGCAGCACTTCCGATTCGCGCCCGACAAGCGTGACAAAGCCGGGCGCCAGCCCCTGGTCGACGTATTCACCCAGCCGGACCTTGATATTGTTGAGTCGTTCCGAAGACATGCCCAGGGATTCGGGCGCTAGGATCTGCATTTTCAGCTAACTCCTCTCATTTGAATGCTGCGCTATCGGGCTGCGCATTGCGCTTGCAATTGCCGTTGATACTCCAGCGCTTTGGGGTGCTGCGGATTGATCGCCAGGGCCTGCTCGACAGTTTGCAGCGCCGCCTCACTGTCCGCCCGTTTTATGTGATCGGCCAGAACGAGAAGCCGCGCAACTGCCTTCTTCCGGTTCGCCTGCGCCAGATACCATTCCGCGATCGCGCGTTGAACATCGACCAGCTCGGGCCGGATGGTCACCGCTTTGACCCGCTCCGCATTTGCCTGGGCGCCCTCTCCGCTCGCGTCGAAAAGCGCCGCCAACTTCAAATGTCCCGCTGCCGCAGCGTCAAGCATGCCCAATTTCTTTTGCAGCGCGATCAACTGCGCCAGCGTCCGCGTATCGGAAGGGGACAGCTCATGCGCGCGCTGAAGGACTGCGAGTCGCGTTTCCAGGTCTTGCTTGCTGTGCTCGTTAGCCTGGCTCGGCGCGTCGCCATTGAATCGCGACATGGCGCTATTGATGCCTTCGCTGAGCCAAGCCTCGATGGCGTCCGCCGCTCTCGCAGCTGCTTCGGCGGCCAAGATGGCGTCATCGCCCTTGAAGGGCCGCAGCACAAAATCGACCGGCTGCATCTTGCCGGGCGGGCGCCCGATGCCGAAGCGCAAGCGCGCAAAGCCCCCGTCGCCAAGGTGCTGGATGATGCTGCGCAAGCCATTCTGCCCGCCATGCCCGCCCGCATTCCGCAATCTCAGGATGCCGAATGGCGTGTCCAGATCGTCATGCACAACGATGAGAGCCGCGCGGGGAATGTTGTAATAATCCATCAGCGAGCGGACTGATTCGCCACTGCGATTCATGTAGGTCAGCGGTTTGGCCAGCTTGACGCGAAGGCCGCGGATGCTGCCATCCCATGTGCGCGCTCGTTTTTCACTGCGGCCCGCGCCCAGTTGATGGCGCGCCACCAACTCGTCGATGACGCGCCAGCCGACGTTGTGACGCGTCTTCTCATATTTGGCGCCAGGATTTCCCAGCCCCACGATCAAGCGAAACTCAGCCATAAGCAGTGATTCTGATTTTCCTCGCCGGTATGTTAGCAGAGCGGAACGAATCTTGTACAGTGAAGAAGGCACTCAAAACTCGCAGTCATCAACGTAGCGCGGGTAGGTGGATTTCGCTTCGTTCGCCATTTCCAGGTCGAGATTCAGCGTGACAAAGGGTTCCTCAGCGGAAGTCGTCGCGAGCGGGACGCCATCCGGATCGCAGATCCAGCCGGCCCCGCCCAGTTCCATGCGCCCCGCATGACCGGCGTGATTCGACGACAGGCAGAATGCGCCGGAGACGACCGCCGCCGCCCGACCGCCGGCCAGCCATTTGTCGTTCGTGTGCAGGGGTGTGCTGCGTGGATTGAGAAGCAACTGCACAGCTCGCCGGCCGTATTCGCGCGCGTGCTGCATGAACCAGAGTTCTGTGCAAATCATTATCCCCAGCGACAGATCGCCAGAGCATAGCGGCTCAAAGTCAATCGGGGCGCGATCATACCAATTGGCTTCCCAGTAGCCGTCGTCGTTTGGCAGGTATGTCTTGTGATGAATCCAGCGAATCCCGCCGTCATCCGTCCATAGATAGGCTGAATTAAACCGCTTGCCGCCGATATTCCGCGGCGCCGTGCCGCCGATATTCCGCGGCGCCGTGCCGACGATGCGCCTCGCGCCGAGCTCGGGCAGCCTGCCAAGCCAGTACGCGTGATCATGGGCTGCCCGCTCCCACGTTAAATCGCTTCGGCGGGGAGAGGCGCAAAACCAGGGCGAAAAGCACATCTCGGGCAGCAGCAGCAACTCGGGCTGCTCCGCCGCGGCATGACGCCGCAGCCGCGTCCACTCGCTCTCCAATGCTCGCGCGTCAAACTGCGTGATTGTCGCTTTCACAGCAATCCCAGCCGCTCAAGCCAACTCATGCTGCTTGCTGAATTGCGTTTCGTAGAGCTTGGCATAGAGGCCATCTTGCCCCAGCAGTTGGCTGTGCGTACCGCGCTCGACGATGGCGCCGCGGTCCAGCACGAGAATGGTATCGGCGGCCAGAATTGTGCTGAGCCGATGGGCGATGACGATGCTGGTGCGCCCTTGCATAATGTTGCTCAGCGCATCCTGGATTAATGCTTCGGACTGGCTGTCCAGATGGCTTGTCGCCTCGTCCAGCACGAGAATGCGCGGGTCCTTCAGGATGACGCGGGCGATCGCCATACGCTGCTTTTCGCCGCCGCTGAGCCGATAACCGCGCTCGCCCACGATGGAGTCATATCCCTCGCTCAAACTCATGATGAAATCATGAATATGCGCGGCTTTGGCAGCGGCTTTGATTTCCGCCTCGGTGGCGGCGGGCTTGGCGTAAAGCAGGTTGGTGCGGATCGTGTCATGAAACAAGAAGGTCTCCTGCGTCACCATGCCGATATGCCCCGCCATCGTGCTCAGGGTCAAGCTGCGCAGATCGCAGCCGTCGAGGGTTATCCTGCCGGATGATGGGTCGTAGAGACGCGGAATCAAGTAGGTCAGCGTCGTTTTGCCGGCGCCGCTGGGGCCGACCAGCGCGACAAGCTGACCGGGCTGAATGTGGAGGGAGATATTTTGCAAAGCCATATTGCGCGCTTGATGCCGTACAGCGGCCGCTGGCGCCCCATTTTGCCGCCGGCCGGGGTCGCCAGAGCGCGTTGCCGCCACGCTGGCGAAGCGTCCGATTCGCTCGACATCGGATAGCAATTGCCCCTCGTCAATGCGGTAGCGAAAGCTGACATCGTCAAAGACCAGCTCGCCTTTGACATCCGCCAGGTGAAGCGCGTCATCGGCTTCGGCGATCTCCAATGGCAGGTCGATGATCTCGAAGACGCGCTCGAAACTGACGATGGACTGGGCGAAATCCACCGGCGCGTTCGTCAGCGCCTGAAGCGGTGTATAGAGCTGCGTCAGATAGATGACAAAGGCGACAATTGTGCCAATAGTGAAGACGCCTTCAATGACCAGAAGCCCGCCGACCCAATAAACCAGCGCCGTGCCAACCACGCTGACCAGACCGATTAGCACGAAGAATTGACTGCCGAGCACGGCCCGCTTGATGCCAGCGTCGCGCACGTCAACGGCGCGCTGCTCAAAGTGCTCCACTTCGGAGTCGATGCGCCCGAACAGCTTCACGAGCAATGCGCCGCTGATATTGAGCGTCTCGTTCATCATGGCGTTCATTTGGGCGTTGTATTCCATTTGCGCGCGCGCGATTTTCTGCAGCCGCAGGCCCAGCCGCCGCGCAATCAGGATGAAGAGCGGCAGCACCAGCACGCCGACAACGGTGAGCCGCCATTCCAGGTACAGCATCATCGCCAGCGTAGCGACCACTGTGATGACATTAGTGACTATTGAGACGATGGTATTGCTGATCGCGTTCTGCGCGCCGACCACGTCATTGTTCAGCCGGCTCATCAGTTCGCCCGTTTTAGTATTGGTGAAGAAGCGCAGGGACATCTGCTGCAGGTGGCGGTAGAGGGCGATGCGCAAGTCAAAGATGACGCCTTCACCGATGGCGACATTGTACTTGCGCTGTATGATGCGAACGCCGCCGCTGACAAGAGGAATCATGACCATCGCTAGCGCCAGCAGATTGAGTTTGCCGATATCTTTATTCGGCAGCGCATCATCAATGATTTGACGGAAGATCAGCGGATTGACCAGGCCGAGGCCGGTGGTCAGCAAGATGGTGATCAACATGCCGGCGATCTGCGGGCGATAAGGACGAGCGTATTTCAGAACGCGAAAGAGAAGGCGACGTGTGACGTTTGGCTTGGCCTTCGCCTCCAAGCCGTGCATATATCGGAACCAGCCCCCGCCTCGCATCATCATCCTGTCTCTCCGCCTCCTGTTATCACTATAGCATAGGCGGCGCGCAGCCGACACGACGCCTGCGCGAAGGGCCAGGGGGCCTGGCCATGCGGCTAGGTCGGGCGCAGTGCATTCGGCTTCATGAATGCCCTTGATTGAATCTTTGAGCGGGTGATGGACGGAGGCGCCGGGCTCAGCGGTCCATGGCCAGGCCGCGAACGATGGCGCGCGCGTCCGCCATATTGGGCGCGAATAGAATTTCCCGGCCCTCGACGGCGCTGTTGAATGTCTTTTGGATGGTGGTATAGATGGTTCTGATGGCGCCGTTCGCGCCGACAACGACGCGGGCGCCTTCGTTGGGCCGCGCTTCACCTGAGGCCAGCAGGGTCTTGGCGGCGGTCAGAATATCGCGCGGAATCGTGGTGCCTTCCAGGTCGATGATGAGGTCGACGAAGTGTTCAACACTGCCGATCAAGCGGTCGGCCTTTTGCACCGCTTCTTCCAGCTCGTCCCAATCCCATTCCGACTCGAACTCCAGAAGGACTACGGTTTTCCTTTTGTTGTCCCAACGGGTGACGATCGCCATAGCGCCAATCCTGTAGCTCGTCTCGCATCACAATTCGCTATACGTAGGATTATGCCAGCAGTTGCCCTGGATGCCAGTATTACTTTGGCGGCGATGACCAAGTCGGCAAAACTCATATTGGATTATGATCCAATTCAATTGCTGACGATCTGAAAGGCGACCGGCGAGGCAAGCGATACGCCATCGACGCGTATCTCTACACTCCAGGACCCCGCGGTGAAGGGCGTATCTGTCTGATCGATGTAGAACCAGATGCAGCTGTCGTTGATTTCGTGTTCGCGGTGGAAGCTGAAATGCACAACTTCCGCGCCCGCGTGCTGCCAGCTTGAGCTTATGGTCGCGCCCGCGGGGATGTTGAAGGCGCGCCCAACGACGTAGATGGCCCTGGACCGCGGGCTAAACGCGGGGTTCGCGTCGATCGCGCAGTCGAAACTGTCGACGCCCGAGGCCATGACGACATTTTCCAGGCGCGGTCCCAGCTCTACCGCTGTCGGCGCGGGCGTTACGATTGGGGGGGTGATGACTGTCCTTGGCGTCATCGTGGGCGATGCGTCGCCGGCGGCGGGCGCTGAAAGGGCGGGCGCGGCTGCTGTCGGCGGGCTTTGCGTCGCCACATCCTGCAGCTGGCGCAGGTTGTCTTCGATGAAGGCGCTGTCGGTGCCGAGGCTGATCAGGTTGGAGCGCAGGAAGCGACCGGCTTCTTCCGCTTGTCCGACGCGCGTGGCGGCATGATCCAGCGTGGTCTGCATGCGCGCCCGCGCGACCGTCGCGGTGGCAAGCTGACGTTCCAAGCCGGCCCGCGCCTCTTCATAGACGGCGGTAGAGGTCATCTGTGGGTCGGTCGACTGGCAGGCGGTCAAGTGGGCTGCGAAGGAAATCAGCAGGATCGCGACTGTCCGGCAGCGGGCGCTCGGCGAAAACTTGCGGATCATAATGCGGGCGATTATAACCCAGAAAGGAGAAACCGCCTTACGCGGCGTAAGACGGCCTTTTGGAGTGGAAGCGCCGGGGACCTGCCCCCCGGGTCCGCTGGTTTCGAATCTCGCACATCTACAAGCTTAGCTCTCTGAAAAGTTTCACGTCATGCAGCCCAGAGGGCTCGGTTCACATCACGCTAGCCGACAGAACTTGGCGCCGTCTTATCGGCGTGGACGACGGGCACCCTGGCTTTTTATGACACTCGTTGCAGTTCGTGCCGGGAGACGAGCCTGCAGGAGCGGTAGAGGGCTATCGGCCTCTACTCCCTTCAGCCGGTGGCCTAAGCTACCAGCGGAAGGGGTTGGAAATTGGGTTTTGCACCTATGTGCTTTGCCAGTTTAACGTGTCTTGGCGCCACGGCTTGCAGTGCGGCTTCAACCACCAACGTCGAATCTGATTCGCTCCCGTGCTGGTTGCGGGCGTCGGCTGCCCAATCAGCCGTTGCCACCACGCGTCTACAGTCTATCATAGGTTGCGTCGAATGTGAAGGGCGGTCCCATCAGGAAAGCATGTCCCTCTTTTGGCGGGCGCACAAGAACTGAAGCACCGAGGACTCCGAGAAGATCGAGGGCCGAGAGAATCGTATGCGAATTATACCGGTCCTTCCTGTCCTTCGTATTTTAGTGGTGAAGCTGGCGTTGCCCAAAACGATATTCGCAGTGTGATACGCCGCCCATTACTGAGCGGCAATTGAACGGAACTGGACGCGGTAAAGCGAGCGCGCCTAACATAATATGGTGAATGCGGTATGATTGAATCACAATCATTGTTCTGCGGGAAAGGCGCTGAATGTGGCGGTTGATGTCATAATCGTTGGCGCGGGATTATCCGGATTGATGGCGGCTCAAACATTGCGTGAACGCGGCCATTCCGTCCAAGTCTTTGACAAGGGGCGCAGCGTCGGCGGGCGGCTGGCGACCCGGCGCGTCGGCGAGAACGGTCTGGTCGATCATGGCGCGCAATTCTTCACCGTGCGCGGCGCCGCCTTGCAGCGCTATGTGGATCGCTGGCGCGCGCTCGACCTGGTTTATGTCTGGGGGACGGGCTGGTCGGACGGCAGCCTAAAGCGGACAGCCGGCGATGGTCACCCGCGCTATGCGGTACGCGGCGGTATGAACAAGCTGGCGAAACACCTGGCCGTCGATGTGAATGTGACGGTCGACCGGCTGGTCACCGCCGTAAACCCGACGGACGGCGGCTGGACGCTTGTGGACAGCGCGGGCGAAACCGCCGGCGGCCGGGGGCTGCTGATGACGCCGCCCATGCCGGAGACGCTTGAGCTGCTTTCGGACAGCGGCGTGCATCTTCAGCCGGAAGATTTCGCTGAGTTGCGGCGGATCCGTTTTGGTCCCTGCCTCTGCGGCATCCACGAAATTGACGGCGATGTTGATTTGCCCGAGCCGGGCGCGATGCAGAATTTCCAGAGCGATGTCTACTGGGTGGCGGACAATCGGGCGAAGGGCATTTCCGGCGCGCGGATCATTACCAGCCACGCCAACGCGAAGTTCAGCCGACAGAATTGGGACGCCTCGGAGGCGGATATCATCCGCGCCCTGGAATCCGCCGTGTCGCCTTTCCTCAAGCCGGGCGCCAGAATCGCGCGTACACAGCTCAAAAAGTGGCGCTACTCCGTGCCGCTAACGACGCATGCTCAAGAATATCTGCTGGCGAAAGAGCTGCCGCCGTTGGTATTCGCCGGCGATGCCTTCGGCGGGCGCGGACGCGTTGAAGGCGCGTTTATGTCGGGGCTGGCCGCGGGCGAAGCGATGCACGACGCTTTGTCGTCATCGGAATGAACGGCCCCCGCCGTCGTTGGCGGCGACTGCTGATTTCGCTTTTGCTGGTCGCTGGGATATTGCTGAGCGGGACGGCTTGCTATCGGTGGAAGAAGTTGCGAAGTCATTCGCTCAATTGCCGCCCGACGCGCTGAAAATCGGCATCAGCGGCGGCAACCACGCGCAATTCGGTTGGCGTGGCGAACAATCGGGCGACATGCCAGCATTGATCAGCCATGAGGAGCAGCAAGCCCAGGTTATCGCCACGATTCTGCATGTCATTGAGGAAGCTGGAAAGTAAATCTTATCAGTGTTAGATTAGCGGTCGATAAATCATGTTCGAGGTGACCGAGATGAATATTCCCCAGGCTGAGGCAATGGCCGGTCCTCAATTCAAACTGAGCGAAGAACAAGAGATGCTGACGCGGATGACACGTGATTTTGTGGCGGACAACATCATCCCGGTTGCGGCGGAGTATGACGAGAAAGCGATTTTCCCCGAAGACATCTTTCACAAGGCGCGGGAACTGGGCATCGTCAATATGCTGATTCCCGAGGAATACGGCGGCGTCGGCGCCAGCGCCTTTGAAGAAGCGCTTGTGTCTGAGGAGTTGGGTTATGGCTGCACCGGCATCAGCTCAAGCCTGGGCGTGAATTCGCTGGCGATGCTGCCGATTCTGATCGCGGGCAGCGACGAGCAGAAGGCGTATTGGCTGGGCGAGCGCGCCGTCGAGCAGGGGCAGTTTTGTTCCTACGCTGTGACGGAAGCCAACGCCGGCTCGAATGTGGCGGGCATAGAGACCCGCGCGGACAAGCAGGGCGCCGCTTACATTATCAACGGTAGCAAGACCTTCATCACCAACGCCAGTTATGCGCATTTCTTTACGATATTCGCCAAGACTGATGTCTCCGCCGGGCATCGTGGCATGACCTGCTTCATCGTCGATCGCGATTCGCCGGGCCTCAGCGTCGGCAAGAAATTCGACAAGCTGGGGCAGCGCGCTTCCGACGCTGCCGAGATCGTCTTCGAGAATGTCGAAGTGCCGGAAGAGAATATCGTCGGCGAGGTCGGGCAGGGCTTTTATATTGCGATGAAGGTTTTCGATTACAGCCGCCCGGGCGTCGCGGCGGCGGCTTGCGGCCTGCAGCGGCGCGCGCTGGATGAGAGCGTCAAATACGCCCGCGAGCGTGAAGCCTTCGGCGTGCCGATTTATCAGCATCAGGCGGTCGGCCACAAAATCGCAGACATGGCGATCAACTACGAGGCGTCGCGTTTGTTGACCTGGCAATCGGCCTGGCAGGTGGATGCGGGCGTCTTCAATCCGCGCGTGCCGGCTTTTGCCAAAGCCTTTGCCGCCGACATGGCGACCAAAGCGGCGGTTGACGCGGTGCAGGTCTTCGGCGGTTACGGCTACATGAAGGAGTATCCGGTCGAAAAACTGCTGCGCGATGTGAAGATATTCCAAATCTATGAAGGCACCAGCGAGATTCAACGCAACATCATCGTGCGCGAATTGTTCCATGGTCGGTAATTTTTGCCACCCCGTCCCCTTCCCGCCATCTCTATGGCGGGCGCAAGCCAGAGAAGGGAGCTTGCTTGTAGCGGTTGTTTTGACAGGAGTAACCAGTTACCGCTTTCTTGGCGTCATCGCGAAAATGCCATGCAGAATCCAAAACCTTCTGTGTACTCGAAAAAAACTCGCTGTACTCGGTGGTAAAAGAACACATAGTGCGATTGCCCTGAATCCGTCCGGAAATGCCTTGACAAGCCAAATCGCAGTTGATAATATGCGCGATTGCACTCGCAGCCAGCAACCTCCGCGCTGGAGGCGCTGTGGGCTGAATTGAGGAGATATGGCGAAAGTGCTTTGCGGGCGCAGGGCGTCTCGTCATGAGTGAAATGAAGAATGGGCGCCCTTGTGTGCGCCTATTTCCGTGTCTTAAAAGCAAGATGCCCTTTTTAGTGAAAGACGGAGAGGTCTATGCCAACAATCAATCAGTTGGTGCGCAAAGGGCGCAGAAGCAAAGGCAAAAAGAACAAGGCGCCAGCTCTGCAGTTTACCTTTAACGCTTTGAAGCAGCGGCGCTCGCGCCAGCAGAAGGGCGCGCCGCAAAAGCGTGGCGTTTGCACGCAGGTCAAGACGATGACGCCGAAGAAACCCAACTCGGCGCTGCGCAAGGTGGCGCGGGTGCGCTTGACCAATGGCATCGAAGTCACCGCTTATATCGGCGGCGAAGGCCACAACTTGCAGGAGCACAGCGTCGTTCTCGTGCGCGGCGGCCGTGTGAAAGATCTGCCCGGCGTCCGCTACCATATCGTGCGCGGCACCTTGGATACCAGCGGCGTTGACGGGCGCGAGCAGGGACGCAGCAAATACGGGACGAAGCGCCCCAAGTAGCCGCTGGAAAAGCGCGCGAGCAGGACCGCCAGTCACGCGGCGGGCGCAATACCCGGCCGCGCGGCAAGCATGGGATGCCCGTGAAGGAGAATTGATATGCCGAGAAGAAATCGTCCGCCCAAGCGGATTCCGCCGCCCGATGTGAAGTATGGCAATCTTCATGTGGCCATGTTCATCAATCGCATGATGCGGGGCGGGAAGAAGAGCCTGGCGACGAGAATCATGTATGACGCTTTGGAATCGATGGGCGAGCGCGCCAGGAAAGACCCGATCGAAGTTTTTGAGATTGCCATCCGCAATGTGGCGCCGGCGGTCGAGGTGAAGCCCAAACGCGTCGGCGGCTCGACTTATCAGGTGCCGATTGATGTATCGCATGAACGCGGGATCACCCTGGCCATGCGCTGGCTCATTCAGTTTGCGCGCGACCGCAGCGGCAGAAGCATGGCGGAGAAGCTGACCAATGAATTGCTCGATGCCTATAACGGGCAGGGCAGCGCGATCCGCCGGAAAGACGAAACACACAGAATGGCGGAAGCGAACCGCGCCTTTGCGCATTTTCGCTAGGAATTTGGATTGACTATCCCGTAGCGCGGCTTCGGGATTTGGATGGGAAATGACTAAACCGAACTCTGGCATCGACCTCAACAAAGTCCGTAACATCGGCATCATAGCCCATATTGACGCGGGCAAGACGACCGTCACCGAGCGCGTGCTCTATTACACCGGCATGGTCCATAGAATCGGCGAGACGCATGAAGGCTCCGCCACGACAGATTATATGGAGCAGGAACGGGAGCGCGGCATCACGATAACCTCGGCCGCCGTCACCGCCAGTTGGGACGACCATCAAATCAATATCATTGATACGCCGGGGCACGTCGATTTTACGGCGGAGGTTCAGCGCAGCTTGCGCGTCCTTGATGGCGGCATCACGGTATTCGACAGCGTCGCCGGGGTCGAGCCGCAATCGGAAACGGTGTGGCGGCAAGCCTCGGAATACAACGTGCCGCGCTTGTGTTTCGTCAACAAGATGGATCGCACCGGCGCCGACTTCGATCGCTGCGTCAATATGATGGTCGACCGCCTGAACGCCAATCCGGTCGTCATTCAAGCGCCGTATGGCAGCGGCGAGCACTTCGAGGGCATTATTGATCTGCTCAAGATGCAGCTCATCACCTACGGCAATGACGAAGGCACGGATATCAATACCTACCCAATTCCCGAAAGCCATCGGGAAATGGCGGAGACGCGCCGTGAAGAAATGATCGAGAAGATCGTTGAACGCGACGAATATCTGACGCTGAAATTCCTTGAAGAAGAGGCGATTTCGGATGAGGAGATCCTGGCGGCGCTGCGAGCGGGCACGATATCGGGTCAGTTGCATCCGGTGCTTTGCGGAGCGGCCCTCAAAAACAAAGGCGTGCAGGCGCTGCTGAATATGGTTGTCGCCTTGCTGCCTTCGCCGCTGGATGTCCCGCCGGTAACGGGCGAGCATCCCAAAGACGCTAGCGAATTGCTGCGGCATGCCGATGATGATGAGCCGCTGGCGGCGCTGGTCTTCAAGATCGTTTCCGATCAGTACGGCCGGCTGGCGTTCACGCGCGTCTATTCGGGGGTCTTGAAAGCGGGCACGATGGCCCTCAATACGGCTAACGGCAAGCGCGAGCGCATCGGACGCATCGTGCGCATGTTCGCCGACCGCCGGGAAGACGTGAAAGAAGTGCACGCCGGGGATATCGCCGCGGTCATCGGCATGAAGGAGACCTTCACCGGCGATACGCTCAGCGCGCCGAACAGCCCAATTCTGCTGGAGAATATCAGCTTTCCGGCGCCGGTGGTCGAAGTTGCCATTGAGCCCAACACCAAGGCCGATCAGGACAAGATGGGCCTGGGTTTGAGGCGGCTGGCGGAAGAAGACCCGACCTTTCAAGTGGAGGTCGATGACCAGCTGGGCCAGACAAAAATCAAGGGCATGGGCGAGCTGCACCTGGAAGTGCTGGTTGATCGCCTGATGCGCGAGTACGGTGTGGATGCGCGCGTGGGGCGGCCGCGGGTCGCTTACCGCGAGACGATCACGCGAATGGTAGAAATCAATACGACCTTCAAGCGGCAGACGGGCGGCGCCGGTCAATATGCGCGCTGCACGATTCGCTTTGAGCCGCTGCCCAAGGAAGAAAAGGCGGAAGCCACCGGCGAGCTGCTCTTTGTTGACGCGATTCGCGGTGGCGCGATACCCAAAGAATACATCCCGTCGGTGAAAAAAGGCGTCACGCAGGCGATACAAGGCGGGGTCGTGGCCGGTTATCCGGTTGTGAATATCAAAGCGACCTTGATCGACGGCGCCTACCATGAGGTGGATTCCAGCGAGATCGCCTTCACGATCGCGGGTTCGATGTGCCTGAAGGAGGGCGTCAACAAGGGCGGCCCGGTCATTCTGGAGCCGTCAATGAGCGTTGAAGTCGTCGTGCCGGATGGTTACACCGGCGCTGTTGTCGGCGATATATCGGCGCGGCGCGGCGAGATTCAAGGCATGGAGCCGCATAGCGAAGGCATCTCGGTGATTCAGGCGCAGGTGCCTTTGGGGGAAATGTTCGGTTACGCCAATGACCTGCGCAATAACACGCAGGGGCGTGGCAATTTCAGCATGGAGTTTGATACCTACACGGTTGCGCCGGAGGAAATCGCGGAAGCGGTGAAATCCGGGTCGCGCTAGAGAAATGACAGGGCCGAGCCCGGTCAGCAGTTTTTGTTCGCGAATTCTGTATCATTTCACGAAGTTCACAAGAGGGGTTGTCAGATGTCAAAAGGGAAATTCGAGCGCACCAAGCCTCACGTAAATATCGGAACCATCGGTCATGTTGACCATGGCAAGACCACCTTGACGGCGGCGATTACCAAGGTGCTGGCGTTGAAGGGGCAGGCGCAGGAACGCGAATACGGCGATATCGACAATGCGCCGGAAGAGCGCGCCCGCGGCATCACCATCAATATTCGCCACGTCGAATATGAAACCGACGCGCGTCATTATGCCCATGTGGACTGCCCGGGTCACCGCGATTACATCAAGAACATGATCACAGGCGCGGCGCAGATGGATGGCGCTATTCTGGTTGTCAGCGCGCCGGATGGTCCCATGCCGCAGACTCGCGAGCATGTGCTTTTGGCGAAGCAGGTGGAAGTGCCGGCGATGGTCGTCTACTTGAACAAGACCGATCAAATGGACGACGAAGAGCTGATTGAGCTGGTCGAGATGGAATTGGCCGAGCTGCTGGAAGGTTATGATTTCGATCCCGATACGCCCATCATCAAGGGCTCGGCCCTGGCGGCGGAAGAGAGCGAAAGCAGCGACCCGGGCGCGCCCGAGTATGCGTCCATCGTTGAATTGATGGACGCGGTCGATGAATGGATTCCGACGCCGATGCGCGATGTGGACAAGCCCTTCATGATGGCGATCGAAGATGTCTTCTCCATCAAGGGGCGCGGCACGGTCGTCACCGGCAGCGTCGCGCGCGGCACGCTCTTGAAGGGCACCGAGGTGGACATCGTTGGCTTGCGCGATGAAATCGTCAAGACGGTCGTCACTGGCATTGAGATGTTCAACAAGGAGCTGGACCAGGCGCAGGCGGGCGACAACGCCGGCATCCTGCTGCGCGGCATCGGGCGCGATGAAGTTCAGCGCGGCATGGTGATCGCCAAGGTCGGTTCGATTACGCCGCACAAGAAATTCAAGTGCGAGGTTTATGTCTTGCGCCGCGACGAGGGCGGGCGCCACAAAGCCTTTTTCACCGGTTACCGTCCCCAGTTCTACATCCGCACCATGGATGTCACCGGCACGATCACGCTGCCTGATGGCGTTGAGATGGTGATGCCGGGCGACAACGTGAATCTCGATGTGGAGTTGATCACGCCGGTCGCGCTGGAACGCGGTTCTTCCTTCGCCATTCGCGAGGGTGGTTTGACGGTGGGCGCCGGCCGCATCACCGAGATTCTTGAGTAGCTCTGTGCTGGACTTTGGCGCCGGGAGCCGGGTCATCCGCTCGGCTCGCTGGTGAAAGCCACGGTCCAGACTGAGCAGACAAAGGTTGCGCAATGGCAAAAAACAAGATTCGTATCCGATTGAAAGCATACGACCACCGCGTACTCGATCAATCGGCGCAGCGGATTGTGGATACGGCGGAACGGACCGGTTCGCGCGTGGTGGGCCCGGTCCCGCTTCCGACTCGGATTGAGCGATTCACCGTCAGGCGTTCGCCTTTCATCGACAAGGATTCGCAGGAGCACTTTGAGGTGCGGACGCACAAACGGTTGATTGATGTTCTCGATCCGGACAGCAAGACGATTGACACGCTGATGCGGCTGAATCTGCCGGCTGGCGTGGATATCGAAATCAAGATTTAGGCTCCCCGCCATCGGCTGCTGTCGAATGCAGGAAAGCGGGCGCAGGCGGAGAAGCTTGACACGGAGAGGCCCCGTGTGGAGGCTAGGCTCATGAAAGGCATGATTGGCAAGAAAGTGGGGATGACCCAGGTATTTGATGAACGGGGAACGGTCGTGCCGGTAACCGTGATTCAGGCGGGGCCCTGCTATGTGACGCAGGTGCGCAATGCCGAGCGCGAAGGCTACGTGTCCGTTCAACTCGGCTATGGCGAGACCAAGCCGAAGAACCTGACCAAGGGACAGCTGGGGCATCTGCAGAAGCTGGACCTGCCGGCGCTGCGCCACCTGCGAGAATTCCGCCTGGCGGAGAAGGCGGATCTAGGCGTCGAGGCGGGTCAGGAGATCAAGGTCGATGTTTTCGAACAGGGCGAGCTGGTTGATGTCATCGGCACAAGCAAGGGCCGTGGCCACGCCGGCACGATCAAACGGCACGGTTTTGCGCGCGGACCCAAGACGCACGGGCAGTCGGATCGGATGCGTTCGCCCGGTTCGATTGGCATGTGCGCGACGCCCGGCCGTACGCTCAAGGGCAAGAAGATGGCGGGGCGCATGGGCAACGATCGCGTGACGGTGCAGAATCTGCCCCTGGTCGTGGTTGATGCGGAGAAGAACTTGTTGGCGGTCAAGGGGTCCGTGCCCGGCGCCAAAGGCAGCATCGTGATGATCAAGCCGGCGGGCAGACGCGCCTGACTGAAGCGCAGCGAAGGAAGCAGGAGATGCAATTTCCAGTGATGGACAGCGCCGGTCGAGAAGTATCGCACGTTGAGCTGCCGGCCGATATTTTTGAAGCGAAGATCAATGTGGGCTTGATGCACCAGGCTTTTGTGCGCCAGATGGCCAATGCGCGCCAGGGGACGCACAGCACGCGCTCGCGCAGCGAAATCAGGGCGACCGGCGGCAAATGGTATCGGCAAAAGGGGACGGGACGCGCGCGTCACGGCGCCCAGAGCGCGCCGATATTCGTCGGCGGCGGCTTGGCGCATGGTCCCAAACCGCGCGATTATACGAAGAAGATGCCGAAGAAGATGCGCAGAGGCGCGATCCGCTCGGCATTGAGCGCCCTGGTTCGCGATGATCAGTTGGTGGTCGTCGACAAGCTGGATATTGACGCGCCGAAGACAAAAGCCATGCGCCAGTTGATTTCGACGCTGGTGGGTGAGCAATCGGCCTTGCTTGTGGTCGCGCCGGGGCAGAAGACTTTGCGCAAAAGCGTGAGCAATTTGCCCGACGCGCATTCAATCGCCGCCAACTACCTCAACGTTCGCGATCTGCTCAAGTACGACAAGGTGATTATGTCGCTGGACGCCCTGGATGTCGTAAAGAGCGTTTGGGGAGCAGGAGCATAAGATGGCCGAACTCCATTTGTACGATGTCATACGCCGTCCGGTGATTACGGAAAAGTCAACGGAAATGGCGGACGGGCAAAACAAGTACGTTTTCGAAGTGGCGCGCAATGCCAACAAGATCCAAGTCAAGGAAGCGGTCGAGGAGATCTTTGAGTTGGAAGGCAAGGTCGTCAAAGTCAATACGATGGTAATGCCCGCGAAACGGGGTCGCCGCGGGCGCAGCACCTATATTCGATCCCGACAGTGGAAAAAGGCGATTGTTACGCTCGAAGAAGGCGTATCAATCGAGCTCTTCAACGTTTAAGGGGAGCATGAGCGATGCCAATCAAGGTTTACAAGCCGACTTCGCCCGGCCGCCGGGATATGACCGGTTATTCATTTGAAGAGATCACCAAGAGCAAGCCCGAACGCTCGCTGACGCGGGCCATGCGCAAGAAGGGCGGCCGCAACAATACCGGACGCATCACGGTTCGCCATCGTGGCGGCGGTCATAAACGGCGTTATCGGCTCATTGATTTCAAGCGCAACAAAGAAGATTGCCGCGCCGAGGTGATCGCGATTGAATATGATCCCAATCGCTCGGCCCGCATCGCTTTGCTGCAATATGAGGACGGCGTGAAGAGCTATATCATCGCGCCGATGGGCGTGAAGGTCGGCGATATGATTGGCAACGGCGCCATGAGTACGCTGCGCCCGGGCAACAGCCGCGCCTTGAAGGACATACCGCTGGGCACGGTGGTGCACAATATTGAAATGCGCCCCGGCAAGGGCGGTCAATTAGCGCGCTCGGCCGGCACATCGGCGCAGATACTGGCGTCGGAAGACAAGTATGTGACGCTGCGTCTGCCGAGTGGCGAAATGCGCATGATACTGAACACCTGCCGCGCGACTATCGGCCAGGTCGGCAATGCGGAACATGCCAACGTCAAGCTGGGCAAGGCGGGGCGGAAGCGCTGGCTTGGCTGGCGGCCGACCGTTCGCGGCTCGGCGATGGACCCGGCCAGCCATCCCCACGGCGGTGGCGAAGGCAAAGCCGGCATCGGCATGGCGGCGCCCAAGACACCATGGGGCAAGAAGGCGCTGGGTGTACGAACGCGGCGCAATAAACGCACGAATCGCTTCATCATTCGCCGCCGCGGCAAACGTCGTTAATTTCGGGAGACAGCAACATGTCACGTTCATTGAAAAAGGGCTATTACGTCAGCCCGAAGCTGTTGGAAAAGATTGAACGGCTCAATCAGCAGAACAAAAAGATCGTGATCCGCACCTGGAGCCGGGCGAGCACAATCTTCCCGCAGATGGTCGGTCATACGATTGCGGTGCATGATGGCCGGCGGCATGTGCCGATTTATATCACGGAAAACATGGTCGGGCACAAGCTGGGCGAGTTCGCGCCGACCCGCACCTTCCGCGGTCATATCACGGACAGCAGACGATAGAGGACAGAACGATGGAAGTGCGCGCAATTACGAGGTATCTGCCGATCTCGCCGCGAAAGCTGCGCCTGGTTTGCGACAAGGTGCGCGGGATGGATGCCCAAGAGGCCCTGATCGTATTGGATTACATGCCGCAGAAGGGCTCCGCCCTGGTGAGCAAGACTTTGAATTCGGCAATGGCGAACGCGGCCAACAACTTTGACCTGAACCCGGACGACCTGTATGTATCGCAGATATACGCCGGCGATGGCCCGACGCTGAAACGCTTCAAGGCGGGCGCCCGTGGCCGATTCAAGCCGCGCCTGAAGCGCACGTCGCACCTCTGGGTGATTCTGTCTGAGCGAGAGGAAGAAGACTAATGGGACGCAAGGTACATCCAAAAGGCTTCCGTCTGAAGGTGATCCGCGAGTGGGACGCTCGCTGGTATGCCGAAGGCGAACGCTACGTAAATTTATTGATGGAAGACCGCAAGATACGGAAATACTTGAAGGCGAAGACAAAACGCGCGGGCGTCTCTCGCATCGAGATTGAGCGCCATCCGAACCTCGTGATTATTACGATTAATACGGTGCGCCCCGGTTTGATCATCGGTCGCAAGGGCGAGGCGGTCAAGGAACTGCGTCAAAACTTGCAGGAAATGACGGGCAAGACGGTGAAGGTCGAGGTCAGTGAAATTGAGAATCCCGACCTTGACGCCACCTTGGTCGCGGAGAATGTGGCCTCACAGCTGGTGAGGCGCATCGGCCACAGCCGAGCGATGAAACGCGCCATCATGCAGGCGATGCGGCAGGGCGCGGGCGGCATACGCGTCGAGGTGAGCGGGCGCCTTGGCGGCTCCGACATGGCCAGGCGCGAATGGATGTTTGATGGTCGGGTGCCGCGGAATACCTTGCGCGCCGATATTGATTATGGATTCGCCGAAGCGCTGACCACTTTTGGTCAGATCGGCGTCAAGGTTTGGATTTACAAGGGCGACATTCTGCCGGGCGAGGATCCGTTCAGCAGCCCGGCGCAGCGTCCGGCCGATCATGGCGGGCGCCGCGGTCGGCGGAATTAACAAGATAGTCGAGCCCGTGTAGGGGCCAGCCGGTGGCTCGCCCAAAATAAGCGCGTCAACTGTAGGAGCATGAACCATGTTAATGCCGAAACGCAGAAAGTATAACAAGCAGATGCGCGGGCGGATGCGGGGGATAGCGCGCCGCGGCGCCGTCGTGCAATTCGGCGATTACGGCTTGCAGGCTTTGGAGCCCAGCTGGGTCACCAGCCGACAGATCGAAGCTTGCCGCCGGGCGATGGTGCGTTACATCCGCCGGCGGGGCAAAGTTTGGATTCGCATCTTCCCGGACAAGCCGGTGACGCAAAAGGCGGCCGAAACCCGCATGGGCAAGGGCAAGGGTTCGGTCGAAAAATGGGTCTGTGTGGTAAAGCCGGGGCGCATCCTTTTCGAAATGAGCGGCGTGCCGGAGGATGACGCGCGGGAAGCGCTGCGCCTGGCATCGCACAAGCTGCCGATCAAGACCAAGTTCGTCAAGCGCTTCGATCCAATTTCCGGGCGGGAGGTGAGTTGATGCGCATCGACGAGATCCGCGCCCTGTCCACGGACGAAATCCTGGACAAGATTGAAGACCTGAAAGTGGAGATGTATACGTATCGGATCCAGAAGGAATCCGGCGAATTGAAGGATACAACGCTGTTCCGCAAAACCCGGCGTGATATCGCCCGCCTGAAAACGGCGCTGCGCGAGCGCGAGCTGGCGGCGGAGCTTGTATCTGAAGGGGGGCAGGATGCCGAATAACCGTAAACGCCTGGTCGGCACGGTCGTCAGCGACAAGATGGACAAGACGGTCGTTGTCGCTATTGAAAATCGCAAGATGCACCCGGTGTATCACAAGGTTGTGTCGTCGACCAAGAAGGTGATGGCGCACGATGAAACGGGCGCGGGGGTCGGCGCGCTGGTGCGCATTGTGCAGAGCCGGCCCATAAGCAAACGCAAGCGCTGGGTGGTGGAAGCGGTATTGGAAGCAGGGGAACAGCTGGCGACATAAGCTGTCGCCGGATTCTCGAACGGAGAGTGTCTAGAGATGATTCAAACGGAATCGCGTTTGAAGGTAGCCGACAACAGCGGCGCGCAGGAATTATTGGTCATCCGCGTATTGGGCGGTTCAAAAGTGAAGTACGGCTATGTCGGCGATATCGTGGTGGGCACGGTCAAATCGGCTTCCACTTCCGGCGGCGTCAAGAAGGGTGAGCTCGTGCGGGCGGTCATCGTGCGGACGCACAAGGAATACCGCCGCAACGACGGGTCGACCATCCGTTTTGATGACAACGCGGCAGTGGTCCTGGCGGAGGATCTTGAGAATCCGCGCGGGACGCGTGTCTTCGGGCCGGTGGCGCGGGAATTGCGCGACAAGGGCTTCATGAAGATCGTTTCGCTGGCGCCCGAGACATTGTAGGCGAGGGAATAGTATGCAACGAGTGCAGCAAGGCGACACGGTCGAAGTCATCGCCGGCAAGGACAAGGGCCTGCGCGGCGAGGTGGTGCGCGTCCTGGTGAAGAAAGATCGTGTGATCATCAATGGCGTCAATATCATGAAGCGCCACCGAAAAGCGCGTCCGGCGCCGGGCGGGCAGCAAATCCCGGCGCAAATCATCGAGTTTGAAGCGCCGCTTCATCTCTCGAATGTGATGCTGGTCTGCGGCAGCTGCGATGAGCGGACGCGTGTGGGATATCGTATGAACGATGAGGGCTTCAAGACGCGCTATTGCAAAAAGTGCGATAGCCCCATCGAGGTCTAGCGGAGCGAGGCGAACAAATGGAAAACCGAATGTACACTCGCTATCTGGAAGAAGTTGTGCCGACCTTGACCGAAGAGTTCGGTTACAGCAATCCGATGCAGGTGCCGACGATCAGCAAGATCACGCTGAACATCGGCGTCGGCGAAGCGATCGATGAACCGCGGTCGCTGGATGGCGCGGTGGAGGACCTGAAAGTCATCACCGGGCAGCAGCCGGTGGTCACGAAGGCGAAGAAAAGCATCGCCACGTTCAAGCTGCGCGAAGGGCGGGCGATCGGCGCCAAAGTGACTTTGCGCAAGGAGCGGATGTGGGCGCTTTACGACCGTCTGGTCAATATCGCTTTGCCGCGTATTCGCGATTTTCGCGGCGTGCCGGCCAAGCTGGATGGGCGCGGCAACATCACGGTCGGCTTGCGCGAGCAGTTGGTATTTCCGGAGATCGATTTCGACAAGATCGACAAGGTACGTGGTATGGAAATCACGATTGTCACGACGGCGAAAACAGATGAAGAGGGCCGCCGGCTGCTTGCGCTGCTGGGCATGCCCTTCCAGGGCAACTAAAAGGGGAGTCTATGGCGAAGAAATGTATGCAATTTCGGGAACAGCGGCGCAAATACGCCGTGCGCGTGCGGCATCGCTGCAAAGTTTGCGGGCGTCCGCGCGGTTACATCCGCCGCTTTGGCTTGTGCCGGATATGCTTCCGCGAGATGGCGCTCGAAGGCGAAATTCCCGGCGTTGTAAAGTCGAGCTGGTAGGAGGCGTCCAAAGTGTCTAATGTGACAAATGATCCAATTGCCGATATGTTGACGCGCATACGGAACGCTTTGCAGCGAGGCATGTTGGAAGTCGGCGTGCCGAAGAGCACGATCAAGGTCGAGATTGCCCGAATTCTCAAGGAAGAGGGTTACGTCGACGATTTCTCGGTCGGTGATGAAAGTCCGGTGCCGCTGATAAAGCTGCAGTTGAAGTATTTCGGCACTCGGCGCGACCGCCGGCCGGTCATCACCCAGCTCAAGCGAATCAGCAAGCCGGGGCGGCGCGTCTACCGCAAGCGCAGAGAATTGCCGATCGTGCTGAGCGGCACCGGCATAGCGATTGTGACGACGCCAAAGGGCGTCATGACCGCGCAACAGGCGCGCCGCGATGGCGTCGGCGGCGAAGTCCTGTGTTACGTTTGGTGACGGAAAGGGAATCGACATGTCGCGCGTAGGACAACAGCCCGTGCAGCTGCCGGAAAAGGTGACTGTCAAGATCGACAGGAACACGGTGACGATCGCCGGGCCCAAAGGCGAGTTAACGCGGGACTTCAGTCCGGAATTGGCGATACGCCAGGATAACGGGCATATCATCGTGGAGCGCCCGTCGGACCTGCGCCATCATAAGGCGCTGCACGGGCTGACGCGCGCGCTCGTGGCGAACATGGTGCAGGGTGTATCCGAAGGTTTCCGCAAAACCCTGGAGATTCAAGGCGTGGGTTATCAAGCCACGCTGCAAGGCGCGAACTTGCAACTTCGCCTTGGGCATTCGCATGACGTAGTAATCGAGCCGCCCGCGAATATCAGTTTCGATGTGCCGCAGGATTCGCGCGGCACGATCATTCACGTGGATGGCATCGACAAACAAGTCGTCGGTCAGGTGGCGGCCGATATCCGAGGCTGGCGCCCGCCCGAGCCTTATAAAGGCAAAGGCGTGCGTTACCTGGGCGAGTATGTGCGCCGCAAGGCCGGCAAAGCGGGCAAACGCTAATTGAAGTCATGCGCCGGTCGGGTGGTCGGCGCCGCAGAGGAACGGACAATATGGCTGATATCACTGGGCGGAGAAAATATGTCGCGCGAAAGCGGCGGCATCGGCGTGTGCGCAGGCACATTTCCGGTACGATGGCGCGCCCCCGCATGAATGTTTATCGCAGCAACCGGCATGTCTTTGTGCAGGTGATCGACGATATCGAAGGGCGCACGCTGGTTTCTTGCTCGACCATTGACAAGGAAGTGGCGCCGCAAGTGACGCAAATGAAGAAGATTGAAGCGGCGAAGCTGGTCGGTCAAACAGTGGCCGCGCGGGCGCGCGAAGCGGGAATCGATGCGGTTGTGTTTGATCGCGGCGGCTTCATGTTCACAGGACGCGTGGCGGCTGTGGCGGAAGGCGCGCGCGAAGCCGGTCTGCAATTCTAACGTGGAGATTGAATATGGCTGAAAGAAGAAGACGGGATTCGCGCAGGAATCAAGAAGAGCGCGATGAATTCGACGAGCGCGTTGTTGATATCCGCCGCGTCGCCAAGGTAATCAAGGGCGGGCGCCGGTTCGCGTTTCGCACCGTTGTGGTTGTCGGCGACAACCGCGGCAATGTTGGCGTTGGCATCGGCAAGGCGCGCGCTGTGCCGGATAGCATCCGCAAAGCGGCTGAGCGGGCGCGGCGCAATATCGAGGGCGTGGCGCTTTCAGGCGCGACCATCCCCTACACGGTCATCGGCCGGCATGGGGGCGCGCGCGTGCTGCTGAAGCCGGCGGCGCCCGGTACTGGCGTCATCGCCGGTGGTGGCGTCCGCGCGGTATTGGAGGTGGTGGGCGTCCGCAATATCCTGACCAAGAGCCAGGGCAGCGCCAATTTGCTGAATGTGACGATGGCGACGCTGGATGCCTTGCGGCAGCTGCGCAGCGCGGAGGAGTTGGCGGATATGCGCGGCAAACAAGCGCATGAGGTGGCGCCGTTTTGGGAGCGTCGTGAAGAACGAGGTGCTGAGCATGTCTGAGCGCCGCGGCAAGATGCTTAAGATCACGCTGGTCAAGAGCCCGATCGGTTATAGCGGCCGGCAGAAGGAAACAGTCAGATCCCTCGGATTGCGCCGAATGAGCCAGAGTGTCTTGATCGGCGATGGGCCCCAGATTCGTGGCATGATCGCCAAAGTGAGTCACCTGGTGGAAGTTGAAGAGGTCGAAGCAAAATGAAATTGCATGACTTGAAGCCCGACCCGGGTTCAAAGCGCAAACGCAGGCGCGTCGGCCGTGGCATCGCGGCGGGCAAAGGCAAGACGGCCGGGCGCGGCCACAAAGGCCAGGGCGCGCGCAGTGGCGGCGGCAAAGGTCCCTACTTCGAGGGTGGTCAATTGCCATTGGTGCGGCGCCTTCCATTCAAGCGCGGCTTCACCAATATCTTCGCCATCAATTATCAGGAAGTGAATGTCGATATGCTGGAGGCGCGTTTCGATGACGGCGCGCTGGTTGATGGCGCGTCATTGGCGGCCGTCGGCCTGGTGCGGGATGCTGATGAGCCGATCAAAGTTTTAGGCCGTGGCGACTTGGGCAAAAGGCTGGAAGTGCATGCCAACAAGTTCACCAAGAGCGCGGCGGAGAAAATTGAAAGCGCCGGCGGCAGCGTCCATCGCCATGCCTTGAAAGTAACAGGCGCCCGCGCGACGGTAAAGAAGATGCGCAAGGTGGACCTGGAGCGCCTGGCTGGCGAAGGCGGCTGAGTTCGGTCCGGGAATTTACCGCCCCGCGCAGAACTCCAACAGCGTCGAATGCGTATAAGCTGTGAAAGCGGGTATAGAGACGGATGCCGCGTACCCCCGTGGCGGGCGCGTCTCTTGATTGACAAGGAAGCGATTCTATGATTCAAGCATTGAAAAACGCCTGGCGTCTGCCGGATGTGCGCAACAAGCTGCTTTTCACCGTTTTCATCTTGATCGTCTATCAGTTTGCCGCCCATGTGCCCGTTGTTGGCGTGGATCGCAATGTTTTGCGGCAGGTTTTCGAAAGCGGCAGCAGCGCCGGCAATCTGATCCAGGTGATGAACTTGCTGTCAGGCGGCGCCGTCGCCAATTTCAGCGTTATCGCCAATGGCGTTTACCCCTACATTACCGCGTCGATTATCTTCCAATTGCTGGTGCCGATTGTGCCGGCTCTGGAACGAATCCAGCGCGAGCCGGGCGGGCAGGAAAAGATCCAACGTTACACCTACTATGTGGCGATTCCGATGGCGGTGCTGCAGGCCTTGGGGCAGATCAGCATCTTCAACCTGGCGACGGGCACCGGCGCGGAGATCATCCCGGGCTTCGGTTTTGGCCTCGGCAGCAATTTGCTGCTGACCGTCTCGGTGCTGACGACTATGACGGCCGGCACGATGTTCGCTATCTGGCTCGGCGAGCTGATCACGGAGCAGGGCATCGGCAACGGCATCTCCATCATCATTTTCGCCGGCATCGTGGCGCAGGCGCCGCAGAACCTGATTCGCCTATTGACGCAGCAGCCTGATCGCAGCATTTACAATTTGGTGCTGTTCATCGTCATCACCATCCTGAGCGTGCTCGCTGTCGTCGTGATACAAGAAGGCGTGCGGCGCATACCGGTGCAATACGGACGCCGTGTGCGCGGCAACCGGCAGTTCGCGCAGCAAGACAGCTTTATTCCGCTGCGTGTCAATCCGGTCGGCATGATTCCGCTCATTTTCGCCCAATCGATCATCACCTTCCCGGCGATCATCGCCAGCCTGTTCCCGCCGGGCGCCGTCGGCAATACGATTCAAACCACCTTTGGCAATCAGCAGGGTTTGCTCTATTGGGGCACATTTTTCTTGATGACGGTCGGCTTCACCTTTTTCTACGCCGAAGTCATGGTCGGCAATCAGAATCTGGCTGAGACCTTGCAGCGCAATGGCGGCTTCATCCCGGGCATTCGCCCCGGAAAACGCACCGAAGATTACATCAAGAGCACGACGCGGCGCATCACTTTTGTGGGCGCGTTTTTCCTGGGTGTAATCGCCGTCATCCCTGGCATGGTCGATCTTGTGAATCGCATCATTTTCCCATTGGAGGCTTCAACCTCGGGCGCGGTCATCAACGCCGGCTTGGTCATATCCGGCTCCGGTTTGATCATCGTGGTCGGCGTCGTCATCGATACCATGCGTCAATTGGAAGCGCAGCTCGTCGTGCGGAATTACGAAGGATTTATGCGCTAATCCGTGCGAAGGAGCCGATGTGATAAGCCGAGTATTTGATCTCGGCTTTATTTTTGCCAGGCAATGACGTCGCCGCATGAGGCAGTCCGGCAGCGGGCGAGCGGATGGTGGGGGTGCGCAGTATGAGTCTGTATGTAATCTTGATGGGGGTACAGGGCGCCGGCAAGGGTTTGCAGGCGAAGTTGATTGAAGAGCGCTTTGGCATCCCGCAGGTTTCGACGGGCGATCTCTTCCGGGCGATGCGGACGCGCAGTGATGAGCTCGCGCGGAAAGTGCAAGACATCATGGCCTCCGGTCAGTTGGTGGATGACGACACAACCAACGCCATCGTTGCCGACAGGCTGTCGCAGGTGGACGCGCGCAATGGCGTAATCTTGGATGGCTATCCGCGCAATTCCATACAGGCGGCCTTCCTCGAAGCGCACCTGCGCGAGAAAGGCGCTCGCGTTAATGCCGCGCTGCTCCTGGAGCTTGATCTCTATGTGGCATTCAAGCGCGCATTTGGCCGCGTTACGGCCGAGGACGGCTCAAGTTACAACTACTATTACAATGCTGAAGGCGTCGACTTCTGCTGGACGCCGCAGGCCGACGATGCCTTTCCGCCACGTTTGGACGCTGCGTTTGCAGACAGCGGTGAAGCGTTGAAGCGGCGGCCGGATGACGCCAGCGCCGACGCCATCATCAAGCGCATCGACACATTCCTGGATACCACGCAGCCGCTCATCAGTTATTTTGAAGCGAAAGGCATTTTACGGACGATTGACGCCGACCAAAGCATCGATGCCGTTTGGTCCGATATCAAGCGGGCTCTATCGACCGTCTAAGATCGGACTGTCGCTCACGATTCAGTCTCATGGCGCCCATTCTGAAATCACCGGAAGAATTGCAGATAATGCGCGAAGCCGGACGCATTGTTGCCATCGCGCATGAAGAAATGCGAGTCGCGATCCAGCCCGGTGTCACGACCAAGGAATTGGACGAGATTGCGTTGACGGTCCTGGGCGACCATGGCGCCGAGCCTTGTTTCCTCGATTACGCGCCGGGCAATCACCCGCCGTTTCCGGCGACCATCACGGCATCCATCAATCAGGAATTGGTGCATGGCATCCCAAGTGAAAAGCGAATCCTTGACGAGGGGGACATCATTGGCATCGACGTCGCCTGTTTTCATCAGGGCTTCGTCGGCGACGCGGCCTTCACGCATCCGGTCGGCGAAGTGTCGCGCTCGGCAGATCGCTTGCTGCGGGCGGCGGAATCCGCTTTGATGGCGGCTATAGACGCCTCTGTCGTCGGCAACCGGATCAGCGATGTCGCCAAAGCGACGATGAAGCGCGCCGGCAGACTGGGTTACAGCGTCGCGCGTGAATACACCGGCCACGGCGTCGGCCGGTCCATGCACGAGGAGCCGCAGGTCCCCAATTGGTGGCATAGCAGGCGCAGCAAGCACAAGTGGGAAGATTGCGAGCTGCAGGTCGGGATGACCTATGCGATCGAACCGATGCTTATCGCCGGGCGGCCGGATCTGATGGAGCTGGAAGATGGCTGGACCGTGGTCACGAAAGATGGGTCGCTCACAGCCCATTTCGAGCATACGGTCGCGATCACGGAAGACGGCCCATTGATCTTGACTTTGCTATAGAAACAGATGTCATGTTGCTGCGGGGAGCGCTGTTTCTGGCTTTGTCCATCTGGGTGCTGGGCGCGGCGGCGCTCGCCCAGCGGGACAAGCCGGCCTTTCTTGACCGGGCATGTCCCTTCTTCATGCAAAAACTGGCGGGGGCAAGGGATGCGGACATCAACTGTGGCATTTTGCGGACGCCGGAGAATCGCAAGGCGCAAGATGCCGCTATCCAGCTTGAGCTCTTCGTTGTGCGCATCTCAGCCGGCAAGGAGACCGCGAACGCGCCAATCGTTTACCTGGAGGGCGGCCCGGGCGGGGCCGGCTCCGCTGCATTTGCCGCTTGGCTTGATTCAAGTTTCCAGCCCGATTATGACATCATACTTGTGGACCAGCGCGGCAGCGGATTGTCACTTCCCTCGCTCAACTGCTATGAGAGCGACGCAGCCGCCGTTGGCGCCGACGCCGAATGGATCCGCGCCTGCCGTGAGCGGCTGACTCGCGCAGGCGTCGATTTGAGCGCTTATCACAGCGCCAGCAACGCGCATGACATTCACGATTTGCTGGCGGCTCTTGAAATCCCGCAAGCCAATATCTACGGCAGGTCCTATGGGACGCGCCTGGGTTTGACGCTGGCCCGAGATTTCCCGCAGCGGCTGCGCTCGCTGATGATCGACGCTGTCTTTCCGCCGCAGGTCGCTGCCTTGGAAACGCAGCCCCTGTTCGCCCACCGCGCATTGGAGCGTCTCTTTGTGGATTGCGAGCAGGACCCGAGCTGCTGGCGCGCGTATCCAAATTTGCGCGCGTCCTTTTATACCGCGATTGCCAATATGAACGCAGCGCCCGCCAGGATTGAAGACGCCGAGCTTGACGCGCTAATCGAGATCACAGGCGACGATTTTGTAAAGCAGGTTGTTGCCTCGCTTTACGACCGCGCATTGCTGCCCTATCTTCCCGCGCTCATTGCCGCCTTTGCCGAAGGCGATTACGAATTTGATCCCAGGGCTGAAGCAGAATCGCAGGCTCAAGACGACGCTCGGTATGCTGACAGCATGGAAGCGGTCGAGTTTGATTTGGCGGCGCTGGAATACCTCAATCTCGGCTCAATGGAGGAAGTCGACGCGCATTTTGACTCGCTCCGCGAGGACGCGCGGGACAGGCTGATCGGCGAGATATCAGATGCGATGCAATATGCGCCCTATCGCGATTATCTCGGGCTGGCGTCGATTGAAGCGGCCAGAGCTTACCTCGACAGGCTGGATGAGAGCGCCAAGCTGCATCTCGAAGCTGAAGTGACCGGCCAATACGACAGCGACAGCGAGGGCCTGTATTTCAGCATCCAATGCGCCGAAGAGATTCACTTCAACAGCGCCGCGGCGGTTGAAGCGCGGTTGGCGGATTTGCCCGCTGCCTTGCGCGCCCCGCTGCTTGACGATGCGATTTTCAACTTTGCCGCCTGTGAGTTTTGGGATGTTCCATCAAGAGGCGAGCGGGAGGATCAGCCGGTGGAAAGCGACATTCCAACCTTGGTATTTTCAGGCGCTTACGACCCGATCACCCCGCCGGATTGGGGCGAGGCGGCGGCGAAATACCTGGCAAACAGTTGGCATTTTGTGTTCCCGAATGCCGGGCATGGCGCGCTGTTGAGCGGGCCCTGCGCGGATTCGATCGCCCTGTCCTTCCTCGCCGATCCAACGCGCCGGCCGGAAGACGCCTGTATGGAGGACTTGACTTCGCCCGACTTTTACATCCGCCCTTGAGATTGACCGGATGCGGAAAGCATCCTTTACCATTTGGCGGTCTTGTGATATACTGCTCGTTCGCGCTCAATCGCATCATGTGGCATCCAAGGCGATTGAATCGTTGGAAGCATGTACATAACATTCAACTGGCGCATCTGCAGGAGGATGGCTCTGTAGATTGTGCGCTTGTTGGCGAGATCTGATTCAGCATGATGAAGGGATACTAAGGACAAGCGCATGAAGGTATCAGCAAGTGTCAAGCGCCGTTGCCCGAAATGCCGGGTTATCAAGCGCAAACGCCGCGTGATGATCATCTGCGAGAACCCGAAGCACAAGCAGAGGCAGGGCTAGCCGCGCCAGGACGCAAAAAGGAGAAACACGATGGCTCGTATTGAAGGTGTCGATCTGCCGCGTGACAAGCGTATCGTCATTGGTTTGACTTACATCTATGGCATTGGCAAATCTACCAGTCAGAAATTATTGAATAGCGCCGGCATTGACCACAGCACCCGCGTGCGGGACTTGAGTGAGAGCGAATTGCAGCGCATCCGCGAGGTGATAAGCGGCTTGACCATCGAAGGCGACCTGCGCCGGCAAACCCAACTGAATATCAAGCGGCTGATGGAGATCAATTCTTACCGTGGTCTGCGCCATCGGCGGCGTCTGCCCGTCCGCGGGCAACGTACCAAGACCAACGGGCGTACGCGCCGCGGCAAGAAGCAGACGGTTGCCGGCCGTGGCCGCCGTCGGGGCGCCACCAAGAAATAAGATCGCCTCGTGGGGCGCCGTTCGAAAGCGACTTGGTTTGTTTGAGGATAATTGTTTAGGCCGCCTGCTTGTCGTGATAGACGGCGGTTATTGACAGCGGAATATTAGTCCATCGGGAGCGTATGAATGGCAAGAGCAAGGAGAGGCAGTCGCGGAACTGCCAGACGGGTCTTCAAGAATATCCCCTACGGGCAGGCGCATATTCATGCCACATTTAACAACACGATCGTTTCCATGACCGATCAGTCAGGCAATGTCATCACCTGGGCGAGCGCCGGCACCTCCGGTTTCACCGGCAGCCGCAAGAATACCCCCTACGCGGCGCGTATGGCGGCAGAGACGGCAGCGGCCAATTCACAGCAGCACGGCATGAAAGAAGTCGATATCTTTGTGAAGGGCCCCGGCCCCGGTCGTGAAGCGGCGATACGTTCAATACAGCAAAGCGGCTTAAAGGTAAGATCAATCTCTGACGTGACCCCGGTGCCGCACAATGGCGTTCGTCCGCCAAAGCGCCGGCGCGTTTAGTCGAAAGGCAAACCTGGCTATATGGTATACCCAACAGAGACCGCGTCAATCGGGTCAAGCACGGCCGACGCCAACCTGGTGACCGCCAACATGGTGCTGCCGCATCAGGTGGAGAGCCAAAACATCACAAAGGATTACGGTCGTTTCGTCGTCAGCCCGCTGGAGAGCGGCTATGGATTGACCCTGGGCAACGCTTTGCGCCGCGTTTTGCTCTCATCGCTGCCGGGCGCCGCCGTGACGAGCATCCGCGTCTCCGATGTGCATCACGAATTTTCCGAAATTCCCAATGTGCGCGAAGACATGACGCAGTTGATCTTGCAAATCAAGCAATTGCGGCTGTTGCTTCACGGCGTCGAGAGCTCGCGCCTGCGCCTCACTTATAGCGGCGCCGACGGGATTGTGACAGCGGCTGATATCGTGGCGCCGGCGGAGGTGCAGATCGAGAATCCGAGCCTCTACCTCTTCACCGTCGACGGTCCTGATGTCAATATGGAGATGGAATTTGAAGTGCGCAGCGGCCGCGGGTTCAGCCCGGCCGAAGACCGCGGACGCCTGCCCATCGGTGAACTGCCTGTGGACGCCATCTTCAGCCCGATCAAGCGGGTGAACTTTGAAGTGGAGCGCGCCCGCGTGGGGCAGCGCACCAATTATGACCGGCTGGTGCTTGAGCTTTGGACCGACGGCACGATACGGCCGGAAGAGGCATTGGCGCAGGCGGCGCAGATCATGATGCATCACCTCAAGGTGGTCGCCGGCGTTGATGAAGACTGGTTCCAATCCATCGAACTGCCGCCGCAGATAGAAGACGAGCCGACATATCCGCCGCTTTATGACAAACCGATTGAAGAGTTGGACTTAAGCGTGCGCGTCTTCAACTCGCTCAAGCGGACCGGCATCACATCGGTGGGCGATGTGCTGGACATGTTGAACCGCGGCCAGGATGCCATGCTGGCGATCCGCAACTTCGGCGAAAAATCGCTGGACGAGCTGGAACAGAAGCTGCAGGAAAAGAACTACTGGCCGCATGAGAAGACTGAGTAGCAGATAAGCGAGGCGCAACAAATGCGACATCGGCGTCATGGAAAAAAACTAAACCGCAGTGGCAGTCATCGCAAAGCCCTGCGGATGAATCTGGCGAGTCAGCTGCTGATCCACGGACGTATCAAGACGACGTTCCACAAGGCGAAATTCGTGCAAGGGCATGCCGAGCGATTGATCACGATTGCCAAACGCGGGCTGGCCAAGGCGGAAGAGAAGGGCGACAACCTTGTCGCGGTTCACGCGCGCCGACAGGTGGCGCGCCGCTTGAACAATGATCGCGATTTGGTGGGCGTCGTTTTCGATGAATTGGCGCCATTGTATGCCGATCGGCCCGGCGGCTACACGCGGATTCTGAAGCTGGGGCCGCGCAAGGGCGATAACGCCGAGATGGCCTTGATCGAGCTGGTGGATCACGCGGTCGAGGATTGAGGTCGGGCGCTATGACGCGATACCGCGCGACCCTGGCTTATGATGGAACCGCCTATCAAGGCTTTCAGAGGCAGCCGGCGCCCGCCCCGACGATACAGTCCACGGTGGAAGCGGCGCTGGGGGTGGTGACGGCGCAGGAGGTCCGCATTGTCGCGGCCGGGCGAACCGATACCGGCGTGCATGCCTTGGGGCAGGTGATTGCATTCAATGTTGATTGGAAGCATGGCAAGGATGACTTGTTGCGAGCGGTCAATTCTCAGCTTCCGTCCGATATCGCTTTGCAGGCGATCTGCCCGCAGGCTGGCTTCCATCCGCGTTTTGACGCGCTTTGGCGGCAATATGCCTATCGTGTCGCGACGCCGGCGGCGCGCCAGCCTTTGCTCGAGCGGCAGGCCTGGCAGCTCGTTGGCGAGACGCTTGATCTTGGGCGCATGAACGCGGCGGCGGGGTTCTGCCTGGGCGAGCATGACTTCGCCGCCTTTGGCACGCCGCCGCAAGCGGGCAGCAGCAATACGGTGAGGCGGGTTTATCTGTCGAATTGGGAGCAAGACTTGGGAGATTATGGCTCGACTTACATCTATCGAATCCGCGGAAGCGCTTTCTTGTACCACATGGTCCGGCGTTTGGTCGGCCTGCTGGTGCAGGTGGGCAAAGGCATCATGACGCCGCTTGAATTTGAAGTGATTCTGCTGAGTCGGGATATCAGCAAAGCGAAGACGCTGGCGCCGGCAAAGGGCCTGATACTGGAGGCAGTTGGCTACCCGGCGCGTCAAGAGACTGAGACATCAACGCGGGCAGCCATTCGACCGGCAGCTGCGCTGGAGGGAAGATAATGAAACAAACGGTGCAGAAGACCTACGCGACGACACCGGCGGTCATTGAGCGGCGTTGGTGGGTGGTGGACGCGAAGGGCATGACGCTGGGGCGCCTAGCGTCGAAGGTGGCGCCACTGCTGCGCGGCACGCACAAGCCATATTTCACGCCGCATCTGGATACGGGCGATTATGTCATCATCGTCAATGCGGACAAGATCCATGTCACCGGCAAGCGGATGGACCAGAAGACTTATTATCGCCACAGTGGTTATCCCGGTGGTTTGCGCTCAATGACGCTGCGGGAATTGATGGACAAGTTTCCCACCCGCGCGCTGAAATTCGCCATCAAGGGCATGCTGCCCAAGGGGCCGCTTGGACGGCGCATGTTCAAGAAGCTCAAGATATACGCCGGCGCCGACCATCCGCATCAGGCGCAGCAGCCGCAAGTTTTGGAATTGTGAAAAGGTATGAAGAATCAAATGTATCGCGCCGCGCGATGCATGATTCGGGGAGCGAATGAATGTCTGCACAGTATTATGAGGGGATCGGCCGCCGGAAGTCCGCTTCTGCGCGCGTTCGTTTATTCCCCGGTGGTACGGGCCGCTTCATCATCAACGGGAAAGAAGGCTTGGAATTCATGCCGCGCCTGGGTGATATGGAAACCTGCCTGGCGCCGTTGACCCACATCGGGGGTGAACGCCATTACGATGTGTCGGTGCATGTCAATGGCGGCGGCATCACCGGGCAGCGCGACGCGATCCTGCTGGGCATCGCCCGCGCCCTGGAAAAGATAGACCCGGACCTGCGTGGCACGCTCAAGCGGGAGGGATTCCTTTCGCGGGATGCGCGCGTGAAGGAACGCAAAAAGCCCGGTCTCAAGCGCGCCCGCAAAGCGCCCACCTACACCAAACGTTAGTTGTCAATCTTGTATTGCATCAGGGTCAGCCGGCGCTCGCGATGAGGGCTGGCCGCTTCTGTTAGCGCCTCGCATATTTGTGGATTGCCGGCTGAACTGAGTTTCCGATGATCACCGTATTGGGGCTGGGACCGGGTTCGCGCAGCGATTTATCCCTTCAAGCCTGGGAAACGATTCGAGATTCCCGGAGGCTGTATTTGCGGACGGCGCGTCATCCCTGTGTTGCGGCGCTGCCATCGACCTGCGAATTAATCAGCTTTGATGAAATCTACCTGCGCCACGACGATTTCGAAGCGGTTTATGCCGAGATCGCGGGGCGGATTCTCACTGCGGCGCGCGAAGGTCAGGATGTGGTTTACGCGGTGCCGGGCGATCCGCTCGTTGGCGAGGCGACGGTTACGGAAATCCTCCAGCGCGCGCGAGCGGAATCGATCGAAGTTGAGATTGTGCACGGCATCAGTTTTCTCGAGCCCTGTCTTTCACTGCTGGGCATCGACGCGCTTGATGGCCTGCAAGTCTTGGACGCGTTGACCGTGTCCGGGCAATATCACCCGCCCATCAGTCCGGCGCTGCCCGCGCTGCTGGCGCAGGTTTATAGTCGGGCGGTCGCCTCCAGTCTCAAACTGACGCTGATGAACCAGTACGACGATGAGTACCCCGTCAAGTTGGTCCATGCGGCCGGCACAGCTGACAGCGCGGTCGAGGCTTTGAAGCTTTACGAAATCGACCGCAGTTCTCGCATTGATGTGATGACCTCGCTATACATCCCGGCGATGGCTGAGTTGAGCAGCTTTGAAGCGACGCAGAATATCATCGCGCATTTGCGCTCCGAGGAAGGCTGCCCCTGGGACCGTGAACAGACGCACAAGTCACTGCGCCCCTATTTGCTGGAAGAAGCGCAGGAAACGCTTGAAGCGCTGGATGGAGACGATGCGCAGGCGCTCTGCGAGGAAATGGGCGACCTGCTTTTGCAAGTCCTGCTGCATACGCAGATTGCCATTGACGAGGACGAGTTCAAGATGCCCGACTTGCTTAAGCGCCTCAACGAGAAGTTGATTCGGCGTCACCCGCATGTCTGGGGTGATGTAGAGGCGACGGGCGACCTTCAACAGCTCTCGCGCATCTGGCAGGAGGTCAAAGCTGCGGAAAAGGCCGACAGGCATGAATCAATCCTGGATGGCATACCCAAGGGCGCGCCGGCTTTGTTCGTGGCCCAGCGATACTCACAGCGGGCGTCCAAAGCCGGTTTCGATTGGCCGGATGTGAGCGGCGTCGAAAGTAAATTTGAGGAAGAATTGGCTGAGGTAATCGCGGCGACATCGACGGAAACGCGCGCCAAAGAAATTGGTGATTTGATTTTCGTACTGGTCAACTGGCTGCGCTGGCTTGGCGTCGATGATCCCGAGAGCCTCTTGCGCGAAATTAACGCGAAATTCTACCGGCGCTTCCGACATGTTGAGGCACAGGCGGCGAATGCGGGCAAGTCCATGACGGACTGCGACCTGGAAACGCTCGAAGCCTGGTGGCGGGAAGCCAAGCGGCTAGAGCGCTGACGCCGGCGATATGCTTGGGCGCCGCCTCGTTTGAAGCCGCCAGACTTGGCCAAGAAGTAGCCGATCGCCTGTCGCGAAATGCCGTCCTCTGCTACGATTGTCTACAGATCACAGTGACAGCCGAGGGCGAACAGGAGCTGCGATGAAGGCGCTTATTTTGGCGGCGGGGCAGGGAACGCGTTTGCGCCCGGTGACCTTGACCATGCCGAAGTCGCTGGTGCCGGTGGCGAACCGCTGGCTGATAAATTATGCGATGGACGCGCTGAAGAAGGCAGGCCTGACCGATATCGGCATTGTCGTCAACAGCATGGATTCGCCTATTGTCACCAACCTGCGCGACGGCGAGCTTCTTGGCGTCAATATCGAATACATCGTGCAGGACGAACAGCGCGGGCTGGCCCATGCCACTGGCCTTTGCCAGGAATTTGTCGGCGATGAACCATTCACCGTCTTCCTCGGCGACAACATTTTTCAAGATCAGATGACTGGCTTGCTCACCTCCTTTGCCGACTCGAACAACGAAGCCGCGGTTGTACTGGGCAAGGTGCCCGACCCGTCGCGTTTTGGCATCGCCGAAATCGATAACGGCAATATCGTCCGCGTGGTGGAAAAGCCGCAGGAGCCGCCCTCGAACCTGGCGATCGCCGGTGTTTATCTTTTTCGCGCATCAATCTTTGACGCCATCAAGCGCATCAAGCCTTCCGGACGCAATGAGTTGGAAATCACCGACGCCATCCAGGTGCTGATAAACGATGGGCATCACGTCGCTTCGTATGAATTGAACGGCTGGTGGATCGACGCCGGCAAGCCCAACGCGATTATCATGGCGAATCAACTGGTGCTGGAGGAGCTGCCCTACACGCCGGCGCCGGAGAACAGCGGCCAGGTTGAAGGCGACAGCGAAGTCTCCCATCGTGTGCTCATTGGCCGCAGCAGCCGCATCATCGACAGCGTCATCCGCGGTCCCGTCATCATCGGCAAGGACACGGTCATTCGCAACAGCTACGTTGGTCCCTACACATCGCTTGGCGACAACGTCATCGTGGAAGGCAGCGAAATCGAAGCCAGCATCGTCATGAAGAATTGCGAAATAAGAAATATCCTCGGTCGGATTGATCGCAGCTTGCTGGCCGATAACGCCCGCGTCACTTCAGCGACGAATATGCCGGACGCGCATCGCTTTGTTTTGGCCGAAAACAGCTACGTGCAATTCTAGCCCCTCACTTGAGCGGACGCGGCGGCAGGAGACGCTTGCGCTGCAAGAAGGCCTCGTCGGGTCCCTGCCAGGCGACAAGCGCGAAATCGACTTTGCCGCGCTCGTCAAAGACGACGCCCTCCATTTCCAGGCGGCCTCTCTGTTCATCCGCTTGCGGGCTGCCTTTGGGAAAGCTGATCGAGCCCTGACTGTTGATCACCCGGTGCCAGGGGATGGAGTGGCCTCGCGGCGTCTTCCGCAAAGCCGTGCCCACCCAGCGCGGCGCCAGATGTCTCATGCGGGCCGGCTCCATGTACTCGTCAGGCGGAATCATCGAGGCGATTTGACCGTAAGAACTGACCCTGCCGGCAGGGATTTCCCCTACGATATCCCAGACTAACTGGAAGAATGACTTTGGGTTGGGCGGATTGAACATGAAACCTCCCGCGATGACGAACACTATGTCAGTTTGGAATGGGCGCCGAGTTGAAGATTTTGGGAGATCGAATATGCAGATGGTTGGGCTGACTGTGGCGGCGGTCAATATGGCGGAGATGGTGCGATTTTACAACGCCGTCTTCGACGCCGGGCTGAAAGCCACGGTGCACATCGGGGATGAGCAGTTTTATGCCGGCGCGCTCTGTGGCATGAAGTTGACCTTTTGCCCCAACACGATCGCCGGCGTCATCGCAGAACAGAATCGCCAGCAATTTCGCTTTCAAGTGGATGAAATCGAGGCGGTGATGACAAAAGGCTTGGCCAACCACGGCTGCGAGATCAATCCAATTGAAGAATACAAAGGGGCGAAAGTCGCATCGCTGGCTGACCCCGACGGCAACACCATCGAATTCGTCGAGATCCTCTCATAGCTCGCCGTCAATGCTGCGAATCAGCTCCGCCGGCGTGGGACTGTGATTGCCAAAATAACGCACGACGATGCCGCTGGCTTGATTTGCGAGCATGACGGCGTCTTTGGCATCAGCGCCCGCGACCAGGGCCAATGCGAGGGTGGCGATTGCGGTATCGCCCGCGCCCACCGTATCGAAGACATCGCTGACTTGCGGCGCCGGGCAATGAACTGTGCGGCCGTTTGCCGCCAGCGTCGCCCCCTGGCTTCCGCGCGTGATGATTGTCGCCTGGCGAATGCCCAAGGCATTATGCAGCTGCAGCGCCGCCTCGCTGAAATCCTCATCGGAAGCGAGGCCGCGATTGAGATAGCGCCGGGCGTCGTCGGCGTTGCATTTGATGACATCAAGCTGGCTGAAAGTCTCAAAGCTGCCTTGGGCATCGGCGGCCAGCAGTACGTCGTAAGCGGCGCAGAGATCGCGAATCCTCTCAACGAGGGCGGGCCTGAGCAAACCACCGTGGTAATGCGAAAGCAGAACCGCATCAACCTCTTCCAGCTTTCTGCTGGCGAAGTTGATGATGAGAGATTCTGTTTCGCGGTTGATCGGGCGGCGAGTGAGTGAGTCGATGCGCGTCACCTGCTGTGGAAAGCGCAAACCCATCTGCGCCAAAATCCGCGTCTTGACCGTCGTTGGTCGGTCGGCGCGAGCGATGATGCCGCCCGCGTCAATACCCTGATCGATCAGGATCTGCTTGAGTCGCTCGCCCGGCGCATCCTCGCCAACGACGCCGAGCTGAATCGCGCGGCTTCCCAATGAGACGATATTGGCGGAGGGATTGGCCGCGCCCCCGGCGACATAACGTTTCGACTCCAACTCAAGAACGGGGATCGGCGCTTCGCGGCTCATGCGCATGACGCGCCCGGTGATGTATTCGTCCAATATCACATCGCCGACCACCATGACGGTTCTGTTTGCCAAGCGCGGTACCAGGGATTTGAGTGATTCAGACATGCCAAGCGCTCAGTCCATTGCCAATGGCCGACCGTGAGTTTACCTTAATCCCGCTTACATTCAGACTGTTTGTTTCGCGTTCTGTTTGTTGGGTTTATCGTGCCGCCATACTGCGAAGACGAATCGCGGCAGCCGCGGCATACGGCGAAAGCGCCAGGGCTGGCGGGCGAGCCGGTAAAGCCATTCCAAGCCACGATTGCGCATCCAGCGCGGCGCGCGCGGCACGACGCCGGCGATGAAGTCAAGCGAGCCGCCGATGCCCATCGCCACCGCCACCTCCAGCCGCGGCAAGTTGCGCGCAATCCATTTTTCCTGCTTCGGCGCGCCATAAGCCACAAGCAAGATATCGGCGCCGCTTGCGTTCACCTTGGCGACAATCTTGTCTTCTTCGTCCTCGGCGGGGCTGCCCCCATAGGCGCCGGCGACGATCAGCCTTGGATGTTTTTCCCGCAATACCTTGGCGGCGCGTTCGGCAATACCCTCGGCCGCGCCGAGAAAGAAAATCTTCCAGCCCGCCGCCGCCGCGAATTGCGCGATCAGCGGGACGCCATCGGAGCCGGTAACGCGTTCCGGGATTGGCGCGCCAAGATATCGGCTCGCCCAGAGCAGGCCAACGCCATCAGGCACACAGAGGGCGGCACGATTCAGAATGTTGAAGAAAATGGAATCGCTCTGCGCGATCATGATGAACTCCGGATTCACCGTACAGACATGCTGCGCGCCCGCGCCCGCCGCGATCCACGCGCCGATTTGCTGCATCCAGCCCTCGTAGGTGATGGCATCGACGGGGACGTTGAGTATCTTCAGGCGGCTCTCGGCCCCGATCATCACGAGCTTGGACGCATCTGATGGCGCTGCCGGCTCTGGGGAGCGCCCTGGCTCAAGCATACGCGCGCAGGCTTCAAGCGCCCGAGCCGGGCTGACCAGCTTCATGCAGGTGCGCGCCTGGCAGCCATCGCGGGCGCCGATCCCATGCCCGACGTAGCTGCACGGGCTGCATTCGACGCCGCTGCTCAGCACGGTCGCGCGGCTTCCGATTGCCCAGGGGCGCCAGGCGGCCGGATTGCTCGGGCCGAATATGCTGACGACAGGGGTTCCTGTGGCCGCGGCGATGTGCATCACACCACTGTCCGCGCCGATGAAGAGCTTCGCGCGCGCGATGACATCGGCCAGTTGCGGCAGGCTGGTCTTTCCCACCAGATTAATCGGCTTCTCGTGCATAAGCGCTTCAAGCCGATGGCCGTCATCGGCGTCGCTCCCGACCAAGACTATCCGGGCGTCGTATTGCGCCTGCAAACCTTGAGCGACCGCTGCGAAGCTTTCCGCTGGCCAGCGCCGCGCTCTGCTGTAACCGCCGCTGCCCGCATGGACGACAATTTTCGCCTTGTTGGATGCGGCAAGTGTGCTGTCAGGGAAGGGTTCGCGCCTGACTTGCGCCGGCCGGGCGCCGCAGTCTGCGCCCAGCAGCGCGACGAGATTCAACCAATATTGCGCCTGGTGCAAAGCGCCGAAGCCCTTGTCGTCGATGGAGTCGGTGAGGAAGTGGACATTGTGATTCTTCAAGCCGATGATCCGCCGGGCGCCGCTCGCTTTCGCCAGCAGCCAAAACTTGAAGACTCCCGCCCGCAGCGTGAAATGATGGAAGAAAACGATCGTGTCATAAACCGACGCCGTCAGACTCGCGAGCGCTCGCAGGTTGGCTGGCTGCATGAATTCGCGGCTGGCGCTGCGCCCCGACCGTCGGAATAGAATCCGCTTGTTGATCAAGCCCCCGGGCACGAGAGGCAGGGCCTGCTCGGAGGCAAGGAGGTCAATCTTCGCTTGCGGGCGCGCTTCACGCAAAGCGGCCATCGCCGGCGTCGTCAACACCAGATCGCCGATATCCGCCAATTGCACCAGTAGAATGCGCTCGCTCGCCATAAGATTCGTTTCGATAGGTCGCACTCATTTTATCAGATTGCCGCTTGACGATCTTTCGCGCCTTTGATTGCCTCGTCGAAGGCCGCCAGCACTTTTGCGGCAGCCACGCTCCAACTGAAGCGCCCGGCGCGCCGGAAACCGCGCGCGACCAAGCCAGCGCGCAGGCCCTCGTCATCGCTGCAGCGCCCCATAGCCGCCGCGATGTCCGCGACATCCAGGGGGTCGACCAGCAGGCCGGCGTCGCCGACCAGTTCGCGCAAGCTGGAGGTCTTGCTGGCGATCACCGGGCAGCCGCAATGCATCGCCTCGACGACGGGGAATCCAAAACCTTCGTACAAGCTGGGAAATACGAGAGCGGTCGCCCCGGCGAGCAAACCGCTTTTATCGGCCTCGTCAATGTAGCCGGTGACGTGGACATTGTCCGCGCCTTCAAGCCAGGTTTCATCGAACAGCCAGCCCTTTGCGCCCGCCAGGACCAGCGCTCCGTCATGGTCTTCGCGCCAGCGGCGGAATGCCTGAATCAGCCGCTGTATGTTCTTGCGCGGCTGCAACGTGCCGATGAAGAGAAAATACCGCTGCGGCAGGCCATACTTGGCGCGCGTGGAATCGATGGCGGCGGCCGCGGATTTTGCATCGAGGGCGTCAACACCCGGATAGACGATGCGAATCTTGCCAGCCGGCGTGTTGTAGAAACGGCCGAGGTCATTAGCGGTCGCTTGGCTGTCCGCCAAGACCAGCGCGGCCCGCGCCTGGCTGTAACGGGTCGTGATGTCCAGATAGAGACGCTGAAGCGCGGGATGAGCGGCGGGGAAGTGTTTGTAGCCCAGGTCGTGCACGGTAACGATGGCTTTGCCGGGGAAGAAAATCGGCAGGCTGTGCGCCGGCACAAAACTGAGCGCGGGCTTGGCTTTCCATAGCGCCGCCGCCCAGCGCAGATGTGTCCACAACCGTGGCGACTTCAAGACATACACGTTCACATGCCGCGATTCATCAAAGAGATCCGCCGGGGGCTCGTCGCGGAAGTACAGCGAGAGGCGATAAGGCTCGCGGCGCGATTCATTTGCTGTGATGAGCGACTGGATTAGACGAAGGGCGTAATTTTCCGTGCCCGTTGGCCGCGCCCTTGTGCTGCGGCTGGCGTCAATGGCTATCGTGCCTGGCATTACAGGGCTTGCTCTTGCCTGAGGTCGACATCGCTTCGCATGCGCCCCTCGTCACAAGCTGATGATATGCCCGTCGCGGCGGTCACGGTAAACATGGCGCGTATCAACGAGGACCTTGCTGTTGCGCGCTATCTCTTCCCAGTCGAAGGCGGCGTGATCGGTGACGACCACGACGCAATGGGCATCGCGCAGCAGCTGCGCGCTGTAGCTTTTCGCTTGCAAACGAAGTTCGCTCTCCAACTGAATCTGCGGCACATGCGGGTCACAATAGGCGACTTCGGCCCCGCGCTGGCGCAGCAGGCTGATGATATCCAGCGCCGGGCTCTCGCGGACATCGTCGACGTTCGCTTTGTAGGCGGCGCCCAGGATCAAGATCCGCGAACCGCGCACCGCCCGCTCTTGATTGTTCAGCGCCTCGGTGATTTTATCGATCACATAATAGGGCATTGCGGTATTAATCTCGCTGGCCAATTCGATGAAGCGGGCTTTGTAATTGAGCGTCTTCAGTTTCCAGCTCAGATAATGCGGGTCGACCGGAATGCAATGGCCGCCGAGGCCGGGGCCGGGGTAGAAGGGCATGTAGCCGAAGGGTTTGCTGGCGGCCGCTTGAATCACCTCCCAGACATCAATATCAAGTTTATCGCACATCAGCGCCATCTCGTTGACCAGCCCGATGTTGACCGCGCGGAAGGTATTCTCCAGCAATTTGACCATCTCCGCGGCCGTCGGCGACGAGACTTTGATGATCTGATCGACTGCCGATTCGTACAGGGCTGTCGCGACTTCGGCGCAATTCGCCGTGATGCCGCCGACCACCTTGGGCGTATTGCGCACGGTATACCTGGCGTTGCCGGGGTCAATACGCTCAGGCGAGTAGGCGATGAAGAAATCTTCGCCGACCGTGAAAGCGCCGCCGACAATCTCGGGGAGAATGATTTCTTCGGTTGTGCCCGGGTAAGTCGTGCTTTCCAGGACGATCAGCATGCCCTGACGCCGAATCCGGGCGATTGATCGCGCTGCGTCTATGATGTATGACATATCCGGATCGCGAGTTTTTCGCAGGGGCGTCGGCACGCAGATGCTGATAGCATCGACGGCCCGCAGGGCGTCATAACTCGCGCTGGCGCAGAATTTGCCATTGGCGACCCAATGGTGAACGCGCTCGCTGGAAACATCGTCGATATAGCTGCGGCCTTGGTTAAGCTGCCGAACCTTATGCCTATCGACATCTATGCCGGTGACGTTGAAGCCCGCCTCAGCGAACTCCACCGCCAGCGGAAGACCGACATAGCCCAGGCCGACGACCCCGACCCGCGCCTCGCGGTCAGCGATTTTTTGCAGCAGATTGTGCTTGTCGCTCATGGCAGCCCTGTCGCAAAGCGGCGTCTTGCCGCGATTATAGTACGCGCTCGCGCTGCGCCACAGGCTAAATTAGCGTATGCTGCGGAGGGGCGAAGCTCTCTAAGAATTGACGCTGGAAGAGGAGAAACAGGATGACCAACGGGCCGATGACACTGAGCGTGCCCGCCATCAGCTGTCCGTAAAACGCGCCTTGATCGGTCGTCTTGATGAGCTTGTTCAGCCCGACCGTCAGCGGCCTGATCTCGGCCGAACGCGTGATGATGAAGGGCCAGAGAAATTCGTTCCAGTGAGAGCTGACGGAGACTAGCGCAAAAGCCAGAATGGACGGGCGTTTCAGCGAAAAGCCCCTACAGATTCCTATTTTTGCGGGTTCGTAATTTTGTGTGAGCCGAGTTGTCACTCGCGAGCGGCTGCGGTGAAAAATCAGTTCAGCGTTCACTAAAGCGACTGTGTCCCCCCGATGCTTGCCGCCCCCGCAGTCACTGGCTCAAACGCCGATATCGCGCCGCTCATACCGGTAGAGCGAAGCCAGCAGAAGCAGGACTGACAAGCCGACATAACCGGCGATATGCGGCCAGATGAAACCTTGTGCCAGGATATCACCGGCGTTGTAGTAGGTGAGAAAGGATATGACGCCCAGCGGCTCGGCAACCGTGCCCTCAGCGGCCAGGCCGATCGTCTGCAGCATGTAACTGGCGATCACGAAGGCGGTGACGATGCCGAGCGCCACCACGCGCCGCCGCGCGAGGACCGCAATCAGCATCGTTGCCGCCATGATGAAGACCATCAGCGGTATCAAATAGAAGGTCACTTCTGCCAGCCGCAGCACATCCAATTCCACGCCGCCGAACAGCACGCCGATATGCAGCCCCAGGTAGATCAGCAGGACGACCCCGACGCAGCTGACGCCGTAAGCCAGGAACTTCTCAACGATGACGCGCGCCCGCTCAATCGGCAAGCTAAGCAAGACATCCATCGTGCCGCTGTCTTCTTCGTTGGCGGTGATGCGCATGCCCATGACGACCGGGTAGACAGCGAAGATCAGCGCCGATTTGCCGAAGAAGCCAATGGCGACGAAGCCTTCGTTGGTGGCGAAAATCTCCAATTCCTGGCCGACGCCGATCATAGCGAGAATCACCGGCGGAAAGCTCTCGAGCAGGTTGCGCATATCCTGCATATTAAAGAGCGGCACCATAATGACGACGAGAATCGCCATCGCCGACAAACCGACGCCCCAGTAGACCATTTGCTTCCAGGTTGTTTTCAAGGTCTCGATGAATACTGAACCAATCATTATCCGGCCTCCTAAATGCCGATATCGCGGCTGACAAATATTCTGAGCGACAGGGCGAAACCGATTAGCACGGTGGCGATTATTATGAAGGAATCCGCCGGGTTGTAGCTGCCGAGCACGAAGGCTTCGCCGTGTATGTAACTGAAGTACGAGACGCTCTCCATGAAATCGGTAATGGCGCCGCTGGCTGATGCCCCGATGGCGTTGAATATATAGCTGACGACGACGAAGGCGGCCGAAAAGCCAATCGCCATGGCGCGCCTGCGAAACGCGGTCGCCAGCAAGCAGGTGACCGTCATCACGAGCAGCGCGGCGGGATACAAGTTCAGTATGCTCTTGAAAATCACGTCGAGCGACGCGTCGACACTCATGCCCATGATGCCGGCGATTGTGATCAGCGCGCAGAGCAATACGATCCCCAAGCCAATCAGCGCGAAGCCGATCCAACGTTCAAGCAAGTATGCCGCGCGTGAAATCGGCAGCGACAGGATAACGTCCATTAAGCCCGACTGCTCGTCGTTCGCGCAGATATTCAAGCCGGCCATCACCGCGAATACCGACAAGAATATCGCCGCTTCTGATACAAATACCGAGACGATCCAGCCTTCCGCCGTTGTCAAAAGCGCGATATCGCTGACGCCGAATGCCTGCAGCATGGCGGGCGGCATGGCCTGGAGCAGGTCGGCATAACCCGAAATGATATCCGGGCTCATGGCGATGAAATCGATGTAGAGCCCGAGCACGCCCAGCCCGACTCCCCAATAAAGAATCTGCTTCCAGGAAGTGCGCAGCGTGTTTCCAACTACGATGCCCGTCATGATCAGCTCTCCTTGTCGCCGCTGTAAAAGGCCAGGAAAATCTCTTCAAGCGACGGCTCTTCAACGTGCAGCGTTTCCACGTAGCCGCTGCTGATAGCCCGCAGCAGCGGGTCAAAGTCGCCCAGCATGCGCATGCGGATCCGTGCCCCATTTGTGCTGACGTCCGTGATGGAGGGCAGCGCCTCCAACTGCTGCGGCAAGCCGGCGGGAATGGCGTCGCGGAAGGTCACATCCACCCAGTGGAACTCGACGTTGGTGATTTTTTCGACCGATTCGACCGCCTTCAGTTCGCCATCGCGCAAGATGCCGACGCGGTCGCAGATGGCTTGCACCTCGCTCAAGACATGCGAGGACAGGAAGACCGTTTTCCCTTTGTCGCGGTATTCATCCATCATCTCATGGAAGGTCTGCTGAACCAGCGGGTCCAGCCCGCCGGTCGGCTCATCGAGAATCAGCAACTCCGGCGAGTGCATCATCGCGATGACCAGGCCCAGCTTTCGTTTGTTGCCCGATGAGAGATCCCGCACGCGTTTGCTCGTATCGAGATTGAGGCGTTCCGCCAGCTCGTCGGCATGCTTGGCGATCCCTTTTGCATCGCCGCGGACCGACCCGACGTAGTCGATGATTTGACGGCCCGTGCGCCCCTCCCATAATGTCAATTCGCCGGGCAGGAAGCCGATGCGCCGATGGATCTCGACGCTGTCATTGCGAATATCCAGGCCGAAGATCCTGGCCGAGCCGGCGCTGGGTCGAATCAAGTCGAGCAGCAGGCGAATGGTTGTCGTCTTGCCGGCGCCATTGGGACCCAGATAGCCGAATATCTCGCCGCGATTGACACGGAGATCAAGACGATTCAGCGCCAAAGTCCCTTTATCGCCCGAGCCATAAGTCTTCGAAAGTCCGCTGATCTCGATCACTGAATCGGACGCCATATTTCTCTCCTAATCGGGGGCGCAACCGTGCGAGACATCTGCGCAACCCGCCTTCAATCTAAGTCGATTATAGACTTTGCCTGAAATCGTTGTCAACGAGAATCGAAGCATCCCCCGATTTTTGGGGCCTGGCAATCACGCGTCGAAAGGCGATATGAAGATGAAAGACAGCAACTAGCTCATAACATCCATGCCGCCGAGATATGGCCGCAAGACCTCCGGTATCTGGATGCTGCCGTCAGCGCGCTGGTAATTCTCCATGATCGCGATCATCACGCGGGGCGTCGCCAAACCGCTGCCGTTGAGCGTGTGCAGGTAGCGCGTCTTGCGCGTCCCGCTTGGGTAGTAGCGCAGCATCGCCCGCCGCGCCTGAAAGTCTTCGGTATTGCTGCAGGAGCTGACCTCGAGCCATTCCCCGCAGCCCGGCGACCACATCTCGATGTCATATTTCTTCGTCGCGCTGAAACCGAGATCGCCAGTGACGATCTCCAGCCGGCGATACGGGATCTCCAGCTGCGCGCAGATCGCCTCCGCTTGCGCCGTCATCGTTTCCAGCTCGTCGTAGCTCGTTTCCGGCGCGGAAAATTTGAACATCTCCACTTTCTCAAATTGATGCACGCGCTTGATGCCGCGGACATCGCGCCCGGCGCTGGCTTTCTCGCTGCGGAAGCAGGGACTGTGCGCGACATAATTCCGGGGCAGCTCGGCTTCTTCCAGGATTTCGCCGCGGTGCAAATTGGCGATGGCGACCTCGGCCGTTGGAATCAGATACTTGTCCTCATCGGCCAGCGAGAAGACGGTGTCCTGAAACTTGGGAAACTGCGCCGCGCCATAGAGCATGTCGCCATGAACCAGGTAGGGCACATAAACTTCGGTGTAGCCGTTCACCCGCGCCGCATCGAGAAAAAAGCTGATCAGCGCCCGCTGCAAGCGCGCCCCCCAATCTTTGAGGGTGTAATAGCGGCTGCCCGCCAGCTTGACGCCCCGCTCAAAGTCGATGATGTCCAGCGCGGGACCGAGCTCCCAATGCGGCTTCGGCTCGAAGTCGAATTCGCGCAGGCTGCCTTGCATCGGGCCGGGAATGTTGTCGTCTTCGCTGTCGGCGACGGGGACGTTTTCATGCGGCAAGTTGGGAATCCAGAGCATGTGCTCATTCAGCTCGGCTTCGATTCTGTCGATTTGACGGAAGCCTTCGTCGATGTCGTAGCCCATGCCGCGGAGCTTGTTGATGAGTTCATCAAAGGCTGCTTTTGCTTCGGTCTGCTCGCCCTGGGCCGCCGCCTCGGAGCCGTCCATCAGTCGGCTTGCCCGGTCAAAGTCGCGCGCGCCGAGCGCGGCCGCCGCCATTTGCGCCCGCTGTGACTTTTCCGCGTCCGTCAAGGTCTTGTTGCCGCGGAGCGCCCCCATCGCGCGGTTGAGCTTGTTGCGGGCCGCTTGCGCCGTTTCGACGCGCGTTCGCGTTTCGCGCCGCTGCGCATCCAAGGCGACGATGGAATCGATCCGCGCCAACGCGCTCTCATCGTTCAGTTTCACCATCTGTTCCTTGACCCAAGCCGGCTTGCTGCGGATCAGCGCGATATCGAGCATTTTTGGACGGCCTCCTTGCGATTTTGGCTGAGCGTCAATTCGGCAGGTATTGTGCCTTTGTCAAGCGCCGCGGGCAATAGTCGGATAAGCTCGCAATGTCGGTCGGCTTCCTAAGAATTTTCGGCTGAAGCGCCTTCATGAGAAGATTCAAAACGCTCGCGCGCTGCGGGCGGCGCGTCCTCCGGCAGGGGACCGCTGACATCCTTGCGGAAGCGGCGAGCGGCGATCAAAACCCCAACGATGATGTTGATGATGATGATCGCGTCAAAGATTTCCGGTGTGAGGAATTCAAGCGACATTGGCGATTTGGCTCAGCATCTGCTGTGATCACGCTGCTTGCGCTTATCGACGAGCGGCGGCGCGTCTCCCTTAACGTCCCGAATTCCAGAATTCCGCCGGCGAGATTTCTGTCAAGTTTTCCGCAACGCGGTAAAGGGCTTCTTCTGTCATCACATAGAGCTCGCCATCAAGAGCCGCGCGCAAATTCTGCAGCTGTGCCAGCGAGCCCTCGAGCGCATTCGCCAGGCGAAACTCGATGCCGATGTCCGCGGCGGGCAGGTAGAGCGCGAGCGGCCGTTTGGCGCCGTCCAGCCGGTGATCCAGGCGATACTCGAGGCCACGCACGGCGGCATCGAGCATGAATTGCCCGCGCAGATCGGCTTCCGTCAATTGAGGCGACCGCATGTGCGGGTAGAGCAGCACATCGCGAATGCTGGTCTGGTCGGTCAGCAGCATCACCATGCGATCGACGCCGCTGCCGAAACCGCCATTTGGCGGCATGCCGTAACGCATCGCCTTCAGGTAATCTTCATCCAGCGGCGTCGTCTCGTCGGATTCCTCGGCATAAAGCCGCTTCATTTCGACGAAGCGCGCCTGCTGATCGCGCGGGTCATTGAGCTCGGTGAAGGCGTTGCCCATTTCCATGCCAGCGATGAAAAACTCGAAGCGTTCGGTGTGGCTCTCGATGTAGCGCCGTTCCTTTTCATCCGCAGCCGAGCTCGCGCCTTGAATGCGCTTGGCGAATGGCGACATATCCCGCGGATAATCCTTGATGATCGTCGGCTGGGTCAAGTGCCGTTCAATGTGGTTGCCCAGGATGTGCTCGACGATCATGCGGCCCCAGGTATCGGCCGGATCCAGCCCGTCGGCCATGCCGCGCGCCTCCAGGCAAGCATAAAGCGCTTGGCTCGTCGGGTAATCCATGTAGTCGAAGCCGAGCAGCTCCCGCGCCGCCTCGCGGATGCTGACGCGCTTCCAGGGCGGCGCAAGCTCGATTCGCTCTCCCTGATACATTATCTCGGTGGCGCCCGTCACTTGTTCGGCTGTGTAGGCGAACATTCGCTCGGTGATGTCCATCACGCCGTTGTAGTCGATGTAGGCTTTGTAAAACTCCAACATGGTGAATTCGGTGTTGTGTTTATAACTCACGCCTTCATTGCGGAAGTCGCGCCCGATTTCATAGACGGCGTCGAACCCGCCGACCAGCAGCCGTTTCAGATAGAGCTCAAAACTGATTCGCAAATACAAATCTTGATGCAGCTGATTGTGATGCGTGGTGAAGGGGCGGGCGGCCGCGCCACCGTAGAGCGGCTGCAAGACCGGCGTCTCCACCTCCAGCATGCCTTCAGCATCCAGAAAATCGCGCAGCGCTTTGATTGTGCGCGCCCGTTTGACAAATATGTCACGGACGGACTTGTTCACCGCCAGATCGGCGTAGCGCTGACGGTAGCGTGTTTCCCGGTCTTTGAATTCCCCATATTCGATGATGGACCCGTCATCGAGGCGCCGCTCTTTGACCACCGGCAGCGGGCTGAGCGCCTTGCTGATGAGCCGCAGCTGCCGCGCTTCAACGCTGATCTCGCCGGTCCGCGTCCGCATCAGCGCGCCGGTCGCCTGGACAAAATCATCGACATCAATCAGCTTGCGCCGGATCTGTTCGTAGCTGTCTTCCCCCAGCGCATTGACGCGGAGAAACAACTGCACCCGGCCGCTCTCGTCTTCAATATGCGCGAAAGAAACCTTGCCCTTTGCATTCAGCCGTCGAATGCGACCGGCGACAGTCACCTCAATGCGGTCTGCATGCGCGTCAACGCGGTCTTCAGCTTCGGCGGCGGATTCCGCGCGCAGAAACAGCGCAACAGCATCGGCGATGCGATGCGTCCGCTCTATGCGCGCCGGATAAAGCTCAACGCCTTTTTCTCGCAGGCGCTCGGCCTTTTCCAGCCGCTCAAGTTCCAGTTTTGTCGGTTGCCACATGTGCCGGTCATTCTCCCGCGGAGGCTTGATTCTCGCTTGATATTTCAGTCCCGCGGCTGGCTTTGATCCACGCCGTCAACTCACAGAGTGAAAGCAGGTCAGCGCTCGCTCTGGCAGCGGTTTCCCAAGCCTGAACGCCCCGAGAATATTATAGATTGGCGCGGAAATACAGGTTGAATCAAGTCGCGCAAATTGCTTCAAACTAGCGCTTGCATTCAGGGCGGACTGTTGTACTCTTGGCGAATTTGCAAAAAAAGTTGCAGAGTTCGGGCGTTTATGCAAGAAGCTGAGGAATCACAGCCTCCTAATCGCTGGGGCGTCACGCTGATCATCGTGGCGCTGGCGCAGGCGCTTGGCACCGGCGGCATCACCCTCGTTTATCCATTTCTGCCTTTATACATTCAGACCTTAAGAGAGGCCCATTTCATAAGCCCGGAATTGCTGGCGGGTTTGGTCATTGGCGCGCCGCCTTTGGTCGCCTCGCTTGCCATGCCGTTTTGGGGACGGCTGGCTGATCAATACGGGCGCAAGAAGATGGTCATGCGCGCTTTGTTCGGCGCCGCGATCGTGCTCTTGTTGATGGGCTTTGCCGAGACCGCTTTGGCGCTCATCGCCCTGCGCGCCTTGCAAGGGCTGACCAGCGGAATCATCGCCTCCAGCATGGCCCTGGTCGCCGGTGAGAGCCCGCGCGAACGCATCGGCTTTGCCATCGGTACGCTGCAGGTCGGCTTATTCGGCGGCGCGGCTATCGGCCCGCTGGTCGGCGGCGTCCTGGCGGAGCACTTTGGCTTTCGCATTCCATTCTTGTTTACATCGGCGATGCTCGTGCTGGCGGGCTTGCTGGTGACCATCGGCGTACGCGAGACTTACAGGCCTGCATCAGACAGCAAGCTCAATCTGAATCCACGCAAGATGCTCCAAGCCTGGGGCGGGATCTTGCGCGCGCGCGGCGTGAAAACGGTGTACTGCCTGCGTTTTCTCAACGGCTTCGCGCAGCGCTCGATCATGCCAATTGCGCCGCTCTTTGTCATGGCTTTAATCCCGAGCGCGCTGGCCGCTGGCGCGAGCAGTTATGCCGGCCTGGTGATTACGGTGTCGTCGATTGCGATTACAGCGGGTTCCTTCGTATTTGGCTGGCTGGGCGACAGATGGGGCTATCGCAATGTGCTGATCCTGACTTCGCTGATGGCGATGCTGTTTTATGTGCCGCAGGCTCTTGTCGCCAACGTTCATCAATTGCTGGTTTTGCAGGCGCTGGCGGGCTTCGCGGCCGGTGGCGTTTTGTCCGCGCCGGCGGCGATGCTGGCCAAATACACCGACCTGGGCGCTGAAGGCTCGGTCTACGGGCTGGATGCCTCTGTCTCATCCTTCGCCAACGGCATGGCGCCCATGACCGCCTCGGTGATCGCGGCCATGTTCGGCTTGCGCGCTGTCTTTGCCGCGGTCGCCATCTATTATCTTTCAATCCTGCTCATCGGCGCGCGGCTTTTGCCCAAATCAAAGCGGAGGCTGTTCCGTTTTCCCGCGGCTGTTTCGGCCGGCAGCTAAGCCCGTGCGATCAGCCTTGATCATGACGCGCAGTCGCGTTTCTACTCACCAAGCCGACAGGTCCGGTATAAATGGCTAAAGTCCTTTCTGCGAATGCACAGGCGTTCACCCGCGGCTTTGCGCTTCCGCATACCTGGAAATTTACCTTGAGCGTCGTCTTCCTGGTGCAGGTCCTGTCGGCGGTCGGCTTTTCAATGATGTTCCCCTTTTTGCCGCTGCATATCGACGAATTGGGAAGCTCGACCGGCTTAAGCACGGAATTGGCCGCCGGTTTGGTCATTTCGGTGCAGGGCATCACCATGATGGTGACCGCGCCATTTTGGGGCGCCGTCGCCGACCGCTTCGGGCGCAAGAAGATGATCATGCGCGCGCTCTTCGGCGGCGCAATCACCATGGCTTTTATGGCGTTCTCGCAGACTGCCGAGCAGTTGATCATCATGCGCGCCCTGCAAGGTTTGATCACGGGCACCGTCTCGGCCAACAACGCGCTCGTGGCGGCGGCCACGCCCAGGCACCGCGTCGGCTTCGCCATGGGCGCCTTGCAATTGGGGCTTTGGATTGGCGTTGCTATCGGGCCGTTGATTGGCGGCATTCTCGCCGATCACTTCGGCTACAGTCTGCCTTATCTGTTCACCGCCGGGCTGCTTGCCGCCGGTGGACTGGTGGTGCTGTTCGGCGTCGGCGAGAGTTTCAGCGCGTCAAAAGATTCTATCGCGTTTCATCCCGCCTCCCTGGTCCGCGGCTGGAAGGACATCCTGGGAACAGCGGGCGTCGGCCTGGCGCTCTTCATACGTTTCCTGGCTGGCTTGGCCCGTATGATCATCGTGCCGATAGCGCCGCTCTTCGTAGTTTCTCTGATCGCGACCGATGCCGGCAATACCTACGCCGGTCTCTTCATGGCGGTCTCCGCCGCCGCCTCCACCATAGGCGCCGTATACCTGGGCAACCTGGGCGATCGCATAAGCCACCGCAAAGTCCTGTTCTATTGTTCCGCGGCCGCTGCTCTGTTCTATGTGCCGCAGGCCCTGGTCGCTGATATCTGGCAGCTTCTCATTTTGCAGGCCCTGGCGGGTATCGCGGCTGGCGGGCTGGTTGCGGCGCCGAGCGCGCTGCTGTCACGTTATGCCGGCACCGAGCGCGCGGGCGCCGTCTACGGCATCGAGAATTCGGTCATGGCCGGTTCCCGGGCCGCCGCTCCGCTATTCGGCGCGACAGTCGCGCTGCTGCTCGGCATGCGCGGCACCTTCCTGGCCACGGCCTTGGTCTTCGCGCTCATTGCCCTGACCGCCTGGTATTTCCTGCCACAGGACAAGCTCGAGCCGGCGCCCAAGCGTTCACCGCGTGCAAAGACAGCCTGAGTTCGCCATTCCCAGGTGATCCGTCGCTTGCAGTCACCCGCCTGCGCTGTACAATTGATCCATGGCTCGCAAACGTGATCCGCTCGACAAGGTCGATAATTTTGATGCGCGCAAGGCAAAATACGCGCCGATCTCCGCCGCGCTGACGGAAGTCTACGGCCGGCTGGATTGGTCGCGCAATCAAGACGGCATGGACGAATTGATCAGTTGCATCTTGAGCCAGAGCACGAACGACATCAACCGCGACCGCGCCTTCGCCCGTCTGAAGGAGCGCTTCCCGGATTGGGAGGCGGTTCGCTTCGCTGAACTGGAGGACTTGATCGACGCCGTGCGCCCGGCCGGGCTGGCGAATCAAAAGGCGCCGCGCATTCAAAATGCGCTCGAAGTCATCTTTGAGAAAGTCGGCGCCTACAGCATCGACTTTCTGAATGATCTGTCGCTGGACGAAGCCAAAGCCTGGCTCGTCTCGCTGAAAGGCATCGGCCCCAAGACGGCGGCGATCGTCTTGTGCTTCGCTTACGGCCGTCCGGCTTTTCCCGTCGACACCCATATCTATCGCGTCAGCAAGCGCATTGGTTTCTTGCCGGAGAAGCTCTCGGCCGATGACGCCCACCCGGTGATGGAAGCGATCGCGCCGCCCGAAGATTATTATCAATTTCATATTCAACTGATTCAGCACGGGCGCGATACCTGCCATGCGCGCAAGCCGGCCTGTGAGCGCTGCAGCTTAATTGACCACTGTGACTTTTATGTCGCTGCTGCAGCCAGCGGCTAGCCATTTGCCAATAGAAAACGAGGGAAAATTTGTCAGAAAATGCGGAACCTCAGCTTCATGTGATCATTTCGCCCCATTTTGATGATGGCGTCTTCAGTTGCGGCGGCACGGCGAGCAAGCTGACGGCGGCTGGGCACTCGGTGCTGGTGATTACCATGATGGGCGGCCTCTTCCATGGCGAACTGCCGGACACGCCAATATTGGCCGATCTGCATCAACGTTGGCGCGCGGGGGAGGATCCACTTCGTCAGCGCCAAATCGAGGACGAACAAGCCTCGCGAACCCTGGACGTCGATTTCATGCACGTGCCGCTTCCTGATTGTGTTTATCGCCTGGCGGGCGATCTCGCGCTGTATCCTTCGGAAGATTCACTCTTTGCCGATGTGCATCCGGCGGATTATGCGCCGCGGCTGTTGAAGGGCATTCAGATTCCCGAGTTGGAAACGGCGGCGCGCATTTATCTTCCCCTGGGCGTCGGGCGCCATGTCGATCATCAGATCGTGCGCGACTGGGGGTTGACGCAAATGCGCGATGCGCCGGACAGGTCGCTGCTGCGCTTCTATGCCGAATTCCCTTATTCCCGCGCCGACCGATCAACCGAGGCGGCGCTGGCGGCGATGAATATCCCGCTGGAGCCGGCCGACAGCGCCTTTGGCGACGCGGCCATGCGGGCGAAAATCCGGGCGATTGCCTGTTATGACTCGCAGATCAGCACGTTCTGGGATAGCCTGGCGTCGATGGAAACAGAGGTGAGGCGAGCCTTTGCAGACCCGCAAACAGCCGGTTATGTCGAAAGGCTCTGGAAGATCTCCAGCTAGTTGAGGCCACATGGCGCGCGAGGCATCGGCGCCGGGACGGGTCAGTGCCTGCGACTATTGACGGAGAGGCGACGGTGGGATTCGAACCCACGAATGAAGGTTTTGCAAACCTCTGCCTTACCACTTGGCTACGTCGCCTGAAGCGACGCATATTATACTTCTCCGCCGCCGCTTTTCAAGAACAACTTAGGGCGGCTCGTCCCGGGGCGTCCAGCCGAAGGGCAGGTCTTCATCCAGCGCGTCATAGGGGCCGCCGGCGTCGCTGTCCCCGAGGCCGATGTTTTCAATTGCGCCTGTGGCCGGCAGCAGCGCGCTCCGCCGCAGGTCTCGCGCATAATAAATCTGCTTATCTTCCACAGCGGCGATGGCGAGCTGAGCGACGCCGCGCGCGAGCTCAGCGACCGGCATCGGCGCGATCCTGCCCAGGAGCGTCCATGACAGAGGCGGCAGCGCGCCCAACAATGACATGGTGCGGTAAAACAGGGGGCGGCGCTGCCCCGGCGCATAGAGCAGCGGCGCCCGCACGATAGTAGCGTGCAATCCCACCCGGCTGATGTACGCTTCCGCCTCTCGTTTGGCTCGGATGTAACCGCGGCTGATCCAGGGCGCGCTGACGCCGCTGATGAGGATCATGCGCCTGACGCCGTCGCTGACGCACATATTGGCCACGTTGCGCGCGGAAACAAAGTTGAGCCGGTGAAATGACAGGCCCTGCGTTGGATCTGCCCGTAAGCTGCCGACTGTATGAATGACCACCGAATGAAAGCGCGCCTTGCCACGCAGGCTGGCCGGGCTCCAGACATCGGCCGTCGACCAGCGGATTTGCGGGGCAAGCGACTCCAGTTTATCTTCCGCGCCCGGGCGAACAAGGAGGCTGACGCTGGCGCCTTGCGCGCGCAGGGCGGCCGCGATGTTGTCGCCCAGGAAGCTGCCGCCGCCTGTGACCAATATGCCGCGTGAAGGCCTCACCATAAACTTGCGCTCGCGCTCAAACCTCGCCAGAACCTGAAAGCTCGCTCAACCGCGCGGGCGAAGGCCATGGAAGGATGCCCCTGCGGTCAACCGCCAAATTCGATATCGTCATCTCTCTCGACAATTTTGGCATCATTTGGGAAAAATACCGCGTAAAGTATCAGACAGTTTCTACAAAGTGAAATATGAACGCTAAGGCGAGATTTGTTATGCTTCGCCGTTGCTGTATAATAAAGATTGATGGCGGATGGTTGAACCGGCCGTCCGCCAGCTAAGAGGGAGTAAGTCAAGACCACCGACGCAAGTCGCTGCAAACGGGTGGAAGATATTGCGGCAAGTTTGGGTGGCGAGGCTTAAAGCGGACTCGGCGCGTTTTCCGCGCAATAGCGCGCGCCCGAGTTTGCGCCTGCGGTTCGTGCCGCGCAAATTATGAACGATTTGCCTGGATACGCTGGGATTGGATACTATGAGCTTTCTCACGGGAAGTTCATCGGCGAGAGAAAAACTGCGCCTGACCGTAGCGATTGAGATTAACCTACGAGGCGTTTCACGCTGATTCCGTTGCCATTTCACTAAACCCCTGGCGGTTTGACGCAATCCGTGATTTGTGATTGGTATGGCCGTAGCTTCGGAAGAACTGCGGTTGTTTGATTTGGACGGGCGAGATGCCAGTCGTCACCGGTCTGGAAGTCTATCAGCGAGACAGGGAGCGCGTGAAGCTCTTCCTCGATGATGAGTTTGTCCTGGATTTGCCTTTGATGGAGGCGGCTCGCCTTCGCCGGGGGCAGTGCTTGACGGAAGCGGAAGTGCTGGAGTTGACCAGCGCTCGGGACCTCCAGCAGGCCTTTGACCGGGCTGTTGGTTTCCTGTCCTACAGACCACGCAGTGTTGAAGAAGTTCGCCGTCATCTTGTCAAGAAAGCTGTACCGGATTCTCTCATCGCGGTCGTGATGGCGCGATTGCAAGAGCGCGGCTATGTGAACGACCTGGAGTTTGCGCGATTTTGGATTGCCAATCGCGAACGTTTCAAGCCCATGGGTTCGCGCGCGCTCAAATACGAGCTGCGTCAGAAGGGCGTCGACGATGACGTCCTGGATGTCGCTATGGCGGGCGTCGATGAGAGTGAATCGGCCTACCGGGCGGCGGAAGCGCGGCTGTCGCGTTACAGCGGTCTCGCGCGCGGGGCGTTCAGGCATAAGTTGAGCGCTATGCTGCGCCGGCGCGGCTTCAGCGAATACGCGATCAACGATGTCACGCTGCGGATTCAAGAGGAGCTTGAAGAGCGCGATCCGGGCTACTTTCACCGCGACGATGCGGAATAGAGTCGGTGGGTATTTGCCGAATGGACTAAAGAAAGGAGCATGACGATTGTATCCGCTGGATACCGTCAAGCCGCTATGGAATTTCAACTATCTACCATTATCCTCGCAGTTGTCTTCGCTCTTGTTGGTGTTGCGGCGGGTTATGTCGCCGGCAGAAGCAGGGGGGTGCAGGCGCTGCTGAAACAGCAGCAGGAAGAAGGTCAAAGCGCGCTGTTGAAAGCATCGGAAGAAGCCAAGCAGCTGCTGCAGAATGCCGAAGCGGAAAAGACGACCATCCTCACGGACGCCGACAACGAAGCGCGCCGCCGCGTCAGCGATGCGGAAGGCAAGATCTCGCGCCGCCGCCGCGACCTCAACGATGAGGACGAGCGCATTCAACGGCGCCGCAAAGACCTCGACAATCGGATGGAGCGTCTCGAACAGCGTGATCAGCAGCTGAACAAGCGCCAGAGCCGCCTCGACAAGAAGGAAAACGATCTGCGCAAGTCCGAAACCACTATGATCGAGAAGCTGGAAGTCATCGCGCAGATGACCGTCGATGAAGCGCGGCAGCAACTCCTGGATTCAATCGAGCTGGACGCGCGCAACGATATGGCGCGGATCATCCGGCAGGTGGAAGCGGAAGCGCGGGAAACCGCCGATCAGCGGGCGCGCAGCCTCATCGCCATGGCCATCCAGCGCCTGGCCTCGGAGCAGGTCAACGAGGTTTCAGTCAGTGTGGTTCACCTGCCGAGCGACGACATGAAAGGGCGCATCATCGGCCGCAATGGCCGCAACATTCGTTCCTTTGAATTGGCGACCGGCGTCGATGTCGTCGTGGATGACTCGCCGGAATCCGTCACCATCAGCAGCTTTGACCCCGTGCGGCGGGAAGTGGCCAAGCGGACGATGGCGAAGCTGGTGGTCGATGGGCGCATTCATCCGGCGCGGATCGAAAAACTGGTCGAAGACACCCGTACCGAAGTCGAGCAGATCGTCCGTGAAGAAGGTGAGCGGGCCGCCTACGAGACGGGCATCCATGGCTTGCACGTGGAGATACTCAAGCTCTTGGGCCAGTTGAAGTTCCGTACCAGTTACGGCCAAAATCAGCATGCGCATGCCATCGAAACGGCGCATATCGCCGGCATGATCGCGATGGAATTGGGCGCCGATGTCAATATCGCCAAGGCCGGTGGGCTGCTTCACGACCTCGGCAAGGCGATAGACCACAATGTCGAGGGCACGCATGCGCTGATTGGCGCCGAGTTCGTCAAGCGCTATGGCGGCAAGGACGCGGTTGTGAATTGCATCGCCGCGCATCATCACGAAGTGGAGAAAGAATGCGTCGAAGCCTTCATCGTCGAGGCGGCTGACGCCATTTCCGGCGCGCGGCCCGGCGCCCGGCGCGAGAGCCTGGATTCATACATCCGCCGCGTCAAGCAGTTGGAAGAGATCGCCAATGGATTCGAAGGCGTCGAACAGAGCTATGCCCTGCAAGCGGGTCGTGAAGTGCGCATCATCGTACGGCCGGAAGTCGTGGACGATTACGCTTCGATTCAACTGGCGCGCGATATCGCCCGGGAGATCGAAAACGACATGCAGTACCCGGGGCAAATCAAGGTGCACGTCATCCGCGAGACGCGGCGCGTGGAGTACGCGAAGTAGGTTTAGCGCTCCATCTTTGCAATCGTTGCGGGACCCAAGTCGTAAAAAGGAAAGGGCAGCGATTGCGCTGGGGATGCAACAAGTACAGACGTTCAGCCGCGCGCGTCATGCTGAGGTAAAACAGCTTGCGCTCCTGAAGTTCGTCGCCAGGATAATATGGATCCTGCTCAATCAGTCTTAGGGTTTTCGGTACGCGTCCGCGAATTGAATTGTCAAGCCTGTCCAAGCCAGCTTTGAACAGGGCTGTCATCAGCATTTCGCGCATAAGATCCCCCAGACAGTCTTGTCATCCATGGCCGGCCACGCGAGCAGGCGAAACAAAAAAGCCCCCGTCGCAAGACAGGGGCTTCTGTTTATCTAGCAGTCTGCGGCTTACTTGCTCGCCACCCGCAGCACCACGTCAATCTGCATCATCTCGCCCGCGCGCAGGATATCCAGCGTCACCCGGTCGCCCGGCTCGTGGAAGTAGATGCGATTGCGCAGGTCGATCTCCAGGGTGACCGGTTCACCGGCCACGGCAAAGATGATATCACCTTCCTGCACGCCGGCAGCGGCGGCGGGCAAGCCTTCGATCACTTCGGCGACGAGCGCGCCTTCATTCAGCTCGCTGCCTTCGAAGTAGGGGCTATCCTGCTCCAATTGCCAGTAGCGCACACCCAGGGTTACCTGCTTCTCATGCAAGCCAAGCCACTCTGAGCGATCCTGCTCTACCGGCTCGGCATCGCCAATCAGCAGAAGCGGCGCGGCCGATACGGGCACGTCAAAGCGCAGGGCGCTGTATTGGCGCTGCACGGTGAGCTCGATAGCGTCGCCGCTGAACAGATCGGCGCCTTCTTCCACCGGCCGGCCGTTCGCCTCGGTGATGAGGTCAAATTGACGCAGGCCAGCCGCGTACAAGTCATGCGCCGGGCGGATCTCGCTGACGACGATGAAGCCGTCGCCATAACCCAGCTCGAGATTTTCGGACACGTAGGCGCGCTCAACCTCGAGCCGCGGATGTGGACGGCGCCGTGGCGGACGATGCCTGGGGTCCCGCCGGCGGTGATCTTCCGCGTTGACCTTGATCACCATTTCGCGCTCGCCGCGCAGCAGCTTGAAGCTGAGTTCATCGCCTACGCTGAGATCGGATACGGCAGCGTCAGCTTCGCCAATGGTATTGACCGGTTCGCCATCAATCTCGATGATCCGGTCGTAGATGTGGAAGCCCGCGGTCGCCACGGCTGAATCGGGCAGGGCGCCCATGACCAGCAGCTTGTCATCGCACTGGCCGACAAACAATCCCGCAGCGGAGAGATCAAGCGGCATCGCGTAATCCGGATTCTCGAAGAGATCGGCCGGGCGCGCCATGAGCGTCAAATCTTGTTCAAACGCGCTGTCGCCGCGGTCGATGCTCAAGGCGACCGTCGTGCCGACATCGTGTTTCCACACGACTTCGCGAACCGTCTCAACCTGGATCGGCTCGCCATTTACCGCCGTGACGATATCGCCCGCCTGCAGATTCACCTCCGCCGCCGGGGTATTGGGTATTATGCCGGTGAGAAACAGGCCCTCGTCGTGATACCAATAACGAATGCCCATGAACGGAGCAACCGCGCTTTCGGTTTCCGCTTCGTCCTGAGCGAAAAGGACCGCGGACGTTGCCAAGAGCGCCAACAAGACGAGTATGCGTACACTAATGCTCAACAAGCGTTTCATTGTGGAATGCCCCCTCTTTTTTCGATATGTACCTGGACCGTGAATAGCGTTGTTCCGGTAGATGGATTATACCGCATACTGTATCCGATTTATCGCGAGCGGTCAAATATTCGCGCGTTCGTGTCTGTCAATCTTGCCTGACCGCCGGCGAAATGAATCGACCATGCCCCCGATTCTGCCTTGCCTTCTCGCGAAGCTGTCGGATCGGCCGATGTAGAAATGCGCTCAGCTGTCCCGGTCGTTGTTGCCGCCGAAGAGACGCCGGCTGATGGCGCTGCCGAACAGCGCGCCGGTGACGGAATTGTCGAATTCCATGCGAGAAGCCGGCATGTCTTCCCAATCGCCCTTGTGGCGCCTGTTGATCCACTTCTGATAATCATCGGAGGCCTGGATCAGGAACGCTTCGACCGCGCTTTCGTCGCCATCGGCGAGGCATTCGCGCAGCTCGCGCAGGGTCCCGACTATATCGTCGATGGCGCGTGCCAGCGCGTCGCTGTTTGCCAGCCATTCGTCACGCAGCGCATCCGGGTGGTGCGTCAAGAGATAGCGCGTCAATACATTGAAGGGCGGGTTCGTCAGGCGTTGCGCGTCGCCCCAGGCATTGTGCTCCATGGCGGCCGAGTAGGCGGCGACGCTGAGCAATTGCGGGATTTCTTCCGTGATCGTTGTCAGGCTGTCGTGCTCGGCCGGGTCGAGAAAATGCGGTTTGCCATCCAGAATCAGGGCGAAGTTGACCGCCAGATCAATCGCTTCCCGGTTGCTCGCCGCCGTTGGTGAGAGATAAATCGTGCCGCCGCGGAAGTAATCCTCAGTGGCGTACTCCGCGCCAAGCTGATGGTCCAGCATGTAATCGGCATTTACGACAGCGGTAAAGCCGATCATGTGCTGCGCATCCGTCAGAAACTCCGCCGCCCACTGCGCGGAGGGCAGCTTGATCACGGCGGTATCGAGGATGACCACGCCCTCGCGCAAGAATGGCGCCACCAGTTCATAGCCCGCCCGCAAGTCTTCGTAGGGCAAGTTCATGATCACCAGGTCGGCAGAGCGAACGGCGGCCCCGGGTTGGCGCTCCACTTTATCAAGCACCTTGAGCTTGCGCGCCGGCTTTTCGTAATCTTCGCGGCTTTCATAACCCGCAAGCTGGAAACGCTGCTTCCCGTTCTTTTCGTATTCTCGCAGGCGCAAGGCAATCGAAGCGCCCAGACGATCCAAGCCAAGAATGGAGACCTTCAGTGTTGCCATAGCCCGCTCCCGTCAATACCGATTCATGAACGCCCAACCAAATATAGCGCAGAAGTAAAGCCAAGTTAAGTTAATCATGCAAAGCTGATTGGAAATCTGAGGCAGGAGTGGGCGAGACAAGTCTCGCCCCTACAGATTTCGCTATGATTGCATATAGATTCCAGCAAGCTCACAAGAAGAGAGGATGACCATCTTTCTCTAGATGGTTTGCTGCTGGCCGTCGATTGCGTTTAACTTTCGCCATCGGCTGCTTGCAGGCTCGCCAGCAGGCCATGGAGCGCATGGTCTTGGTGAAGCTCGGCATCGTCTTGATGATGCTCCACCAGCCAAATGACCGCCGCATCGCTGCCGCAATCGCGCAGTATCTCGCCGCCCCATGCGGCATGGCGCTGTCGCACGATGAATGGCGCCCGCCAGAATCTGATCTTTTCTTCATGCTTGATCTCGCGGCAGAACTTCGGCGCGAACGCTTCGACCAGTACGCCGATCGTCTTCTGCCACAGGGCCAGCTGATAACGTGACTTGCCGACATCATGCAGAAGGGCAGCCGCTCTGAGTTCCTGCCGCGCCGCCGCGTCAGCCCTGAGCACATGCTTCAGGACATTGAGACTGTGCAATTGCTCGGGCAGCGACATTGAGCGGAAGGCGTCGAATTCGCAGGCGGTGAGATGCTGGCGGGCCGTATCGAGGTCGGCCGACCGGGTGAAGGCGAACAGGGCGCGCAACCCTTGGCTAAGCCGGTGAACAGCCGCCTTCATCCCGCTAGAAGAGCAGGAGCCGCAGCAGCGCTCCCACCGGCTGGGCAATGAACAGGCCGAACGGGCTGAATCCTCCGAAGGGCAGGAAGGAGATGAATATCAGCGCGATGAAGACGTAATAGCTCGCCATTTGCCAATCGCGCCACTTGAAGGCGGGGCGCATCAGAAACTCCGCCAGCGGACGCATGCTCTGTTGAATGACGACTGGGATCTGCATGCGCGTCAACCAACTGCCGGGCAGGGCGCTCAATACGATATGCCAGCCGTCAATCGGGAAGAGCGGAATCAAGTTGAAGACAAATAGCAGGAGATTCCAAAATACCATGGCGTAGAGCAGCGCCGCCAGCATAGTCACCGGATCGGATAGTGGCTCCAGACCGCGGTATGCCAAAAAACCTTGCACGCTTAAGCCGCTGAACCGCAGCATAATGGCGAAGACCAGCGCCAGCCCCAGGTTGGACAGGGGCCCGGCCGCCACCGCCGCCAGGAAGCCCCGGCGCGGGTCACGCATGCGCTCGGCCGCTATCGGCGCGCTGCCCAGGATGCCGAAACCGATGATGGCGAACATCAGCCAGCCGACCCAATTGATATGCACCAAGGGATTTAGCGTCAGGCGCCCCTGCAATTTCGGGACCTCGTCGCCCATCTTCCAGGCGACGAAATTGTGCGCGAATTCGTGCACCGTCATCGCGACGCCAAGGACGATCAGGTTGATGATAATGGTGATCGGGTTCAGGTCGAGCAATGCTGCTTCCCCAAAATAATTTGACCCTGCCTCCTAAATATACACGATGACGCCGGATATTGAAACAACCTGCGCGGCGAGTTGGCGCCCGCGGGCTCAACGGCTCGCCATCGGACGCAAACAGTTGTCGCTACAAAATAGCGCATTCGGTGATAAAGTATGTTCTGGGATCACGCTGGACAAGCGTCTGGCGTCCCCCTCCGAATTGTCCATTTGGAGATGGCGCGCATGCAGATCCATCTCGCCTGGGAAACCCCCGCGTGACCAAAAGAGTGCTGTTCCTGTTCTCCGATACCGGCGGCGGTCATCGATCGGCCTTTCAGGCGATACAAGATGCCATGAAGATTCGCTACGGCGATGCTGTGGACTTCGACGCGGTCGACGTCCTGCGCGAATGCAAGTGGCCGCTGAATAAACAGCCGGAGCTGTACCCGCGCGTCGTGAATACATCGAAACTCTTGTGGGCGCTGATGTACCACAGTTTCGATGGCAAGCGCCGCACCGGCCTCGCGCGTCGATTGATCTACCGCAACAATCGCAGAATCCTGCGCCGCATCGTCTCCGAACATCCGGCCGATGTCGTCGTGTGTACGCATTCCGTCATCGGCAACCCGACCTTTCGCGCCTTTCTCACGCTGGATGAACGCCCGCCGTTTCTGACTGTCGTGACGGATTTGGTGACGACGCCGTCATTTTGGTACGATCCGCGCGTCGATCATTGCTTTGTGCCGACCGAGACCGCCTACCGCCGCGGCCTGCGCCTGGGCATGTCGCCTTCCCAGATGCAAATCACGGGCTTGCCGGTCAACCCGCATTTCATCAACTCGATAACATCAAAAGAGCGGGCGCGCAAAGAATTCGGCTTTGATCCGGTTTTGCCCGCCGTATTGATCGTTGCCGGCAGCGAGGGCATGGGGTCCATTCACAAGATGGTGGCCGCTCTGGACGCCCAGCCGCTGGCGGCGCAATTGATCGTCGTTTGCGGCCGCAACCAGGAGCTCAAATCGCGGCTGGAAGATCGCGTCTGGAACAACCGTCATTGCATCTTTGGTTATGTGACCAATCATCGTGAAATGCCGCGGATCATGGCGGCCTCCGATATCATCGTCACCAAAGCCGGTCCCTCAACCATTAGCGAAGCGGCGATTGCCGGGCTGCCGATGATCATCAGCGATCGCATCCCGGGCCAGGAGACCGGCAACGTGCGCCTGGTCACTGAAAACCAGGCGGGCATCTATTTGCCCAAGCCGGAGAAAGTAGCTGAGCGGATTGTGGAGTGGCTGGGGGAGGGGCCCGAAATGCTGGGGCGGCGCGCGGCAAACGCCCGGCGGATTGCCCGCCCCGATGCCGTCTGGGAAATCGCCGATGCGGTTTGGGAATGGGCCAATCGCCCTAAATTCGCCCGTTCGCGCGTCTCCTAGCGCTCCCCCAGACGCCCCAGGTAGGTCGCAGCCGCAACTTCTATCATTTGACCATCTTCCAGATCTATCTTCAGCGTGCCATCGCTTCGTTCCAATGCCACCAGCACGGCTCTGTTCTCGTCCGTAAAGCTTATGGGACGCGCTAGATCCGGCATGGGGCCGCTGGCAATTCGCTGCCGGCCGTTCTCCAGGTCAACAAGTACCAGCACAGTGCGAATTTCCTCCTGCTCGCTGGCGAAGTGGCGAACCTGCGACAAGGCATATACCGCCAGCGCCCCATCAGCGCTCACGAGAATGTTGCCGGCGTCGCGGTAATTCCCGCGGGAAAGCGCCGGAATCACCTGTGACTCGCCGTCATCCAGCCCGAAAACTTCGACATCAAGCCCGTTCAATTCCGGGCTTGGCGCCAGACGCAGCATCGAGCCCGCGCCGAAACCCACCGGGCAGAAACAAGTCTGGTCCCCCGGCAGGCTGCCGGTGACCACGCCGCCTTCGTCTATCCTGAGCGCGAAGAGACCGGCTCGCCGCGCATAGGGGCTGAGTCCCTCGCTGCCATCGGCATAAACTTCCATGAAGAGCTCGGCGTCATCCGCGCCAAATGCGACGGGCAGCAGTTGAATGCCGGCGCGCGGACCATAAACGAGCAATTCCCGTATCTCGGCGCCGGCGACATCGGCCAGCCACAGGGCTGTGATCAACTGCCCATCGCCGACTTTGCGGCTGATGGTCCAAGCGATTTGTCCTTTGTCCTTCGATGCAACCCAATCGACGCGGTGGGTCCCGCTGGTCACATTGATGAAGGGATGGTCGCGAATGATGCCATCGGCCTTCGCCAGCTTGACCTTCTCTTCGTCCAAGGCGTAGAAAATGACGCCGCTTTCCGTGAGGGTGAAGCGCTCGCCGAAAGCGCTGATGGTTGATTGATCGCCGGTGAGCAGGTGCAAAAAAATCAAGTCGGTCAGCAATGGACTGACGGTGTTGCGCCTGATGAAGACATCCCAGGATTGACGCTGCAACGCCGGCTGCGCGCTATCTTGCGCGAAGACCGCCGCGGCAGGCAGCAGGATCAAGATAAGAAGCAGAAGGCGTCGCATGGCACTAGAATCGGTTTCATTGCGCTCACCCGATTATAGAGCCGAGTCCCTTATGGGGCAATTTAGCGCGCCCCAATAAAATGAAAAGAGCCCCGCGTTCGCGAGGCCCTCCCGCTGTTGTGACGATTCGTTTAAGTCAACTTGCGCTGGCGCTGAAGCCGCCGATGCTGCCATTCGATGGCTTTGCGGTTCTTCTTGTCGTTCAAGAAGCGCTCAATCCTCGCTTCTTCCAGCAATTCGTGCATGCGCTGCTTGTGCAGGCTCGGAGCGATGATGCTCATGTTCTCCATTATTGTCCTCCTTACACGTGGTTATTTCACTTGTCAGACGACTAAGCCTAGGCAGATCTTACAGGGATACCGGCAATTCAATCATGCAAACTATACATGTTTGCCATCCCTTGACACCAGCCCTCATTGATGCTGTTCATCCGTCTGTGATTGCCCGCCCCGGAAAAGAATCGCCGCAGCTAATAAGGGCAAACATAAGAAACCCGCGGAAGGGATTCGCGCGGCGAGCCTTCCAACTCGAATATCATAATGGACGCAGTGTTCGGATAATCAACGGGCAAGGCATAATCGACCAGCCTGTCCTTCATCAGCGCATCCGGCTCGACGCCTTGCGCATGCAGCCAGGGGAAGACCAGAATATCGCCATGAGCGACGGCGACCACGGCTTCGCCCGCCCGCGCGCAAACAATGTGCTCAAAGAAGTCCAGTACTCGCTCAAGCACCATCCCGGGCGATTCATAAGGCGGCTCGTTGCCCGTATACAGATCCCAGCCCAGCGCGGCCAGCTCAGCCGTCGGGCGGCCCTCGTGCGGCGTCAACACTTCGATAATCCGCTCGTCGATGAGCGGGGAGAGGCGCTTGTGATGCTCGGCTACGATGTTTGCCGTCTGCTGCGCGCGCTCCATCGGGCTGCTGTAGATCGCCTTTATGGGCTTGTCCGCCAGCCAGGCGCCCGCCGTACGCGCTTGCTTGATGCCCGGATCGCTAAGATAAAATCCCGGCCGGCGGCCGTACAATATATTGCCCGGGTTCTTCACGTGTCCGTGCCGCATGAGGTATAGAGTCGTTTTCAGCATGCTGTCCAAATATCTCGTTTCAGCGCAATCGACCACTATTCTAACACCGTGTTCTGCCGGCTGTTGTCGATGACTTGACTGAATATTGGAATACTGAATTCTGTGGAGGCGCTAACTTGGCTTCAACGGCGAATGATCTCCGTGCCCTCTTTTTTATGAGCCTGTCAAATTCTGTTTGCAATCATAGCGAAATTTGTAGGGGCGAGAGACGGTTAGTGTCTACGCTACCCTTGTCTCGCATTAAAGCTCGCGCCATGAGACTGGTTGCGAGGGCGTCTCAGCGAGACGCCCCTACAATGTCGCTTGTTTTCCGCTTTACTCTGTTCGCTACTCCCTTGCATCATTATCACTAACGCTTGCGCCTACTTTGCAATATGATTGAATGATGCGCTCTACCGGTTTTGCGCGGGTCTCAACTTCTTGAAATCAGAACGCGGAATCATCGATCGGCGTCTGCTGACCATTCTCTTGATTGTCTTTGTGCAGATGGTGGGCGCGTCAATGGCGAATCCCATCCTTCCGCTCTATGCGCAGTCCGAGTTCGCGCTGGACGCCGAGGTGATCACCTTGCTGCTGACGGTTTTTTACGCGGCGCAATTCATCGCCGGCCCCTTTGTCGGCCGACTGTCGGACCGGCGCGGCCGGCTACCCGTGCTGCTGCTCAGCCAGGTCGGCACCGCCGTGTCTTTCTTCATGATAGGATTCGCGCAGTCAGCCTGGATTCTCTTTTTGGCGCGCTTGCTCGATGGCATCACCGGCGGCAATTTCATTGTGGCGCAGGCTTACGTTACCGACATTATGCCCGAAGAAAAGCGCACGCTTGCGCTCGGCTACGTGATGGCCGCCTTCGGTTTGGGCATGATCGTTGGTCCGGCGGTTGGCGGCGTTTTGGCGAGCCAGTTCGGTCCCCAGATGCCCTTCGTCTTTGCCGCCGTCGCCGCCGCGGTCACCGTGCTGCTTACCTATATGACGCTGGAGGAAACTCTGAAGCCGGAAGACAGGGAGCGCAATCTGGCTGGAAAGCGCGCGCGCGTCAGCCTATTCGCGCAACTGAACAACGGACCGCTATTGGCGGTGCTGAGCGTCAGCTTCATTTCGCAATTTGGTTTCGGCTTGCTAATCGCGACCTTCGCCCTCTTTGCCGAGCAAGTTCTATTCGCCGGTTACGACTTCGGAACAGTGTCGCTGGGCGTTGGCATAATGCTTATGGTTGTGGGCATCGGGCAATTTGTCACGCAGATCCTGTTGCTGCCGGCCGCCTTGAAGCGCTTCAGCGATTCGGCGATCGTCATCCTGGGCGCGGCGCTGCGCGGGCTGTCGATGTTTCTCCTGGCAGTGGCTCTGGAACCGCGTTTCGCCACTGTTGCTGTGGCGCTCTTTGCGGTTGGCAACGGGCTGTTGCTGCCGCCCTTGCAATCTCTGGCGACCAAGACCGTCGCTCCTAGCTTTCGCGGAGGCATACTGGGCATTAACTCGTCGGTGATGAGCTTGGGCGTAATCATCTCCACCGCTGTTTCCGGCTCCATGTTCGCGCATGATCCTGCCATTCCGAACTGGGCTAGCGGCGCGCTGACTTGTCTGTCAATCTTGCCGGGCCTGTTTTTGTGGCGATGGATGGGCGGGGGTGTCTCGTTTCGAAGGCAAAAGCGGGAAGGGCTAACTCATTGAGAAAGATCCGAATTTCGACCTTGAGCATCGCTATTGATGTCGGGGCGGCGGGATTTGAACCCACGACCTCACCGACCCGAACGGTGCGCGCTACCGGGCTGCGCCACGCCCCGACATTTCGCATGCAGTGTAGCGAAGCCGGCTCGCGCTGGCAAGGTTGGAAATGACTCACGAAGCGCCAAGGACGCGAACGGACCGCCTGCGGGCACTGACGCGCGCCCCCCTCGAACGCAGCGCCGTCATCGTCGCTCGGTTGGGCCTGCATCCCGACTGGATCACCGTTCTGGGTTTGATTCTGGTCGCCGTCGCCGCACTGTTTATCGCGCGGGGCGAATTCCTGACCGCCGGCCTCATCCTGCTTCTCAGCCTGCCGCTGGACGCCCTCGATGGCGCCGTCGCAAGAGCTTCGGGACGGACCGGCGCATTTGGCATGGTTCTCGATTCCACGCTTGACCGTTATGCTGACGGTTTCATTCTTGCCGCTTTCAGCTATTATTTCGCCGAGCAGGACCGCGCTGATCTGATGGTTCTGGCGCTGGCCTCATTGATCGGGGCATTCCTCGTCAGTTACGTCAAAGCCCGCGCAGAAGACGCCAAAGTCGCCGTCAGCGCCTCCGTCGGCTTGTTCACGCGGATGGAGCGCGTGCTTGCGCTGCTGATCATGACCATCGCCGCCGGTTTGCTCGAAAGCATCGCGCCGCTGGAAATCGGTCTGCTCATTCTGGCGGTCGGCGCCAATCTGACAGCGCTGCAACGGCTGCGCTATGTGTATACCACGTTGAAAGACCGAGGTGACTAAATGGAGTTTGAGGCTACGTATCTTGTGCTGGGCAACCTGCAGATCCGCTATTACGGCATCATCATTGTGCTTGCCTTGCTCGCCGGCGCCTATGTCGCTTCCTTGCTGGCTGCGCGCAGCGGGCGCGATTCCGATCATATCTGGGGCGGCTTGACCTGGGCCATCATCCCCGGCATCATCGGCGCGCGCTTGTGGTTTATCCTGTTTCCGCCGATATCGCTGGTGGCCGGCTGCGGCATAGAGGGCGAAGTCTGCCAGGATACCGCCTGGTTTCTGGAGAATTTCTTCGACCGCGAAAATGGCGCTATCGCCATCTGGACCGGCGGCCTGGGCATTTTCGGCGGCATGCTTGGCGCGGCGCTCGGCGTCTATCTCTACTTGAGTCAGTGGCACAATCGCATCATTGGCCTGTTCACAACTATTTTGACACCGCTGCTGTGGCTGCTTCAGCTGCTGAACTGGCTGGTCGACAAGGTCATTGGCATTGCCCAAGGAAAAGATCTGCCATCATTCAGTTATCAGCGCCCGGCCAGCACCTTCCCCGATGGTGGCATGCGCATGGCGCCCTGGCTGGATATCGCTGCCGTCTCGATACCGCTGGGGCAGGCGATCGGCCGCTTCGCAAATTATGTCAATCAGGAGCTCTACGGCACGCCGACCAACTTGCCTTGGGGCATTCAGATCCCGCGTGAGGCGCGCGTCGCGCCGTTTGAGAGTTTAATCGACTATCCGGTCGATACGCTCTTCCATCCGATTTGGGCTTACGAGGCGATTTGGAGTCTGGTCGCCTTTTATGTTTTGTGGCGCATCTATCATCAATACCGCGACCGCTTGTTGAGCGGCGACATTCTCCTGTTGTATATCGCGCAGTATTCTTTCGTGCGCCTCTTGCTCGAATTTCTGCGCGTCGAGATCGCCGTCATCGGGGGCACCGGCATCAACAGTTCGCAGGCGATCACGCTCATCGGCTTGGCGCTTTCCGTTGGCTTGCTGATTTATCGTCACCGCTCGGCCGATTTCGCTGCGGCCAAAGCCGCTGATGATGCCGCCGAACGCGAGGAAGCGCCGTCGACCGCAACGTAGCATAATAGCGGGCGTCAATTGTAGCGCTCCGCAAAATCTGACGCGACGGGAGCCATCTGCGATCAGCCGCAGCGGATTGACATTCGCAGCCATTGCTGGCCCCGGTTTCGAGCTGCGTTACCGTGTTTATATCACGCAAGTTATGTTATTGTCCCTGCGGAGAACTTTTGGGTCGCCGGATTTGTTATACTAACAACGTTTCAGCCGGCGTTACCGAGGCGATATATGGTGCGCGTAATCATCCTGGGAACGGCAGGCGCAGTCAACAACGCCCAACATGACTACACGCATTTCCTGCTGCTTGGCGAAGAGGACAGCCCGGTATTGGTGGATGCCGGTTCCAATCCGCTGGACAAAATCAAAGACCTCGGCATCAACGATGACGAGCTGCAAGACATCATCCTGACGCACTTCCACTCGGATCATGTGGCCGGCGTGCCCAATATGCTGATGCACATGTGGCAGATGGGACGCAAATCACCCATCCGCTTTTATGGCATCCCGCATTGCATCAATCGCATAGAAGAGACGATGGACATGTATGGCTGGGAATATTGGCCCAACTTCTTCCCGGTCTCTTTTTCGCGCATCGGCTTGCACGACAATACCCTGCTTTTTGAGAATCGGGATTTTGCCATCCACTCCTTCCCCGTCGTTCACTTCATCCCGACGATTGGCATGCGCATCACCAACAAGCACAACGGCAAGGTCCTCGCTTACAGCTGCGATACGGAGCCCTGCCCCAACGCGCTGAAAATCGGCAGAGACGCCGATATCTTCATTCACGAAGCTGGCGGGCCCCCGCCCGGCCACAGCACCGCGCGCATGGCGGGCGAAGCGGCGACAAAAGCCGGCGCCAAGGAACTTCGCTTGATCCACTATCAAGTTTGGAATCAGGACCCTGAGCCGCTGGTGCAGGAAGCCGCCGAAGCTTACGACGGGCCGATTCACCTCTGCCGCGACTTTGACGAATTTGAATTCTAGTTCAGCCGCGCTGCCGGATCCCCCGCCAAAGCGCGAAAATGTCGGGCCTAGTCCTCAGCCCAATGGCGCGCGCGTTCGACGGCCCGCTGCCAGCCGCTGTAGAGCGACTCGCGCTGATCGGCCGACATCACGGGGTCGAAGCTGCGCTCCAGTTGCCACTGCCGCGCGATTTCTTCTTGTGAACCCCAGAAGCCCGTCGCCAGGCCCGCCAGATAAGCGGCGCCCAGGGCGGTCGTTTCGGTCACCGCCGGCCGCTGGACGGGCACACCCAGGATATCGGCCTGGAACTGCATCAAGAAATCGTTGACCACCGCTCCGCCGTCAACGCGCAATGTATCCAGCGCCAGGCCGCTATCGGCCGCCATCGCCATGACGACATCGCGGGTTTGATAAGCGATGGATTCCAACGCCGCGCGTACGATCTGCGCTCGGCCGCTGCCGCGCGTCAAACCGACGATGGCGCCGCGCGCGTATTGATCCCAGTAAGGCGCGCCCAATCCCACGAAGGCGGGCACGAGGTAAACGCCGTCGGTGCTGTCAATCCCGGCCGCGATGGCTTCGCTTTCGCCCGCGTCATTCAGCAGCTTCATTTCATCACGCAGCCATTGCAGGGCCGCGCCCGCCACGAAAATGCTGCCTTCCAGCGCGTATTGCACGGGTTCTTCGCCGATTTGCCAAGCGACGGTGCTGAGCAAGTTGTTTGCCGACGATTGCGGCGCGCCGCCCGTGTTCATCAGCATGAAGCAGCCGGTGCCATAGGTATTCTTCGCCATGCCCGCTTGATAAGCCGCCTGGCCGAAGGTCGCCGCCTGCTGATCGCCCGCCATGCCGGCAATTGGAATCGCCGCGCCGAAGCGCTCGCTCAGGCTCTCGCCGTAGCGCTGGCTGCAAGGGCGGACCTCCGGCAAAATCGCGCGCGGGATATTGAGCCGTTCGAGAATCGCGCCCGACCATTCGCCGCGGTGAATATCGAAGAGCATGGTGCGCGCCGCGTTGCTGACATCAGTGATGTGCAGCTTCCCGCCGGTGAGCTGCCAGACGAGATAGCTGTCAATCGTGCCGAATGCCAGCTCGCCCGCCTCCGCCTTTTCGCGCGCCCCCGCCACATTGTCGAGCAGCCAGGCGACTTTCGTGGCGGAAAAATAAGCGTCGGTGACGAGGCCGGTGCGCTCCAGTATCGTCTGGTCGAAGCCTTCCGCCTTCAGTTCATCGCAGAATGCGGCGGTGCGGCGATCCTGCCAGACAATCGCGTTATGGATGGGCCGGCCGCTCTTGCGCTCCCAAATCACGGTCGTTTCGCGCTGATTGCTGATGCCGATGGCGGCGATCCTGGCGGGCCTGTCGACGATATCCCGCGCCACTTCAAGCTGCGTCGACCAGATCTCCTCGGCGTCATGCTCAACCCAGCCGGGCCGCGGGTAAATCTGCCGAAATTCCTTCTGCGAAACGCGGCGAATGTTGCCATCGCGGTCGAAGAGGATCGCGCGCGACGAGGTCGTTCCCTGGTCAAGCGAGAGGATGAAATCTGTCATGTCCTGTCAATCTCCGATTGTCTTTCCAAAGGCGGCTCGCCCATAACGCGATATTTAGCAAAGCTTGCGCCGGCGAGATTGCGCCCAGCCCAAGCCCTGCTTCAGCAGGATGCCGATGCCAAAACCGGCCAACCCGCCCGCCAAGGCCCACCAGGGCAGCCGCTCCAAAGTCGCCAGCATCATGCCCGGCGGATAATCGGGAAAGGCGTGAGCATGCCGCAGGTCCTTGAAGAGCATTAGCATAGGCGTGGTCAAGCTGGCAAGGGCCCCAATCAGCGCGCCGGCGGCGGCCGTTCGCGCCGGCAGGCCCCCGCCCGGCAATTTGATGAAGCGCGCGCTGACGAGCCGCATGGCTGCCGCGGCTGCGCAGAGCGCCCCCAGTATGGTCACCGCCAGGGCGTCATTGTCTTCCAAGCCCGACCAGAGCAGGACGGCGATACCTGTGATAACCAGCAGGTGCCGGCTGTATGGAGCGCTTCCCGTCGATCGCCGATTCATCATATCTCAGGAATTCCGCGTTGTTTTGCGCCGCAGCCCCAGGCCCATTCTACCCAGGCGCTCATCAGCCGGCCTCCGGCTCAAAGCGGAAGAGGGATGCCCCAAATGGAGGCAGCTCCAATTCCAATCCGCGCTCCAGAAGACCCGCGCCATCATGAGGCGTGAAGGAAGCGCTGAGCGCGTCGTAAAGCAGCCAGCGGCGGCCGGACAGCTCCCGCCATTCAACAAGCTCGATGCGCGCCCGTGACCACTCGCAGCTTAAGTTGACCACGACCAAACGAAAGTCGCCGCCCGCACCCCAAGTGTAACTTATCAGATTGTCATGCGTGAAATCGTCCGGATGCATCGCTTGCGGCTCAAGCATGCGCCAGGCGCCCTCGCGGTAAATCGAGTTTGTGATTTCGCCCAGAAGACGCCGGTAAAACCGTTCCAGCATTGGGTGAGCGGGTTCATCCGCCCATCGACCGACCTGCACCGGCAGCTTGATCCGCCGTCCTTCGATCTGCCCCTGATGCAGCAGGGCGGCGCCCGGAAGCGTACAGATGAGCGCTGCTGCCGCCCGCTGGCGATCGGCGCCAAAACTTTCCATGGCGCGCGGCTCGTCGTGATTTTCGATGAAGCGAATGTTCGAGCGCAGGTACGACGTTTCCGCTCGCAGGTGCGCTTTGATGCCGCCGACATCCCCGCTGACAAGGCGGTCGTACATGCGTTTGTCATAAGTAAGGTCGAAACCCTGCGATTGCAGCTGGTGCTCCAGGTCCCAGTAGACCTCGGCCATGAACAGCATCTGCGGATGAGCCGCGCGTAGGGCCGGAATGACTTCAGTCCAGTAATCGAGCGGCGGCGCCTCGCCCGCTCGCGCATGCCAGGTCCGGGAGAAAACGGCGTTCGTCGTCAGCATCGCCATGTCGCAGCGCAGTCCGTCGCACTGGGCGCCGATGTCGATCAGCGTATCGATTGTCTTCCGCCGCAGCCCGGGATGAAAGGCGTTGAGTTGCGCTGTATCGATCCAGGCCGGGAAGTAGGGATCGCGTCCGCGGGCAATTATCAGCGTCTCGCCCATAGAGGACTGGGCGCGGAAGAACTGCGTCGGCTGCGCGTACAGGTCTTCGAGATCGCCTTGGACAAAATATTCGGGATGCTCGGCTATCCAGGGATGATCGCTGGCGACATGATTGGGTACGAAATCGAGAATCAGCTTGATGCCATGCGCCTTTAACCGTTCGCGAAAGACGGCCAGGCCTTCGCGGCCGCCCAGCCCTGCTTCGACCTGATAATCATGGATGGCGTAGGCGGAGCCGGGCACATCCGCTTCGCTGATATCGGGCAGCGCGTCTCGATACTCATGCAGGTAGTTGAGCGCGCTCTTTCGCGTCGCCGCGCCCCGCTGCCAGACGCCCATCAGCCAGATGGCGTCAAAGCGCCAGGCGGCCAGCGCCTCCAGCTCCGGCGGCGGCACATCCGCCAGGGTGATGCCCCGGCCATACTTGCGGCTCAGTTGATTCAACCAAACCCAGGTATTGATTTCATAGATAATTGGATTGGCGCGCCAATCGGATGGCGCCGCCTTTTCGACCGCGGCAGGAGCGCTTGGCAGTGGTCGCATAAATCGCAGGAGAGAATCCGGTAATCGGGCCAATCGCCAGTTTAACATCGAAGGCGGTTCAAACCAGACGGAAGTAGCGCTAGCCCGCGTTAATCCCTCGAAGCGGCAAGCAGGTGGCGCAGCGTCAGCGCATAGAAGGCATTGCGCTGCTGATCATGCGCCGCGTGACCACAAGGGAAAACCTCCAGCCGGCCATTGGGCGCCGCAGCGACGAATCGCTCACCGTAGTGGAGCGGGTTGAGCTTGTCCTTGCGCCCCAGCACAATGATCAGCGGGCAGCTGATATGCTTCGCCAGGCTCAGGCTGATATCGCCGCCGGCGTCGATCATCCGCGTCATCGAGCGCAGCCACTCGCCGGTGAATTTGACGGCGTCGCTGAAACCGTGCAATGCCTTGTCTTCGTCAGTTATCCAGTCGCCGGGATACATGCGCTGAAAGGCCGGGCGCATTTCAGGCCCGAAGTTGCCGACCGCGCCAATAGCGATGCAGGAGGCGAAGCGCGTCGGGGCCGTTCCCGCGGCGATCAGCGCCACTTCGCCGCCATCCGAATAACCGATGAGATGGGCGCGCTCGATTGGCAGCGCCTCCATGAAGGCCAGCAGATCCTCCGCGTCCCGCCGGTAGAATTTATCCGGGAAGTCGCGCGGCTTCGGCCCGGACTCGCCATATCCGCGCAATGTCAAGCCGATGACCCGAAAGCCTCGCTCGTGCAGCCAGTCCATCACATGGCCCATGTGCAAGCGGGCCGTGCCCATCATGCCGTGAATCAGTATGACGGGAAGCTGTTCGCTCTCCGGCCGCATGTCCTCGTAATGCAGCGATGCGCCCGTAGGCAGGTCAGCGATGGGCATAAGTGAGCTCAGCAGACACAGACCGCGCGCGCAAACATCAGGGCGAGACCTGAAACTCAGGTTCGGCCAGCGCGAACTCGTCAACCAGGGCGACATCCAGCACTTCGTCCAGGTGCTCAACGAGTATGAAGTGCAGCTCGCCCCGCACGTCCTCGGGCACATCGTCCAGGTCATTCTCATTCTTGCGCGGCAGAATCACCGTATCGGCGCCCAATCGATGCGCCGCCAGCACCTTGTCTTTGACGCCGCCAACCGGCAGGACTTGCCCGCTGAGCGTCAGCTCGCCGGTCATCGCGATATTGCTTTTGGCGCTGCGCCCCGTCAGCAGCGACGCCAGCGCGGTGGCCATCGTCACGCCAGCGCTCGGCCCATCCTTGGGCACGGCCCCGGCCGGCACATGCAAGTGGATGTCGTATTCGTCGTAAAACGCGGGATCGACGCCCAGCTCCTCAGCGCGCGAACGGGCGAAACTGTATGCGATCTTGGCGCTCTCCTGCATGATCTCGCCGAGCTGACCGGTGTATTGGAAACCTTTGCCGCCTTTCATCATGGTCGCTTCAATGAACAGGGCGTCGCCGCCCACCGGCGTCCAGGCGAGACCGGTAGCCACGCCCGGGATCTCCGTCCGGTCCTGCAATTCGCTGCGATGCCCATATTTCGCCTTGCCCAGCAAGTCAGCGATATCGTCCTCGCCGACGGTCATCGACTCGACCACCCCTTCGGCGATCCGCGTAACGACCTTGCGCGCCGCTTTGCCGATCTCGCGTTCCAGATGGCGCACGCCGGCTTCGCGCGTGTAATCGCGAATGGTCTTCAGCAGCGCGTCTTCGCTGAAGTCAAGCTCCTCGCTGCGCAAGCCGTTTTCGCGCCGTTGACGCGGCACCAGATATTGGGCGGCGATGGCCTGCTTCTCCAATTCGGTATAACCGCTCAGCTGGATTACCTCCATGCGGTCGCGCAGGGGACCGGGGATCGTATCCAGCGAGTTGGCGGTCGTGATGAACATGACATCGCTCAAGTCAAAAGCGACATCGAGATAATGATCGCGAAACTCGGCATTCTGTTCCGGGTCGAGCACCTCAAGCAAGGCTGAGCCGGGGTCGCCGCGGAAGTCGCGGCCGAGTTTGTCGATTTCGTCGAGCATGATCAGCGGATTGCGCGATTTCGCACGGCGGATGGCCTGGATGATCCGCCCGGGCATGGCGCCGATATAGGTGCGGCGGAAACCGCGAATCTCGGCTTCATCGCGGATGCCGCCCAGGCTCATGCGGATGAACTCGCGCCCCATCGCCCGCGCGATAGACGCTCCCAGGGATGTCTTGCCCACGCCGGGCGGCCCGACAAAAAGCAGGATCGCCCCCGATCGATCACGCCGAACCGGGTCGAAGCGATCGCGCGCAGCGAAGTCCTCAGCGCGTTCCGCCCGCAGCTTGCGCACCGCCAGGAACTCCAGGATGCGCTCCTTGACATCGGGCAGCCCGTAATGATCTTCATCCAGGATTTCCCGCGCATGGGCGATGTCCAGCTTGTCCTCGGTGCGGAGGTCCCAAGGCATGCTGCAAATCCAGTCGAGATATGTGCGGATGACGCCATATTCGGCCGCCGCCACCGATAGCTTGGAGAGACGATTCAGTTCGCGCTCGGCTTCTTTGCGCGCTTCCTCCGGCATATTGGCGTCTTCGATCAGCTGGCGGAACTTCTCAACTTCCTGCTGATCTTCATCCTCTTCCAACTCGCGCTGAATCGCCTTCATCTGCTCGCGCAGGTAATAGTCGCGCTGCGATTTCTCCATCTCGTGCTGGGCGTCTTCCTGGATCTTGCGCCCCAGCGAAAGCACCTCGAACTCTTTGGTGAGCAGCTTCAGCAAGTGGCGTATCTTATCGCCGACATGATCCATTTCCAGCAGCGCCTGCGCGTCGTCCAGTTCGATGCGCACATACGTCGCGATCGAATAAACCAGCTGCAAGGGGTCTTCCACATTCAAGGCGTTGTTCACCAACTCCTGGGGAATGCTCGGCACCAGCTCGGCCAGCGCGGTGAAGCGATCGACAATGCTGCGGACCAGCGCTTCCATCTCGATATCATCGGCGAAGACCACTTCATCTTCAGGTATGCGGGTTACGCGCGCTTTGAGATAAGGGCTTGTCTCGATGAACTCGTCAATGCGGATGCGCTGCAAGCCCTGAATCAGCAAGCGAATCGTGCCGTCCGGCGTGCGGAAAAGGCGGTGAATGGTGGCGAGCGTGCCGATCGTCTGCACTTGGTCAGGACCGGGCGTGCCCAGGCTGGGATCTTTGGACGCGACCAAGCCCACCAGGCGGTTGCCGGCGACCACGTCATCCACCAGTTGGATGCTGCGCTCTTGCCCGACCGTCAGCGGAATCGCGGTCTGTGGATAAACAACCATGCCGCGCAAGGGCAAGATCGGCAGCACTTCCGGCAGATCAATCGCCGCGCCTTCTTCTTCGAGCTCTTCATTCAGCTCGATATCGATCTGCGTCTGCGCGGCTTCTGCCTCGCTCAAGAGTATTTCCAAATATGTCATCGGCGTCGTTCCTTCGCGGCGCTGAGCCCTTCGCCTGATGCAGGCGGACGCTTGATTATCACCCTTACTTTACCGAATGACTCGTAATAAATGTATTAGAAGTCATTCGGAGCGCCCAACGCGAAAGCGCGCGCATCCACGATGTTTGCCATTCCCCAGTATCCGCTTTGCCTCATTCTTGAGTATGAATACAATGAATGTTGAGGGACGAGTCTGCTGTGGAGGACATGCTTCGATGAACCAAGGATTCGACAAACCCGCGAGACGAAAAGCCAAGCGCGCCCGCGAGCGCAATCTGGCGCGGCAGCAGCGGCGCCTGGCTATGATGGAAGGCAAGTTGACGGCGGGCAGCGAGCACGCGTTTCTGAGCCGGTATTTCCCATCTTACAACGAAGACAAGTTCAGCCATCGCGCCTTGGCCTGGCTCTTCTCCAGCCGGTCGCCGGTGGCAAAGCTGACGGCGCTTGTCGCCACAATGGTGCTGATCTTCTTTGTTTCGAATTTTCTGATGGCCGGGCGGATATTCCCCAATGTCTACGCCATGGGCGTCTCGGTCGGCGAGATGACGCCGGAAGAAGCCGAAACAGCGCTACGCCAGCGCTGGGAGTTCGATCTCTTCATAGACATTACTATAGATGGCGAAACAGTCAAACAAGCGCAGCCAAGCGACCTGGGGCTGTCGGTCGATTATTCCGCTATGGTGGAGGGCGCAAAGGGGGCCGGGCTGGCCGGCATCCCGCTGGGCATCAATATCGAGCCTCAGTTGACCGTGTCGCACAGCAAGGCGCAGTCCCTGCTGCTTGATCTGACGGAGTCGGTCTACATACAGCAGTATGAGGCTGGCTACAAATGGTCGGGCGGCCGTTTGATTACCGTGCCCGGTCGGCGCGGGCGGCACCTGGACATCACCGAGAGCTTGCGCCGGCTGAAACAAGACGCCGGCGCCATCGTCAGCTACAGACGCTTCGAGCTGCCGACAATCCCGCTGAATCCCATAGTAATGGATAGTTCGCCCTTTCTCGATCAAGCGATAGTTTTCTTGCAGGATGGCGTGCAGGTTCGCGGTTACGATCCCTTCAGGGATGAAATGCTGGAATTCACCGTCGATCAGATGACGGCGGCCGAATGGCTGACGGCCGGGGAAAACGGCTTGGCCGTGCGCCAAAGCGCCTTTCGCGAATTCGTCGACAGCGCGAACCAGACCTTGCTCAGTGACGGGCGCTATGTCGATGAACTGCTGGCGATCGGCAAGTTGCAGGAAGCGCTCAACACGGGGGGGCCGGATGTGGTTTTGCGGCTCAATTACCTGCCCGAGCCCTATTCGGTGGTGCGGCAAGACACAGGATTCCGCATCGGGCGCAAGGAGGGGATCCCCTATGAGTTGATACGCGATGCCAATCCCACCGTGAATTGGAGCGCATTGGTCGTTGGGCAGAAGATTCAGATACCGTCGCGCGATGTCTTGCTGCCGCAAGATCCGGTGCCGCACAAGCGCATCATCGTCGACTTGCAATCGCAATGGCTTGTCGCCTTCGAGAATCGACAAGTGCGCTTCAGCTGGGGCATCTCATCGGGCCGCGAAAACGCGCCAACTTACCCCGGCATCTTTCAGATCTTGACGCATAATCCCAAATCATTCGGCAGCAGCTACGCCTTATGCAGTGATTTAGGCACAAATTGCAATCAATGGGAGATGTTCTGGTTCATGGGCATTTACGAGGTTGTGCCGGGCTTGATGAATGGATTCCATGGCGCTGTCAAATTGCCGAACGGCAACTTGCTCGGTGGCGGCTATACTTATGAACCGACTACATTCGGCTGCATCATGTCACTGAACAGCCGCGCGAAAGAGCTGTACGACTGGGCGGAAACGGGCACGGTCGTCGAGATTGTCTCCGATGAGTTCGCCCCCGAAAGCGACCTTGGGCAGTTCGCGCTGGAATACATCGCCACGATAGACACCTATTACCGCCCCGCCGAATGATGGCGCGCCACAAAAGCGCAAATGAACACAGGGCGGGCCTATTTGCTAATGCGGCAGTAACTCCACTTAAGTGATGCAGCAAATGAGGGGCATTGTAGGGGCGTCTCGCTTAGACGACCGCTTTTCCCGGTAACATGTGACGGCCGTTTCGGCTTGACGCCCCATCTAGTGGTAAAACTTGTTTCAAGCGAAACGGATACGTTGCCTTCTGTTTTGTGCCGCCTCAGGTAAAATCCGAAGACGCGGTTTTCGACATTGAGGCGGCGGATTATGAGCAAACCTTTTGGCACCTGGGACAGTCCAATCAGCGCGGCGTCGATCGCCAGCGGCGTCAGCCTGCGCGATGTGCAATGGAATCGCAGCGGGGATACCCTCGTCTGGTGGGAAAACCGCGGCAAAACGGGTGTTCTGCAGGCGCAGTCCGGTACGCAGGCGCCGCGCGATCTGACGGATTCGACGTTGAATGTGGCCGGGCGCGTCGGTTATGGCGGCGCCGCCTTCACGCTGGGCGCGGGCAAAGCCTTCTTCGTCGCCAATGGCAGGCTCTATAGTCAAGCGCTGGCCGGCGGTCTTGCCCGGCCGATTACCCCGAAGTTCGGCAGCTATGCCGCGCCCGCCGTCTCGCCGGATGGCGATTGGCTGGCCTTCGTCCACAGTTATGAGCATGTCGATGGACTCGCAATCGTGGACGCGGATGGCGAAGATTTTCCGCGCAAACTCGCCTATGGAACCGACTTCGTCATGCAGCCGACCTGGCATCCGGCCGGAAAGCATATTGCCTTCATCGCCTGGAATCATCCGCAGATGCCCTGGAATGGCAGCGAACTTCGACTGCTCTCGCTGGCGAAAGACGGCAGCGGGACGCCAACCGCCGGGGATATTGTGACGCTGGCGGGGGACCGCGATACGGCTATCTTCCAGCCCGAGTTCTCGCCGGACGGGCGCTATTTGGCTTACGTCAGCGATGCCAGCGGCTGGGGCCAAATCTGCCTGTATGATCTGGTGGAAAAGGAACACATTCAGCTTACCGTCGATGAGGCGGAACACGGGACGCCGGCTTGGGCGCAGGGGCTGCGCGCTTATGGCTGGGCGGGTGACAGCCGTTCGATCATCTATCTGGAAAACAGCGGCGGCTTTTTCCGCCTGAAGCGCTATGACCTGGATGCCTCCGCCACGAAAGCGCTTCCCGGCGTGGACGCTTACACGCAGATGGAGCAGATCTCGGTAGCGGGCAAAGGCGGTTCTGTCGCTTTGATCGCGTCGTCAGCGTTGACGCCGCCGCGCGTGATATCGCTGGCTGCGAGCGGAGGCCTGACGATTCATCGGCGAGCGGCCGCCGAGAATTTGCGCGAAGATCAGCTTTCGGTCGGCCGGGCGATCAGCTGGCCGGGCGACGATGGCGGCGATGTGCACGGGCTGTATTATCCGCCTGTGCTGCAGGAGGACATGCCCCCGGGCGCGCCGCCGCTTATTGTCAATGTGCATGGGGGGCCAACCTCTCAGCGCAGCGCCGGTTATTACAGCGAGGCGCAGTTCTTCACTACGCGCGGATACGCCGTCCTGTTGGTGAACCACCGCGGCAGCACCGGTTACGGCAAAGCCTACATGAATATGCACCGCGGCAATTGGGGACTTTACGATGTGATTGACTCGATGGCCGGCGTGAAGCATCTGACGAGCCAAGGCCTGGCCGATGAGAGCAAAGCGGTGATCATGGGCGGCAGCGCCGGCGGCTTCACGGTCTTGCAATCGCTGGTCGATTTTCCCGGCTTTTACCGCGCCGGGGTCTGCTCTTATGGCGTCTCGAACCAATTCGGCTTGCTGATGGACACGCATAAATTCGAAGAACGTTATACATTCTGGCTGCTGGGCGAGCTGCCGGAGGCGGCCGAGCTCTATCGACGCCGCTCGCCGGTTTTCCATGCCGACAGGATCGTCGACCCGATCATCGTTTTCCAGGGCACAGAGGACGTCGTCGTGCCGCAAGATCAATCGGAGGGGATCGTCGCCTCGCTGAAGCGCCGCGGCGTCCCGCACGAGTACCATCTCTTTGACGGGGAGGGGCACGGCTGGAGGAAGCCTGAGACGATCGAATCCTATTACCGGGCGATCGACAGGTTCTTGCTCCAACATGTCATCTACGCCTGATTGAAGAGTAGGCGCGCCGCCTGAAATCGCAAAAGAAACGGGACAGCTGTCGATGCTCTACAATGTCGCCTTGCTCCTATTTGGACTGATTTGCCTGTTCTATGGCGGAAACTGGCTGGTTCGCGGCGCATCAAACCTGGCGCTGTCCTTCGGCGTCTCCGTTCTCATCATCGCGCTCACCCTCGTCGCCATCGGCACATCCATGCCCGAGCTTCTCGTCAGCGTGCAGGCGGCCCTGGTTGGCAAAAGCGAACTGGCAATCGGCAATGTCATCGGGTCCAACATCGCGAACATTGGTCTCATTCTGGGCGCGACTGGCTTGATCACGCCGCTGAGCGTAAAGGCGACCTTGCTGCGGCGTGAGATTCCCATCATGATTGTCTTCACCGCCGTCGCCATCGCCCTCACGCTGGACGGCAGCTTAAGTCGCATAGACGGGGCGCTGCTGCTGCTTTCCTTTGTCGGCTTTAACGCCCTTTTCTATCGCCTGGCGAAGCGAGAGCGGGCGGAACGCGAGCGGCTCCTGGCGGACCTGGATGAGCCACCTCGCGGCGACCTCGACCGCAGGCGAGAACTCATGCTGCTGCTGCTGGGCATCCTGGCTCTGGTGCTCGGCTCGCGCTTGATGGTGGAGGGCGCTGTCAATCTGGCGCGCCTCCTCGGCATCAGCGAGCTTGTGATCGCCGTCACCCTGGTGGCCTTCGGAACATCGCTGCCCGAGCTGGCCGCGTCGCTATCGGCCGCTTATCACCGGCAGACAGATTTGGCGATTGGCAACGTCGTGGGCTCGAACATCGCCAATCTCTTGCTGATCCTGGGGATGACGGCTTTGTTGCGCCCGATAGCGGTCCGCAGCGAAGAGCTGAAATTCGAATTCATGGTGATGATCGCCTTCGCTCTCTTGCTGATTCCCTTCCTCCGCCACCAGGGCTTGGGACGCCCGCAGTCGGCGCTGCTCCTGGGCGCTTATATCGCCTTTATCATCTACAGCGTGGCGGCCGGCGGCGCTGCGGTGCTTCCAGGCTGAGCTGATGCGCCTCGCCGTCTTATTCATCCTTTGGCATCATTCCCGCGGAATCCGGAAGGCGCGCTTATGAATCTCCTCCCGCCTGTCGAGCAATTCACCAGCAGCAGCGGCGTCGACATATACCGCTTGCCGTTGGTCCTGTTCCCGAACAATTTCACCGGCCACGCTTTCCTGCTGGAAGGGGCCGGCGCGCTCACGCTTGTCGATACCGGTTCCGGCATTGGGCGCAGCAATGATGATCTGCTGCATGGCTTCCGTCAAATCGGGGAACGCTTTGGCAGGACATTCGCCCTGGCGGATATTGAGCGCGTCATCATCACACATGGGCATATCGACCATTTCGGCGGTCTGGCTTTTGTCAAGAGCCAGACGAATGCCGAGGTCGGCATCCACGAGTTGGACCGGCGCGTGCTGACGAATTATGAAGAGCGCGTGATTGTGGCGACGAAGTCCCTCGGCATCTACTTCGAGCGCGCTGGCATCAGCCCGGCCCTGCGTGAAACGCTGTTTGAGATGTATGGCTTCGCCAAGAAACATGTGACATCCATCGACGTCGATTTCAGCCTTGAAGACGAAGGCATCATTGACGGCATGGAATTCATCCACACGCCGGGTCACTGCCCGGGCCAGGTCTGCATTCGCCTCGGTGATGTGCTGCTCAGCGCCGATCATGTGCTCTCGCGGACGACGCCGCACCAGTCGCCGGAGAGCATCACGCATTACATGGGCTTGGACCATTATGCCGATTCATTGCGCAAGCTGCTGCGCTATGAAGGGATTCGTCTCGCGCTCGGCGGCCATGAGGATACGATCCACGATCTTTACGGACGCATCCAGGCGATCCGGGCGAGCCACAATCGAAAGCTGGACCGGATTCGCAAGATCATGCGCGATAATGGCGCGCCGATGACCATCAGCCAGATATCGAAGGCGATGTATCCCGATGTCGCGGGCTATCATATCTTGCTGGCGATCGAGGAAGCCGGCGCTCATATCGAATACCTCTATCAGCATGGCCGCTTGACCATCGCCAACCTGAAGGAATTCGAAGCGGAGCCCAACCCGGCGATTCTATATGAATTGCATGATTGATGGCGGAAGCGGCGCGCATTTGACCGCGGGCGCGTCCCGCTAGTACACTGAAGCGCAGGCAACGGCGATTGTAAGCAAACATGCGCCGAAAATGTTCCGGGAGAGAAAATTGAAATGGTTGAGAAAACCAAGGTCGGCTCGAGCGCCGCAATCGAATCATTTGAGTTGGCTGGCATCGCAGCGCGTTTCGTGGCCAGCATCATTGACAGCATATTGATTGCCCTGATAGCGGCTGTGTTGATTGGGGTCGTTCTTTCGCTGTCGGGCGCAAGGTTGGTTGAGGTTGCTGGCCTTGCGCTTCCCTTACTTTACCACTGGTATTTCTGGACGCGCCTCGATGGCCAGACGCCCGGCAAATCCGCGCTCGGGATCAGGGTGATAAAGGTCGATGGTTCAGAGATTTCCGGCACGGACGCGCTGATCCGCGCCATCGGCTATCATGTCAGCGCGGCGATCTGCGGCTTGGGCTATATCTGGGCGATATTCGACCGCAACAACCAGACCTGGCATGACAAATTGGCGGGCACCTATGTCGTGACGGCAAAGGGTGCGTGAAATGCCGTCGAGAGCCTCCGATAGACGTCCATGCACAGTCGCTGCCGTTCTGCCGCAACGTTACCGGCTGGGAGCGCAAGAAATGGTTCTGATGGCTGACAAATGACGAAACTGGCGACGCGTTTGGGTCTTGCCCGCTACCAGGCCGATGAGCGCTACCATGCCTCCCTGAAGGCTTACGCCGCGCGAGACCTGGAGAGCGCGAAGGAGGCGATCGAAGCGTCAATAGGGCTGCTTCCCAAACATGCCGAATATCACGCGGCGCTGGGTTATTTCCTCCTGGAAGCGAAAGATCCAAGGCTGGCCAAAGAAGCGTTTGAGCGAGCGCTTGCCTTGAACCCCTTTGAAATGCTGGCGAATTACGGCCAGGGGCTGCTCGCTTATCGCAACAAGGATTGGAAACTGGCCGCGGGCTATTTTACAAATGCGCTCGCCGCGCAGCCGGAGCGGGCGGAAACGCAGTATTACCTGGCGATGATCTGTCATCGGCTCGGCCGAAATATGGCTGCGCTTGAGTGGATGCAATCCGCTGCCGGGTTATTCCTCAAAGCGGCCGACCGGCGCGAACGCCATTGTCATGCCTGGATTAGAGAGTTTGAGCGACTCATCTGACCCGGGCGCGGAGGAGGCTGGCGATCAATGTCGGCGCATCCGGCAGATCCTTTGGAGTCGCGCGGCGAAACGATACCGATCCAGGCTTTCAGGGGGAGCGCGGAGCGACTCGCCGACGCCAAAAGCTCGCCGCATGTCTTCTTAGTTTTTCAACTCCGTCAAGACAGGCTATAATTGCTGCTGTTTGCGATACTCAGGTCAGAGGTCTTGACGATGACCACATTCACAATTCGCCCACTGGAACGCTCCGATCGCGAGTGGGTCGCCCATTTTCTGGATGAACGCTGGGGCACGACGCAAATTGTTTCGCGCGGAAAAGCGGTTTATGGCCACCTGCTGCCGGGCTTCATGGCCGAGCGGCGCTTTGCCGACCCGGCGGAGGATCCGCCCGAAGATGGAGCCGCCGCGGCGGAAAATGTCGGCTTAATCACTGTGCATATCGGCGATAGTGAATGCGAGATCACCACTTTGGACAGTTTGGATGAATCGATCGGCGTGGGGACTGCGCTCGTGGAAGCGGTTGAGAATTGGGCGCGCGAGGCCGGTATCGAACGGCTCTGGCTAGTTACCACGAACGACAATCTTGAAGCGCTGAAATTTTGGCAAAAGCGCGGTTATGAGCTGGTATCGGTACACCGCAACGCCATCGCCGATGCCCGGCGCATCAAACCGCAAATCCCGATCACCGGGCTCAACGGCATTACCATACGCGACGAAATCGAGCTGGAAAAAATCGTTTAGCATTGTCACGGGTCGGCGCGCAATCCAGCGCCGATGGACGCGTCGCCCGCCTTTCGGCTTGCCGTGGCGCGGCGTTCACGCCAAAAGCTCGCCGCGATGATGAGCAGGACGCCCAATACAATCGCGTGGTCAGCCAGGTTGGACACATTTGAGATCAGATTCGGAATCTGATAGTGGATGAAATCAATGACGTGGCCGTGCTGAATGCGATCGGCGATATTGCCGACCGCGCCGCCGATGACCAAGCCAATGGCGACGGAATCCAGGCGCGCGTCCGCCGCCACCGAGCGAAAGTGCCAGAGCAGCCCGGCGATGATGAGCAGCGCGACGACGAGGAAGACATCGCCCGCCATTGGCAGGATGCCGAAAGCGGCGCCGGTGTTGCTGCTGCGCGTCAGCTGAAAAAGCGGGGCGAGCGCCGGAACAGGCTGAAAACTCTCATACAGCGCCAGATTCGATATCACCCAGCCCTTGGCGGCCTGGTCGGCGAGCGCCGTCAAACATAATGAGCAAACCAGAATGATCCATTTTCGCATGAAGCGCTCCGGCCGAATCGGCAAACTGACCCATCACAAGTCTAGCAGATATCGCCAATCCGGGAGTTCATACATAGATATTGCCGTCGGGGGGCTGCATAGTGGTCGCGGTCTTCAAGCGAGGGCGCTTTGATGGCCGAGGGCAAGCGTGAGAAAAGAGAGCGGCAGAAGCGGCTGTGGCATGAAATCGTCCACCGGGCTCTGCGCCGCTGGAATTTGCCGCCGGGAGAATTGCGCTGGCTCAAATTCAATGGCAAGGCGGTTGCGAAGGTGCAGACAGCCGCCGGCGCCTTCGTGCTGCGCTTGTATCCGCCGGGCAGCGTCAACAAGGCGGCGCTGCGGTCTGAGTTGCGCTGGCTGTCGTTCATCCGCCGGAAGACGGATCTCCTGGCGCCGTTTCCCCTCGCTGCGCCGGTTGATGGGCATGAGCAGTTCTGCCAGGATGTCATTTGCGGAGCGCAAACGGTCATCGCGGCTGTCTTCCAATTCATCGAGGGCGACATGAAATTAGCCTGCGATTTGACGGCGAAAGATGTCTTCGCCATTGGCGAATACCTGGGCAAGCTGCGCCGGGATGCGCAGTTCGACCCGCCGTCGGATTTCGAGCGACCGCGGTTGGATTGGGAAGGCCTGTTCGGCGACAGCTCTCCTTACGCTTCGCCTGGCGAGACAGAGTTGTTGAGCGCTGAGCAGCGCGCGATCTTCGCCGATGTCGCCGATCACATGCGCGGGCCGCTGGCCGCTTTGTCCGCCAAACCCGAGGCGATGGGTCTGATTCATGCCGATCTGCTGGCGAAAAACATCATCTATCGCGACGATTCGCCCGCCGCGCTGGATTTCGAATTTTGCGGTACGGGATTTTTCCTCTATGACCTGGCGCCGCTGCTATGGCAGCTTAAGGGCGAGAGAGCGGAAGATTATGTCGACCTTGAGGAGGCGCTGTGGCGAGGATACTGCTCGATTCGCCCGGTCGCCGAAAGCGAACGCGACCTGCTTGAAACTTTCATAGCGGCCCGTCAATTGGCCTCTTGTCGCTGGCTTCTGGCCAACATGCAGAATCAGTCCCTGCGCGAGATTGCGCCGCCGCTGATCAGGCAGCGCTGCGACGAACTGAAGTCCTATCTCGACAGCGGCATCTTGCGCCGCAGCTCGCCGACCCTGTGACTCGCCGCGGCCAATGGGATTACAGATGCTGACTAAAGTCAGACTGCGCAAAGCGGACGCCCACAATATGTACCTGCTGATGATGGGTATGTCCGCCTTCGCAACCTCGCTCGCATACACCATTCATTTGGTGTATCAGGTCAGAGAGGTCGGCTTGAATCCGCTGCAGCTGGTCCTGGTGGGAACGACCTTGGAGCTGACGGCCTTTCTTACCGAGATTCCAACCGGTGTGGTGGCCGACATTTACAGCCGGCGGCTATCAGTCATTATCGGGTTTGCGCTCTTGGGTTTGAGTCTCATCATCGAAGGCGCCGTTCCCGTCTTTGAAGTATTGCTGTTAGGGCAGGTTGTCGCCGGCCTGGGTTATACATTTCTCAGCGGCGCGACCTCCGCCTGGATCGTCGATGAGATCGGGCTGGAGCGAGCCGGAAGCGCCTTTTTGCGCGGTGCGCAAGCGGAGCAGGTATGCGCTTTCGTCGGGATTTTTGCAAGCGTCGCGCTGGCGAGCATCAGCCTGCAGCTGGCGATTATAAGCGGTGGCATTCTGCTTGTTCTGCTGGCCGCCTTTCTAGCGTTCGTGATGCCGGAAACGGGCTTCCAGCGGGCGGTAGCGAGCGACCGAGAAACCTGGCGCGTGTTTCTCGCTACCTTCCGCGGCGGAGTCGCTTTGGTGCGCGCGCGCCGGATCTTGCTCTTGATCACGCTTGCCGCCATCATTTATGGCGCCTTCAGCGAGGGCTTTGATCGGCTTTGGATCACGCATCTGCTGCGGAATTTCAGCTTGCCGTCCCTGGGCCAATTCGATGAGATCGTTTGGTTTGGCATTATCAGCGCCGTATCGATGCCCCTTACATTGGCGGCTACTGAAGCTTTGCGGCGGCGTCTCGATCTGGCCGACGACAGGAAAGTCGCGCTGACACTGATCATCGTTTATGCGGCGCTGATTTGCAGTGTGCTTCTTTTCATCCTGGGAGGAACTTTCGCCCTGGCGCTGTTTGGTTTGTGGCTGACGGGCGCGGCGCGGGCGATACGCAACCCCTTGATGGAGGCCTGGATCAATCAGCACACGGATTCCGCCGTGCGCGCCACCGTGCTCTCCATCCAGGGCCAGGCCGACGCCTTGGGGCAGATCGCCGGCGGTCCCGCTGTCGGGGCTGTGGGTCTATTGACATCGGTGCGCCTGGCGATTTCGCTGTCCGCTGTGTTGCTGCTGCCAATCCTGCCGGTCATCCGCGGAACGGCGCAAGCCGGCTCAGGGCAAAATGTCCAGTCATAAATCAGCCGACGGCGACGGCGTCATCGTCAGCCGCGTATTAAGACTGTACACTGTGTGCATATTGATTGAAGGAGAGACAGGCATTCCATGAATCAAAAAGAGATGCTGGCAGAATTGAAAAACTTTGACACGCCGTCCATCACTAATGTGGTCGCCACCTATCCCGAGTCGGCGTTGTGCCTGGGTCTATACAATCCCTGGAGCGAGAATTGGTACACGGACACGTCGATCCGCTGCATGTACCCTGAATTGGGACGCCGCGTTGGTTATGCGGTGACCTGCGTCTATGGCTTGCCAGATCCGAATTATTCGCGCCTCAGTTTCATGGATGTGCTGGAGGCGATGGAAGCGTCGCCGCAGCCGACGGTGCTGGTCATCGAGCAGAAATTCCCGCGGGAAATCGCCAGCAAAGTCGGGTTGGCGGGCGGCAATATGGTCTCGGCGATGAAAGCCCTCGGTTGCGTCGGCTTACTGTCGAACGGCCCCTCGCGCGATCTGGACGAGATCCGCGAAATGGATTTCCAATACATGTTGAGCGGGGTGACGGCGGGCCACGGGGCCATGGCCGTTCACGCGGTCAATGTGCCGGTATCGGTCGGCGGCATGGATGTCGCGCCCGGCGAACTCATTCACATGGACGAAAACGGCGCTTGCAAATTTCCCGCTGATCAGCTGGAGGCGGTGCTGAGGAATGCGCGCGCCTTGCAAAAAGAAGAAGCCGCGCGCATGAGCGCCTTGCAGGGGGCCAAATCGGCGGCCGAGATCAGGGCGATCTTCGGCGGGCACAGCTACGGAGACGACGAGGAATAGCTCTCCTAAACACTGCACAAGGATATGGGCAACTCGATTATGAATGGCAAACGCATCCTCATCACTGGCGCGACCAACGGAATCGGAAAGCAAGCGGCGGGCGAATTGGCCAAAATGGGCGCGGATGTTGTCATCGCCGGGCGCGATGAGATCAAGACGCGCAAGGTCTGCGTCGACATCAAGACGCTCAGCGGCAACTCAAATGTCGACATATTAGTTGCCGACCTTTCAACGATGGACGAAGTTCGGCGCATGGCCGCTGAATATCGGGCGAAATATGGCCGGCTGGATGTTCTGCTGAATAATGCCGGCGCCGTCTTTTCCAGTTTTCAAGCCTCGGCTGACGGCTACGAAATGACCTTCGCGCTCAACCACCTCAGCTATTATTTGCTGACCAATCTGCTGCTCGACATGCTGAAGCAGACGGCGCAGGAGCAGGGCGAGGCGCGCATCATCAATGTTTCGTCGAGCGCCCATCAAAACGCGACGATGCGCCTGGATAACCTGCGCGACGATAGCGGCTACAGTTTCATGAACAGTTACGGCGCAAGCAAGCTGATGAATGTGCTATTCACCTATGAATTGGCGCGGCGGCTGGCGGACGAGGCTGTAACGGTTAATGCGGTTCATCCCGGATTGGTTGCTACTGGCTTCGGGCACAACACCGGGCGGGTCTGGTCTGTCTTGATCAAGATAGCGCAGAGACTGTTCGCCATATCGCCAGAAAGAGGCGCCGCGACGCTCGTCTATCTCGCTTCGTCGCCAGAGGTCGCGGGTATTAGCGGCAAATATTGGACTGAGAAACAGCAGAAGCGCTCAAGCGACATTTCTTACGATCGCGATCAGCAGCGACAACTGTGGGACTTCAGCGCCGAGGTGACCGGCGTCGGCTAGCCAAGGACGCATGCAGATCAGGGCAGTTCATCAGGCAGCGCAAAGCCGGACCGGTCCGCGCGGAAATCGCAAACGGCGACCACGGCATCGAGGTTTAGAACACCGTAAATGTGCGGAAAAGGCGCGTCGTTTTCACGGCTGTCCGCCGTTTCCGGAGTCGGATGCGCAGGCGCTTCCCAACGCAGTTCGGCGCGGAGCTTTGGTTTGGTCAATGCAGAGCAGAGCGAGATCTTCCCGCCCACGATAGAAGGCATTGGCGACGCCGAGCAACTGATCTCTCGTCGAGCAGTGAATGAAGCCCTCGTTCTCCAGCGAAGGCGCGCGGTAAGTTCCGCGTCTTTTGGCGTCGTCCCAGGCGCTCCCGCTTGTGATGTGATAGATCATGCCAGCGCTTGTCGCAGGTCGGCAATCAGATCGGCCGGATGCTCCAAACCAATGGAGACGCGTAAAAGATTCGCCGGCGTGGACGAGCCTTCTTCAATCGATTCACGATGCTCGATCAAGCTGTGGGTGCCGCCGAAGCTGGTGGCGCTGGTGAATAGCTGCAGTCGATTCACCAATTGGATGGCGGCATCCCGCCCGTCTTTGAGCAGAATCGACATCAAGCCGCTGCCAAATTCCATTTGTCGCAGCGCCAGATCGTATTGCGGGTGACTCGGATGGCGCGGGTAGAGCACGCGCTCAATCTTGGGGTGCTCCGCCAGAAAACATGCGACTTGCAGCGCGCTCTCGCTGTGGGCGCGCAGGCGATAGGACAGGCTCTGCAAGCCACGCAGCGCCAGCCAGCAATTGAAGGGCGACAGGACGGCGCCCCCAATCCTGGCCAGCCGATTGATGCGCTCGGCGAATTCGTCAACCTCCGCGAAGATGATGACGCCGCCAAGCACGTCATGATGGCCGGCGATGTATTTGGTCAGGGATATCACCACGATATCAGCGCCCAGTTGAATCGGATTTTGCGCGACGGGCGTGGCGACCGTGTTGTCCACCAAGAGCATCGCATCATAATCATGAGCGATTTCCGCGGCGCCGGCGATATCCGCCAGTCGAATCATGGGATTCGTCGGCGTTTCCAGGATGACGAGTTTGGTCTCCGGGCGCATGGCCGCGCGCAGGGCATCCAGGTCGCTCATATCGACATAGGTAGTTTCCAGCCCCCAAGGCGCGAGGAATTCATTCAACTGAACGCGGATGCCGAAGTACATGTCATCGCTGGAAACGATGTGATCGCCCGGCCGCAGCGCCTGAAAAACAGTCAGCATCGCTGCCGAACCGCTCGAAATGGCATGAGCGACGGCGCCGCCCTCCAGGTTGGCCATCGCGCTCTCCAGCGCCGCGCGGTTGGGGTTCTGCCAGCGTGTGTAGATTAATTGCTCAGGATCCTGCTCCATGCCGGTCGTCTCATACTCGAATGTGGTGCTGAGCGTGATCGGCGGCACGATGGCGCCGCTGGCGGGATCTATCTTTGAATTGTGGACGGCTCTGGTTTCAGGTCGAAGGCTCATGGTTTCATTCGTTCTCAGCTTGCCACACTGCGCCAATCATACTGCTTCAAGAGACCGTCTGCCATGCCAAGCCGAGAGTTTTGCGAGATAAGCAAGCGAAATCGACAAATCCGCGTACAATGAAGGCGTAGGTCAGCACCGAAGGATAGTTAGTCGTTGTCAGCGCTGCTTGATTGGAGGCATCTGCCATGCCAGATATGCTTGTCAAGTTATACGATCTGCCGGCGCTCGAACCCGCGATCGCCAATCAGTGCGCCTTGGGCGTGTCCATCAGACGGTGCATGCCGCCTGAAAAGCACCTGGTGCTGGCCTGGATTCGCGAGCACTTCAGCGAGTATTGGGTCAGCGAAGCGGATGTGGGTTTCTCCGTCCATCCGACGACGGTGCTCTTGGCGCATCGGGGCGACCAATTGCTAGGCTTCGCCTGTTACGATACGACGCACAAGAACTTCTTCGGCCCGACCGGCGTTGACGCGGCCGAGCGCGGGCGGGGCGTCGGTACTGCGCTGCTCTTGGCGACGCTGCATGCCATGCGGGACGCGGGTTATATGTACGCCATTATCGGCGGCGCCGGCCCGGTCGGCTACTATGAGAAAGTTGGCGCGGCCGTCATCCCGGGTACGGAGCCGTCGCGCGCCTACTTTGGCATGTTGGGCACGGAGGCGGTCTATGCCGACGGCGCGCCCAGCGATTCATTCTTGGGCATGGAATCGATCAACCAGAATGGAGACGCCGCTTAGCCTGATAGACGACGGCGTTGATCAGCTCGGTTAATCCGCGTCCCTTGCCCATGGAGATATCCCGGCCGAAGAAGGTGAAGACAACTTCGCCATTGACCGCCGCGACCTGGTCGAGCGGCGCGCCGGAACAAGCTTGATCGAGGATGGCGCTCAGGGCCATCGCGGAAAGCCCTTGCGGATTCAGCACATCAAAGTAAAAGTCGAGCGTCCCGTCCGGACGGTCGATCGCCCAGACGAATGCCTCCGATTCACAGCCGATAACGCGGTGCGCCTCATCGTATGGCTGAGTTGCGATGGACGCCGGCACCGCCTTGAACTCATCGGAGATATCGATCAGGTAATCAATGCGCTCCTCACGGGAGGAAATGAAACCGAAGTCGTCAAGGTATTCCCGCAGCTTTGGAGGAAGTTCTGCCATCAGGGTCTCATGCAGAAGGCGAGCGGAGGGCAGGCGCAGGTGCCATGCCCCGCCTCGCGTGGATGAAACTTACTTCTCGATGGGCAAGCCGACGCTGTTGCCCCATTCGGTCCAGGAACCGTCATAATTGCGCACATCGCCGAAGCCCAGCAGGTTCGTCAAGACAAACCAGGTATGGCTGCTGCGCTCGCCAATGCGGCAGTAAGCGATAGTTGGCGCGCCCGGGTCCAAGCCCAATTCTTCCTGATAAATGGCGCGCAGGTCGGCAGCGCTCTTGAAGGTGCCATCCTCGTTGGCCGCCCTCGACCAAGGGCAACTGCTCGCCCCGGGGATATGGCCGCCGCGCACCGCGCCTTCCTGCGGGTAGCCTTCCATGTGCAGCTTTTCGCCACTGAACTCGGCCGGGCTGCGCACGTCGACCAACTGACCGCCCTCGCCGATATGCTGCAGCACGCCATCACGGAAAGCGCGGATCTGGCTGTCGTCTCGCTCGGGCGCGCTATAAGTCGTTGGGCTGACGCTCGGTTTTTCCCGTGTCAGTTCGCGGCCTTCTTCCACCCATTTCAAGCGCCCGCCATCCATGATTTTGGCCTTCTTGTGATTGAAGAGTTCGAAAACCCAGAGGGCGTAGGTCGCCCACCAATTGCTCTTGTCTCCGTAGAAGACGACCGTCGTCTCCGGCGTGATGCCGATGCGGCTGGCCAGCGCTTCAAAGCCCGCCCGGCCCAAATAGTCGCGGCGCAGCGGATCGTTAAGATCTTTCACCCAATCCACTTCGACTGCGCCCGGAATATGGCCGCTGGGATAGAGCAGGGGATCTTCATTGGATTCTATGATGCGAACATCGCTGTCGTTCAGGTGTTGGGCTACCCAGGCGGTCGAGACAAGTTTATCGGCATTGGCATAGCCGCGGCTGCTTATATCACTCATTCGCTTTGCTCCTTCTGTGCTAGTCTGCGAATCATTTCCCTCGGCCATTCACCGCAATTGCGCAATCAAAAAAGCCAACCGCTGCGGGTTGACTCCTTGGTGGCGAATAACCAAAATCGTTGCGCACCAATCATACCCGCCTAGCGGTCGGTGTGAATACAACAAGGGTTCGCGGCGGGGCCGCGCTTGATTGATTTGCGCATATCTGTACGCTACCACAGCAGGCGCGGGATTTCAAGTAGCTTTGGGCGCTATGAAGTTGTGAATTCTGTGCAGGCGGCAGCTTTGCCTTACCCGCAAAAAACTCAGGGGAAATTGGGAAAATCCAGCGATGCGCTGAGATCGTCAAGGCAGAGCAGACAGTGTTCCAGCTTCAGGGAAATATGCACATCCGCCGGAAGAGAAATATCAAATTTGCCGCGGCCGATGCTGCCGACCAGGGGCTTGCGCCGGGCGATGACGTAAACGCCCGCTTCGTCCTGTTCGGTTGCCAACTGCCAGCCGAAGCCCGCAACCAGCTCGATCTTCGCGGATATTTCTTGGCCGTCCTGCCGGGCGAGGCGGATATCAGCGTATTCCGCCTGGAGATAGAAGGTCGCGCCGCTGGCAACCTCCCAGTTGTAGCGCCGGGCGTCAATCGCCAGTTCGCGCGCGGCGCCGGCGAGCTTGAGCGCTTTCCGCAGGTTGTCCCGCAGTCGCATCACAATTCTTCCAGATGCGCTTCGACCCACTGTTGATAGGCTTCGCGAAGGGCAAAAGTTTTGGATCCAACGCGCCCATCGCCGATCGCGATCCTGTCAAGCTCGACGACCGGGATGATGCCGCGGCTGCTGCTGCTCAGGAACATCTCACTGAAATGGTCGGCGTCGGCCATGTTTGCCGCTTCCATCCGCAGCGGCACGATTCCGGCGCAGACTTCACGCAAGATCAGCCGCGAGATGCCGGCCAGGACGCCGCTTCCCGCGGTGTGGAGCGCGCCGTCAAGCAGGACGTAGACATTGCTCGACGCGCCCTCGAGCAGGTTTCCCTGCGAATCCAGCAGAAAAACTTCGTAGATCCCGGCCGGTTTCGCCGCTTCAAGCGCCCGGCGCCGGTGCATCCAGCCGCTGGATTTCGAGGCCGGGTTCTTGCGAATGGCGGTTGAGGTCTGGCAGCGCGCGCCATTCGCGATCAGGCTGGGGCTGGGCGGCTGGTACGGTTCGATCGACAAGATCAATTCTTCCGGCGCCTTGGCCGCGGCTGAGATTCGAAACCGGACATCGCCATAATCGGCTTCAAGAATCAGCGCGCGCAGGGCGGCTTTCAATTGAGACCGGTCGTATGCGAGCGGGATGCGCTCGCGCCGCGCTGAATCTTCGAGACGGTCCAAATGCGCGTCCAGCAGCAAGGTCTGCGTGAGTTTGTAAGTATTGCTTACGGTGTAGACACCTTCGCGGGGTTCATGCCTGGCCGCGTCCTGCAAGCTGTTCGCATTTATTTCAAGGTCAAACAGACCTTGCCCGGTGAGCCGCTTAATTGTTGCGGGCATATTCGGCTTCGGCTACCGCTGCAGCCACATGTCGCGGAAGGTATTCCACTCGGATTGGCTGAGCTGATCATCGGAATAAATGGCGATGCCCGTCAACTGCTTGTGCTGTTCTTCGTCCAGCCGGCGCAAGCCCTCGCGGACGCCATCAAGGGCGTTGGCCATCGTTTCGATTGTCGGGTTGTGCGCCGAGCTGGCGCCGCCGTAATTGGGAATGCTGACCAGCACACCTGTTGATGAGTCCGATTCCTCAATATAAGTTTCAACGTGGTAGGCCACCCAATTGATGTAGTCGAGCGGCTTCTGTCGATAACTTTGGTACATGAGCAGGACGACCTCATCGACGGAAACCAAAAGGCGTCGCTTGAAGCTGGCCGACCACATCGTTCCCGGCGCGATTGATTCGAGATTCTGGAGTCGACGATCCGGCGGCGTTAAATCCGCGGTGACGGCGACGGCAAGCGGGACATCCCGGCCCACCGCGGCGCGCACTTGCTGAATCAAGCGTATGAGATCGCTGTTGTCGCTGAACAGCGGCTTTACATCAAGCAGCAGGCCATCGAATCCAAGCTGTGTAACCAAGAGTCGGCAGAAATCGGCGATATTGCTGTGAAGATCGCTGTCGTCAAGGCGATAGCTGTCGACATTGTCCAGGTGCGCCCAGATCTCGATCCAGGCGAAGACTCTCATGTCGCTGTGCTTGCTCTTGAATGCCGTCACGAAGTCCGCGACTTCCGATCTGGACTCCATGAAGCTCAGATTGCCCTGAGGAGCGCCCGACCAGCGATTGTCTATACTCAGAGAACTGGCATAGGCGTAGGCTTTTCCAATCTGATGTTCCGCCAGCCGATCGGTGAAGTCGCGTATCTGGCTGTCTTCAAGGTCGCCATAGGTCCAGGCCTGATCCAGCCAGATCGCGTTGTTGAGGGGCAGGGATTCCGGACTGCGAAGGGCGAGCGCAGCGGCGACCGCGCCCACAATTATCAAGACGCCGGCGCCCGCGCCCACTCGCCGGCGGTTCCGCGGCGCCAGCAGGGCCGAGAGCCGAATCGCCCGGCGCTGGCCGAGATGGCCGCCTTTGCCTTTGCCAACTTGCTGCTCGCTGAACGATGCGCGGAATCGCGCCAGTACAAGCGCGATTCTTGAAAGAATCGAAAGCCGTCCGCTAGTCGCATTCTTTGGGGCTGAATCGTCGGATAATGACATAGATATGCGCACAGGATAATTGAACGTATGACGCGACTCTATCTTAGCACAAGACTGTTCGCAGGGATGCTCAAGTCGCTTCAGTTGGAAGTGTATCCCTTTCGGTGGAAACAAAAAAACTTTACCACCGAGGACACCGAGAAAATCGAGGACACTGAGAAACGTAGACTATATGCAATTTCTTTGTGTCCTTCTTTCCTTTGTGGTGAAAATCAATTTCCACCGACTTCGATACACTACCCTTCAGTTGCTTGCGGCGCTCGCGAGCAGCTTGGCCGCCAGGGGCGGTCCCAGCATCAGCGCGCCGACCAGGAGGGCGACAACTGCCGCGATGAGCACCGCCGCCGCCGCCACGTCCTTGGCCACTTTCGCCATCGGATGAAGCTCGTTCACTTGCAAATTGACGGTCGCTTCAATAGCCGCGTTTATGAACTCCGCCACCCAGACGCCGCCCATCGTGAGAATCAAAATCGCCCAGTCTCCCGCGTCGATGTCCAGCCATAAGCCAGCCGCTACCACAGCCGAGGACGCCAGCAACTGAATTCGCGTGTTTTTCTGGCGCCGCAGCATGTATAGGCAGCCGGATAATGCGTAAGCGAAACTGTGGAGGCGATCGGGACTGGTGATCGGGCTGTGTCGAGCAGGGTCGATTTTCGCGGTGCTGCGAATCTGGCGCCAAACACCCTTAATCATGTTTGATGTTCCCGTAGACATCGACAACCGAGGCGCTAATGCCGGCGGCATGCAGCGCGCGTTCCTGCGCCGACCACATTTTGCTCATGGCCGTTGACGAGTCGTGTTCATAGCCCAGGAGATGCAATGTACCATGAATGACCAGCAGGCAAAGCACGTCGCTGAGGGCGGCGCCCAAGCCCTCAACCTGGGCCGACACATAATCATGCGCGACAATTATGTCGCCAAGATATGGCCTGTTCTCTGCGATCGTGGCCGGCGCCGTCGCCGCTGGAAACGCGAGAACATCAGTTGGGCCAGCCGCCTGGCGGTATTCCGCGTTCAGCGAGGCCACGGTCCTTGAATCGGTGAGCACGATGGACAGGCTGCCGTCTCGATGCTCAGGATGCGCGGCCAATACGGCGGCGGCGGCCCGCGCGAGGCGCGCCGAATCTACGGGATAGCGGCCGGGATTCTGCAGAATGACGCCATCGCTCAAGAGCTCGTATCCGCTTCTGTGGGATTTGCGCCTTTATCGGCGGGCTTGGCTGTTCTGTTGCCGTTGCGTTTGGGCAGCGGCGGGACCTCAAACAGAGGTTCGTCGTCCTCCATTATCATGGAAACGCTGTCGTCTTCCGTTTGCCGAGCGGGCTCTGCCGGAGATGCCGCGTCAACCGAATCGGCGGCGCTTGCGGTCGGCCTGCCGTCGTCATGCGGAATGATGGCGCCCGCTATTCGCGCGCCGTCAAGTTTGGCGTCGTTGTTTCCGGAGTTGGCGCCCGGTTCCAAGTCTAAACGCAGCGTGCGCGTTCCATTGCTGGGCTGGGCTTCAGGCTCCGGCGCGCGCACCGCCTTGGCATAATCGATGCGTGGATGAAACAGGCCGCGGAAGATATCGATAAAGGTCGCCTCGATTTTCCGCAGATCGTTCAGCGTCAGCATGGAGGCGTCCAACTGCCCTTTGTTTCGCTTGTCTTCAATGATCCCGTGCACGAGTTTGGCGATATCCGTGTTGCTCTTTGGCATGACCGCGCGTATGGCCGATTCACAGCTGTCCGCCATCATCAGAATCGCGGTTTCACGGCTTTGCGGCACGGGCCCGGGATAAGAGAAATCGGCTGGGTCAACAGCATCTTCATCGCCCGATTCGGCCAGGGCCCGTTGGTAAAAGACGAAGACCTGCGTCGTGCCATGGTGCTCTCGAATGAACTCCCTGATGCGATTGGGCAAATTATATTTCTTGGCGATCTGATCGCCAGCGATCACGTGGTTGATGATGATATCCGCGCTGCGGTAGGGATCCCCCAGCGCATCATGCGGGTTATGGATATGCTGTTGGTTTTCCGTGAAGAAATAGGGATTGGTCATTTTTCCGATGTCGTGATAAAGCGCGGCGACGTGTGTCATCTGCGCATCGGCGCCGATCGCGTCCGCCGCCTGTTCCGCCAGGTTCGCCACTTGCAGCGAATGCTGGTAAGTGCCGGGCGCCTCGCGCAGCAGGCGTTGCAGCAGCGGTTTGCTCGGCTGGCTCAAGTCCATCAATTTGAATGGCGTCGCCAGGTTAAAGAGCACGGTGAGCGCATACATGACGCCGAAGGAAGTGGTCGGGGCGATCAAGACGCCGCTGAAGAAGGCCTGCGCCACGCTCGTCGCGTCGCGGCCGTCAAAGCCGACCTGAAGCGCAAAGATCGCCACCACGGCGGCGTTCGCCAGGCCGACGAATAGACCGGCGATGAAGTAATTGTTCAAGCGGCCGGCATTGCGCAGCGTCAAGATGGCGCCGATGTTGCCAGCTGCGATCAAACTTGCGATTTCGAGCGACGGTCCCCGGCTGAGCAGCCCGCCCAGAAAAGCGAAACCGATTGCCCCTATCATTGCAAGATTCGGTGAGCTGATGGCGACATACACGATGCCAAGCGCGGCCGCCGGCATCAGATAGATATTGGCGATCCCAAACATGCGCATGGCCGCCAGCGCGACAAGAAACAGGACGGCGATCAGGATCAGGTCCCGCTGCCCGTTATGAATGAGCTGGGCTTCAAAACGGCTTATGTACAAGCCAAGAAGCACGACGACCAAGGCGCTTGCCAGCAGGGCGCGCGCGATATGAGCGCCGCGGTCGCCGGTGCGGGCGAGCAGGCCCAGTTCTTGCAGCGCTTCCAGCGACAGGCTGTCGATTGGCTGATTGGCCGGCGCGACCGTCTGCCCGGCGATGAACTGCCTTTGCTGCGCTTCAACATTATCGAGCGCCTCAGCGCGGTCAATGGCCGTTTGTTCCGGATTTTCAAAGGTGTTCGCTCGGATGACATCGGCGGTGATCAGCGTGACGATTTGGCCCTCTTGCGGGGTCAAGCGCAGGCTGACCTGGGTCGGAAGCTGCTCGCGGGCTTTTTTGAGGTCGGCGGCGCGGATTTCCTCGCGCATGACCCGCTCCAGAACCGAGATTATCTCGCTGCGCACTTGCAGCCAACTTTCCTCCGGCAATTGCAGGATGGCGACGATGGCATCGTCGTTTTCATGCAGCTGCAAGGATGTTATCGCTTTGATATCGGCAATCTGGCGTTCCAGGGAGGCGTATGAGTCTCCACGCACATTGTCAATGTATTCGAGAATTTTTTCGGTCAATTCGCGCTGCTGCCTGGCGACGTTGGGGTCGGGCGGGTAAAAGACCGGCGGCGCCTGGCTCAAGACATTGGCCCGTTCCTGTTCGGTGAGAATTTCACTGACGAAGGATCGTTCCTCGCGCGCGATGATGTCTTCTGTCGGCACCGAGCCCATCTTCAGATTGGCTACACTGTTGAAGTCTAGGAATATGTCATCAAAGGCCACGATCAAGGTGCAGCAGAGGGCAAAGCTGACAGCGGCGAGCAGCATAAGCGTGAAGCGCAGAGCCGCCTGCGTCCAACCGGGCTCGATATTGAAACGCTCATCGAGCATGTCTGAGAATTGGAGGATCACCGCGCTAGCTCAGCATCTCTCTCACAATTGCGTTCACGATGTTGCCATCGGCCAATCCCTGGACTTTGGGCATCACCGCTCGCATGACCTGTCCGATATCTTTCATCGAAGCGGCGCCAACTTCGGATATGGCGGCTTGTATGATGGGCTTCAATTCTTCTCGGGTCAGCTGCCGCGGCAGGAACTCCTCAGTAAGCGCCAGTTCAAATCGCTCGGGGGCGGCATCGTCGCTGCGCCCAGCCGCTTCAAGCTCGCTGATCGTTTCTCGGCGTTTCTTCGCCTCCTTGCGCAGGATATCCAGGATGGCGTCGTCATCGAGTTCCGTTCGCCGGTCGACTTCCGCTTGCTTGATAGCGCTCTGCAAGAGGCGAATGGCGTTCCGCCGATCGCTGTCTTTCGCTTTCATCGCTTGCTTGAGCGCTGTCTGCAATTCGTATTTCAGATTCTTCATATCAGGATGCTCGTGAATCAGGCCATTGATGCAGGTGTCGGCACAGCGCCTTGCCAGCAAGCGTCGCTCGCCCCAGCGCATGATACGGCCGCTCAGCGCGGTAAAACCTCTTTCACTGTACCATGAATCGCGCCGTCGGTATACGCGCCGAGTTGAGTTGCGGTGATGGTGTTCGTCAAGTTGCGCGGATGAACGCAGCGAACGCGCATATAGTTGTCTGTGTAGCCGCTGATGGTGAAGCCGCGCGGCGTCGCGCCATCCACCTGTTCCCAAAGCACCTCGCCCTCCGTGCCGCAGAGATCGGCCGCAAAGCGCGCTTCCATACGCCGGGACAAAGCGCGCAGCCGCCCGCTGCGGGCTTTCTTGTCGCCGTCGCTCACCTGGTTTCTCATGCGGCTGGCCGGCGTGCCCGGCCGACTGCTGTAGCGGAAGACATGCAATCCCGCGAAGTCCATTTCGCGAATGAACCTTTCGGACTCATCGAATTCCTCGTCCGTTTCCCCGGGGAAGCCGACGATGACATCGGTAGTCAGGCGCAAGGCGGGAATGCTGGCGCGGGCCGACGCGAGCAGATCGCGGAATTGCCGCTGGCTTGTGTGACGCCGCATCCGTTTCAGGGTACGGTCGCAGCCGCTCTGCAAGGGCAAGTGCAAATGACGACACAGGCGACGATCCCCCCAAAGGCTGAAAAAGCCGGGCGCCAGGTCCCATGGCTCCAGGGATGACAGCCGAATGCGCGGCATGTCTGTGTCGCGGAGCAGCGCTCGCACGAGCTGGCTCAAGCCGGCTCGCTCGCCCAGGTCATGGCCATAACTGCCGAGATGGACGCCCGTCAGCACGATCTCCTGATAACCGGCTGCCTGTAGATAATTGACTTCGCGCAGGACCTCGCTGATGGGGCGGCTGCGGCCGGCGCCGCGCGCAATCGTGGTGACGCAAAAGGTGCAGGCCTGGTCACAGCCATCTTGTACTTTGACGAAGGCGCGGGTCCTGCCAAATGGGGCCTCGCGTTCCAATGGCTCGCTGTCAAAGATATCGATTCCTTCGCCCGTTATCTGCGAAACCAGCTGTGATTTGCCGGCGTTATCCACCACGCGCCGCACACCCGGCAAGCGCCCGATTTCCTGAGGCGCAAGCTGCGCGTAACAGCCGGTGACGGTCGTTTCGCCCTTGGGGTTTGCCCGGTGGAAATCTCGAATCAACTTGCGGCTTGTTTTGGCCGCCTCGCTGGTCACCGCGCAGGTATTGATGATGAAATGATCGGCCTCGGCGGCTGAATCGACAATTTCGTGGCCGAGGGCGCTCAGCTGCCGCGCCATCGCGTCGATCTCACTTTGGTTTAGGCGGCAGCCCACCATGCGCAGCTGCGTTTTCATGCTTTGGCATCCTCGCCGCCGGGGACGGCCGGGCTCAAGACGATGACATTGTCAAAGCGCAGGACGACCCCAGCGCCGCCGGTGCCGGTGGATTGCGCCATGACGCCGATTTTGCCGGTCCCGTTACTTTCGTCTTGATAAACATCAAGCATTCTCCCGTCAATGCACTCGCCGCCGACATAGGTGCTGGCGGCGTCTTCATCATCCGGCAGGCAGACTGAAACGGGAGCGCCGTTGATGGTGAAGCGGTAACGGGCATCGCGGGCGAGCACGCGAATCGTGTTTGCCGCGTCAAGCCCCTGACGAATATGCGGCGAGGGAATCCAGGCGCTTTTCTGCCTGGTCGTTCCCGCTTCGGTCTTCCACAACGAATAATAGCCATCGCTGCTTATCAAGAAGGCGTAATAACCGGCGGATTCGGTCACCGGGATGATTTGACGCAGGGCAGCGCCGACCAGTGGCAAGCGCCGATCAACCTCGCAGAGAATAATGGCGGGCAATCCGCAGGAATTATCCGGGCGTTCTTTTGCTTGAAAAACGACGCCAAATGCGTTATCGACGGGTCCTTGGATCGCTGTCGCCTTGACCGTCAGATCGAAGTCACGGAATTGAGGGCGCGCGGCCGACCAGGTCGCAGTTTGCGCGCTGGACACCGTCAGCTCAAGCTGCTCATCGACGATTGCCGCGCTCTGCTGCCCGGCGTACAGTTCCCATTCATCCTGGAAACCGGAAAAATCCGACACATAAAGCAGCGCGCCGGGGGGGGCTTCTAATACAGCGCCCTGCTTCGCCAGCCCGGCGTAGACGAGGTTGGCGGCGATCACCGCGAGCGCAAGACAGACAGTCGCCAAGACCAGGATGCGTCTGACGGGAGGTCTCTTAAATCTCATAGTGGAAACTGACGTAGACTCAGACACTGTACCGGCCGTGCCAAATCTGAAGTGAACGCCGAGATTCTAGCACAGCGCGGCGATATCGTAAATGACGAGGAAAAGAGCCGTTGCGCCTGGCGTTGCGATTATCGCTGCTGACATCTTTCCTTCTCAGTCACATGCGGCGACCGAGATGTTGACGGGTCTTGACAGGTCGAGTTTATGACAGTAGAGTATCGTCGAAGGCAAGCTGAAACTGATTTGCTATGTTTGCAGCCGAGTCCATCAAGATCACAATGATGACCATGACGACTACGATGCGCCAAGGCGCGCGACGTGGAGGTTTCGCTTTGCTGTAGACGCAATAGGACGAGCGGCAAACGGGCGTGTGGAAACCTCCACGCGCCCGTTTTATTTGTCTGAGAGCGAGGAGTTGTTGATGGCCAGATTCACGATGAAATTCGGCGGCACGTCGGTGGGGTCGCCCGCGGCAATTGAGCAGGTCGCCAAGATCGTTCGCGACTATTTGGCGCAGGGTCATGAGTTGGCGGTCGTGGTATCCGCCATGTCGGACATAACCGACATGCTGCTCGAATCGGCTGCGGCGGCCGCTGCCGGAGACAAAGACAGCTGCCTCGCCATCAATGCCGCCATCGGCGACAGGCATCTGGCCGTCATCGACGCCCTGATTGACGCGCGGACGCCGCGTGACGCAATCCGCCATACAGTCGCCGGATTGCTGCGGCAGCATCGGGAACTGTGCGAAGCCGTCAGCATTTTGGGCGAGGCAAGCCCACGCATATCGGACGCGCTTGTATCTTTCGGCGAACGCCTGAGCAGCCGCGTTCTCACCGCCGTCATGGCCGCCGAAGGGCTGCCGGTGAAGCAGTTCGACTCCAATCGCTATATCATAACGGACAACGACTTTCAGAATGCCGATCCACTCTGGGAAGAGACCGAGTCGCGAATCACTGGGGGACTGCTTCCGGAAACGAAGGCCGGCATTACACCCGTCATCACCGGCTTCATCGGCGCCACGCCGGACGGGACGCTCACGACCTTGGGGCGCGGCGGGAGCGACTTCAGCGCGGCCATCTTTGCCGCCTGCCTCGGCAGCGACGAGTTGATCATCTGGACCGATGTCGACGGCGTGATGACGACCGACCCGCGACTGGATGAGCGGGCGCGGGTCTTGCCCTATGTGTCTTATCAAGAGATCGGCGAGCTCGCCTTTTATGGCGCGAAAGTCCTGCATCCCAAAACGGTGCAGCCGATCATCAGCCGCGATATCCCCCTGCGCGTCCGCAACACATTCAATCCCTCGGAGGCCGGCACTTTGGTCGGCTCGCGCCCCCAGACAAGCGAAACCGTGATCAAGGCCGTTACGGGCATAAGAGACGTCTCCATGCTGACTGTCGGCGGGCCCGGAATGCTGGGCGTGCCTGGTATCGCCGGGCGGACGTTTCTGGCGACGGCCAGCGCGGGCGCCAACATCTTGATGATTTCACAGGCTTCCTCCGAGCAGAGCTTCTGTTTCACCGTTGTCGACCCGCTGGCGCATCAAGTGAAAACCGCGGTGGAGCGAGAGCTGCAGCGAGAGATTCTGCACAAGGACATTGACAGCGTGGATGTGCTGAGCGAAATCGTCATCATCACGGTCGTTGGCTCGGGGATGCGCGGTACGCCCGGTGTGGCCGGCCGCGTGTTCTCGCTGTTAGGCGAGCACGGAATCAACGTCTTGGCGATCGCGCAGGGCTCATCCGAATGCAGCATTTCTTTCATCGTCGCCGAGGATGACCTGGAGCGGGCGGTCGGCGAGCTGCATACGCTGGCGCTTGAGACGGTGGAGAATGATTGTGTCAACGGCTTGGCCAGCCCTTATTGAGCATGATGCCTAGCTGGCCACAAGCTGCTGCAAGATGGCGCCCCAGTGCGAAAACAGCATGAAGTGCCCGGCTTGCTCTTCAAGGCGCAGCCGCGCGTTGGGGATCAGCCCCGCCATACGCTCGCCGACAACGGGCGAACAGAAGGCGTCGGCCTCTCCCCACCAAATATCGACGGGAATCCGAATCGATTGCAGATGGAAACCCCAGGGCCTGATGAGCGTCGCCACTTCATCAACCAGCGCCTCGCTGCCGCTTCGCCGGATCTCCTCCCAGATTTCACGCCGGCTGTTGAAGAGGTTGATGTTGCTCAGCACCTTTTGATCGGCGTATGACAGGGACCCGCCCAATTCTCTGATGTATTGTTCGGCGCCGCGCTGGGCGTCAAACCAGATGAATCCACGCATCAACAGGCGAAAGAACGATTGATTGCCGCTGGCCAACTGGAACAGCCGGCCATAAAAGGGATGCAGCGCGCGAAAACCCAGCGCGTGATCAAGCGGCGGCAGCGGCGCGATGACGGCGCAGCGCGATACGATCTGCGGAAAGCGGTAGGCGCAGGCCAAAGCATAAGGCCCGCCGGCGGAAAAACCCAGGATGGCAAAGCGCTCAAGCTTCAGCGCTTTGCTCAGCAGCATGATGTCATCAACGACATCCATCAGGCTGCGGCCGATTTTGCGCGTTGACATGCCATAACCGGGCCGATCCACGCCGATCAAGCGGATGCCCAAACGCAATAAAATGGAATCGTCCGGATGCCGAATGCTGCGGTTGCCCCAGAGGTCGTGGAATACGATGACGGGGCTGCCTTCAGGGTCGCCATATTGGGCGAAACCAAGCCGGCGTCCGTCCTGAAGTTGCGCTTGCCGCGCTGTCGCGATTTGTGCCAGCCTTGCCATCAGTTATCCAGCGAATTGCGGTCCGCGCGCAGAATAGCCGACTTTGCCCCAACATCATAGACCAAGTCGCGCATGTCAGCCGCCTGCGCCCGGATAAACCGCCAACACAGTCGGAACCTGATCGAGCGAGGGCTGGAAATAATCGGCGCCGGGGAGCGCGAGCAGGGTGCTGCCGCCGCCATCGAGGTTGAATGCGGTTTCGATATCAAGATCCGTCTCGGGCAGATAGGCGCTCAGATCCGCCAGCGACAAACCCAGAAACGGCGAGACGAGAATCAGAATGTCCCCGCGCTTGTCAATGCCGATCAGCGTCCGGCGCGTCCTTTCGCCGCGCGAGCGGGCGAAGTAAGCCTGCTTGCCATGGTCCACCAGCAGCGGGAATCCTTGCACAGCTTGCTCAGCGCCCTCAATTGACGATGCGATTTCCGGATGGTTGGCGCGGACAGCGGGGGCGCCATTCCGGATGAAAAATGTCCCGCCGCGGTTTTGATAAGCGTCGCCATAAGCCAGCCCATCGCTGAGGACCAGGCCGAGGGCTTCGTACCGGCTGTCAAAGAAGTTGGCATTGATGAGGACGCTGGCAGCGGGCGCCAGCGCTCTCCAGGCGGCCAGGCTCGCCGGCTGCCCGGGGCGATAGAGGGCGCGGAATCGATAGCGGCTTGGGTCGATGCGCACGACGACAAGCTGCGCCAGTTCATCGCCATTTGGCAGCAGCCTGCGCCACTCCAGGCCAGCGGCGATGCGCTGCCAACTCGACTCGGGGGCGCTCGTTGCCGTCGGCGTAAGCGCAAGCGCGGGCAGCCGATCAAGCGGCAGGCTGCAGGCGCTTGGCAGGCAGGCAACGGCAATGATGAATATCGAGAACATTGTAGACATACGCGCATTGCCGCCGCCCAGGCAAAATACCTTGCGACGCGCCGCGTCTTGCTCCCCCTCCTTGAAGCTTCGGGGAAGGGTCCAGGGGGTGGGGGCGGCCGTCCGCTTTTGCCGTCTGCAACTGATCACTTTATCGCATGTCAATCCTGGCCGCGCTGAGAATAATCATTCTCCCAAGCTGGCGGCTTCCGCCAATCGTTTAAGGCTAGGCCAGCTGCTGCGCCATCCCGCCGATGCGCTCGACAGCCTCGCGGAGTTTGTTCATGTCTTCAGCGAAGGAGAAACGGATATGCGCGTCTTTCGTGATGCCAAAGGCGCTGCCCGGAACGCCCACCACGACCGCTTCCTCCAGAATGGCGTTGGCCACTTCTTCGCTTGTCTTTGCAGTCGAATCCACTTTGGGAAAGGCGTAGAACGCGCCCTCGATATCAGGGCAGGACATATTTGGAATGCTGTTGAAAGACTGGACCATGAAGTCGCGCCGTTCCTGATAAGCAGCCCGCATCATCTCGACGCAGTCTTGCGGACCGTTCAGCGCGGCGACGGCGGCATGCTGTGTAAAGGTGGCGGCTGAGGTGGCCGTTTGCGAATTGAACTTGCCGGCGACGGCGATTACTTCGCTGGGGCCCGCCAGCCAGCCCAGGCGCCAACCGGTCATGGCGTAGGCTTTGGACATGCCATTGATGATGATTACGCGGTTGGCAATCTCCGGAATGGACGCGAGCGAAACGGCCGGCCGGCCGTCAAAGTTCAGCTTTTCATAGATCTCATCGGAAATAATATACAAGTCGGATTCCAGCGCCAAAGTCGCTACCGACTCGATCTCCTCCGACGACAGCATGTGCCCCGTCGGGTTGCAAGGCGAATTGATGATGATGGCCTTCGTCCGCTCGGTGACATGGGCGCGCAGATGCTCAAGGCGGAGGCGATAATTGTCGTCGCTGCCCGTCTCGATCGGCACGGGAACGCCGCCGACCATGACTGTGATGGATGGATAGCTCACCCAGTAGGGCGCCGGGATCAAGACCTCATCGCCGGGATCAAGCATCGCCTTCAGCGCGAGGAAGAGCGCCAGCTTGCCGCCCGGCGTCACGATGATATCGCTCATGGGGTCAACCCGCACCTTGCTGTCACGCTCGGTTTTGACGGCGATGGCTTCCAACAGCGGGCGGATCCCCTTCGAGGGCGCTGCGTAGCGCGTCTCGCCGTCCTTTATCGCCTTGACGGCGGCCTCGACGATGTGCGGCGGGGTGTCAAAATCGGGCTCTCCGCCAGCAAGGCCGATCACGGAACGTCCCTCCGCCGCCAACTGCTTTGCCTTGTCGTTCATCGCAATCGTCGGCGACGCGCTGATTTGTTTTGCCAATTGCGTCGGATTTGGCATTTGAATCCTCAATTTATATCTCGATAGTCGCAGCAGATCGCAGGCAGTGTATACGTTTAGGCCAGCGCATAAAAGGGTGGGTCAGCGCTTGCGCGTCTGTTTCGACCCTGGCGGCGCTGGGCGCGAAAGCCGACGCGGAAGAATCCAGGACGAAACTGTCGCTTACATTGTGTAGAATAGAACTTGGCGTCGCGCCGTCTGCGCTTGTGGCGATTGCGAAATGAGGGCTTATCAGAGCTAGACGATGTCCGATTTGATTCGATTCTTCATTGCCGGGGCGCCGGCCGCCCCGAGCACAATTGTCAATGACGCGCTCTGACCTGGCATCCCTGCGGGGCGAGCCCAGCTATGTTTGGCGCGCGGGCCAGGAACGCCGGCTGCGGATGATGGCGAAGTGGGCGCCGCTCGCCGGGGCGCATGTTCTCGTCGCCGGCTGCGGCGTCGGCATGTACGCCGGGCAGATTCGCGAGTGCTTTACCGACCGCGTGGAAGCCTTCGATATCGAATTCAGCCGCGCGCGCGCCGCTCGCCAAGGCATCCCCAATGCCCTGGTTTCGGCCGGCGAAGACATCCCCTACGCCGCTTCGTCATTTGATGTTGTGCTCTCGCATGAAGTCATCGAGCATGTCCGCGATGACCGCCGCTGCCTGCGGGAGATGCTGCGCGTCACCACAAGCGGCGGGCGCATTCTGCTGTTTTGCCCCAATCGCTGGTATCCCTTCGAGACCCATGGCCATTATTGGCGGGGCGAATATCATTTTGGCAATACGCCGCTGATCAATTATTTGCCCGAGCCCTGGCGCGGAAAGCTGGCGCCGCACGTGCGCGCCTACACAGCGGCTGAGCTGAAGCGCCTGTTGGCTATACCCGGCGCCGCCATCCTTCATCATTCGCGGATTTATGGCGGTTATGACAATATCATCGCGCGCTTCGGCGGGCCGGCCATTCTCCTGCGGGATTTGCTGCACCGGCTTGAAGGCAGCCTGCTGGATACCTGGGCGCTGTCTCACTTTGTGGTGATTGAAAAGCGCTGATTATTCGCTGCGCAGGAAGGGCAGCCTGCGGCGCAGCCAACGGCGGAGGATATTGGCGCGCGTGCGATACCAGGCTTTCTCGGCCGTTTCGGCGACTGCCTTGTTCTCGCCGGGGACCTGACTGGCGGCGCCGTATCGCTCCCGCGTATACAAATCGCTGATTGTGCGGATAGGTTCGCGGACGGCGGGAATGCGATGCTGCAATTCGCGGCGTTTTTCCAGCGTTGTCTGCGTCCTGCCAATGTTGATCCCGAGCAAGCCGATGTACCGTTCCAGCCGCGCGTAGGCGCGCGAGACCGGGCTGAGGCCGCCGAAGCCGCGCCACTCCCACCACCAGAACAGCAGCAGCGCGATGATCACCAGAATCAGGAGGAAGAGCATGGCGACAAGCGCCAGCAGAATAAGCGGCTGGAGCAGGCTGAGCGGGGGCGGGTCGTCCGGTGAGATCGGCGGCTCCACCGTCGGCAGGATGACTGGCGTCGGCGTCGGCGAGTTCGCTGCCTCTGGCGTGGGCGTGGGCGTGGGCGGTTCAATAAGCTGTTCTTGCGCTTCCAGGCTTGGCAGCGCGGTGAGGCTGGCTTCCGGGCTTGGCGTCGGCGTCGAAGTCGGCGTTAGAGAAGGCGTTGGACTGGGGCTGGGGCTGACGGTTGGGTCGGGAAGCAGCGAATCCTGGTCTTCCTGCGCCAGCTCGTCCCCCTCGCGTTGAATGGGCGCTTCCGCCGAGGTGGGCTCGAATTCGATCCAGCCGTAGCCGGGGAAGTAGACCTCCACCCAGGTATGCGCCTCGCGCTCGCGCACGATGTACTGCCCCAAGTCGCTGTCATAAGCGCCCTGAGAGAAACCCGCCGCCAGCCGCGCGGGAATGCCCAGGTGCCGCAGCATCACGATCATGGATGTGGCGTAATAGGTGCAGTAGCCTTCGCGCGCATCGAAAAGCACCCACTCAACCGTATCGACGCCGGGCGGCGGCGCGCTGATCGATTCATTGTATGTGATGTTCTCGCGCAGCCAGCTTTCGATCGCCTTGGCGCGGTCATAAGGATGGGTTGCCTTTGCTTCATTGACGATGTTGAGCGCCAGGTTCATTATGCGGGGATTTCTTGTGCCCACGTAAAGATTTGGGCCGCTCACCCAATCCGGGTAATCAGCCGTTGTGAGGCGCAGTTCATGCGCGCTGGCGGTGCTGATGAGGCTGCTCGCGCTGTAAGAATCGCCACGCCTCATGATTCTGAGGGGACGGATGACCGACACATTCATCGAGCTGTTAAAGGGCTTGTCCGTGTAGATGAGGTCAATGCGCCCGGTGCTGTCGATGAGCTGCGGTTGTGGCGCGGTGTAATAGATGCGCGTGCTTGACGCGCCGACGGTGAATCGCTGCCGCAGCGTTTGCCGCCGCGCTCCGATGACCTCGCCGCTCATCGGCACTTCTACCGGCGCGCTGCGATCGGTGATGCGCAGGTCAGCCGATGGCGACCACTGGCCGTCGGCGTAGCGTTCATAAACGCGCGAACGCCAATAATAGCGATAGGGCGACGAGGGCGCTTCCACCGTGAAGACGACATCATCGCCCAGGCTGATTGCGCCGCCGAGATTGAGCAGGTCCGCGCCGTAATAATCGGTCGTGGCGGATCCTTCGCCTTCGATTGGGGCGAAGAGTCTATTCCAGACTTCCGCCATCTGCTCAATGGGGTCGGAGGCGAGGAATCTCTGAAAGGCGTTGAGGCGCTCCTGCAAATCCTTGCTTGGCACAGCCCAGGCGACAGCGAGGGCCAACAAGGAGAGAACAATGCCGATCACAGCGAATTGCCGCCTGACAATCGTGGGCACATGCACGCCGCGCAGAAACCAATCCCATTCATGCCGGTCCAGATTTGAGCGAACGATCAAGACCAGAGACATCAGAAGGTAGCAGAACAGATAAACGTCCAGCGCTTCTTCGCCGGTGAAGAAGATGAGATTGACAAGCAGGATGAGGCCGGGCGGCAAGATGACGCGCCAGACGCGATCGAGGCGAAAGATGTGCCAATCGGCATTGAATGCCAGGAACCAGAACAATATCGAAACGAGAATGGTCAACACCAGCTCGTCGGTGTTGATGCCGCCGCTGAAGACATCGACGAGCCATTCATAACAGCGGGTCAGGACAGCCCTCAGGGCGTCATTGAATGGGAGGTTTTGCTTAATGGCGGCGGCGAGAAGCACCGCCAGCAGGCCATATAGCGAGCTGATGACCAGCGCCGATACTTCGCCAAAGCGGCTGCGCGCCACGATCCAGCCGAAGGCGACGCTGACAAGCGTGACGGGAAGCACGGTCTCCATGTCGACTGCCCAGCCGGCGATTTCAATCACGAGCAAGGGCATCAGCAGAAGCGTGGCGACTGCAATCAGCGCCGCCGCATCGTCCAGCGAAATTGGACTGCGCCAGCGCGATCTGGATATGTTGCTGCGGCGTCTCGGTCTTTGGCTTGCGAGATTGATGGCGGTGCTCATGCGCGTCTGCTGTTCGGCGGGCGTCTTCGTGTAGCTTATGACAATATGTGCGGGCTGACAAGCATGACCGGCAATGGGCTGCGTCGGCGTAGTTTGACGCGGGAATTGACTTGGGATAATATCTTCAAGTTGCAGTTTTGTTCTCTTGTTTGTTCTATTCCCAATAGGAGGTTGGAATGAGAAGGCTACTTACAATTGTCTCACTGTTGCTGGCTTGCGCATTGCTCTTGGCGGCGCTGCCGGCGGCGGCGCAGGACGCGGGGGAAGTGACGCTGACGATGTGGACGCACGATGGCTTGTACGTGCAGTTCTTCAGCGCGCGCGCCGAAGAGTGGCAAGATCGCTACCCGGACATCGACTTCACATTCGAATTCGAGGTGGTGCCCAGTGTGTTCGACAAAGTGCTGGGCAATTTGGCGGCTGGCGAGGAGATTCCCGATTTGCTGGGCATCGAACAAGGTTCCTTCCCGCGCTTCATGCAGGGCGGCATCATCGAGAGCAAGTTCCTCGATTTGACCGATCTGCTGGCTGACGATTATGACTTGATCGTGGAAGGGCGGCACACGCCGTACAAGTATCAGGGCCGCGTCTATGGCGTGGACAGCTCGCTTTGCGCCGTTGTCTATTACTATCAGCCGTCGATATTCGAGGAGCGGGGACTGTCAGTGCCGACGACCTGGGATGAGTACCTGGAGACGGGCGCGGCGCTTGCGGATGAAGGCATCGCCATGTCTTACATAACCGACCACGGCGGCATGTTTATGATGTATTTGCTGCAGCGAGGCGGCGCGATTTTCGACGAACACGGCGAGTTTGTACTGCCTGATGAGGAGAATCGGGCAATCGCGATTGAAGTGCTGAACTTGATGCGCGAAGGCCTGGACAGTGGCGCGATTCGCTACGTTCCCAGCGCCGAAGTGTGGGGGCCGGCGATCATCAATGCGTATCGCGAAGGCAATTTGGTCGGCGCGATCATGCCCGACTGGTATTCCGACTACATCCTGAAACCGCAGGCGGAAGATATGGCTGAACAGTTTCGCATTGCTCGCATGCCGATTTGGGACGATGGCGACGGCCATAAGACGTCGGTTTGGGGCGGCACCGGTTTCGCCGTCGCCAAGGAAAGCGACAACGCGCAATATGCCTGGGAGCTGCTGCAATACACCTATGTGACGCTCGAGAATCAGATCAAACGTTACGAGGAGATCGCCTACTATCCGACGATGCCAGCCGCTTTCCACGATGATCGAATCGTAGGATTGTCCGATCAGTTTTATGCCGGTCAAAAAACGGGCGAGGTCTTCGCGGAGATCGTGGACGATGTGCCGATCTGGTATCAGAGCCTGTTCCGCCGGACCTTTGAGTTGCAGATGGCGGCTGAGCTTGCCGTGTTCTTTGATGGCGCCGTCACGGCTGAAGAAGCGATCGACAGCATCGTTCAGTACATGGAAGACGAAATCGCCTTCGCCGAGTAGCGTTGATTGTAAGTACGGGCGAGGCGGTGACTCGCCCATACGCGCTTGAAATCGCATTGTTGGGGCAGTCATCGGCTCGCCCGTACGCTCATCAGATTTGATACAGGGCCTGCATGAATGCGACAGCGCGCGAGCCTCGCAGCGCCGTACGCAGACTCAGCGGGTCAATCGTCTCTGCAGGGTCCGATATGGTTAAGCAAAACATTCCTCTGCGCCCTCTGTGTTTCCTCGTTTCCTCTGTGGTGAAGCGTATGCAATCTGTTTCATTTCATAGAGACAGCAACGAGCCAATCAGTAGCGGACAAGCCCAGTAAACGCGCTCTAGGAGCAACGCATGGTTCAGGCGGCAATGAGTCGTGGGCGCGAGGCGCGGGAGAGTGGCGGCTTCCAGCAGCACAAGCTGGCGCCCTATGCCTTCATCTCTCCCTTTTACATCCTGTTCGCTTTCTTCTTTATGGCGCCCAGCCTGATTGCGCTGGTGCTGAGCTTGTTTCGCTGGGATGGCATCAACGACCCGCGCTTTGTGCTGGCGCGCAATTACGGGCGCCTGCTAAGCGACAAGGTCTTCGCGCAGGTGGCGACGAATACGGCGATCTACGCGATTGCCAGCCTGCTGATTGTCCTGCCCCTGGCGCTGGTGCTGGCGGTGCTGCTGAACGCCAAATCTTTGCGCTTCAGCAACGTCTGGCGGGCGATGTACTTCACGCCGGTGGTGACATCGACGGTGGCGATTACCCTGGTCTTTCAAATTCTCTACAGTCGCGACACCGGCCTGCTGAACGCGCCTTTGATTTATTTGGGACTGGAGCCAATATACTGGCTGGGCGATCGATCGTGGGTCAAGGTGGCGATTATCATTCTCATCGCCTGGCGCTCGACCGGCTTGCTGACCATCTATTTTCTGGCCGGGCTGCAAAGCATTCCCGAAGAATTATACGAAGCGGCCTCTATTGATGGCGCGAGTATGCTGCAGAAGTTCTTCCGCATCACAATTCCCATGCTGCGACCGATCATCTTATTCGTCAGTATTATTGTGTTGTTAGGTTCAATTCAAATCTTCGACGAAATCCACATTTTGACCAGTGGCACCGGTGGACCCGCGAACGCTAGTATGAGCGTCGTGCAATATCTCTATGAGCGCGGTTATACGCGTTTGCGTCTTGGCTTCGCATCGGCGGTGGGAACAGTGCTATTCGCGACCGTATTCATCTTGTCGCTGCTTCAGCTGCAGTGGTACGGCGTCTTCCGGAATGCCGACTGATGGACGAGCGAACCGGTCGGCGCCTTGGTGTGATTGCGCTGCATGTTGTGGTTATCAGCGGGGCTTTGCTGACGGTCGCGCCTATCGCCTTCATGATCTATTCGTCCTTCAAGACCACGACCGAGATATTCACGCTGCCTCCCTGGCTGCCGCCGGCTGAGTGGTCGTTCAAGAATTACGAAACCCTGCTGACCAGCTGGCACTTTCCCTATTGGTATGCCAACAGCATCATTTACGCTGCGGTGGTGACGATATTCGTGCTCTTCTTCTGTTCGCTGGCGGGTTTCGCCTTCGCCAAGTATTACTTTCGCGGCAAGAATCTGCTCTTCATCATTCTAATCGGCTCGACGATGATTCCCTTCCAGTTGATTCTGATTCCGCTTTTCATCTTGATGAGCCGAATCGACTGGGTCAATCATCCCGCTTCGATGATCATCCCCTGGATGGCGCCGGCTTTTGGCATTTTCCTGATGCGGCAATACATACAGGCGGTGCCGTCGGAATTGATGGAGTCGGCGCGGATTGACGGCGCCTCTGAATTTAGGATTTACGCTCAGGTCATCGTCCCCCTGGTGCGGCCCGGTTTGACGACGCTGGCGATATTGACCTTCCTCGGCTCGTGGAACAGTTTCATCTGGCCGCTGATGGTGCTGCGCGGCAACGAGGTCATCACGCTGCCGGTTGGCATCGCGACCATGCGCAGCCAGGCGACGGCGGCGCAAATTCCTTATGGTGAAATGATGGCGGCGGCGACGCTGGTGTCGGTGCCGGTCATCGTGCTGTTCATCGCGCTGCAGCGTTATTTTATTTCCGGGCTGACAATCGGCGCGGTGAAGGGCTAGGGCGCTACCCACCCGCGACATGATCAATTGTAGGGGCGCCTCGCCGAGACATCCTAAACCTAATTGGAAATGATGCGGGCTTTTCAGCGAGATGCCGCTACAGATCACCGGACGATCGTGATCCAAGGACCGCTCATACATCAATTGGCAATGAAAGGGGCGACCTTTTAGTCGCGCCTTGACAAAGTATGCGGGGACGCGCTACAATCTCACGCAATGAAAAAACGCGAATATATCACAGTTTGGGCGAGGCTCGGAAGCTGTGCCTTCTGTTGTCTTTTTGCTGTTCAAAGGTGATGATGCGGCCGTTTCTTCAAGTCATTTTCATTCTATCAACTAAATCTATAGCGCAGAGGAGGTTCCGTCTTGGAGGCGAAAGACTTCAGTGCATTGCGTATTAGTCTGGCTTCGCCGGAGCAGGTGCGGTCCTGGTCTTATGGCGAAGTGACGAAACCCGAGACGATCAACTATCGGCGCCTGCGTCCGGAAATGGACGGGCTGTTTTGCGAGCGGACCTTCGGCCCCACGCGGGATTGGCAGTGTTATTGCGGCAAGTACAAGAACATACGTTATCGCGGCATCATCTGCGACAAATGCGGCGTCGAGGTGACGCGCTCTTCGGTTCGGCGCGAGCGCATGGGCCATATCGAGCTGGCGGCGCCGGTCGCCCATGTATGGTACACGCGGCGCGTGCCGAGCTATTTGGGCCTGCTGCTTGATGTCAGCCGGCGCAACCTGGATCGGGTGCTCTATTTCGCGCAATATGTGGTGACGCATGTCGATGAGGACGCGCGTGGCAAAGCGGTCGCGCGGATCGAGAAAGAACTTCAGGCCAAAGAGCAGGAGCTCGCCGGCGATATCGAAGAGCAAATGAGCGAGATCCGCGGCAATCGCGATCAGATCGCGGAGGAGTTCGAGGACAAGGTCGCCGCGATCCGCGCGCATTACGATACCGAGTTGGCCCGCCTCAGCGATGAGGTGATGAATGAGGCGCAAGTCGCGCAGACCCAGGTTGAGAATCTGCTGGGGCAGACGGCGACCGAAGAGATTGCCTTGGCGGCGGCCTCGTCGATTGTCGTATCCAAGGGCGAGACGATCGCCAATGACCACATTTCGCGCATTCAAGAGCAGGTCAACGAATATCTCAGCGGGCTGCAGGGCGAGACCAACGCGCTCGTTCAGGAAGAGATTCAGAAGATAAGCGGTGAAATCGACAGTGCCAATGTCGATGTTGACAGCTCGATGGAAGAGCATCTGAAGGCGCTCGACGACAAGATGCAGAATCTTCGCGAGAGCGCGGAAAAGCAAATCAGCGAATTGGAAGAGCTCGCGGTTTTGCAATTTCTCTCGGAGGGCCGCTATCGTGAGTTGAAGGGCAAGTTTGGCAACGTCTTTCAGGCGAATATGGGCGCCGAGGCCTTCTACGAGATTTTGAGCGCTTTGAACCTGCCCAGGTTATCGGAAGAATTGTGGCTGGAAGTGCGCACATCAAAGTCGAAACAGCGCCGCCGCAAGGCGACCAAACGCCTGCGCGTCGTTGAAAGCCTGCGCAGCAGCCGCAGCACTGTGATTGACACGGACGAAACCAAACAGGAAAACGAACCGGACGGCAATCGCCCCGAATGGATGATCCTGACGGTGTTGCCGGTGATACCGCCGGACTTGCGGCCGATGGTGCAGCTGGATGGCGGGCGCTTCGCGACCAGCGATCTGAATGACTTGTACCGGCGCGTCATCAACCGAAACAATCGCTTGAAGCATTTGCTGGATCTGGGCGCGCCTGATGTCATCGTGCGCAACGAAAAACGCATGCTGCAAGAGGCGGTCGACAGCTTGATAGACAACAGCCAGCGTGGCAAGGCGCTGAGCCGGCGCGGCCGGCGCGAATTGAAATCACTCAGTGACATGCTCAAGGGCAAGAAGGGGCGTTTCCGGCGCAACCTGCTGGGCAAGCGCGTCGATTATTCCGGCCGCTCGGTCATCGTCATCGGTCCCAAGCTGAAGCTGCATCAATGCGGCCTGCCCAAGACGATGGCGCTGGAATTGTACCGGCCCTTCGTCATCAGCCGCCTGGTCTCCTACAACTACGCCAGCAATGTGAAAGGCGCCAAGCGCATCATCGAGCGCGAACGCCCGGAAGTGTGGGAGGTGCTGGAGGAGGTCATTAAGGAGCGGCCTGTGCTGCTGAATCGGGCGCCGACCTTGCACCGGCTGGGCATTCAGGCTTTCGAGCCCTTGCTGGTGGAAGGTAAAGCGATTCAGATTCACCCCTTGGTCTGCTCCGCCTTCAATGCCGATTTTGATGGCGATCAGATGGCGGTGCATGTGCCGCTGAGCGAGGAGGCGGTCAAGGAAGCGCGCGACCTGATGTTGAGCACGAGGAATTTGCTGAAGCCATCGGATGGCGCGCCGATTGTGGGGCCGGCGAAGGATATGGTCCTGGGCAATTATTACCTGACCATGGACCCGACGGTGGAAATCGTGGCTCTGCGGTCGCGGGCAGACGAATTCCGCTCGATAGACGCTGTTTTGGGCGGCGACTTCAAGATCGGCATCGCCTTCCGCTCCAACGGTTACTATTACGCGCAATTCCGGCAAGTGCCGAACAGCGAGCTCTATCTTGACGCGACCGAGCTGGATGCAAACGGACGGCCGAGCGTCACGCGGTCGGCGGTTGATCGAACCGTTGACGCGCTCCTGGCCGGCGAGGTCGATTGCATGCTGGCCAACGCTTATGAGATGCGCAAGTACCTGCGCGCGCATGGCCTGGAGGATAAGCTCGAGATCACCAACTTGCACGAGCGGCGTGTGGTGGTCGATATGGACGAGGTGGAATACCTGTATCGCATCGGCCTGGTGAACCTGCATACGCCCATTCTGCTGGGCAATGTTTACGACAACGTCTACGACGAGCAGGAACCGCAGGTGGAACCGGAAATCTGCACCGTAGGGCGGGCGATATTCAATCGGATACTGCCGGACGAGATGCGCTTCGTGCAGGAGACCCTGGGCAAAAAGGCCTTGCAGCAATTGGTGGCGCGCTGCTATCAGGTCATCGGCGGCGAAAGGACGACCGAGGTCGTCGACGCGATCAAGAATTACGGCTTTCATTATGCGACGATATCTGGCACGACTATCGCTGTCAGCGACTTGACGATTCCCGATGAGCGGGCGGATATCCTGAAGCAGGCGGAGGATGTGGTCACGCGAGCCGAGCGCGATTTCCGCCGCGGCTTGATGACCGAGGAAGAGCGCTATCAGGTCACCATTGACGAATGGAACCGGGCCAAAGACACCCTGCAAGAGCAGATACAGGACACGTTGAACCCCTACGGGCCGATCGCGATTATGGCGATCTCGGGCTCTACCAAGGGCGGTTTTGGGCCGATCACGCAGCTGGCGGGGATGCGCGGTTTGATGGCGGACCCCTCCGGGCGCATCATCGACTTGCCGATTCGCAGCCACTTCCGCGAGGGTTTGAACGCGCTGGAATACTTCATTTCGACGCATGGCGCGCGAAAAGGCTTGGCCGATACAGCGCTGCGAACGGCCGACGCCGGCTACCTCACAAGGCGGCTGGTGGATGTCGCGCAGGACATGATCGTCAATCGCTGGGATTGCAACACGACGCGCGGGCTCAAGATCCGGCGGGATGACGCTATCGCCGATCAAAGCATGGAAGAGCGGATTGTGGGGCGCTGCGCCGCGGAAGAGATTGTCGATCCTGAAAGCGGCGAGCTGATCGTGGCGCGCAACGAGATGATTGATGAAGAGATCGCCGCCAAGATCGAAAACTCCGCTCTGGAAGAAGTCGAGGCGCGCAGCCCGCTGACCTGTGATCTAATCAATGGCGTCTGCGCAATGTGTTACGGGCGCGACCTGGGCACGGGCGAAATGGTCAATATCGGCGCGGCGGTCGGCATTATCGCGGCGCAATCGATCGGCGAGCCGGGCACGCAGTTGACCCTGCGCACCTTCCACAGCGGCGGTACAGCCGAGGTGCGCGATATCACCAGCGGTTTGCCCCGCGTCGAGGAGCTTTTTGAAGCGCGGCGCAAGCCCAAGGGCGAGGCGCTCATCACACCGATTGGCGGCGTGCTGCGCTTGACCGAGCGCGAAGATGGCGCGCGCATCGCAACCGTCATCGACAGCTATGTTGAGAGCGATGTCCAGGTCGTGCCTGAAGATTGGGAGATCACTGTTGAGGATGGCAAAGAGGTAAAGGCCGGCGCCGTCATCGCGAAGAACGGCGAAGATGCCCTGCAGGCGGAAATCGCCGGTAAAGTGCATATTGAGGATCACACCGTTTACATCCGCAACGAAGAGAGCGAAGAATGGGATGATGAAATCCCCGCCAACGCGCGCTTGCGCAAGACGATCCACGACGGCATGACCGTCGAGCCGGGCGAGCAGCTCACGGAAGGGTCCAAGAATCCGCATCAGATTTTGCGCGTACAAGGCGCCAAAGCCACGCAGCTTTACTTGCTTGGCGAAATCCAGGATGTTTATCGCAGCCAGGGTGTGAACATCGCCGACAAGCATTTTGAGACGGTCATTCGCAAGATGATGTGCAAGGTGCAGATCACCCGCAGCGGCGACAGCGATCTGCTGCCCGGTGAATTGATCGACCAGTTGAAGCTGCTGGAGATCAATGAGCGCTTAATCGCCGAGGAGCTGGAACCTTGCTCGGGGCAGCCGGTGCTGCTCGGCATCACCAAAGCGGCGTTAAGCACGGAGAGTTACCTGTCGGCGGCGAGCTTCCAGCATACGATCAAGGTATTGGCGGGCGCGGCGATCGAGGGTCAGGTGGATCCGCTACATGGACTGAAGGAGAATGTGATCATCGGCAAGCTGATTCCGGCCGGCACGGGCTTCCACGCTTATCAGGATCGGGAGGCGGTCGCGCCGCCGGTAACGCTTGAGGCGCAAGGGGCGCTGGATCTGGAAGAAGCCGGCGACCAGGATGACTTCGAGAACATGCTGAGCGAGCTATAGCGCGCAGAGCGACGAGTTACGGACGCGGGCCACCAGACGGGGTCCCGTGTTTGTTGGCAGCGCTTAGGGGCGGGCCGCCAAAGCCTGGAATAGCGGCCGTTCGCGTTGCTGACCGCTGCCGTCAAAGCTGGGAAAGACGAGGCTGTAGCTGGCCATTTCGCTGCGCTGGTTGACTGTGAATTCGTTGGCGAAGTTCAAATTCCACAGGATCATCAGGCCGATATCATTTCGCGATTGGCCGATTTGGAAGGCGCGCAGCGTATAATCTCGTTGGTCGAGGGCGGAGTTGTAAGTCATCCAGACTTCAGGCGCCGCGGATGGGAAGTCTTCCCAGGTCGCCCAGCCGAACTCCGTCGCCCACATCTGCGCGTTGTGACCGTTTGCGGCGATGATGCTGCTGGTGTCGCGCAGGTTCTGCAAGAAGAAGAATTGTGGCCGGTCGTCCCAGCCTTGGCCGGGGACATTGTTGCAGCACAGGAAATCGGGCGGGTTGCCCCAACTGTAGGGGTGGATGCCGATCTTCACATCCGGGTAAGCCGCGAGCCCCGCTTGATACATTTGCCGCAGGAAAGTCCGATCATTGACCGTCACGCCGGCGCGGCTTCCCGTCGGCGCCAGGGCGGCGGTGACCACGATGGTGCTGGGGGAGAATTCGCGGATGGCATTGTAACCGACGCGGAAGAGCTCCATATAATTGCTGCCGCTGATGGGGCGGCCGGTCCACTCCCGCCTGAGGTTGGGCTCGTTCCAGATTTCGAGGGCGTCAATATTGGGGCCGACTTTTTCTATCAGCTTGTGGATGAACCAGTGCAGCTCGTTCAAGTCATCGGGGGGGCCATCCTCGGTTCGATCGACATTGCGCGCCCAATCCGGCGCTTTGGCGATGCTTAGCAGGACCTTCAAACCGCGCTGATCGGCCGCTTGCACATGCAGCTGAAACAGGCGAAAGTTCCGCTCAAATTCGCCCGGACGATTGGGCTGCAGCCACTTCCAATTGGCTTGCAGCTTGATCCAATCGACGCGCAGCGCCGCGATGCGATCCAGGATGCGCGCCCAGCCCTGCGTGTCATAGTTGTAGTGGACTTGAATGCCCATTTGACTTCGGTCGAGCCGCGCTTGGTTGACGGGCACGGCCGTTGTATAGGCGCTTCCGGGCTGGGTCGGCGGCAGGGCGGTGGATGTGGGACGCTCCGTCGGGCGCGGCGTTTCGGTTGCCGGCTGGGTATAGGCCGGGCCGATAATCGCGCCAAAAGATCGCTGGCCGCCCGCCGGCGTCGTCGCAGCCGGGTCAAGCGTTGGCAGCTGGACACCGTTAACCTTCGGCAGCTCCTGAAGCGCCTGCACGGAAGGAATGGGGGAAGCAATCGTCTCAAGCTCGACTATGGGCGCGATATCCACCGTGGATTGGGCAGCGCAGGCGGCAAGCAGCGCGCCAATGCAAAAGATGAGCGCGGCCTTGCTGATATGGGGCGTCGCGTTTCCCGTCATTTGCGTCTTTCTCTGGCCATCGATTTGAGCGCTTCCGCTGTTGTGCCAAGGGACTTTCTCTGCGCCATCTGCGTTCTCTCTTCTTTTGATGAATCCCCCAAAACGAAAAATGTAGGGGCGACTTATCAAGTCGCCCGCGCCCAACACCTTATGCAATCGACGGGCGACCAGGTTGTTCGCCCCTACAGGCCTGGTACGAGCGGTTTCATTATATTGCGTGAGCCGAGATGTGACTCGCGGGCGGCTGCAATTAGCAATTATTGCGCGACTTTCTTGGCGCTACTGCCAACTATCAGGCGAAAGAGAAGGCCTCAATGTATTTGACACCCTCACGAATAGCATTCTACAATGGGAAATTGAAGTCCGCACGGAGAACTTCGCAGCGAGCCTGACGATAGCTCTACGCTGCCCTTGGCCGCAATGCGTTCAGGGCGGGGCGGAACGGTTGGGCAGCAGCAAGCAAACGGGTGGCGCCGGAAACCGGTGTGAAGCCCGCCGCCAATGCAGAACACCCGAGCACATAATGAATAGACTGAGGCCCTTCGATGACTGATCGGTCGGTTCATCAAATCAATATCGAACATGAAATGCGCGACGCCTACCTGAGTTACGCCATGAGCGTCATCGTGTCGCGCGCGCTGCCCGATGCGCGGGATGGCTTGAAGCCAGTGCATCGCCGCATTCTCTACGCCATGCACGACATGGGCATTCACGCGAGCGGCAGTCACAAGAAGAGCGCGCGCATCGTCGGCGAAGTGCTGGGCAAGTATCATCCGCACGGGGATGGCGCCGTCTATGACACGATGGTGCGGATGGCGCAGGATTTCTCCATGCGTTACATGCTCATTGACGGGCAGGGCAATTTCGGCAGCATTGATGGCGATGGGGCGGCGGCCATGCGTTATACGGAAGCGCGCATGGCGGATATCGGAGGCGAGCTGCTGGTTGACATCAACAAGGAGACGGTTGATTTCGTCGAGAATTTCGATGGCAGCTTGCTCGAACCGTCGGTCCTGCCTTCCATGATGCCGAATCTGTTGGTCAACGGCGCCTCGGGCATCGCCGTTGGCATGTCCACCAACATCCCGCCGCACAACCTGGGGGAAATATGCGATGCGCTGGTCTATCTGCTGATGCAATGGAACCGGCTGGACGCGGTTGATGTCGATGAATTGATGCGCTTCGTGAAGGGGCCTGATTTTCCCACCGGCGGCATGATCTACAGAATGCGCGGCGAAGAAGACATGCTGCGCGCCGCATTGGCGACCGGGCGCGGCAAGATCACGCTGCGGGCCAAGGTGCATGTTGAGCAAATGGGGCGCGGCAAATCGCGCATTATCGTCAGCGAGTTGCCCTTCCAGACGAACAAGACGGCGCTGATTGAGCGCATCGCCGGCCTGGTCAGCAGCGGCAAACTTGATGGCTTGGCTGACCTGCGCGATGAATCCGACCGGCAAAATACGGTGCGGCTGGTGATTGAGTTGCAGCGCGGCGCCGATGTGACCAAGGTGATGGGGCAACTGTTCAAACTGACGCCGCTGCAGACGACCTTCGGCATCATCATGCTGGCGCTTGTTGACGGCCAGCCGCGCACCCTCACGCTGAAGCAGGCGCTGAGAGTGTATCTGGAGCATCGGCTGGAGGTGGTTCAGCGGCGCAGCGCCTTCGATCTTGCGCGGGCGCGCGAGCGGGCTCATGTGCTGGAAGGGCTGCTCATCGCGCTGGACAACCTGGACGCGGTCATCAAGACCATACGCAAGTCCCGCAACAGCGATACGGCGCGGCGCAATCTCGTGAAAAACTTCAAGGTGAGCGAGATTCAAGCGGGGGCGATCCTGGAGATGCCGTTGCGGCGTTTGGCCTCGCTGGAGATACGCAAGATCCGCGAGGAATACAAAGAAAAGAAGAAGCTGATCAAGTCCCTGGAGGATTTGCTGGCCAGCCCGCTCAAGCAGCGCGAACATATCGCCGAGGAGTTGGGCAAAGTGAAGCGCGATTATGGCGACGCGCGCCGCACCGTCATCGCCGACGGCGAGGCGACCGGGCAGACGCAAGCCGACTTCCTGGCGCCCGAGGCGAAGACGGTGGTCATGTTGAGCGCGAAGGGGCACCTGGGGCGGACGGCGCTGGATGAACCGCCGCGAGTGACCACCGCGACCAAGGTCCCGCCGCGCCTGATGCAGCGCAGCAGCACTTCGCAGACACTTTATCTCTTTGCCGAAGATGGTTATTGCGCGTCTCTGCCGGTGCAGCAGATTCCGCCGGTGGCCGAGGCGTCGCTGGGCACGCGCTTCAGCGATCTCTGCGCGCTTGGCAGCCGGCGCAAGATCCTGTCTTTTCTGTGTCTGCCGCTGGAAATGGACGACGGCTTCATCTGCTTTGCGACGGCCGGCGGCCTTGTCAAGCGTTTGCCGCTTGCCGATTTGCCTGGCGTGATGTCGCGCGAGTTTCGCGTCATGAAGCTGGCAGAGGGCGACCGGATAATCGAAGCCCTGTACAGCGGCGGCGGGGAGGACCTGCTCTTGACGTCGGCGCGCGGATACGCGATCCGCTTCAACGAAGAAGACCTGCGGCCAACAAGCATGAACTCCGGCGGCGTGCGCGGGATGCGCCTGGCGCTGAAAGGCGACCGCGTCGTCGCGGCTTCTCTGGCGGGCGATGATTTGTACGCGTGGTGCGTCAGCAGCGACGGCATCGCCAAAGCATCGCGATTGGATGAGTATAAGACGCAGGGGCGCGGCGGCAGCGGCGTCATCTCAATGCGGCGCGAAGCGGGTCAGCCGGATGTGGCCGCGGCGACGGTCGGGGGGCTGGATGATGAGGTCCTGGTCTTGACCAACAAACGCAAAGCCAAGCGCGTCAGACTGGGAACGGCCAAGATCATGAAACGGACGGGGGTGGGCGGCAGCCCTGTGATTGCGCTGCGGGAAAAAGAGCGCGTGGTCGGCCTTGCCGTCTTCCGCCAGCGCATTGAGGTCAAGGGCGCCCCGGTCGAGGCGGTATTCGTCCCGGTGGCGGAGGCGGCCCAGGCGGACGAACAGATGCCGCGGCAGTACGAAATGAGCCTGGAAGAAATCGAGATGATTCTGGATGAGGCCGATGGCTTGGACGGGGCGAACAACGGCGCTAGCGCGAACGGATCCGACCCCGGCGCGAGCGATGACGATCCGCCAACTGCTCCATAACATCATCATATTTCGGCGCCTGCCTGCGCCAATCGAAGCACGCGATCTTTTCCCGCAAAGCAGTTGTGTCCAACTTGACGCCGCTGTCCAAATGATGGCGCAGTTGGGCGGTCAGCCGGTCGCGCTGATAGAGACAGGCTGGCTTCAATTCCTCGCTTAGCAAGTTGGGATAATTGAGCCGGTCGGGCAGGATGGGCGTGCAGCCGCAATAGATCGCCTCGCAGACGGAGACGCCGAAGAATTCCTGCCAGGCGGTGCTGACGACATAATCGGCCCGCCAGAGCAGCCGCGCGTATTCGGCGAATGATTCGAGGTAGCCGAGCTGCAGTATTCGATCGCCAAGATGTCTCTGCGCCTGGCCAAAGCAATCGGGCGCTTCGCCAAAGCTCTCGCCGGTGATCGCCAGCTCGAAGTCGTAACCCTCCTCCGCCAGTTCGATCATGCTCTTGATGAAAGTCTCCGGGTCTTTGTCATATTGCCAGCGGTGATTCCATAAAATGAGCGGCGGCCCGCTTGAAGCGCCATCGCTGAAATGCTCGTCCAGGCGGCGCAGATCAATGCCCAGCGGCAATACGCTCGACTTGTCTCGTATCTCGTCGATGGTAGCCAATTCGTTGAAATCGCCGAAATGCTTGAGCATGCGCGGCAGTTGGGCGATAAAGTCGTCCAGGTGATATTGGCTGTTGAAGAAGTTGGCGTCGGCGCAGAGGGCGCTGACGTAATTGATGAAGCCATAGCGCCAGCCGTGGTTCTGGCGCCGGTTCTGTGGATATGACAGCTGATTCTCGTGGAAGTACATCGCGACCGGCGCATCAGGCAGGCGCTCGCGGGTTAAGGCGCGGAAGATGGAGAGGTCGATCATGCTGGAGGCGAGGACGAGGTCCGGCGTCTCGGACAGCAGGCGGGCGAAACTGATGGCGGCGCCTTGCATGCGCCACTTCCAGAATTGGGCCGGCAGCGTGAGCAGGTCAATGTCATGGCGGGAGAAGGTCCGGAGGCCGTCGGCCCAGGCTTTGTGGCTGCCGCCGTAGTAGGATTCAAGCAGGGCGATGCGCATGTTTTGGGGCTGAACTCAACTGGTGTTGCGGCGGCGCGCCTCGACCACATTGGGCACCAGGTCGATCTTGGTGAGGATGCGCGTGAGCTGCTGATTATTGGCGATCGCAAGTTGCAAGTTCAAGGTGGCGATGTGCTGGCGCGTGTTTACCTCGACCGAGGCGATATTCACATTTTCTTCGGCGATGATGGTGCTGATCTCGCGCAGCAGCCCTTCGCGATCGTAGGCGACGACCTCGACCGGCACCAGATAGCGCTGTTCTTCTTCTTCGCTGCCCCAGGACACATCAATGAGGCGCTCGGTTTCACGCATGGCGATCATATTGGGGCAGTCGACGCGATGTACGGTGACGCCGCGCCCGCGCGTGATATAGCCGATGATGCCATCGCCGGGCATGGGACCGCAGCAGCGCGCCAGATTGACCAACAGGCCGCCGGCGCCCATGATGCTGACGCCCTTGGCGACGCTGGCATTGCTTGGTCTGCCTCGCGGTTTCAGCAGCTCTTCTTCGCTGACGCTCTCCGCCGCTTTGCGCCGTTCGTCCTCGAGAACACGGTTGGTTATCTGCGAGCCGGTGACATCGCCCGCGCCGATGGCGGCGAGGAAATCTTCCAATTTGTCATATTTGAGCAGTCGGGCGACCGAATCAAAGGTGACCTTCTCCATCACGCCCAGGCGCTTGAGTTCCCGCTCGAGCACTTCACGCCCCATGGCGATATGCTTGTCGCGGTTCTGTTTGCGCAGCCAGTGGCGAATCTTGGTGCGGGCGCGGCTGGTGACGGCATAATCCAGATCCGGGTTGAGCCAATCCATGCTTGGCCCGCCACGCTTGGCCGTGAGGATCTCGACCTGATCGCCCATTTTCAGTTTGTAATTGAGCGGCATGAGGCGGCCGTTGACCTTGGCGCCGCGGCAGCGATTGCCGATATCGGTGTGGATGTGATAAGCGAAGTCGATCGGCGTCGCGCCGACCGGCAGATCAATGATGTCCCCGTTGGGGGTCACGCTATACACGCGGTCCTGAAAGACCTCCGATTTCACTGTGTCGACGAATTGCGACGCGTCATTGACCTCGGGGCCGAATTCCATCAAGCGGCGCAGGAAAGCCAGGCGCTGTTCAAATGCCTGGTCGCGTCCGTTGCCGCCTTCCTTGTAGCGCCAGTGGGCGGCGATGCCATATTCCGCGTCTTCGTGCATTTCCCAGGTGCGGATTTGCACTTCGACCGTTTTGCCCTCGTCGTCATGCACGGCGGTGTGCAGGCTGCGGTAGAAATTATCCTTGGGGTTGGCGATATAGTCGTCGAACTCGCCGGGGATGGGGCGCCAGAGATTGTGCACGATGCCGAGGGCGAGATAGCATTCCGCCAAGGTCTCGACCAGGACGCGCATGCCACGGACATCGTAGATCTGCTCCAGTGGCAGGTCCTTCTTGGTCATCTTGTTGTAGATGCTGTAGATATGCTTGGGGCGCGCGCTGATGGTGACCTTGGAAATGCGGCTTGCGTTCAGTTCTTTGATCAGACGTTCTTTGATGCGGGCGACGTAAGTTTCGCGTTCGTCGCGCCGTTCATCAAGCGCTTTGGCGATAGAGCGATAAGATTCGGGATTCAGGTAACGGAAGCTGAGATCCTCCAGCTCCCATTTCATCTGCCAGATGCCGAGGCGGTTGGCCAGCGGCGCGAAGATATCCATCGTTTCCTGCGCCACCGCCTGCTGTTTGTGGCGCGGCATATAACCGAGCGTGCGCATGTTGTGCAGGCGGTCGGCCAGCTTGACGAGTACGACGCGCACATCATCGCCCATGGTCAGCATGATTTTGCGGATGTATTCCATTTCGCGGTTGACGGCGCTGGAGCGGCGCGAATCGGCGGCGGGCGAGACATTCTTGATGGGCAGGTTCTTCAGTTTGGTGACGCCGTCGACGAGTTTGGCGATTGCCCCGCCGAATTCCACCCGCAGGGCCTCAACGGTGACATCGCTGTCTTCGGCGACATCGTGCAGCAGGCCGGCGGCGATGGTTTCCGCGTCCATCTTCATCTCCGCCAGGATGCTGGCGACGGCGGCGCAGTGGGTGAAATAGGGCTCGCCGGATTTGCGCTTTTGGCCGCTGTGCGCGCTTTCGGCACGGTGATAGGCGGCCGTGATGAGGTCGCTTTCATTCGGCTTGATGTCGGGCAGGGAGTTCAGCAGGGATTCGAGGTCGCGAGAGTAGACCTTGGTCGTGGGCAACATCAATCGTTCACCTGAAAAACGCTTTGAGACTAGATTATCATATTCCGCGCCAAATGTCGCCAATTGCGGCGAATTTCTATAGCTTTACCGCAGCCCCTCGCGAGTCACAACTCGGCTCACACAAGGAAGTGTATCCCTTTCGGTGGAAACAAAAAAACTTTACCACCGAGGACACCGAGAAACGTAGACTATATGCAATTTCTTTGTGTCCTTCTTTCCTTTGTGGTGAAAATGAATTTCAACCGAATTCGATACACTACCCACACAAAATAGTGAACTCGGGAAATGGGAATCTGTAGGGGCCTTTGACCCGCAGTGTCGGCGGTCAGTGTCTACGCGACCTATGTCGCGGCGCCGAAAAGCCCCTGTTTGTGATAGTGTGTGCATTAGGCCTACTCACAGAGCCGCCCCTACAAAATTCGCTATGATTAAAGGTCGAATGCGCGAAGGCTGCGTCCTATATTTTCTGTGCGTAGGGACGAGCCGGTGGACCGCCTCAACAGCATGGCGATAAATGTGGCAATTTTCGAAGATCGCGGCTATTGAGTCTGCTTCAGCCGCCCACCTTTTGGCGCAAAAACGCTTCGATGAAATCGTTGAGCGCTCCATCGAGAACGGCGGCTGTGTTGCCGATTTCGACGCTCGTGCGGTGGTCTTTGACCATTTGGTAGGGATGGAGGACGTAGGAGCGAATTTGGTTGCCCCAGCCGGCGTCGACATTTTCCCCTTTTAGCTCCGCCATTTCCGCCTCTTGCTTCGCCCGTTCCATCTCAAATAGGCGGGCTTTGAGAATCTGCATGGCGCGGTCGCGATTCTGGGCCTGGCTGCGCTGGTTCTGGCATTGCACGACGATGCCGGTCGGGCTGTGGGTGATGCGTACGGCGGTGTCGTTTTTCTGCACATGCTGGCCGCCGGCGCCGCTGGCGCGAAAGGTGTCGATGCGGATGTCCTTATCCGCCACTTCGATTTCGATAGCCGATTGAATGTCGGGCCAGAGCTCGACTTTGGCGAAGGAGGTGTGCCGGCGGCGGGCGCTGTCGAAGGGGCTGAGGCGGACGAGACGGTGCACGCCTTCTTCGCTCTGCAAATAACCGAAGGCGTAGTCGCCTTTGACGCTGACGGTGACGCTCTTCAGGCCGGCTTCATCACCGCCGCTGCGATCGAGGATTTCCGCCTTATAGCCGTTCTGCTCCATCCAGCGCAGGTACATGCGCTCAAGCATTTCCGCCCAGTCCTGCGCGTCGACGCCGCCAGCGCCCGCATGAATGGCGAAGATGGCGTCTTCGCTGTCGTAATCGCCGGAGAGCATCGCTTTCAGCGACATCGTCTCGACCAGGTCGCGCAGGGTCGTGGTTTCCGCTTCCAGCTCCGTTTGCATGTCGGCATCGGCGATCTCAGCGAGTTCAAGCGCGTCCTTGATACGATCGGCGAGCGCGCGCCAATCATCGACCAGGGTCTTCAGTTTGGCGATTTGCTGCATGGTTCGCTGCGCCGTCGCCGGATCATTCCAGAAGTCGCCCTGGCTGGCCTGGGCTTCCAGGTTTTTGATCAAGCGCGATTTGCCAGCGATATCGATGCGCCCCATCAATTCGTCGATCTGGGTCTTAAACTCGGAAAGTTGGCTGATGATGTTGTCCATAATGATTGCGGGCCCTCGCCCGGTTTAGCCTTTCTGGCTGTCGCTGAATCAGTCGCGCCGCCGCTGCCGCTGCAATTCATACATGAATAATGCGCCGCTGACGGAAACATTCAAGGAGTCACAGATAGTCCCTTGCATCGGTATCCGAACGATTTGGTCGGCGGCAGATTTCCAATCGCTGGGAAGCCCATTGTCTTCGCTGCCCAATGCAATCACTGAAACGCGGCTGAAGTCGGCCTCGTAAAGAGTGCGCTCGCCGGCGACATCGGCGGCGGCAATCGGGAATTTCCATTCACAGGCTTTAAGAAAGCCGAGCGCGTCTCTATTACTAAGTTGAAAAATATTGTCGCGAAAGCAAGCGCCAGTGCTGCTACGGATGATATTCGGATTATAGAGGTCGAGCGCGATATCGACCATCATTATCGTGTTGATGCCAGCGGCGTCGGCGCTGCGCAGCAGAGCGCCGATATTGCCGGGCACGTGTAAACCCACTAGCGCCAGAAAGTATGGTCCAAAATCGGATAACTCCAAATCATGCAATTCCCGCCGTGGTACGCAGCGCATAACAGCGATTATGCCATCGGGATTGTCGCGGTAGCTAACTTGATGAAAAAGAGCTGGGCTCACTCCGTGGGTGTTCGGGCACATGTAGCTGGGCATGTCGATTAAGTCAGCGCAATATAGCAGGAGATCCAGTTTATAGCCCATTTGAAGCGCGCGCCGGAGATCCCGCTCATAGTCGATGACAAAGCGGCCTTCGCTTTGCCGCCCGCGTTTGCTCCGCAGGCGATTGACGAGCTTGATCTTGCTGTTCTGAGCGCTTGTGATAAGCAAGGCGCTGCTCAATTCGCGTCGTCATTGTCGAAGAGGCTTTCGACAAAGAATTCGGGCGTGAAAAGCACGAGGTCGTCGATGCCTTCGCCCAAACCGAGATAGTGGACGGGCAGCTTGAGGTCGTTGAAGATGGAGAAGACCATGCCGCCTTTGGCTGTGCTGTCCAGCTTGGTCACGACCACGCCGGTGACGCCGGAGGCTTCGCCGAAGCTCTTGGCTTGTTCGATGGCGTTTTGCCCCGTCGTGCCATCGAGAACCAGCAGCGTTTCATGCGGCGCGTCCGGCACGACTTTGCCCGAGACTTCGCTGATCTTGGTCAACTCTCGCATCAAATTGTAGTTGTTCTGCAGGCGTCCGGCGGTATCGATGATGAGGATTTCGTAGCCGCGGGATTTGGCGGCGACGGTGGCGTCGTAGACGACTGCGCCGGGGTCGGAGCCGGGGCGGTTGGCGATGACGGGCACATCAATGCGCTCACCCCAAGTCTGCAATTGCTCGATGGCGGCGGCGCGGAAGGTATCACCGGCGGCGATCATCACCTTGCGGCGCGAGAGATTTTTCAAACGGTGGGCCAGTTTGGCGATGCTCGTCGTCTTGCCCGAGCCGTTGACGCCGACGACGAGGATAATCGAGAGCTCGCGGCCCGAAATATTCATGGTGGGCGGGAAGTCCAGCAAATCGGAGAGGGCATCCTTCAAGGCCGCTTGCAGCTGCTCGGTCTTGGTCAAGCCGTCGGCGCGGACGCGATGCTGCAAATCGTCGATGACCTTGACCGTCGTATTGAAGCCGACATCGGCCTGAATCAGCAGGGTTTCCATGTCGTCCCAGGTATCCTCGTCAATCTCGGTATTGCCGAGCATCTGCGAGATTCGACCGAAGAATGATTGGCGCGTTTTGGCGAGCCCGCGGCGAAAAACAGCCAAGTTGCAAACTCCCGACTTGTTGAACGGCAAGCGGCGATTATACCGCTTCGGCCGAGTGCGGACAATGCGCTGTCGTGGCCTTTAGGATATTGCTGTATAATATAAGATGTAAGGAAACGGCGGACTGCCAAAAGCGCGGCAGGAAGGGACTCCGAGGCGATGTCGCAGGCAACGGATGAATTCCCGGTCATCGTTTGGCTCGATGGGTCATTATCGCATCCGCATTGGGTGCTGGATCGCGCCGAGATGGTGCTTGGGCGAGACGAGGCTTGCAATATTGTGATTCCGGTGCGGCAGATATCGCGGCAGCACCTGCGCATCACGATGGAAGGCGGCAGCGCCATTATCGAGGACCTGAAAAGCAAAAACGGGACCTGGATCAATGGCTTTCGTTTGACCGGCCTGCGCGAGTTGAACGACGGCGATGAGATACGCATCGCCAAAGACATCATCCTGCGCTTCGTCGGCTCGGGCGCGACGGCGCCTTCAACGACGCGGGTCTTGCCCGATGTGATTCCCTCCGGCGCGATGACCGGCCTGCGCATGAAGCTGGATCCGGAAACACGCGAGGTTCGGATCAAAGATGAGATTCTCGAGCCGCCGCTCAGCCTGCCGCAGTATCGTCTGCTGGAAATTCTCTTCGCCAGCCAGGGCGGCGTTTGCAGCCGCAACGATGTCGTGGACGCGGTCTGGCCCGAAGCGATGCGCGCGGGCGTCAGCGAACAAGCCATTGACGCGCTGGTGAGGCGCCTGCGCGACCGGCTGGGCGAGGTGGACAGCGAGCATCAGTATATTGTGACCGTTCGCGGGCATGGCTTTCGGCTGGACAATCCACAGGAAGAATAACCCGAGTGATCTACCAAGATTTGCTTGATGCGGGCCTGCTGGCAAGCTACGCGGCGGCTTTGAATTCCCGCGCCGGGGGCGCGCATGCGCCAGGGCGTTTGACCGCCGAGGAACTGCGCGACCGGATTTTGGAATCGGGCGGCCGTTGCGAATGGTGTGGATGCAGCCTGGTCAACGCCGCCTTTGAGTTGGATCACATCCTGAGCTTGAGCCGGGGCGGGGCAAACAAGGCGAGCAATCTGGTCCTGTCTTGTCCCGATTGCAACCGGAAGAAGGGGCAGAAGCATCCGGCGCGCTTCGCCGCGGAAATCCACCTTAGGACGGGCCGCAAGACCGCATTGGTCATGCGCGTCTTTGAGCGCTACGGCATCGAACCAGCGAGGCAAAACGCGCTGTTTGCCGCGGAGGCGCCCGAGCTTGAGAAGCCAAATAATCCGCTGAGCGGGCAGCTTGAGCCAACTTCATACAGCTGGCCGGAATAAAGCGGCGCAACGGAAATAATTCGCGGCAAGTAATGGTTACGTCGAACTCAGGAAACAGATTTCCAAAAAAAGGAAAACTTGTAGGGGCGACTCGGTGAGTCGTCCACTTATACAGCACAGTTCAAAAATCGCAAGACTAACTTGGAACGAGTGAAAAGCATGACATTGAAGTCTTCCCTGGACATGGCGGCTGAAGAGACGGCGCTGGACGCGGCTGCCGACGAAGCTTGGCGGAGTGCGCTTGACTTATGCGGGGATCAAATTCGCGACGATGTCCCTGCGCCCAAGCCGGACGACTCAATCGAGAAACAGGTCTTCGCCCGCAGCTATACGGTCAAGCAGGCGGCAAAGCTGGTTGGCGTGACCGGCGAGACGCTGCGGCATGCGGCGGAAGAATTGGCGCTGGACAGTTTCGTCGATCCGCGCGGGAAGCTGCGTTTTCCCGCCGAAACGCTGATTCCAACGGCCGCCGACCCCGATTTGCGCGAAATGATCGCGGGATACGAACGGCTGCGGCTGAGCGAATTGCAGACCGTGCTGGATATGGACAAGCGCAAGATGGACGCGGCCATTCATGACGCCGGTCTCTCGCCGAAGCGCATGGTCTGGCGCGACTTGCGCGGTCTTTGGGCGCTGCCGGAGACATACGCCGAATTCAGCCAGCGACTGGCGGAGACGGAAAGCGCTGGCGAGCGTGACAAGCGGAAAAGGCGGCGCGGCGGGCGCGCGCGCGGGCGGCGGAAGCGCCAGGCGGAGACAAGATTGCGCAACCGCCTGATCGACGCTTTCCCCAAATGGCGCAATGAATACCGGCATCAGCAGAAGCTCCATATCCATATTGGCGAGCCCAACAGCGGCAAGACGCATGATGCGCTGGAAGCGTTGAAACGAGCGGGATCCGGCTGGTATCTGGCGCCGCTGCGGCTGCTGGCGTACGAGGTTTTTGATCGACTGAATGATGAGGGCGTCGCCTGCCATCTCTTGACCGGCGAAGAATACATCCCGGTGGAGGGCGCGCAGATCACGGCGGCGACGATTGAAATGTTCAACGCGGCAAAAGGCGGCGCCTGCGTGATCATCGACGAAGCGCAGATGCTGGCGGACGCCGACCGCGGCTGGGCCTGGACCCGCGCTTTGATGGAGTCGGCAGCGCCCGAGATGCACATCATCGGCCCGCCGACGGCGCGCAAGCTCATCGAGGTGCTGGCATCGGCGGCCGAGATCCCCTGCGAGCTGGTGGAGCATGAGCGGCTGGCGCCCATCGCGCTGGCCGAGCGGCATTTCACGCTGGAGTCGTTGCCCGCGTCGACCATTCTGGTGGCCTTCACGCGGCAGGGCGTGCTCGATTTGAAGATGAAGCTTGAGCGGCTGGGGCGGACGGTCTCGGTTGTCTATGGCAGTTTGCCGCCGGAAGTGCGGCGCCGGCAAGCGGATCGCTTCGCTGATGGCGAGACTGAAATTTGCGTTGCTACCGACGCCGTCGGCATGGGGCTGAATTTGCCGGCCGATGTCGTCTGTTTTTTCGAAGTGGAGAAGTTTGACGGCAAGAACGACCGCCGGCTCTATCCCAGCGAGGTGCATCAGATTGGCGGGCGCGCCGGCCGTTACGGCATGTCAAAGGCGGGGCTGATCGCCGCGACCAACAAACATGACCTGCGCGTCATTCGCGACTTGTATGAGCGGCAACCGGCCGAGTTGAGCTTCGCCCGCGTGGCGCCGACGGCCGATGATTTGAAATTGATCCCGGGAAGTTTGGCGGAGCAGTTGGCGCAATGGGCGGAGCTGAAGTCGATACCGGAAGCGCTGCGCGCGGTTATCACGACCGCCGATATGGACGAGCGTATCGCCCTGGCCAAGATGCTGTCGGATGAGGAGATCCAGAAGTTGGGCCTGGCGAGCGCGCTGCAGTTGGTCAACGCGCCGACGCGCAAGGCGACGCGGCCCTATTGGCTGGACTGCGCCGCTATGATCCTCGAAGGCTATCAGATTCCCTTGCCGCCCGACGCCCCGGCGCCGATACACGATGGCGGCGATTTGGAAGCGACCGAGTATGCCATCGCCTGCGCCGATATCTATCTATGGCTATCGCGGCGGGCGGAATTCGCCGTCCATTGCGAGGCGCATGGCCAGGTGCGCGAGGAGCGGCGTGAGTGGTCGCTATCGATTGATGAAGCGCTGCTGCGAAACTTGAACATGGCGCGGCGCTGCCGGAGCTGTGGCCGGTTGATGCCTTCCCGCCACCGCTATCGCATCTGCGACAAATGCTTTCATACCAGGCGCTTCTGATTGCGGGCGAGATAAATCGCGACTTCGCGATAACGGCAAGGCTTGTCCGCCACTTGATGCTTCGTATCAGTCTCAATGAACTGCAACAGAATTCCTAGGCTTCACCACAGAGGAACGGAAGTAAAACTAAGTTAGTCATGCGAAAACTGACAAGCAATCTATAGACAAAGTGGGCGAGCCACCGTCTCGCCCCTACAACCTTTCGATTGTTATGGCAATTTCCGTTTGTTCTGCGATCATTCTCATTACTTTCTTGGAACTACTTCTGTGCCCTCTTATTTTATGAACTACCAAATTCAATCTGCAATCACAGCGAAAATTGTAGGGGCGAGACTTGTCTCGCCCTACGAGCTCGCGCTATCGCATGGACGGGCGTTTCGGCGAAACGCCCCTACAGATTCCTATTTTGCGGGTTCGTAATTTTGTGTGAGCCGAGTTGTCACTCGAGAGCGGCTGTGGTGAAAAAACATTGCAATGTTCGCCAAAGGTAATAGCTCCCTGTTGTTTACAAACTCCGTAGTAAGCTGACGCGTTTAGGAATTCTCGCTGGGAAACAGAATCGCATCGGGCAATCCGTCCGCTTCCAGCTGCTTGAGAGCGATGCGGGCGGCTTCTTGCGCGGCGGCGCGTTTGCTTCCGCCGGCGCCAGTGCCGACGATCGCGTCGCCGATCGCTACTTCAACGCGGAATTCCTTGGCGTGCTCCGGTCCTTCGGCGCTGGTGACACGATAATCCGGCGTGATGCGCAGGCGGGCTTGCACCCGTTCCTGAAGCTCGCTGCGGGCGTCGATGTGCAAATTGTGTTCGAGGATGCGCTCCAGCTGTTCGTGCAGGGGCGGCAGGACAAAGTCGCGGACTGCATCCATGCCCCGGTCCAGATATATAGCGCCGATCAGGGCTTCGAATGCGCGGCAGAGCAGGCTCAGACGTCCGCGGCCGCCACTGAGTTCTTCGCCGTGGCCAATGCGGAGGTAATCCCCCAGGCGGCAGTTCATGCCCAGCTGCGCCAGCGTCTCCGTCTTGACCAGGGCGGCGCGCAGCTGCGTCAACTGGCCTTCATCGACATGGGGGTACTTGCGATAAAGCATGTCGGCGACGATGAGATCGAGGACGGCATCGCCGAGGAATTCAAGCCGTTCATTGTCGCGGGCGGCGGCGCCCTCAGCTTCATTGACGAAGGAACGGTGGGTGAGCGCCTGCGTCAGCAGTTCACGATCATGGAATTTGATGCCGAGCAGATCTTCAAATGACTGGCCGCTCTTCGGATGGCGCATTGCTGGTTTGCCCCTCCCTTTCTTTTCGCTGCGGCGAGCGACTCAATTCAGTTTGATTGACAGTATGTTGCAGTCTGTGGAAACTCAATTAGCCCAACTCAGTTCACCACAGAAGTAAGTGCAAGTAAGTCGCGCAAAAAAATGAACTACTAGAGAACGCAGAGAGCGCGGAGAAAGCCAAATTAGGTGTTTCCATTTTTCGGGCGTTTCAGCGCCGCGCGTAGACACTGCGGGTCAAACGTCTCTACAGTTCTTCTAATAGCAAGATTTCAATTATTTACTTGGTTTTACTGAGGCGCGAAGGACACAAAGAAAAGGATTATTTCACATGCGTTTCCCGGCGCCCTCATTTTCTCGGTGACTCGGTGGTAAAAGCTTTATCCAGCCGCAAGGGATTCACAAGCGCATGATTATTGGCGCGAATTCAGCGATTCAGGATCGGCGCTTGTCGCTGGAGGCGGGGCGGTAATCGCCTTCAATCCAGGTTTCGCCGGCGCCGCCAACCTCCTTCTTCCAGACGGGCACGATTTCCTTCAGACGATCGATGCCGTAGCGAGCCGCTTCAAAGCAGCCGTCATCGCGATGGGGCGAGGAGCAGGCGCAGAGGACCGTGTTGTCGCCGACATGCAAAGTGCCGAGGCGCTGCACGATGGCAATGCCTTGCACTTTCCCCCAACGCGCTCGTATCTCCGCCGCCACCTGTTTCATTTTCGCCAGCGCCATCGGTTCGTAGGCTTCGTATTCCAGGTATTCGGTTTGCGGCAGGTGGCCGTCTTTGGCTGTTTGCCCGCGCACAACGCCGGTGAACAGGCAGACGGCGCCCGTTTGCGGCGTGCTAATGGCGGCGACGATCTCGTCGTGGTCGATGGCGGCCTGGGGCAGCCGAAATATCTCCGGCTTTCCCGAGTCGTCTTCTGATCCGCCGCTGACGGGCGGGAAGAAAGCGACTTCGTCCCCATCGCTGATGCGGTCATGATCAAAGGCGAATTCTTCGTTGATGGCGGCCAGCGCGAATCGCAGATTGTCGGCCGCGGCCGGATAGCGTGAGCGCAATTCGGCGCGCAGCGCTTCGATGTTATCCGTCGCCTCGTCGACTTCAATGACGATTTGGCGCGCGCCAACCAGATCACGCAGTGTGGCAAAGAAGAGCAGGGTGATGCGCATGGATGCCTCTATGCCTCCGCCTGGTAGTCGCCGCTAGCACCGCCGCGCTTTTCCAGCAGCCGGATTTCAGTGATGCGCATGCCGCGATCGACCGCTTTCGCCATGTCGTATATAGTCAGCGCCGCGACCGACACGGCGGTGAGCGCCTCCATTTCGACGCCGGTTCGCCCGGTTGTTTTGACCGTCGCCTGGATCTCGATGGCGCTCTCGGCTTCATTGTACGCGAGCTTAAGCCCAATCTTGTTGACGGGCAGCGGATGGCAAAGCGGGATCAGGTCGGCGGTTCGCTTGGCCGCCATGACGCCGGCGATGCGGGCAGTGTTAAGCACGTCGCCCTTTTTGATATTGCCCTCGCGAATCAGCGCCAGGGTCGCTGGTTGCATCAAGACGGCCCCGGCAGCGCGCGCGAGGCGTTCGCTGAACGGTTTGCCGCCGACATCGACCATATCGGCGCGGCCAGTTTCATCCAGGTGGGTCAGTTTGTTTTTTGCTGTCATAGGCGAATGCTTGGTCTCCGCGATTCGGATCACTTGCCTTTAGGCTCCCGCGTATCAGGATTGAGGCGGGATTTCAATCTCGGGCGAGAATACGACGCCGTCGCTGAGGATGTCGAGCCCTTGATCGGCATAGATCTGGCGGCCGCCGCTCCCCCGCTGAAGCGCGCCGGCGACGCGCATGCGGTAGTAGGCCCTGGCCCGGCCGCCGTCCGCGATCATGTCGGGGGCGGCCACAAGCTCAAGCGAATGGACGCAAGTCTGGCGCGGACCGAGGAGGCGGATATCGCCCTCGTCGTAGCTCGCTGGATTGGGATCGGCGCGTTCGCGCAAGCCGGACGCCGGCGCAATCACGATGCCGAATCCGTCGGTCTCATCGTCGGCGTCGGCCACGGCGATATTGTCCTCCTGGAAAACAACGGGCACAGCGCCCAGAGATATGTTTGTCACTGACAGGCGCAGCATCAGAGCGCCTTCGTCATTGATGCCGCCAGCCTTAAGCGCCAGACGCAGCGGATCCCGCGCTTGACGCCCGAGGATTGACTGATGCGCCGCCAGGCCCGCCGCGGCCGGCAAGCGCGCGCAGGGAATGCCGCCGAAGAAGCGCGGCGACAGGTCGGCAAGGAAAGCGGGCAGTCGCTCGGGCAGGACGAAGACCACAAGCGCGATCAGCAGAATGATGCCGATGAAGGCATTGGGATTGTTGCGGTCCAATCTGAGCAAACCGGTCAATCACCCCGTTGGAGCCAGTCTCGCAGCGTTCGCGCCAAATCACTTGCGTCTGCGTCTTTCACATTATGCCACAGAATGCCGTTGTCGTGCCCGCGGAACCAGACGTCCTGGCGGCGGATGAAGGCGTGCGTGCTGAACTTGGCGCGTTCGATGGCGGCATCCAGCGGGGCGCCGTCCAGGAGATGCCCGGCGATTTCCAGGTAGCCGAGGCCGCTCATTGACGGCAGGGCGCGGTCATATCCCATTTCCAGGAGGCGACTGACTTCATCCACCAGGCCGGCGGCGATCATGGCATCGACGCGGGCGTCGACGCGCGGGTAGAGTACATCGCGTGGCAGGCGCAGGCCGAGCGTCAGAATGCGATAAGGCGGCGGGCGCTTCCTTTGCAAGTCGCTGATGGCTTGCCCGGTCAAGATCTGAACTTCCAGGGCGCGGATGACGCGGCGCGCGTTGTTGGGGTGGATGCGCTCGGCGGCGACGGGGTCGACCTGGCACAGCCGTTCATGCAGCGCGGCCGGCGAGTTCGCGCGGGCGTAGCCTTCCAGCTCGGCGCGCAGTTCCAGGTCGGGCGGGACGCGCGGGATCGACCAGCCTTCTTCCACGGCGCTGATGTATTGCCCGCTGCCGCCCACCAGGAAGGGGATGGCGCGGCGCCCATGTATTTCGTTTATGGCGCCGGAGGCGGCGTCCTGGTATTCCGCGAGGCTGAGGTTGTAGTCGGGGTTGACGAGATCGATCAGATGATGGGGGACTTGCGCTTGCTGCTCGGGGCTGGGCTTGGCGGTGCCGATGTCCATATAGCGGTAGATTTGGCGGCTGTCGGCGCCGACGATTTCCCCGCCCAGGCCTTCCGCCAGCTCGATCGCCAGCCCGGTCTTGCCGACCCCGGTAGGGCCGAGGATGATCACGAGCGGCGGGGCGTCACCAGTCAAATGCGTCCTCCACGTGATCAATGCGCGGCGATCCCCGGGCGGGCAGGGCGACGGCGATGACGTCGATGCGCCATTGGGTCTCCGAATCAATGTCATGGTCATGGAGGAATTGATAGACCGCGTTCAGCATTCGCTCGTGCTTGGCGGCGGTGATCGACTCCAGAGCGGATTCTGTGTTCAGGCCGCGGCGCGTCTTCACCTCGACAAATACGAACATGTCCGCTTGCTTTGCGATGATGTCAAGCTCGCCGAGCCTGGTCGACCAGTTGCTGTCGATGATGCTGTAGCCTTTGCGACGCAGGTATTTGCGGGCGATCGCTTCGCCGGCCGCGCCTGTTTGCAGCCTGTATGCCATATAATTATGCTTGCCCCCTGACGGTCGCCTACATTATAGGTGATTTTCAGCCGCAGAATCGGCGTAATAAGCAATGGCGCTAAATTTTACTCTGTGACCTCATAAAAGCTCAGTGTACTCGGTGCTAATATTTCAATCGCTTGCTTGCTTTTGCTCCCGCCACAAGACTGTTGCAATTGTGGCGTTCTGCGCTAGTATCGATTGCTTGAAAAATCACATGGGCAATGAAGCCGAAATTGGGCACAGGGGAGTTGGAAGCGACTATGGATATGAATACAGCGGTCATCATCGCGGTTGCGGCCGGCGTGATCGGCTTGGTGTTCGCGCTTTATCAGCGCGGATTCGTGCTGGCGCAGGACGAAGGCTCCGCGCGCATGCAGCAGATCGCGGCGGCGATTCAAAAGGGGGCGCAAGCCTTTCTCAGCCGCGAATACCGCGCGGTGGCGATTCTTGTGTTGATCGTCACTGTCGCCCTTGTCCTGTTGAGCCAGGCGCCCGGTTCCGGCATGTCGATTTTGACGGCGGTGGCCTTCGTCTGCGGCGCGCTGGCTTCGGGCTTGTCCGGTTATATCGGCATGTACATCGCGGTGCGCGCCAATGTTCGCACGGCGCAGGCGGCTTCGCAGAGCTTGAACCAGGGCTTGCGGGTGGCCTTCGCCAGCGGCACCGTGATGAGCACAATGGTGGTGTCGCTGGCTCTGCTGGGCATCAGTCTGCTGTTCATCACCTTTGTCAATCAACTGGGGGATGCGGCGCAGGCGGCCTCGGCGCTGGCCGGGTTCGGCTTCGGCGGCACGTCGATCGCCATCTTCGCCCGCGTCGGCGGCGGCATCTACACCAAAGCGGCTGATGTCGGCGCGGATTTGGTGGGCAAGACGGAAGCGGGCATCCCGGAAGATGATCCGCGCAACCCGGCGACGATCGCCGATAACGTGGGCGACAATGTCGGCGATGTGGCCGGCATGGGCTCCGACTTGTTTGAGAGTTACGCCAGTTCCATCATCGCGGCGATTTCGCTGGCGACAACGGCCGGCATCTTTGTCGACGACGGCTTGCTCGCGGCGCAGGTCTTTCCCATTCTGGTCGCCACCGCCGGTCTGATCATCAGCATCATTGCCAGCTTCCTGGTGAAGACGGAAGAAGGCGCCGATCAAGAACGCCTGCTGGGCAGCATTCGCACCGGCATTTACAGCGCCTCGGGTTTGATCGCGGTGGTCATCATCATCCTCGGTTTGAGCCTGCCCTTCGGCGACAAGGGTGTCGGCGTCATCATCGCGACGCTGAGCGGCCTGGCGGGCGGCGTGCTGATCGGCTATTTCACCGAGTATTTCACAGCCGATACCTATGGCCCGACGAAAGCGCTATCGGCATCGGCCGAGGGCGGGGCCGGCATCGTGGTGATCCGCGGCCTGGCCTTGGGTATGATGAGCACGCTGGCGCCGGTCATCATTGTTGTCGTCGTGACCTTGCTGGCGACATCGCAGGCCGGTTTGTACGGCGTGGCGGTGGCGGCCGTCGGCATGCTGTCGACCTTGGGCATCACGCTGGCGACGGACGCCTACGGTCCGGTGGCGGATAACGCCGGCGGCATCGCCGAAATGTCGGACCTGCCGGAAGAAGTGCGGGACCGCACCGACGCGCTTGACAGCCTGGGCAATACAACAGCGGCGACCGGCAAAGGCTTCGCCATCGGCTCGGCGGCGATGACAGCCTTGGCCCTGACGGCGGCCTTCATTACGGCGCTGACGGCGGGCGGCAGCACGGCATTGGGCGCGGCGGTGAATCCGGCGGAGCTGCTACTGAACCCGCAGTTTGTGACCGGGCTCTTCATCGGCGGTCTGTTGCCTTACGTTTTCAGCGCGCTGACGATGGTGGCGGTCGGCGATGCGGCGCAGCAGATTGTTGAAGAGGTGCGCCGTCAATTTCGCGAGATCAAAGGCATCATGGAAGGCGAGGCCGAGCCGGATTATGAGCGCTGCGTCGCCATCAGCACTGACAGCGCGATCAAGCAGATGCTGCTGCCGGGTGTCATCGCCGTCGGTGTGCCGGTCGGCATGGCGCTGCTGGCTGTGGTGGGCAATGGCAATATCCTGGGCGAATTCATCGCGCCGATTTCCTTGGTGGGCGTCTTGCTTGGCTCGCTGGTTTCCGCCTTTATGCTGGCGGTGATGATGGCGAATGCGGGCGGCGCCTGGGACAACGCCAAGAAGCACATCGAAGCCGGCAACCTGGGCGGCAAAGGCTCGGATGCTCACAAGGCGGCCGTCGTCGGGGACACCGTCGGCGATCCCTTCAAGGACACGTCGGGCCCGTCGTTGAACATTCTGCTGAAGCTGCTGGCGATTGTGTCGCTGGTGATCGCGCCCTTGATCGGCAACGCCTTCCCGCCCGTATAACTGCCGCCAGCACTTCAGCTAACCCCACCCCCGGCCCCTCAGCGAGGCATCAGGGAGGGGTGCTCGTTTGCAAAGAAGTGTCTAAATGGCGAAAGTGCAGGGGCTGCATTAGGGATCACCCAGAACTGTCGCCTGTGGGAGGGCGTGCTAATGAAAATGGAACAGGACGGACCGCGCGGTCTCTATTTTGAAGAGTTCGAAATCGGCGCTACGATGCGCACGCGCGGCCGCACCATTACCGAAGCCGACCTGGTGGGTTTCGCCGCCCTGACCGGCGATTACAACCCGATGCACACCGATGCCGAATACGCCAAGGATTCCTTCATGGGTCAGCGTGTGGCGCATGGCATGTTGACCCTGAGTTACGCCATCGGGCAGGCTTATCAGTTGGGAATCCTGGAACGCACCGTGCTGGGTTTCCGCGGCCTGGAGATGAAATTCAGCAGCCCGGTTTATATCGGCGATACCATCCACGTGGAGTTGAAAGTGGCTGAGACAAAAGCGGCGCGCCGGTTGGGTGGCGGCACGGTCGTCCTCGATACGCGCATCGTCAAGCAGGACGGCACGGTCGCGCAGAAGGGCAGCCTGTCTCTGCTGATGATGTCAAAGCCTTGAAGGCGCTGCCATCGGCTTTAGCGCAGGTCTCGCTGCAGGAGCGCCGCCGCCGCTTTGGCGGACAGCAACGCCTGTGGGGTGCCACCGCCGGGCAATACAGAACCACCCACATGATACAGCCGCTTGATATGCCGGCTGCGGATCTGCGGTCGAGCGAGGGCGGCGCTGCGCCCGTGGGGCAGCTCGCCGTGCAATGCGCCGCGCCAGGCGCCCGTCATCCGCTGCAAATCGACTGGCGTCAAGTGCTTTTCGATGCGAATTCTGTCGCGCAGGTCCAGCCCGTATCGCCGCTCGAGCATGGACAGAATGCGATCGCGAACCGCGGCGCGCTGGCTCGTCCAGTCGAACTTCTCCGAGAGTGGCGGCGCGACCACCTGGATCAGCCAGTTCTCTTGATTGAAGGGCGCGTTGGCTGTCTCTGTTTTGCAGCTGATATTCAGCGTGATTGTCGGATCAGCGGGCATCAGCGCGCGCCGATGAACATGCTCAAACTCCGCCCGATAATCCTCCGAAAAGAAGACGTTGTGCTGCGCAAGCTGAGGGAAGGTCCCGCGGATGCCAAGCAGCATGATGAAAGCTGAGCTGGACATGGGCGTCCGGAGGAGGCTGCGGAGCGTGGGCGCGGCTATCGCATTCTCCGGCAAAAGATGGCGCGCCGTCGAAATGGCGTCAAGGTTGGAGAGGACCGCATCGGCGGGCAAGAAGTCGCCATCGGCCGCGAGCCTGACGCCGGTTGCTCGGTTTCCCACCACCTCGATCTGTTTGACCGGGCAATCTAGGCGGACGGTGACATCAAATTCCTCAGCCAGTTTCTGCAGCGCGGCCGGGATGGCAGAGAGACCGCCGCGCGGAAGCCACAGGCCATCATTGAGCATGGCATGCGCCAACTCGCTGAAGGCGGCGGGGGCTTCAAAGGGACTGCCACCGCTGTGGGCGGCGCAGTTGGCGAGCAGCTGCCGCAGTTTTTCCGCGCGGAGAAATCGCCTGCTGACGCCGTAGGCGCTGCGCAGCGGACCGGCGCGCAGCCAGCTTCGCAATAGGGGCCCGTCTGTGAAGCCATATCGGCGCATTCGGTGGAAGTCGGCGGCAAAAGCGAGGAAACGCAGGGCGCCAGCGACGGCGTCCGGATGAAGCGGCGCAATCTCGGCGGCGGTGCGCGCCCAATCCCGGCAGAGGTCAAGCCGGCCGCCATCGGGGAAGAAATATCGCGTCTGCGGATCAAGCGGCAAAAGGCGCAGATAATCAGCCATGTCTCGCCCGATATCATCAAACAACGCTTCGAGGAGCGCACGCGAATAGAAGGGCGCGGGCGCGATGTCCCAGCGGAAACCGCCGGCTTGGTACTCAAAGAGCATGCCGCCCGGCTGCCGGTTTTTCTCCACTACCGTGACGTCATAGCCGGACTGCGCCAGCCGGATGGCCGCCGCCAAGCCACCGACGCCGGCGCCGATGATGATGACGGATTCAGGCATGGCGCAGGCTTTCGCTCTTTGACGCGCTGGGCAATCGACGCGGGCTTCGCCAAACTGTCGATGTGAACACGATTTTCGGCATCAACTTCTTTCTTCTGATTGTCGATTGACAGGTGAAAATAAGATACAGCAACCGGTTGAGCTTGGCAAATTGCCCGGCGGGAGCTTAGGTCGATTGCAGGGCCCGCCGAGTCCGCCAATGACGATAAGCAAACAGCAGGCGCAGTGGCAGGCCGTCAAAGGCGAACCGGGTGAGCAGGCCGGTGACGCCGCGCCGATGCGCCAGGGTGATGCGGTCGGTCAACTGGACGCCGCCGGCGGCTTCGCGGAAAATGTGCTCGTGCCGCCAGTAAGCGAGCGGGCCTTTGATCTGCAAATCCGCGACGGGATCGGGACTGGGGCCGCTTTCGTGGCGGGCGGTCCAGCGGATGGGCAGGGGGCCGAACCAGAGCGTGAACTCGATTTCGCCTTCCGTCAGGGAGCGGCGTTCATCTCTGTGCAGCTGCATGCGGATTGGCGGCGGCGTTAAGTTGGCCAGGGCGCGCGGATCTTCGTGAAAACGCCTTATATCGGCAAGCGTGGTCTCGATGAAGCCCGACCTTTGAAAGCTGCGCGTATTGGCGGGCGCATTGTTCATGGCGCTGTTGGCTCCAAATCTTCGCCTTCGCATTTCAACAAGATCTGGTGAAAGAAAGACTGCGGCAGCCAATGATGAGAGCGCGATTCATACGGTCTGCAAACTTGCATCGTCGCGGCAGGCGTTAATGGCGTCGCGCAGGGAGGCGGCTGCGGTCCTTGGATCATCGGCGAAGATGACGCCGCGCGAAGAGTTGATGATTAAGCCGCGGCCGGCGCTGTTCAGCCCGGCGCGAAGGACGGCATTGACATCAGCGCCCTGGGCGCCGACTCCTGGAACAAGCAGGGTCATGTCGCCGACGATGGATCGAATATGCGCCATATTTTCAGGATTGGTCGCCGCCGCGACCAGCATGCAGTTGCCATTTTCATTCCAGTCCGCGACGACCATTTCGGCGACGAGCTGCCACAATGGCCGGTCGGGCAGGCGGAGATTCTGAATTTCGGCTGAGCCCGGGTTTGATGTGCGGCAGAGGATGATGCAAGCTTTGCCCTCATAATCGAGGAAGGGCTGCAAGGCGTCACGGCCGAGGTAAGGATTGAGCGTGACGGCGTCGAAGCCCAGCTCGTCGAAGATGGAACGGGCGTAGGCGGCGCTGGTGTTGCCGATATCGGCGCGCTTGGCATCGCAGATCGTCAAGATGTCAGGCTGGGTTTGGCGCAGGTACTGCAGAGAAGCGGCCAATTGCCGCCAGCCGTCCGCGCCATTCGCTTCATAAAAAGCCATATTGAACTTGAAGGCGGCGGCGTATTGCGCGGTGGCGTCGATGATGCTGCGATTGAACGCCAGTTGTGGCGACTCGTCGGCGCTGAAGGCGGCGGGAAGCATGCCGATATCGCTGTCGAGGCCGATGCAGAGCAGGGAACGCGCGGCATCGACGCGAGCGTTGTATTTGTCAAGCGCTTTCATCAGAGCTTCGCCGCCCAGCGGTAAGGATCGGCGAGCCAGCGGCGAATGACTTTGATTTGCGCCGCGCTCAAGATTTGGCCTGCGCGCGCCAGCTCGAGCAGTGTCTCGAAGTCGGTCAAGGTATGCAGGGCAAGGCCTGCGCGCCGAAAAGCTGAAGCGGTATCGCTGAATCCATAACTGATGATCGCCAGCGCATCGGTGACTTGGGCGCCGGCTTCGCGCAGGCAATCCACAGCGGAGAGGCTGCTGCCGCCGGTGGTGATGAGGTCTTCCACCAGCAATACTTGGCGACCCCGCACCGGGCCGCCTTCAATGCGTTTGCCGGCGCCGTGCGCTTTCGTCTCTTTGCGGATGAAGATGGAGGGCGCCTTCATGGTATAAGCCAGCGCTGAGCTATGCGGCACGCCACCGACAGCGACGCCGGCAATGATTTCGTACTCGAGACAGCGTGATTCAAGCAAAGACTTGAAGTTCTCGATGATGATATGCCAGGCGGCGGGATGATGAATGAGTTGACGATTGTCCACATAAACCGGCGACTGCATGCCCGATTTGAATGTGATGGGCGACTCCGGCGAGAAGCCGACGGCGCCGATATCAAGCAAGGCTTTCGCGCTGGATCGCTTCGTATTCATAGTCATGACGGGCGAGCTCGCTTTCGATTATGGCGGCTGCAAATGGACCGCGATAGACCAAAGCCGACCAGTATTGCCCGGCCTTGACGCCGAGCCCTTCGTATTCGCGCATGCTGTCACCATCGAGGATGCCCCCGCAGGCGATCACATCGACGGCGTATCCTTGACGAATCTTCTCGCCGATCAATTGCCGGACGGTTTCCAGCGCCTCGGGATACAGATCGCCGCCACCGACGCCGGCCTGGACACTGTCGTCGTCCGGGCTGGGCTTGGGCAGCGTATTGGTGGCGATGACGGCTTTGACGCCGACCTCGTGAAAGACGCGCATCAACGCGCTAACCTGTTCGTCGGCCAGGCCCGGGCTAAGCTTGACCCAGAGCGGGATATCGAGTTCGCGCGCGCGCAGGCTCTTGATGAATGCGCCGCAAAGCTGCCTCGTCTCCGCTTCTATCTGATAGCCTTGGGGATCATCTTCCGTGTTTGGACAGCTGAGATTGAGCGTGAACCAGGTTGGACGCAGATCCGCATCAAGGAAGAATGCGAGGGATTCGACGACATCGCGCGTCTGCTCTTCAATTTCGTCGACGCCGGGCGACACGGCGATGTTGATGCCGAATTCTTTAGGCAGCTCGCTTTGATGCCCGCCGAGGAAGCGGGCCGCCGCGCGCGCGCCGGGATTGCGCAAGCCGACGCGGTTCTGCGTCGAGCGCGTGCTTTCATGCCGCCAGACGACCCTGCCCCGGTTGCCGATGCGCGGATGGCGTGTGAAGGAGCCGAATTCGACGGGGCCAAGCAGAGCCGGTACGATACGCCAGCCGGGAATAAGTTTGCGTCCTTCCTTGACCGCAAGAAGGGCCTCATCCTCGTCGGCGAATCCATTCCCCTTGACCAAACCGGCAGCCAGAATCAAGCGCCGGGAAAGGCGCGCGCCGCCCACTTCCGTCTCGCTTTCAACGGCGGTGAGGCGGTGGAGCGCGGCGGCAATCGGGACGCAAAAGGGCGCGTTGTCCAGGATGCGCAGCCAACGAAGCAGGCTGTCGTGGGCCGCTTGCGCCGGCAGGGAAAACACGATGATTGGCGCGAGGATCCGGTAGGCGGCGGCCAAGCCGCGCAGCAGCCAAGTCCTAAACAGCGCGCTCATGCGACAAACCCGAAGAGATTCCGGCCAAATCCTGAAGGGCTCAAGACCTGTTCGCCATCGTAAACCTTGTGTCCGCGGATCCAGACTTCAGTGACTTTACCGCAGACGCGCATGCCCTCAAAGGGCGACCAGCGGCATTTTGTAAGCAGTTTATCGCGCTCTACCAGATAACTCTGATCGACGTCGACAACGGTGTATGTTTTGGGCAGCGGCGTGATGCGCCAGATTCGCTGCACATTCAGCGAGACCATGTCGCATGCGCGCTGCAAGTCGAGGCGGCCGTCTTTGACCGCCTGCAGCATCAAGGGCAGTGTGGTTTCGAGGCCGGGCACGCCGTAGGCCGGCTTGTCCGCTTCCTTCTCGGCGATAGTATGGGGCGCGTGATCGGATTCGATAATGTCGACCACGCCCAAACGAATGGCTCGCCAGAGCGCGCGCAGGTCGGACTTGCGCTTGAGTTCCGGCTTCATCAGGCCAAAAGCGCCCAAGGTCGGCAGATCGTCCTCGGTCAGAAAAAGGTGATGCGGGCAGACGCCCACCGTAATCGGCAGACCGTCCTGTTTCGCCTGCGTCAAGAGCTTGATTTCGTATTCGCTGCTGATGTGCAGGAAATGAGTCGGCTGGCGGTATTTGCGCACCAGGTCAAGTATGTTGGCCACCGTCTCCTCTTCGGCATGCACGGCGATCAGCCGATGGGGCGTCCAGGCGCGGTAATGCCGCTCGCGCATGGCGCTGGATTCGATGAAGAGATCGCCGGTGGTGGAGTTGTTGTACATTTTCAAGCCGCAAACGCGGGCCGCGATGCTTTCGTATTCGGCGCTGTTGTCGGTCTGCGAGGCGCCAAAATACAGCCCCCAATCACAATGCGCAGACTTGTCGACGCGCGCGAGCTTGTCGCTCAAGAGCGCGTCATCAATGGTGGAGGGCGCGGTATTCGGCATGTCAAAGACAGCCCAGTAACCGCCGGCGATGGCCGCTTGCGTTTCCGAGGCGAAGGTCCCTTTATGCAACCAATCAAGATCGCGCAGATGAGTATGCGGGTCGATCATGCCGTGAATTTTGATCGGCGGCATCAGACATAAACTCCGCGCAAGACCTTGACCAGCAGCGCCATGCGCACGAACATGCCGTTTTCCATCTGCTCGAAATAGATGGCGCGCCGGTCGCTGTCCAAAATATCGTGATCTTCGCGACTGCCCATCTCGTGCTTGCGCGGCAATGGATGCATCAGGATAGAATCCGCCGGCGCCCAGGAAAGCACATCCGGCGTCATGATGAAGCGGTCTTTGATGCGCTCGTATTCACGCTTGTCGCCAAAGCGCTCTTCCTGAATGCGCGTCCAATAGATGACATCGGAAGCGGCGATGACATCCATCAGATTATCAGTCTGGCGGACGCGGACGTCATGCGCCTCAATGAGATCGGTAATGTCGCTGGGCATGGCCAGGCTCTCTGGCGCGACGAGACACAGGCGGACCTTGGCGGCATCGTAATAGGCGATCAGCTTGGCTAATGAGTGCACCGTGCGTCCGTGCTTGAGGTCGCCAACGAGGGTGATTGTCAAGCCGTCAAGGGATTTCTTCTGGTCAAAGATGGTGAAGATATCGAGCAATGCCTGCGTTGGATGCTCGCCGATGCCATCGCCGCCGCTGATGGCGACCGTCGGGTTGTCGATGCGCTGGTTCAGCAGGTCGAGATAAAAGCCGGCTTCGTATGAGGAGCCGATCTCCGGGTGTCGCAGCACGATCACATCGGCGTAGCAGCCGGTCGCGCGGATGGTATCGGACAGGTTCTCGCCCTTGTACATGGAGGAGAAACGGACGCCGTTGCTGACGGCGATCACATCACCGCCGAGGCGCCGCATGGCCGCCTGGAAGGACATATCGGTGCGCGTGCTGGCTTCGAAGAAGAGCGAGGCCATCACCTTGCCGGCGCAGAGTTCGGTCAGCCCGCGGTCCTGGCTGCGGATGCGCTTGCGGATGGATGTCGCCGCATTAAAGAGGATATCGAGGTCGCGCCGCTGAAATTGGTCGACGGAGATGATGTGCTTGCCCAGGAAGTCGCCGCGGATTGGTGGAGGCTGATAATTGAATGCGTGCCGGCTAATGGACGATTCGATGCCGCTTGCGTTTGCCAATGTGGCCTCCTAGTCCTCTCTATCCCCATCCAGTCAGAAACCTGAAGGGGCGTCACGCTGAGACGCCCGTGCGCGCGGCCGCTTTTCTGTAGGCTCCGTCCCTCATTTGCTGTGCGTAGGGGCGAGCCGCTGGCTCACCCCTGCAACACTTTATTTGACCGGCCATTAAGCTCTTGCGACCCATTTGCGCTGCGGCGAGACCCACACTAGAACAAGCCCACCACTTTGCCATCTTCGTCGATATCGACATTCATCGCCGCCGGGCGCCGGCCCAAGCCGGGCATCGTGCGCACATCGCCGCAAAGCGGGTAGATGAAACCGGCGCCTGCCGACGCGCGAATGTCGGTGATGGTGATGCGGAAGCCGTCCGGCGCGCCCTTGAGTTTGGGATTGTCGCTCAGGCTGAGATGCGTCTTCGCCATGCAGATAGGCAGCGCGCGCAGCCCTTGCGCCTCGTACTGGCGGATTTTTCGGCTGGCGATTGGCGCGTAATCAACGCCGTCCGCGCGGTAGATTTCAGTCGCGATAGTCTCGATCTTGTCTTTGATCGCCATATCATCGGGATAGAGCAGGCGGAATTCATTCGGCAGTTCGCAGGCGGATACAATCATTTCAGCCAACTCGACGGCGCCCGCGCCGCCTTCCGCCCAGTGCCGGGCCACGGCGACGCCCGTTGCGCCCGCGGCCAAGGCAATCTCGCGCACGGCAGCAATTTCCGCCGCAGTGTCATCGGCGAAGACGTTAATGGCAACCACCGGGTTGACGCCGAATTTCTTGAGGTTTTCCAAGTGGCGCACCATATTGACCGCGCCCGCTTCAACATCGGCGATGTTTTCCGCCTTGAGCGCCGGGTCAATTGGCTTGCCGGGGATAATGGTGTACTTGCCCGTATGCGCCTTGAGCGCGCGAATGGTGGTCACCAGCACGACGGCATTGGGCTTCAGCCCGCTGATGCGCGATTTGATGTTGAAGAACTTCTCCGCGCCGATATCCGCCCCGAAGCCGGACTCGGTGACCACATACTCGCCGCATTTCATGGCGATCATATCGGCGATGATGGACGAGTTGCCGTGAGCGATATTGGCGAAGGGGCCGGCATGGACGAGGGCGGGCGTATTCTCCAGCGTCTGCATCAGATTGGGCTTGATGGCGTCCTTCATGAGGACGGTGGCGGCGCCGGCGGCTTGAATGTCTTCGGCGCTTACCGGGTTCTTGTCGCGGTCGTAGGCGACCACCATGTTGCCGATGCGCTGGCGCATGTCCTGGAGCGAGGTCGTCAGCGCCAGGATGGCCATGATTTCCGAGGCGACGCTGATATCGTAGCCGGTTTGGCGCGGCACGCCGTCAAATCGTTTTCCCAAGCCGACGATGATATTGCGCAGCGCGCGGTCGTTGAGATCGACCACACGGCGCCAGGGAATGTTGTGGATATCGATATTGAGCGCGTTGCCATGATAGATATGGGCGTCCAGCATGGCGGCGATGAGATTGTGAGCCGCGCTAATCGCGTGGTTATCGCCGGTGAGGTGCAGGTTGAAGTTCTCCATCGGCACGATCTGGCTGTAACCGCCGCCGGCCGCGCCGCCTTTGATGCCGAAGGTCGGGCCTTGCGATGGCTGGCGCACGGTGATGACGGCTCGCTTGCCGATATGCCGCATCGCCTGGCCGATGCCGACCGTGGTGGTGGATTTGCCTTCGCCCAAAGGCGTCGGCGTGATTGCCGTTACATCGACATATTTGGCGTCCGGCCTTGATTTGAGGCGGTCGAGGGCGTCGAGGTTGATCTTGGCGACGTGCTTGCCATAAACTTCGAGATCTGCCTCCGGGTCCAGTCCCATTTCTTCGGCGATCTCGGTGATGTGGACGAGCTTCGCCTGCTGCGCGATTGCCAGGTCGGACGGCATGTTCATTGTGGGTCCACTTTCGAACGAATGGCGTTGGTCTGCAATGACGGCTCAAGGGATCAAGTTTTGCGTTGGTCGCCGCGAGCCGTTTCTATGTTTACTTTAACACACTAAGCGACGATTCTAGCATGAGGCAAGCAGATTGACTGTCAATTCCCCGATTGACTCTTATAATCTTACGACCTGGATTGCGATGCGAGAGGTGTAAGTCGTGCGGCTTTTGACGGCGGGGGCGCCGGGGCGAAGCAGGTTGGTCTCGGCTAGCCCGGTCTATTTCGGCTGGATCATTTGGCTGGTCGCTTTAGTCGGCGCGATTTGCAGCTCGCCCGGGCAGAGCTTTTCAGTCTCGCTTTTTATGGACGCTTTCATTGAAGACTTTGGCCTGGACCGCACGACGGTCAGCGGGCTTTACGGCGCTGGCACATTCGCGGCCTCTTTGAGCTTGACCTGGATCGGCCGACAGATTGATTCGCGGGGCAACCGCCGGGTCGGCGCCGCGATTGGCTTGCTGTTTTCCATCGTGCTGGTGTTGGCCTCTCTGATCAATGGCCCTGTCATGCTGTTCTTCGCTTTTGCGGGCATGCGTGGCTTGGGGCAGGGCGGCTTGACGCTTGTGAGCTCGACGGCGCTGGCGAACTGGTTTCAGCATCGGCGCGGCCGCATGATGTCGCTGCTGGCTTTGGCATTCGCTCTCTTTCAGGGCATCTACATCAATCTGCTGCGTCTGCTGTTGGAGGCCTTGGATTGGCGGCAGGTCATGGTTGTTTTGGGCGTCGGCGTCGCCGCGCTGGCGGTTCCATCCTTCGGGCTGCTGATGCGGAATCGGCCGGAACAATATGGCCTGCTGCCCGACAATGAGACAGCCGGCGATGATTTGCAAGGAGACAAACGAACTGACGCTGAAGACAACTGGACGCTGAGAGAGGCCATGCGCACACCCATATTGTGGATCTTCATCCTCGCGCGCATGCTGCCATCCGCCTGGGGCACGGGCCTCATTTTGCATCAGGTTTCGATATTTTCGGTTCTCGGTCACAGCGCGCAAGTCGCCACCGAAACTTTCGCGTTGATTTCGCTTTTTGCCGCCGCGTCCGCTCTGCTGGCCGGTTATTTGATCGATCGATTCAAGCCCAGTTTCGTGGTCGCGCTGCAGATGCTGGCGCTGCTTTGCGCCTGCGCGCTGGCGATGATGATGCGGGAGACCTGGCAGTTGGTCGTCTATGGTTTGGCTTTTGGTTTGGGCATGGGCATTGGCTACGTCTTCGACGGCGCCGTCTGGCCCAATCTTTTCGGGCGCCAGTTTCAGGGAGAAATCCGCGGCTTTGTATACACGTCCAGCGTGATCGGCAGCGCGATCGGCCCGGCGCTTTTCGGCTTGAGCTTCGATAGCAGCGGCGGCTATGCGCCGGCATTGTGGCTGGGGGCGACTTTGAGCCTGGCCCTGCTCCTGGCGGCGCTGCTCACGCCCCCACCGCGGCGCAAGTCCCCCATCCCGTTACATTCGTAGGGGCGACTCGGTGAGTCGCCCGCGCCACAGGTCTGCAAAATTCAGCGGGCGAGCCACCGTCTCGCCCCTACAGAGCCATATTTCCTTGGATTCGTTTTTCTGGGCGAGACAGGTCGTCACCTGTGAAGGTCGGCGATTTTCGCAATCGGATTCTATCCGCATCGTCTACATTGCCTCGGTTTTCAAGATGAGGATCCCCAGCGGCGGCAGGCGCAGGTTGAGGCTGAAGGGCTGGCCGTGGCTCCCGTAATCGTCGCTGTGGACGCCGCCGGCATTGCCGACATCGCCCCCGCCGTAGTAGCTGGCGTCGCTGTTTAGCAGCTCGCGATAGTAGCCAGCGCAGGGCACGCCGATGCGATAATTCTCCCGCGGGACCGGCGTACAATTTAGAACGACAACCAGAAAATCGCTTCTGTCTTCAGCGTAACGGATGTAACTGTAAACGCTGTAGTCGGCGTCATTGGCGTCGATCCAGTGGAAGCCATCCCGTTCGCAATCCAGTTGCCAGAGGGCGGGCTGCTCACGATAAAGATGGTTGAGATCGCGCGCCCAGTTTTGCATTTGTCGGTGTTTCTCGTAGTCCAGCAGGCGCCAGTCCAGGCTGCGCTCCTCGCTCCATTCGGCGAACTGGGCGAATTCATTGCCCATGAAGTTCAGCACCTTGCCGACCTGCGTGAATTGGTAGCCGAAGAGCAGGCGCAGACCGGCGAATTTCTGCCAATAGTCGCCGGGCAGCTTGCCGATGAGCGAGCCCTTCATGTGCACAACTTCATCGTGTGACAGGGGCAGGACGAAGTTCTCGCTGAAGGCGTAGAGCAGGGCGAAAGTGATCTGATGATGATGGTGACGCCGATGCACCGGGTCGCGCGCCATATAAGCCAGGGTGTCGTGCATCCAGCCCATGTTCCACTTGAAGGTGAAGCCGAGGCCGCCGATATAAGTCGGTCTCGAAACCATGGCCCAGGCGGTGGATTCTTCCGCGATGGTGATGGCGCCGGGCGCTTCGGCATGCACGATTTCGTTGAATTCGCGCAAGAAGGCGAGGGCGCCCAGGTTTTCGTGGCTGCCGTATTCGTTGGGCACCCAGCTTTCGTCTTCGCGCGAAAAATTGAGATAGATCATCGAAGAGACGGCGTCGACGCGCAGGCCGTCAATATGGTACTCCTTCAGCCAGAACAGGGCGTTGGCGAGCAGGAAATTGCGCACTTCGCTGCGGGCGAAATTGAAGACCATCGTGCCCCAATCTGGTTGCTCGCCTTGCAGCGGGTCCTCGTGGCTGTAGAGGTGGGTGCCATCGAAAAAATTGAGCCCGTGCCCGTCTTTGGGGAAATGCGCCGGCACCCAATCAAGGATGACGGCGATGTTGTTTTGGTGGCAGCGGTCGACGAATTGCATAAAATCGGCCGGCGCGCCATAGCGGCTGGTGGGCGCGAAGTAGCCGGTCACCTGATAACCCCAGGAAGCGTCCAACGGATGCTCGGCGACCGGCAGCAGTTCGAGATGCGTGTATCCCATGTCGATGAGATAGGGCAGGAGTTCGTCCGCCAACTCGCGGTAACTGAGGAAGTCGCCGCCATCTTTGCGTTTCCAGGAGCCGAGATGCAGCTCGTAGATGTTCATGGGCGCTGACAGCGGGTTCCCGCGCGCGCGGGCGGCCATCCAGTCGCTGTCCTGCCATTGGTATTGAGCGATGTCGTAGACGATGGACGCCGTTTGCGGCCGCAGCTCGGCGTAAAATCCGTAGGGATCGCTTTTTTCCGCGCGATAACCTCTGTTGTGCGAGCGCACCTCGTATTTGTAGCGAGCGCCAGCCTTGAGGCCGGGCAGAAAAATCTCCCAGATGCCGGAGTCGCTGATGTTCTCCATGATGTGAACGCGCGCGTCCCAGCGGTTGAAATCGCCAACCAGCGCGACCTTGTAGCAATTGGGCGCCCAAACGGCGAAGTTTACTCCGGGGATGCCGTCGATCTCGCGCCGGTGCGCGCCCAGCTTTCGATAGATATCTCTGTGCTGACCCTGGCCGAAGAGATAGATGTCGTAATCCGACAGGAGCGGCGGAAAGATATAGGGATCGCCGTAGCATTCACGCGCGCCGTCGAGCGTTTCCGCTTCGAAGCTGTAGGGCGCGTCAGCCCAGGACGCGTCCAAGGCGGCGACAAAGAGGCCTTCTTCGTGCTGCTTGCGCATGGGGGCGCGTTCGCCGGTTAGATTGTTCACCAGGTCAACGCGCTTGGCCCAGGGGCGAAAGCTGCGGATCGAGACCTCGCCTCCCCGCTGATGACGGCCGAGCAGCGATGACGGCGCGCCGATCTCGCCGGTCAAGAGCGCTTGAATCGCGTCCGGGTGGAGCGTTTGTGTCATGCGGCTTCCCTGCCGTTGCCTGTCGCAACTTACGCGCGCATTATAACGACGTTGCGCTGAATTCGTAGGCAGCTTCGCGTCCCGAAATCGCAGAAAGAGGCAATGGCGCTCATTATGTCAAATCTCCGCACATTTCGTCATTTGTAGGGGCTTTGCGCCGAAAGGCCCGAAAAACGCGGCGTGAAAAGCGGGTGTCTCAGCGAGACGCCCCTGCAGCTGACTTACCGGGTGTGTGACAAAAGAGAGGGCGCCGCATGCGCCGAGTTTAATCGAGGACACAGAGATATTGGCATTCTTCGACGCTTTCTCAAGCTCTGTCGCCGTCAGAAGGCCTGAACTGTCGCTGTCACTAAACGGTGCTTGTCAGTTTTTCTCTGCGTTGCATTTCTCTCTGTGTCCTCGCTGGCGCAAGCAATTTGAAACGCCGGCCCGGCGCTGACCTGGGGGTAGTGTATCGAAGTCGGTGGAAATTCATTTTCACCACAAAGGGAAGAAGGACACAAAGAAATTGCATATAGTCTACGTTTCTCGGTGTCCTCGATTTTCTCGGAGTCCTCGGTGGTAAAGTTTTTTGTTTCCACCGAAAGGGATACACTTCCGACCTGGGTGATGTTGAGATGCGGCCCAAACTATGTTAGGATAGAAAATATATTCTAGCGAAATCTCGTCCGGCGATGCTCTGCCCCGAAACGAATCCAGCGTCATTTGGCGATTGATGGCAAAGACACGAAAGATCCTCCACCTTGATTTGGATGCCTTTTTCTGCGCGGTTGAGGAGCAGTTGAATCCCGAGTTGCGCGGCAAGGCGATTGCCGTCGGCGGCCAGCCGGATGAGCGCGGCGTCGTGGCTTCCGCCTCGTATCCGGCGCGGGCATACGGCGTTCGCTCGGCGATGCCGATGGGGCAGGCGCTGCGATTGTGCCCGCACTTGGTCGTCGTCGGGGCGACCCGCGGCGTCTACGGCCAACGGTCTAAAGCGGTGATGGCGATCTTGCGCGATACGGCGCCCGATGTCGAGCCACTTTCGATAGACGAAGCCTTTCTCGATGTGACGATATTGCCGGAACCGATCGAGACCATCGCCCGCAAGCTGCAGAAACGCATCAATGCGGAGTTGGAGCTGCCATGTTCGCTGGGCGGGGCGACCAACAAATTGCTGGCGAAGACGGCGAACACGGTGGGCAAGGCGCGGCAGCCGACGGACAAACCGCCGAACGCCATCACCATCGTGCCGCCGGGCGCCGAAGCGAGTTTTCTGGTGCCCCTGCCGATTCAACGGCTCTGGGGCGTGGGGCCGAAAAACGCCGAGACCTTGAGCCAGCTCGGCTTGACAACCGTCGGCGATGTGGCCAACTGGTCGGAGGCGGCTTTGACCGCGCGGCTTGGCAAGCTGGGCGCTGACATTTGGCGGCGGGCGCAGGGCATCGACTTTAGGCCCGTCATGACGGAACACGAAGCCAAGTCCATCAGCAAAGAAGTAACCTTCGCCCGCGATGTCGCTGACGAGGCGGCCTTGAAGCTGACGCTGCGCCGCTTGTCAGATGGCGTTGGGCGGCAGGCGCGCAAAGCCGGCGTAACCGGGACGACAGTCAAGATCAAGCTGCGCTGGACGGACTTCACGACCCTGAACCGCCAGGTGACGCTGGACCAGCCCACCGATATGGACGGCGAGATCTATGCCTTGGCGGCGCGGCTCTTTGATCAGATTTGGGTCGAGGGCAGGCCCGTTCGCTTGATCGGCGTCGGCTTGGGCGGTTTCAGCCAGCCCAATAAGCAGATGGGCCTCTGGGAAGACCGCGAGGGCGACGGGCAGGCGGAAGAACTGCAGAGCGCGCTTGATCGTTTGCGCGATCGCTTCGGCGAGACGATGATCACCCGCGCCAGCGACCTGCATTATCGCCCCAGCGAAGACAACAAGCGTTGATTCGTCCACGCGCTCACACCAGCGTAAACAACTGGTGGTAGACGCCTTCGAGGTCAAGCAGTTCCTGGTGGCTGCCCATTTCGATGATCTCGCCGTGGTCCATCACCACAATCAAATCCGCTGATGTGATGGTGCTGAGGCGGTGGGCGATGACGAAACTCGTGCGCCCCTCCAGGAGATGTTCGAGCGCTTGCTGGATCTGGACTTCGGTTTGTGTATCGATATTGCTGGTCGCTTCATCCAGGATCAGGACGCGCGGGTCGGCCAGCAGGGCGCGGGCAAACGCCAGCAGCTGCCGCTGACCGGTGGAGAGGATGGCGCCGCCTTCCTGGATCTCGTTGAGGTAACCATCGGGCATGTTTATGATGAATTGATGCGCGCCCACCGCTTTGGCCGCCGCGACCACTTCTTCATCCGTGGCGTTGAGCCGGCCATAGCGGATATTGTCCATAACCGTGCCGGAGAATAGGTGGGTGTCCTGCGGGACGACGCCGATCTGCCGCCGCAGGCTGTTCTGGGTGATGCGCCTGATGTCTTGTCCATCGATTGTCAAGCGGCCCGATGTCGCGTCGTAAAAGCGCATGATGAGCTTGACCATGGTCGTCTTGCCGGCGCCGGTATGGCCGACGAAGGCGACGCGCGAGCCGGGCGCCACCTCGAGATTGATGTGCTTCAGCACCAGGTCTCCATCGCGGGCATATCGAAATGACAGGTCCTCAAAGCGAATATGCCCTTCGATATCGGGCAAGTCTTCGGCGTTGATGTCGTCGCGGATGTCCGCGGGAAAATCCATCAGCTTGAAGATGCGGTAGGCGGAGGCGATCACGTTTTGCAGCAGGTTGTAGCGCTGGGCGAGCAGGCGAATCGGGAAGAAGAATTGCTGAATGTAGAGGATGAAAGCGAGCAGGACGCCGACGGATATGCGCTGGTCAAGCACGAGGCTGCCGCCGACAAAGATCAGCGTGCCGGTGGCGACGCCGCCAATCATTTCGACGGTCGGGTAAAACAGGCTGGCGATCAAGGCGGCCCGTTCGGTGGCGTTGCGGCTGGCCATATTAATTTCGCCGCTGAAGCGTTGGTAATTGTGCTGCTGGCGGGCAAATGCCTGGGTGACGCGGACGCCGTTGAAAGCCTCGGAGAGCTCGGCGTAAACTTTGGCGTTGCTGTCTGAAACACGCAGGTAAGCGGCGCGAGCGTGAATGCGCCAGAAATTGGCGATCAGCATCAGCGCGACCAGGACCGTGAAGGCGACTGCCGTAAGCGGCACGTTGATGAGCAGCATGGAGATGATGATGCCGAACAGCATCAGGAACTCGCGTATCGTGCCGACGGCGGCGAAGGTCACCGCTTCGCGCACAACATTCACATCGTTGATGATGCGGGCGAGCAGCCGGCCCACTTCGTATTCGGCGAAGAATCCGATCGATAAATACTGGATGTGGTCGAAGAGTTGATCGCGCAGGGTCTTGATAATAGTCTGGCCGATGATCGCCATGTTGCGCAGCTGGATGCGAAAGCCAATGAAGCCGAGCGCTTGCAGGACGATGAAGGCGATGACGCCGGCGAAGAGAACGGACAGGTTTCGCTTGCTGATGCCTTCGTCGATCGCCCAACCAATGAGCGGCGGGCTGGCGACGTTGGCGATGACGCTTAGCATCATCATGACGATGGCGATCGAAAGCCCGCGCCGGTGTGGCTTCAAATAAGAAAACAGGCGGGCGGTGACATCGCGATCAAAACCCGGCTTGTGGTCATCCTCGATTTCGAGAATCGTCGGTTCTTCGCTTTCGGTCCGGTCTTTTGAGGCGGCCTGCTCTTGTTTTCTCCGGTTGAGGACAGCCATGTTTACCTAACTTCTTGAGTTTTCTACGGTGAATATTTGCCGGCGAGGCGGTCGATCAATGCGCGGAACTGCTGGGTCGAGCGCCTATCTTCAAGCGGCACCTTGATGATGCCGGCGATGATCGCTTCCCGCCGCGCGCGCTCCTGCTCTTCAAGCTGCAGCTTGTAGATTTCTTCGTAGAGCCCGCCGTCTTGCAGCAGGGTTTCGTGGCTGCCATGCTGGATGATCTCGCCATCGCGCAGCACGATAATCTGGTCGGCTTTCAGGATCGTGCTCATGCGTTGAGCGATGACGAAAGTGGTGCGGCCTTCCATAATCCGTTCCAGCGCCTGTTGGATCAGATGCTCGGTGCGGGTATCAACGCTGCTGGTGGCGTCGTCCAGGATGAGAATGCGCGGATCAATCAACAAGGCGCGGGCGATGGCGATGCGCTGTTTCTGCCCGCCCGACAGGGTGACGCCGCGCTCGCCCACCGCCGTCTGATAGCCATTGGGGAACTCGGAAATGAAGCCGTGCGCGTTCGCCGATGTCGCCGCTTCGATGATCTGCTCGCGGCTGGCCGCCGGGTTGCCATAAGCGATGTTCTCTTCGATGGTGGCGTTGAAAAGCAAGGACTGCTGCATCACGATGCCGATCTGGCTCCGCAGGCTGTCCAGATCGAAATCGCGCACATCGATGCCGTCGATCGTGACGCGGCCATCGGTGACGTCATAAAAGCGGGGAATCAAGTTGGCGATGGTCGTCTTGCCGGAACCGGTCAGCCCGATGATGGCGACCACTTCGCCCGGCTGCGCCTCCAGGCTGATCTGATTCAAGATGGCCTGATTGGAACTGTTGTAATGACTGCTGACATTCTCGAAGCGGACATGCCCTTTGACGGCGGTCTTGATGGCGGCGCGCGAGTTCACGACTGCTTCCGGTTCATCAATGACTTCGAAGATGCGCTCGCCGCTGGCGACTGCTTGCGTCGTCAACAGGATGATGAAGCCGACAAAGCGCAGCGGCTGTGTGAGCAGCAGCACGTAGGCGTTGAACGTTACAATGAGCCCGACGCTGATATTGCCCATACCCTGCGCTTCCATGAGACCGCCGAAGAGCAGGACCAGCGCCGTCGACATGGCGGCCAGCGCGGCGCTGATAGGAAGAAATGTGATCCACTGCGTGATGAAGTCCAATTGCTCGTTGTACAGGTTCTGGTTTTCTTTATGAAAGCGCTCAATCTCGTAGGGCTCGCGGGCGAAACCACGAACGACTTCCGCGCCTAGGGCATTTTCCTGGATGTGGTTGCTGAGCGCTTGCATGCGGTCCATCACTTTTTTCCAGCGCGGGTGGACGCGCATGACGAAGCGGTTGGAATAAAGCGCCAGCGGCACCAGGGGAATGAAAGCGATAATCGCCAGCAGCGGACTGGAGGCCATCATAATGCTGACGACGCCGATCAGCAGCAGGATGACATTCAGGCCGTCCATCAGTCCATAGTTGAAGTAACGCTGGATCTCGTTGACGTCGCTGATCGCGCGTGTGATGATTGTGCCGACCTGGGCGCTGTCGTGATAGGAGAATGATTGGCGCTGAACTTTGTCGTAGATTTCATTGCGAATGTCGTAAGAGACATAGTGAGACAGGCGTTCACCGAAGAAACGGCCCAGGAAGGCGGCCAGGCCGCGCATCAGACCCAGGCCAACCACAAGCAGGCCGGCGCTCAGCATGTATGCGCTGTCACCCTGTTCAATGCCGATATCCACTACATCACGCAGGATATACGGCACGACAATCAGCAGGATATTGGTGCCGATGATCCCGACTGCTGCGATCGACACCCAGAGCCGGTATTTGCCCAGATAGCGCATCAGCCGCTGCCAAACCCGCAGCGCCGAATCATTCAGAGGGATTGAGGGGGCGTCGATTTCCGACCTGGATGAGGCGGATGCCATTCACGGTCTCCCGGAAGCGCGATGCGAAGAGCTGTCCATGCGTCAAAGCAGCAACATGATTTCTGCAAACGCACAAGCTTTCAGTGTACAGCAGGGCGGGTCAATTTTCTACGCGCAAATGGGCGATTTCAACGCAAGCGCAGGCCCGTATTCAACTCTGGAATTCTGGCGGAGAATGGCGACAATATATTAAGAAGCCGTTTCGATTGCCAAAAGGAAGATGCGATGTCTGAACCAAAACCAATAGCGCTTCAGTTGTTTACTGTCCGCGAGCTGCTCGAAGAGGATTTCGAAGGCACGGTGCGGCGCGTGGCGGATATGGGATATGTTGGCGTCGAGCCATACGGCGGCATGCCCTGCGAATTGTCGGAAGCCGCCGCCCTGTTCCGCGAGCTTGATTTACAAACTTTCAACAGCCATGTCCCTTTCCCCGATGACGCCAATAAGGGCGCTGTGCTCGAAATCGCCGAAGCCTTTGATTTGACGGATGTGACCATCGCCTATCTGCCGCCGGCTGATTTCGAGACGATAGACGCGATCAAGCGGACCTGCGAGCGGCTCAATCGGGCGGGTGAGCTGGCGTGCGCCAACAATCTGCAATTGCATTATCACAATCACTGGTGGGAATACAAGCGGATCAACGGGAAGGCGACGCTTGATGTGATGCTGGAGGAGCTGGATGAGCGCCTCTGCCTGCAAATCGATACTTACTGGGCGCAGGTTGGCGGCGAAGATGCGGTTGAGGTGGTCAAACGGGTTGGCGCCCGCGCGCCGCTGATCCACTTGAAAGACGGCACGCTGGATGTAGACGGCGACATGGCGGCGGTCGGCCATGGGAAGATGGATGTGCCCGCCATCGTTGACGCGGCCGCGGCGACGGCGGACTGGTACATCGTCGAGCAAGACCGCAGCAATGACCACCGGCTGCAAGCGGTGCGGGACAGTTATGATTACCTGACTTCCAATGGGCTGGCGCGCGGCAAGAAATAAAGCGGACCAGCGAGAAAGCGCGGCATCAATCTTATGAGAGTATCAATTGAAGCGTTACGGGCGGCGACGCGTCGCGCGATCCTCGCGCAAGGCTATGACGATGCCGACAGCGACATCATCCTCGACATCATCATGTATGCGCAGCTGCGCGGCAACAATCAGAATGTCATCAAGCTGCTGGGCGCGGGCATGCCGGCGGATCCGCGGGCGGGCGACATCCGCCTGGTAAAAGAGGGGAAATTGTCGGCGCTGATTGACGGCGGCTGGAACCAGGGCATGGTGGTCGTCTCCAGGGCGACCGAGCGCGCCATTGAAAAGGCGAAGGCGCATGGATTCGGCATCGTCGGCACGCGGGGCAGCAACTCGCCGACTGGCGCCATCGGTTATTTCGCGCGCTGGATGGCTGACGAAGGCCTGATCGGATTTGTCTGTTCCGGCTCGCCGGAATTAATGGCGATGCACGGTTCCTACGAAGCCTTCCTCGGCACCAATCCGCTGGCAATCGGCATCCCGACGGCGGGAACGCCAATGGTCTTTGATATGGCGACGGCGGCCATCGCCTGGTACGGCATTCATCTGGCCAATGCGGAGGGCGAGGCGATCCCCGAGGGCGTCGCTTATGACAGCGACGGTCGGATCACGACGGATCCAGCGGCGGCGCTGGCCGGGGCGATCAAAGCCTTCGGCGGCTACAAAGGCGCGGCCCTGGCCTTGATCGTGGAGGTGCTGACGCGCCCGCTGGTCGGCGCAATGCGAAATGAAGACGGCAGCAAGCTGGATTGGGGCAATCTCGTCTTCGCCATCGATCCTGAGCTGCTGTCGGACGATTTGACCACTTTTCAGGCGGGCGTCAGCGATCTGCTGGCGCGGGTGAAGCGACTCAAGCGTTTGCCCGGCGTCGAAGAAATACTTGTGCCTGGCGAGCGCGGCGACCGCATCTACGAGCGGGCTATGGCGGCCGGAGAGATCGAATTGGATGAGCAGATCTGGCGAGACCTGCAAGCCGTCGGCGCTTCAGTTGACGATGCCGATTGAGGGCAGCATGCGCTCGTAAGGCACACCCCGCTGTCCGCGCCGGTCGGAAGGCGCGCTGGCCAAGCCCCCGGCGACAAACAGATGGCTGGACCCTTCGCCGCTCAGATTCAGAGCGTCGACCGCCCCCGCCTCTTGCAGCATCGTGATAACTTCTTCCAGCGTGGCGCCGGCGCTGTCCATGTCGGTGCGGAAACTGGGGTTGCAGCCGTCCACCACCAGCAGAATCAGGTCGCCATCTTCTTTGATGCCGATGGCGGTCCGCGCCTTTCGTTGGCCCGCGCCCTGCAGATCCATGTGCACGGGCGAGACGCCAATGAGGCCGTCCAGGCTGGCGCGAAATTCTTCATGGCTGCCTGCCTGGTCAAGCGTACTTTGCCCGCGGCGCAGCAAAATCGGCCCGGCCTGAATGGCCGATTGCGGGCCGTTGCTCTCATCGGCGAAGGCATATTCCACCCAGGCATCTTCGATGAGGCTGTCGGTGATGCTGGCGGGCAGGGCGCCTTCTTGCAGCGACAAGATGAAGCCGTTCTGCGGGATTTGCAGCTCGCCGCCACGTTTCCAGGCCAGCGCCTGCCGATTGACCAGGACGAACTCGATACGATCCGCGGCAGCCGGACTGCGTTCGAGCGGCCGGCCCTTGCGCTCCATGCCGCCGGCCCGCGTGTACAGGGCGATTGGCCGCGCTTCAGCCGGATTCAGGTGAAAGCGGCGCCCGCGCCCGGCGTTGGCGCCCAATGCGATATCGCCAGGCAGCAGGAGCTGGATATCGTCCAGGCTGAAGGGTTTGACGCGCCAGGATGAGCCATCAAAGAGAAGAGCGCCGCGTCGATAGATCGGCGGGCGCAGGATAGCGCCTTCGGCGACCATGAGGCCGATCGCGTCGCCGTAGCCGGAATGATGGCTGACCAGGTCGTCATGTTCGTGCAGGAAATGCGAGGTGTTGAAGACGGCCTTGTGTTCGTGATGCTGGGCGAAATGACGAATGAAATCGCAGCGGCCGATGCGGATGAAATTGCGGCGCGCGTCAAAGGGGCGGAAAATGCGCGGCCGGTAGCTGCCTCTTTCGATGTTGGGGTACAGGTCAAGCTGGATTGACTCTTCCAGCCAGCCGAGGACCGCCTCCGCGCGCGCCCGCCATTCGCGGTCCGCTTCCGGCATATCAACTTTCCATTCGTAAGTATCGCCGATGTACTCGTGCAGCTGCAGCCAGCCCTCCGCGAGCAGCTTTCGCAGCACTAAGGTGATGAAAGAGTTGGCGCTGTTGATATGCTCGCCGTCATCGGCGTCGTAGCTGAGGCCGGGGAACATGTGGCTGGCGCGGCGGTCGGTCTGCATCGAGGTCCAGGTGAGGATGCGCGGGCTCTCTTCGCCGCGGGCGCGCGCTCTGGCGTAGTGCATGCGGGCGATATCCTGCTGGCGGACGTAGCTGCTCATCGGGTGCAGGTCTTCGAAACGGAGACTCTGCGCCGGAATGTCGACCCTGTGAACCGTGGAGGACTGACCATCGGCGAGGCGCCGCCTGTCTTGCTGATAATGAAAATCGGACATGAAGTCGACCCTGTTTCCGCCGCAAAAGAATATCTAACACTATACCTGTTTCAGGCACAGGGGCAATGCCAGGCCGGCCGCCAATACACAATCGGCAGGGGCAGCGCGCCAAAAAACCGCGATGACGATCAGGACACCCGCGAGCGCAGGCATGAGCGCATCCAACTGTTCTCATTGCTCATTCCTTCTCAGTGTGTTCAGTTCTGCGTTTAGCGTCCACATCATCGCAGCAATGAGATCTAAAGGTAGTTTCGGGCAAAGGCAAACTCGCTGTAAAGTCGCCGCCTTGGATTAGCCGATGAGGTGAAAGGCTTCCTGCCGGCCATGCAGCCAGCGCATGCCGCCGCCCGTCAGCGCCGCGTCTTCTTCGAGCATGATGCGAACGTCCTGCCCATCCCACTCGGGCACGCTCTTGGTAACGTTCAGCTCGATGGAGTAAACCGTGTCGCCGTTGAGCGGATAATCGCCGACGCCGGGTACGCCATCTTGCTGATCCCACAAGCCGACGAGCGGACCGGCGGCATGGCCGTGCAGGCCCAGGGGATGGCTGTAAATCTGGGGGCGTATGCCCTCATCAGTCGATCGTTTGAGGGCGGCGCGCAGGACGTCGTTGCCGCTTCGGCCGGGGCGCATTTCCTCCATGTGAATAGCTTGCAGCCGGTTGGCATCGCGCAGGGCGGCACGGAGCCCCGGCGGCGCTGCGCGTTCTCCCGGGCGCAATACATAGGCATGCTGCTGCTGATCGGTGGCCAGGCCCAGATAATGGAAGCCCATGTCGCAATGGAGCAGGTCTCCGGGCATGATGATCCTGCGGGGATTCTCGCTTTCCTGCCAGGTCTGGCCGGGGGCCTGGATATCGACCGTAGGCTGAAACCAGGCGTTTAAGCCGGCTTTTTGCATGGTGGCGCGCATCCACCAGACGACATCGTCGGCGCTAGTGAGGCCGGGGTGGATCACAGCACTGGAGAAGGCGCGCGCGATGATCTGATGGCCGATTTCCACCAGGCGCGGATAGGCGGTGAGTTCTTCCGCACTGCGCCGCTCCAGCCAGCCGACGCAAAGCCTCTCGGCGCTGACCAGACGGGATGAATGGGGCTCGCCCAGGGCGGCGCGCAGCAGCTGAAACTCGTTATGCGACAGGCCGTCGCCAAAGGCGAAAAGTGTGGAGCTGTTGATGCCGATGCGCTTGGGATCACGCTCGCGCACGATGCGCGCCAGGCATTCGAACTGATCTTCATCAGCGGGATTCCAAACACCCTCGTAGAAGCCTTCGTAGCCATAGCGGGAAAGCGTCAGGCGCTCGACATCGTCGTTCCTCCGGACGAATGCGAGAATTGTGCGGCGGCGGGCCGACATGGATTCCGCCGGCAGCAGCGACATGATCACGGGATCTTCATTGTATTCGCGGCAGATCACCAGCCACATGTCCATGTCTTCGCGCTTGAGCAGATCCGGCAGAATGGTCTCAAGCCGCGTCTTGAGCCAGCGATCGCGGACTGCCGCCTGTTCACGCAGCGGGAGGATTTCATTGAGATAGTCCATCGATTTCAATCCCTTCTGATTCGCTAATTGCCCATTGAGGGAGCGACGCTCGATTGCCAGTGCGAGCGCAGCGCCGCATGCCCGCGTTGGTAAGAAAGATACAGGTAACCCAGCTCGACCGTCAGCCCGATGGTGAGCCCGAGAGAAGCGGCGAGGATGCCGTGAAAACCGAGGGCGATGCCGCCCCAGACCGAGGCTGCGGTCAAGACGAAGCCGGCGATGATCGCCTGGTAGATCGCCCCGGTCTTGTGACTGAGCATGAGCAGGGCGCGCAGGTAGCTTTGCAGGGTTGTCAGCAGCGGGAGCATGATGCCGGCCTGGGCGCCGATAAGCACGAGATCGCGCAGATGCGGCGGCGCCTGGATGATGGCGGCCTGGTAAAACGCGATCGCCGGGCTGAAGGCGAAGAGCGTCATTATCAGGCTGAGCGCGAGGCCGAGGCGAATGGTGAACTTGCGCAGGAGACGGTGGCGCTGTTCGCTGTCGTTGAGCGAGATCACCACCTCCTGATAAGCCATGCCGCCGGAACGCGCGACCATCATGATGGTGAAGATCACGGGCCAGGCGGCCAGGCTTTGCGCCGCGTCAGGCATGCTTGCCAGCCCGCGTTCGATGACCGGGCTGCTCAGGAGCGTCACGACGCTTGTCGCCGCCAGCGGCAGATGGAAACGCAAGGCGTCGCGCTGGGTCAGCGGGGGCTTGCCGGCGGGGGCCGGCGTCTGCAGAAGGCGCTTGACATCGGGTCGAGAGACGGCATAGGTGTAGAGCGTCTCCGCCGCCATCGCCAGCATGAGGGCGCAGCCGCCGACGACAGCGCCGGCCATATTGGTGATCGCCCCCAGCCCGGCCGCGACGCCGGCCGAGACCAGCGCGCGCAGGACTGTGCCGAGGCCGACATAACGGGTGTTGCCAAAGCGAATCATGATGCCTTGATGAAAACGGCGATAACCGATGAAGGCGCCCCAGAGAACCATGACTTTCATGCCCGGCCGGGTCGCTTCGATGATATGCGCCGGCACGTCAAGCAGGCCGCCGAGATAGACATCAAGCAGGGGCGTGAAGGCTGCCAGGACGGCGAGCGCAATGACGAAAAAATTGGCCGCCATCATGAAACGCCAGAGCACGCGAAAGGATTGGCGATCGCGCGAGAGGGCGTTGCTGGTCGCCAGCAGCATGATAATCGGCGTCTCGATGAGAACAGACAGCGAGAACATCAGACCGAAAGCGGCCAACTGCGTTTCCGAATCCGGCTTGCGGCCGATGACGCCCTGGATCCATAGCCCCTCAAAACTCATCAAGAGCCAGGAGAATGCCAGCGGAAGCCAGAAGATGAAGACTTTGCGAGACGTCACGGCTTGTCGAATTATGAAGCGGACAATGTCGCGTATTCTATCTGATAAGCGCGCCTATTGATACAAGCGGCGGTCGGCAAATCCACTTGCGGGAATGGCAAATTCCGCCCCAATGATAAATTCGCAGCGGAAATAGAAAAAGTCAGTATAAGGAACTTTGTAGGGGCGTCTCGCTGTGACGCCCTCCATCCACAATCACAATTTGTAGGCGTCTCGCTGCGACGCCTCTATCCACAATCACAATTTGTAGGTGTCTCGCTGAGACGTCCGCGATTCACAGTCACATATTGTGGGCGTTTCGCCGAAATGCCGCTACAGATTTCATTTGCAAGACTAACTTGGATTCATTTCTGAGTCGCCGGCGGTGAAAAAACCTGTGTTGTGGTCGCTAAAGGGACTAAATCCGTGATGGTTTCCAAGTCCACAATGCCTTGCACTTGACAGCCGCTAGTTCCAATGCTAAGTTATTCGGGAAACTTGGGGGCGTGGTGTAGCGGTTAACATGCCGGCCTGTCAAGCCGGAGATCGCGGGTTCAAATCCCGTCGCTCCCGTCGAATGGAGACACTTCAAATGAGGGTGTCTCCGTTTTGTTTTATCGGTTCGCGTGAATTGGCTATGGTCTTCAATCCCTCGATTCGATACGAGGCCGGATGCCTCAAGATTGATGACGTCGACATCGAATCGGTCGTCAATGATGTCGGGACGCCGCTGTACGTTTATAGTCTTAAGCGGCTGACAGCCAACTATCAGCGCATACGGAAGGCCTTTGCGCCCTTGAGCGCGCGGCTCCATTTCAGCATCAAAGCGAATGGAAATTTGGATGTCTTGCGCGCATTGAAACGCGCCGGCGCCGGCTTCGATTGCGTCAGCGGCGGCGAGATCTACCGCGCGCTCATGGCGGGCGCCAAAGGGCGGGATATCGTCTTCGCCGGCGTCGGTAAAACGCGGGACGAGATTCGATACGCAATTCATAACGGCATCGGCTGGATCAATGTCGAGAACATCGGCGAATTGGAGCACATCGATTCGATCGCCGCGGAATATGACAGCGATAACTTGCGCGTGGCGCTGCGGCTGAATCCGGAAGTGACGGCGGCGACCCATCCCTATATGGCGACCGGGCACGGGGCGGCCAAATTCGGTCTCACCGCGGATGTCATTCGCGAGCTTCTCAGGCGTCAAGAGCGCTATCCACAGATTGATTTCAGCGGCATCCATATACATATCGGCAGTCAGTTGGGCGACAGCGAGGCGACCCTGGCCGCGCTGGACAAGCTGCTAGCGCTCGTGAAACCCTGGCCGCAGATTAAGAAGATCAACCTGGGCGGCGGGCTGCCGGTGGCTTATCGCTTTGAGGAGACGGCGCCGTCGCTGGAGGCGCTCGCTGAGGAACTGGCGCCGCGGCTGAAGGACTACACGGTGCTGCTGGAGCCGGGCCGTTCTGTCGTTGCCGATGCCGGCTTGCTTGTCGCCGAAGTGCTGTATGTGAAGCGACAAGCGGATCAAGTGTTTGCGGTCATTGACGCAAGCATGGCGGAGTTGATGCGGCCGGCGTTATATGGCGCGCATCACGAGATCGTCCCGCTGCGCGAGGCGGATGAAGAATCCATCACGACGCAGGTTGTTGGACCGGTCTGCGAATCGGCTGATGTGTTGGCGCGCGATCGTCAACTGCCGCCGCTACAACCGGGCGACAAAGTGGCGCTGATGACGGCGGGCGCTTACGGCATGACGATGGCGAGCAATTACAACGCGCGTCCGCGGCCGGCGGAGGTGGTCGTGGCTGAAGACGGCATGAGCTGGCGGGTCAGCCGCCGGCGGGAGACTGTCGAGGATATGTTAAAGGGGGAAACCTCAATTAGATGGAGCTAGGTAATGCTGAGTTTGAACCTTCGCCAAAGCGGCGCAGGGCCTCTTCCGCTTCAACTATTGCTTGTTTGTGTTCCAAGAGTTCACCTTCGTCAAGCCTTCTAGCTGTCCAGGACGCTCCCTGTCGCTCCAGAACCACAATCCAGTGAGGCTCACCTACTCCTAATCCGGGGCTTACCGTGCTTACATGCTGGAGAGTCCACAATACGCCAAATATCGCTAAACGAGTGGAGTTGGGCACCTTGTCACTCCAAAGTATTCGTTTGACAAAAGCCAGGAATGGATCAGCTTTATCACTGCCGCTTCCAATCGACACAAACGGAAATTCTGAAGTTATCTCAATTGAGTCTGCTCGGGCGTTAAACTGGAATAACGCGGGAGTATAATTTATTGGCATTGCGACCAAGGTTTCGCACCCGCCGAACGACCGGCCCACGCTTTTGGCTCGCTCTGCGGCTGGCTGTATCTGGGAATACATCACATCGGAGATAGCATTCCGCACATCTCTCACGTAGCGCAACTGTTTGAATTCATGCCAACGGCCACTGAGGTCTTCCTTAATCAATTGGCTCAATCCGGCAGAACCAGAGCATGCGATTACGACATTGTCTTCTTCGATTGTAATTTTGTCGCTGACGCGCTGTTCTACAGAAGTTACAGTGGTGGCAACGCTGTCTGCGCCGATGACAACGCCGTCGCGACATATCACGCTCACAATCAGTGTCACAGCCTCACCAGTCTTGGAATACGCTGTTTTCGCGGAAATCGGGAAAGTCTTGGTAGATTGCTCGCACAAGCTGCTGAAAGGTTAGTCCTCTTGCCCAAGTTACTTTCCCCTTGATGAAAGCGGACATGTCTCCAGGGACGTCTTCAAGATCGGTCTTGTAACCACGTACGGTAGCGGCGTATTCTCGCCAGCCGCCTCTCCGGTTTATTGTGATGTAAACTTTACCTTCGCGCTCGAGTGCTTCAGCGTCGCGATATACATCCGCGCAGAACGGACCGTAGTCGTACTTTTGGAACTCATAATAATCGTCGGGCAGGAGATCTTTGTACGCCATTCCCAGCAAGAACGCTACTTTCTGCAATTGAGCCGGCGTCAGTGGCTCACCTTCGGCAGCGGCGATAATCTTCAACAACAGGTCGGCGCGTTTCATTTTCTGGCTCCTTTCGGTCGATAGGCTACGCGCACGCTAAAATCGCTGTCAGTTTAATCTACGTTAGCACATCTGTTTTAGGTTGTCAATTCGATGCTAGGGCAATATAAAAGACCCGCTTGCGGGTCCCAATCAGTGCTGATGGGAAGATTTGAACTTCCGACCTCGCGATTATGAGTCGCGCGCTCTAACCAGCTGAGCTACATCAGCTCAATAGCGGGGGCTGGATTCGAACCAACGACCTTCGGGTTATGAGCCCGACGAGCTACCACTGCTCCACCCCGCATCATGGCAACGATTGACGTTGCGAACATAGAGCGTATCAGCTAGGCTGGAAATTGTCAATGGCAACTCGAAAGATTGGCTCAATTGCCTTTCGCATGCAGCGATAAGGGGCTTGCCTGTGGCTGTGCCCAGCGATTATACTTGGCTTTCACAGCGAACACTCGTTCTGAATCTTGAGGACTGATCTTGCCCGAATTCGAATTGGAATCCCCCTTTGCGCCAACCGGCGATCAACCGACCGCCATTGAGGGCTTGCTGGCCGGTTTGCATCAGGGGCATAAGCATCAGACGCTCTTGGGCGCCACCGGCACCGGCAAGACCTTTACTATTGCCAACATCGTTCAGGCGACGCAGCGGCCGACCCTGGTCATGGCGCATAACAAGACCTTGGCCGCGCAGCTCTACGCCGAGTTCAAGCGGCTGTTTCCCAACAATGCCATCGAATATTTCGTCAGCTATTACGATTATTATCAGCCGGAAGCTTATGTGCCGCGCCACGACCTCTACATCGAAAAGTCTACCGACATTAATGAGCAGATTGAGCGCCTGCGGCTTTCGGCGACGGCCTCGCTGTTTTCGCGGCGCGATGTGCTGATAGTCGCGTCGGTGTCTTGCATCTATGGCATCGGCGATCCGGTTAATTGGCAGAAAATGTCGGTCGAGCTCAACGTGGGCGACGTGGTTGTGCGCGAGCGGGTCTATCGCGATCTGATACGGATTCAGTACCATCGCAATGATTTAGAGCTTCGTCGCGGCTGCTTCCGCTCGCGTGGCGAAAACTTTGAGATTGTGCCTGGCTACTCCGAAACGGCATTCAGGATAAATCTGGACTTCGACAAAATTGATAGGATTGTCGAATTTCAACCGCTGACGGGCGAGGTGATTCACGCGCACAAGCATATCAAGATTTTCCCGGCGCGGGAATACATCACCGATGAAGAACATGTCCGCGAGGCTCTGCACGATATAGAGATTGAACTGGAAGAGCAGATCAAGTATTTCAAGCGCGAGGACAAACTCATCGAGGCGCAGCGCATCGAGCAGCGCACGCGATACGACATTGAGATGCTGCGCGAGGTCGGCTTCACCACCGGCATCGAGAATTACTCGCGCCATTTTGACCGGCGACCACCCGGCAGCGCACCCTTCACCTTGATCGATTACCTGCCGGAAGACCATCTGCTGGTCATCGACGAGAGTCACATGACCGTGCCGCAGATTCGCGGCATGTACAACGGCGATCGGGCGCGCAAACAGATCCTGGTCGATTTCGGCTTCCGCCTGCCCAGCGCGCTGGACAATCGTCCATTGCAGTTCAATGAGTTTTGGGAGCGGGTAGGGCAGACGATTTACACCAGCGCGACGCCCGGCCCTTATGAAGGGGCACAAGCCGAGCAAGTCGTCGAGCAGATCATACGCCCGACCGGCATTGTTGATCCGCAAGTTGATGTGCGGCCGATCGAGGGGCAGATCGACGACCTGCTGCAGGAGATCGCCTTGCGAATTCGCCAGGGGCAGCGCGTGCTGGTGACGACGCTGACGCAGCGCATGTCGGAAGAGTTGGCCGGCTACATAAACGAATTGGGCATCAAGGGGCAGTATCTGCACGCCGAAGTCGATACGCTGGAGCGGGTGGAGATTCTGCGCGATTTACGCACCGGCGTCTACGATGTGGTGGTCGGCATCAACCTGCTGCGCGAAGGCCTGGACCTGCCGGAAGTGTCGCTGGTGGCCATTCTCGATGCCGACAAGTCGGGTTTCCTGCGCTCGGAGCCGGCCTTGATACAGACGATAGGGCGGGCGGCGCGCCATATTGAGGGCCGGGTCATCATGTATGCCGATGCCATGACGCCGGCGATGGAAGGCGCCATCAATGAGACCGATCGACGCCGCGCCAAGCAGGAGAGCTACAATCGCGAGAACGGCATTGAACCGCAGCAAATCGTCAAGGATATTCAGGATATCACCGATCGCCTGCGCGCGATTGACGGCGGCGGCGAGGATGACGCGGCGTCGATCGACGTCGGGCTGGCTGGCTTGCCGGCGGAAGAACTGCAGGGCATGATCGCCGAGTTGGAAGAGGAAATGCAGAAAGCGGCGCAAGCGCTGGAATTCGAAAAGGCGGCGGCGCTGCGCGATCAGATCTTCGACCTGCGGGGCGCGTTGGTGCAGGAGCAGGGCCTCGAAGGCGACCTGATGCTGACCTAAAGCCGGTGGATGTCGCGGATCTGCTTTATCAGCGGCTGGAACTGCGATGTGGCGGGCGAAGGCGTTTCGCCGTAGGGGTCGCTGAGAGACACCTCGCCCAGCAGGGCCCCCGCGATATTGCGCCAGCCATGCGCCAGCGCCGGCAGATCGTAGCCGCCCTCCATCGCGAAGACGATGCGCCCGGCACAGGTGCGCTCCGCCATTGCCAAACATGCGCGCGCCATGAAATCGTATCCCGCCAGCGTCAGTTGGATGCCACCCAGCGGGTCCATCCAATGGGCGTCAAGGCCGACCGAAATCAGCATCAAGTCGGGTTCAAAACGCTCGGCCGCGGGCTGGACGATGTCAGCGAAAATCTGTTGATATGACTCGTCGCCATGACCGGCGGGCAAGGGCACATTGAGCGTGTAGCCGCGTCCCGCGTCCGCGCCTGTTTCCCGCATGGCGCCCGTGCCGGGATAATGAGGGCTCTGATGGATGGAGATGAACATCACGTTGGGATCGGCGTAAAAGATGTCTTGTGTGCCATTGCCATGATGCACGTCATAATCCAGGATCAGGATTTTGTTGATGCCATGCTCTGACTGCGCGTGACGGGCGGCGATGGCGATGTTGTTGAGCAAGCAGAAGCCCATCTGCCTGTCAGGCGTCGCGTGGTGGCCCGGGGGACGGACGACCGCCAGCGCATTGTCCGCGCGCCCCGAAAGCACAGCATCGACAGCGCCGATGGCCGCGCCGGCCGCCAGCCGCGCCACCTCCAATGAAACGGGCAGGGCATAGGTTTCGGCGTCCAGCCGCGTAAGGCGGTCGCCCTGCGATACGGCGACGAGACGCTCAAGGTGCGCTCGGCTGTGTACGGAAAAGATCTGCGCATCGGTCACCGGAGTCGGCGCGACATGAAGGAGTTGATCGGCCAGGCCGGCGGCGCTGATCTGCTGCCATAGGGCTTGGATCCGCCCGGCATGTTCCGGATGACCGGGAAAGTCGTGTTTGGTGAAGCTCTCATGCGTCAGATAGGCAGTTGTCACGCGGCCCCCTTATCGGCTGTCCTGCGTTTTGGGATAGAGGATATTATAATCGAAGCCATTCATGTGAACCGTGTGCGATAGTTCATAATGGCTGTCGAGCGCCTGGAGCACGGTCGGCGGATAAAAAAGCGCGCGCAGGATGACGATTCCGAAATCGCGCCGCTCGATCATCCCGAGCAGTTCTTTGCCCTTGAAAAGACCGACGCGGTCCAGGTTGCGCAGCTGCGTGGGATTGGTGATCACATCGCGGCCCGCCGCCATGGTGAAGCCGGCTTCTTCGCTCAAGGCGGCTCCGTCGCTCTCCGTTATCAGGCGCACAATTTCCGCGCCAGCCGTCCAATCCTCGGCTGTGAGCGGGTAGCCGATGCGGGCATATCCGCCCACCGTGAAGCTGGCGGAATCATAGAAATTCTCCCGCACATTGCCTTCGATGTTGAGCGCGGAGGCGATATGACTGAAAGCGCCGTCAGTCGGCATCTTGAGCGTGGCGCGGGCGTATCCCAGATAGAGCAGCGGAACCGCCAGCATGGCGATGGCTGATAGCCTGGCGGGTGAGATGAAAAGCAGGCGGCGGGGCATAACCCGGACGCCCGCCAATAAGCGCGCGAACAAGATGCCGCTGAGGATGCAGAGGGCGGCGACGGATGTGACGAAGTAGCTGTCGCCCGCGCCCCAGGCGCCGGAGGCGATGCCGCCAAAGAGCGACGCGGCGGCGAACCAAACCCCGTAGAGCGAGAGGCGATCCACATAGAGCTCATAGACAAACATCAGGGCGGCCGGGATCAGCAGAAAACCATGCAGCTTGAACCAGAGAATGAAGAGACCGAAGGCCTGCTCGGCGATGAAGACGTTGACGTTGGCGATGATCGCCTGCCGCCACCATTGACCGCCGGAAGCGACATTCAGCCAGAGGAACAGCCCGGCGCCTACCAGAGCGAAACCCAGCGACCAGCGCACGGCGCGCCTTGGCTGACGAATGAACATCCAGGCGATGGCGGCGATGGCGCTGATCGCGGCCAACTGTTTGGTGTAGCCAGCGCATAGCAGCAGAAAGAGCCCGCCGGCGATTGCGCGCTTGTCGTGGCGCGGAAAGGCGCCCGCCAGCATAACGACGGCCAACGTTTCGAAGGTCGCCATCATGGTATGCTGCCGAAAGAGCGGGCCGATGTGATAAACGAAGTTCGAGCTGAGAAAAGCCAGGCCGGATAACAGGGCGATCCAGCGATTGCGCCCGCCGTCGCGATAGACAGCGTAGGCGATGGCGGCTGCGCTAACCAGCGAGCCCAGGAAGCCCAGCAGACGTCCGTACCAATAAGCCGGCCCGAAGAACCAGACGAAAGGCGCCGCCATCACATGAAAGAGCGGCGGATAATTGCTGGCGTAGAAGGGGTAGATTTCGGTGTCGCGGTAGGGCAGTTGGCCGCGGCTGAAGAGCACGCTGTCATGCACCTCGAAGCCCTCGCCCTGGTCATAATCATAAGGGAAGCTCATGAGGTTGGCGGCGTAGAGCGCGTAGACCAGGAAGGAGAATAACAGCGCGGCGCTGGCGGCCGTCATCAGAACGGCATGCGCTCGGCTGTAAGCGCCCTTCATGCCGGCGCGTCGCCCAGCGGGATCAGCGTTATGCCGAGGAGCGCGGTGGCGGCCATCACAGCGAGGGCGATCCTTTGCGCCGGTCCGATGCCGCCTTGCCGGCCGACATCAAGGATGTCAATCGCCAGAATCGCGATGAAGCCCAGGAGCCCGAGGAGCATAAGCGCGATGCCCAACTGGCGTTTGCTGACCGTCGCTTCCTCTCCGTCCATGCCCCAGAGTTTATTGGAGAGGCGTCGGGCTGTAAAGTGCGGTGGCGCCAGGTCAGGTGTTCTAATTCGGTCTGAAGGCGCACTAACTCGGTCTGTAGGGGCGTTTCGCTGAAACGCCCAAAACGTGGCGGGTTAAGCGGGCGTCTCGCCGTAACGCCCCTGCAACGTCGTTCGCGGGACAACAATACATGCCTCTGTGCACGCTGTGCGTATCTCGTTTTCTCTGTGGTGAAAACAAGCGCAGCGTTCACCACAGGAAATACAGCGGAGATATTTACAACCTCCGAATCACTATACATTTGCCTTCCCGTCCGTGATAAGCTACGTGGCTGACTTGTCGGGCAGCCCCCGCGAAACCAGACCCATCGCATGATTGAGGAGTGACCGCGAATGATGAAGACGCATACTTGCGGCGAATTGCGCGAGAAAGACGCCGGCGCGCCGGTTAAATTGGCCGGCTGGGTCAATCGGCGGCGCGACCAGGGCGGCTTGATCTTCATCGATTTGCGCGACCGCTGGGGCATCACGCAAGTTGTCGTCGATCTTGAATTGGCGCCCGATGCCCACGCCATCGCCGACAGGGCCCGCAACGAATATGTCCTGGCGGTCAAGGGCCAAGTGCGGATTCGCCCGGAAGGCACCGCCAATCCCGATTTGGCCACCGGCGATATCGACATTGTCGCCGCTGAAATAGTCATTCTCAATGCAGCGCGGACGCCGCCCTTTTATATCAACCGGGACGAGGGCACGCTGGACGAGGCGCTGCGCATGCGCCATCGCTATCTGGATTTACGCCGCGAGGTCATGCAGCGGAGCATCCTGCTGCGGCACAAGACTGTCAAGTTCATCCGCGACTTCCTTGAAGCGGAGGACTTCATCGAGATCGAAACGCCGATTCTCTTCAAGACGACGCCCGAGGGCGCGCGCGATTTTCTGGTGCCGAGCCGTTTGCAGCCTGGCATGTTCTACGCCTTGCCGCAATCGCCTCAACAGCTTAAGCAGTTGCTGATGGTCGGCGGCTTCGAGCGCTATTTTCAGATCGCCCGCTGTTTTCGCGATGAAGACCTGCGCGGCGACCGGCAGCCGGAATTCACGCAGCTGGACCTGGAGATGAGCTTCGTCGAGCGCGAAGATGTGATGCGTCTGATGGAAAAGCTGGCGACGGCCATTGTCAAAACCGTCACGCCGGAAAAACGCCTGATCGCCGAGCCTTTCCCCCGGATCCGCTATCGCGACGCGCTCGAACAATATGGCACCGATCGGCCGGACATCCGCTTCGATCTGCGCGCGATTGATATCAGCGACATCGCCGGTCGCTGCGCCTTCCCGGTCTTTGTGGAGAACGTCAAAGCGGGGAAGAAAGTCAAGTGCATGCGCGTGCCCGAATTGGCGGGCGCGCTCAGCGGAACGCAACTGCGCAAGGTGGCCAAAGATCTGGAGAACATGGCGCGCCGTCATGGCGCCAAAGGCCTGGCCTACATCACGATTCCACTGGACCCGGCGGGAGAATTGCGCGGGCCCATCGGCAAGTTCTTCAGCGTCGATCTGAAGTTGGAACTCATCAAGGCGATGGGCGCGGGCCCCGGCGACCTGCTGCTATTCATGTCGGATGCGCCCGAGGTAATTTACGCGGTGACCGACGCGCTGCGCAACCACTTCAAGGCGGGGCTGGATTTGGATGACGATTTGCTGGCGTTCTGCTGGGTGATTGACTTTCCCGAGTTCATTTGGGACGCGGAGAACGAACGTTGGGATCCATCACAGCACATGTTCACGATGCCCTTGCCGGAAGATTTGCCTCTGCTTGACAGTGATCCGGGCGCGGCGCGCGGCTCCCAGTATGACCTGGTCTGCAATGGCTATGAGGTCGGCGGCGGCAGCATCCGCATTCATGACCGGGCGATCCAGGAGAAAATTTTTCCGTTGATCGGGCAGAGCATGGAACATGCCATGCGCGAATTTGGTCACATGCTGGAAGCCTTCGAATACGGGGCGCCGCCCCACGGTGGCATGGCCTGGGGCATCGACCGGCTGGTGATGCTGCTGGCGGGCGCGCCCAACATCCGCGAGGTCATCGCCTTCCCCAAGACGCAGAATGGCACGGACATCATGGCCAACGCGCCCTCGACCGCCGAAACGGAGCAGCTCGGCGAACTCTTCATCAAGCTGGACTTGCCCGACGAGGAATTGTCACCCGGCGATCTGTAAGGCTTGTCCGGTAATTTAATGTGCTTTCCCATCCTTCGGTCTACCCCACCCCCGGCCTTTATCGATGATTGCGATACAGATGTCACAAATTCGGCTATCTTTGCTCCCCTCCCTGATGCTTCGGGGAGGGGCCGCGGTTGGGGTTGGCTGCCCGCAACGCAAACAGGGCCGACTATGTGAGTCGCCCGCGCTCTAGGCGGAATCATCTTCCTGTGGATTAAGAATATTCCCATGAAGCAGGCCGGCGATGACGCCGCCGCCGAAGATGCCAATCAGGTACGGGACCAAATACGAGGTGTCGCCAGCTATCAACGCGGGACCCAGGGTTCGGGCTGGATTGAGCGAGGCGCCGGTCGCGGGACCGCCGGCGAAGATGCTGGCCGCCAGCGTAAAGCCGATGGCGACGCCGGCCAGTTTACCGGCGCGCCCATAAGCCGCCGCTTGAAACACCGCGCTGACCAGGAAAAAGGTCAGAATCGCTTCGTATATCGCCGCGGTCCACACTGAGTCCTGCGTCAGGAAACCCGTCGTTTGGCCGAAGTTGTAGGCATATTCGCCCAGGAAGGCGGCCACGCCGGCGTCATTCGGCGGGAAGACAGAGACCAGGACAGCCGCCGCGATGATGCCGCCGATGGCCTGCGCGGCGATATAGTAGGCGGATTTGGCCCAATCCTGCTGGCCGCCGACCGCCAGGCCCAGGGTAACCGCCGGATTGACCTGCGCCCCGGATATATGACCATAGGTGTAAATCAAGGCGCAGAGAATCAAACCGTGAGCGAAGGCGGGCACAACGACGCCGAACACAGGCGCGACCAGCACCGCAGCGGAACCAACAAATACCAATACAAATGTGCCGATCAACTCGGCCAACAATTCTCGCTGAAGTTTATCGTCCACAATAATCCTCCCGAATCTCATTTTCCTTCTCCGCGTCGTTACAACACAATTATAGTCGTTCAATGATATCCCGCGCGCAACGTAATCTCGGTAAGTGCAAGTAGGGCGCGCAAAAATGAACTACAGAGAACGCAGAGAGCGCGGAGAAAGCCAAATAAGGTGTTTACATTTTTCGGGCGTTTCAGCGCCGCGCGTAGACACTGCGGGTCAAAGGCCCCTACAGTTCTTCTAATAGTAAGATTTCAATTACTTACTTGGTTTTACTTCTGTGTCCTCCGTAGTGAAGAAATCCTGTGCAGTGTTCGCAATGGCTGGATGCCCTTTATCCGCCGCGGGGGTAGTGTACCCTTTTCGGTGGAAAGAAAAAAACTTTACCACCGAGGACACCGAGAAAATCGAGGACACCGAGAAACGTAGACTATATGCAATTTCTTTGTGTCCTTCTTTCCTTTGTGGAGAAAATGAATTTCCACCGACTTCGATACACTACCGCTGCGGGACTGATTTGACAGCCAGGGCGGTATCTGGCATAATCTGCGGCGCCTGCTGTATACGTGATAGAACTATATGTGCCGAGCCAACATTCTCCATAGGGGAGTCTATCTTTGGCAGTCAATGTAATAGGCCTGAGCCAAAACAGCGGTTGTCAAGCGATTCCCGACCTGTAATTTGCAGGTTCGAGACACTATGGCTACACGGTACAGTGGGTTTGTTCTGATAGGCAGTGTACAGAGTACACTGTCTTTCTTTTCCCTAGCGGGCGTAATCTTCCCCAAAGGTCTGCGTCAATAATATCGGCAGGCGCTCGACGCGCGGCACGAGCACTTGCTGCTGATATTCTTCCGTAATGTATTCTTCCAAATAACCGAAGTCCATCACGCGCATTGAGATCTTGTCGAAGTCGATATCCCGCAAGAGGAATGCCAATTGGACGATTTGTTCCAGGTTGAGCCCGGTTTGCACATGCGCCTCCAGCGTGCCCAGCAGGGCCGGCAACTGCGCGATCAAGCGCACGAAGTTAAGGCCGAGCACGCGCTCGCGGATGGCGTAAAGGACCATCTGCTGCCGTTCCGCCCGCCGCACATCGTTATTCCCATGGCGGGTGCGCGCGAAGCGCAGCGCGTCTCGCCCATCCAGGACATGCGTCCCTGCCGGCAGATAGAAGGGATCATAACCATAATTCATATCGGGAAAACGTTCGTCGTCGATAGTGTAGTCGATGCTGACCTCGATCCCGCCAAGATGATTGACGACGTCGATCAGAGCCTGGAAATCCACCAGGACATAATTGTGAACGCGCATGCCCAAATTCCAACTGACCGTCTGCTGAAGCAGGCGCGCGCCGTAACCCGCGGCGCGGCTTTCGCCGATGAAATAGGCGCGGTTGATCCGGTCGCGCTTCTCTTGCTCAGGTATGCGCACCCACAGGTCGCGCGGGATGCTGAGGACGCCAATGCGACCGGCCTGTGGATCGATGCTGACGAGCATCAAGCTGTCGGTTCGGACCGGTTCGCCGACTTGGTCCGGGCGCCGATCGAGCCCGCCGACGATGATGGTGTAGCGCGATTGCCCGTCCCAGGGGATCATTTCAATCAGGCTGCCGTCGTCCAGCTTCAAGACATCAATGCCAACGCGGCGGCCATCGGCGATGAACTCGCTGCGCGCATTCACCGGCGTGGGCAGGGCCGGCGTCAATTCCGCTGTTGGAATCACTTCCTGGAGTGACTGCGGCACGCGGATGAGCACGATCATCGCCAGCACGAGGAAAGCAAAGACAGAAATCATGCCGGCTGCTAAGATGACCCAAGCCCATTCGTTGCGCCAGCGGCGTTGACGTCTGCGCTGCAGGCGAAAACGGGCGCCGGTCAAGGGTCCGCTTGCTGGCGGCCGGGCGGGGTTGTAAGCGCGACGGGTGAATTCGGCAGTGCTGTAAACGGGCGCGGCGTTACCCGCCGTCGACGGACTTTGGGCAGGCGGGCCGCCCGCTTCTTTCGGTCTCTTGGCCGAAGCGACTCTGCTGTTCCCGTCAACCTGATGGGACATGCGGAAGGGTTTCCGGATTCCAGTGATCAAAGTGTAGCTGTCAGTATAGGGCGGGTCATAAAATGCGGCAAATCCGCGTACTGCGAGAACCTGATTTTCGCGACGGCGCCAGCAATATGGCGGTCGACTGCGCGATTCTGGAGGCGGTTGCACAGGGCTGGCAGCCGCCAACGCTGCGACTCTATGGCTGGGCCCCCTTCTGTCTTTCGCTGGGTTATGGGCAGCGCGCGCGCGAAGCCGATGACGCCGCGCTTGGCAGGCGGGGCTGGGGGTTGGTGCGACGGCCGACGGGCGGCAAAGCCATCCTGCATGGCGACGAGTTGACCTACAGCCTCAGCCTGCCCCTGGATCATCCACTGGCGGGGGACGATATCGTCGAGAGTTATCGTCGGATAAGCGTCGGTTTATTGGCGGCGCTTGAGCGGCTCGGTGTGGCGGCGGCGGCCGATCGACAAGAGGTTCAAGCGCCGGGCGCTGGAGCCGGCCCGGTCTGTTTCGAGATGCCGTCGCATTATGAGATACGCGCGGGTGGACGCAAATTGATCGGCAGCGCGCAGCTGCGGCGCAGGGGCGGCCTGCTGCAGCATGGCACGCTCCCGCTGGTTGGAGACCTGGCGCGCATTTGTGATGCGCTCACATTTGCTGACCGCGAGACGCGAATGATGCAAAAGACCCGAGTGCGTGACCGTGCTGTCACGTTGGAGCAGGTCCTGGGTAGCGCGCCAAGCTGGTCCGCCGCCGCGGCGGCCATCGAGCGGGGGTTCGCGCGCGCCTTCAATTTGGAAATGGCGGCCGGAGCGCTATCCGCGGCCGAGGCGAGACGGGCTGAAGAATTGGTCTGCGAACGGTTCGGCAATCCCGACTGGACGTACAAGCGCTGACCAGCGTCTTTCCCACACCATCGGCATTCGTAGGGGCGAGACGGTGGCTGCCCGCCTCGTTCCCACAGAATTAGCGTTCGTAGGGGCGAGAGTTGTCTCGCTCACCTCGTTCCCACAGAATTAGCGTTCGTAGGGGCGAGACGGTGGCTCGCCCGCCTCTTTCGCGCTCAATACACGCGCAAGAGCAGACCCTTCAGATATTCGCCTTCGGGGAAGGTCAAGGCGACCGGGTGATCGGCGGCCGCCCCCAATTGCGCTACAACTTGCGCCTCCCGCCCGGAATCAACGAGCGCGCCGAAAACGATCTTCTGAAACAGGTCGCGCGTAATGACGCCGGAGCAGGAAAAGGTCATCAGGTATCCGCCTTCCTTGAGCAGCTTGCAGGCGTTCAAATTCAGATTCTTGTATCCGCGGGCGGCGCGCTGCACATGTGCCTTGCTCCCCGCGAATTTCGGCGGATCCAGCACAATCATGTCAAAGGTCAGTCTTTCGTCGAGACAATGGCGCAGATAGTCGAAGGCGTCGGCTTGGATGAGTTCGACTGCATCGCCGCGCCGATCAGGGTCGCAGCCATTGCGTTTGAAATTCGCCTCGGCCAATTCCAGCGCCGCATAAGAAGAATCGACATTAATCGAGTGGATGCCGCCTGTGCCGCCCGCGGAGACAGCGAAGCCCCCGCTGTAACTAAAGAGATTGAGCAGCCTCGGTTTGGCCTGCGCGCCCTCGCGGATGCGATTGGCAAGCTCAGCCAGCGCCCGCCGATTATCCCGTTGATCGAGGTAGAAGCCGGTTTTGTGGCCGCCCCGGATGTCGACGCCGAAACAGACGCCGTTTTCTTCAATGTCGATGAGACTGGGAGGGGCCCCGCCGCGCAAGGCGCCTGCGGCCGGCTGCAACCCTTCTTTCGCTCTCGCGTCGATATCGCTGCGCTCGTAAATCTTGTCGGCGCCGCTGACCGCAGCCAGCGCATCAACTATCCGCTCCTTCCGCTTGTCTATGAACAAGGTCTGCGCAACCAGCACATGCCAGTCGGCGTAGCGGTCGATGATCAGGCCGGGCATGAAGTCGTTCTCGGCGTTGACCAGGCGGCGCGCGGAAAGCTCACCCGCGTCAGCGCCGGCGCGTTCCTTGATGGCCCGCTGGAGCATGCGCCGCCACCAGGCGTCATCGACCGGCTCGTCATGCCAGGTCATGATGCGCGCCTGTATCTGCGATTTTGAATTCCAGCAGCCGCGCGCCAAAAAGCGATTCTTGTGGTCGACGACTGTGACCAATTCGCCATCGACGGCGGATTCGGCGTGAGCGATTGCGCCGGAGTAAATCCAGGGATGACGATTGCGGATCGGTTTTTCGCGCCCGCGCTTGATCTGAACCAGCCCGACGCTCATGACAAGTCGGCTGTTCCGGCCGCCTCCACCTTTTCACCGGCGATGAGCGCGCGCAGCTCGGCTTCGCTGATGACGGGCACTTTGTTCTTGACGGCTTTGTCGACCTTGCTGCCGGGCGAATCACCGGCGACGACATAACTCGTTTTCTTGCTGACGCTGCCGGTGACCTTGCCGCCATGGGCTTCGACCAGGGCTTTGACCTCGGCCCGCGGCACGCTCATGGCGCCGGTCAAGACCAAGGTCTGCCCGGTGAGGCTTTCGCCGGAGACGACCTTTTCCGCGGCGCGCATGTTGACGCCGGCGGCCTGCATCTTGGCGAGGATGTTCTGGTGATGCTCGTCGGTGAACCAGTCGACGATGCTGGCCACCAGCACCGGTCCCAACCCCTCGATCGAATGCAGCGGGCGCGACGCCGCGATGAGATCGGCCAGCGACAGGGCCAGCGCCTGAAGCTGCTCAGCGGAAACGGGCAGCGGCTTGAGCAGACGCGCGAGCCGATCGCTGAGATCCGCCGCATCCAGATAACGCGGCACGAGTTCCGTCAATGGATGGCGCAGACGAAACTTGATTCTTCCGATTTCCTCATCATCGGCGTCCGTGTGTTGCAGCAGCGGTTCCACCGTTTGGGCGAAGGACTGGCTTGCCGCGCGGACTTGGCTTGATATATCGAGCAGGTATTTCATGGACGAGAAGCTGTCGGTTAGCATTCCGGCCACCGTCGAGCCGACGCCATCGATGCCCAAAGACGTCAGCACCTGTTCAAAGGGGCGCGATTTTGCCAATTCGATTGACGCCAGCAGGTTCTCCACTTTTTTCTCGGCGAAGCCCTCCAGCGCCAGAAGCGGCTCCGCCTGCAGATAAAAGATATCGGCCTCGTCCTTTATGAGTTCTTTATCAATCAATGTGGCGATGGTTTGCGGTCCCATGCCTTCGATATCCAGCGCGCCGCGCGACACGAAAAATTCGAGCGTGCGCATGACCCGCTCCGGGCATCGCGGGTTGGGGCAGAACCAGTCGACGGCGCCGGCTGGCTGGTTCAGCCGGGTATCGCAGAAGGGGCAGGTCTCGGGCGGGAGGATCGCTGTCTCGCCCCCGTCGCGCGTGCCGGGCACGGGCCCGATCACATAGGGGATGACATCGCCGGAGCGTTTCACGACCACACGGTCGCCCTGGCGAATATCGAGGGCGGCGACCTGTTCATAATTATGCAAACTGGCGCTGGAAACGGTCACCCCGCCGATGAAGACGGGCTCGAGCTGGGCCGTCGGCGTCACTTTGCCCGTACGCCCGACGCCAATGGTGACGCCAAGCAGCTGGGTGCTGGCTTCTTCGGCGGGGAACTTGTATGCGATGGCGCCGCGCGGATCCTTGCCGACCACGCCGAGCTCATCGGCCATATCGAGATTATCGACCTTCAAGACCAGGCCATCAATCTCGAAGGGCAGGTCGTCCCGTTTCGCTTCCCAGGCGGGCAAGCGCTTGGTCACATCTTCCAGGTCTTTGCACAGCGCCGCGTCCGTGATGACGTTGAAGCCCAAATCGCGCAGGAATTGGAGCGTCTCCCACTCGCCGCTCAGGTCGACGCCGTCGCTGTCGATGATGGCGTAAATATAGGCGGTCAGCTTGCGCTTGGCGGTTTCGCGGCTGTCCTTCTGCTTCAGCGAGCCCGAGGCCGTGTTGCGCGCATTGACATAGGCGGGCAAGCCCTGGGCCTGCTGCTCTCGATTGAGTTCGATGAAGCTGTCTTTGTGGAAGAGGATTTCGCCGCGGACGACCAATCGCGCCGGCGCGCCGCCTTGATCGGGGGTCACCGGTATGCGCAAAGGCACAGATCGGATCGTTTTCACATTGGCGGTCACATCATCGCCGAATTCGCCGTTCCCGCGGGTTGCCGCTCTGGTCAGAACGCCGTCTTCATAGGTGATGACAATCGCCAGGCCATCAAGCTTCGGCTGCAGGACGTACTGCAATTGCGTCTTCGCCGGCAGCAGCCGGAGATTGCGCTCTTCCCAACTGACGAGATCGGCCTCGTCGAAGGCGTTGGACAGGCTTAAGATCGGGGCCGGGTGGCGCAGCTTGGGAAAATCGCCCGAGAGGTCCGAGCCAACACGCTGCGTCGGCGAATCCGGCGCGGCAAATTTGGGATGCTCGGCTTCCAGACGCTCCAATTCAGCAAATAGCCGATCGTACTCGGCATCGGTGATCAGCGGTTCATTCAGCACATGATAGCGATAAATGTGCTGGTGCAATTCGCCGCTCAGTTCAGCGATGCGGTCTTGAATGTCCTGGCTCATGGTCACCCTCCGGTCTCCGCTGAAACCGTGCGCAGATAAATTGCCACCGCCCAGCCTTCCACCTGAAATTGCGGGTCGCGCACCTGCCACCAGGTGAAGCCGTCCGCTTCCTGCGGCCCGCCGATGATATCAAATAATTTGCCCTCGCTTTCCCGAAAGAGGACCTGGCTGCCGCCCAGGCTTGGGCTGTTGCGAATGTTGAGCTTGTCAACCCCGACGCCGTAGACGGCCGCCCGCAAGCCGACGCTGAGCGGCGCCGGCGTGTCCGTGATGATTACCGTCGGGATCGCCGGCCCCTCCAGAATCAGGCGCTCCGGCGTTTCCGCCGCCAGGATGACCTGCACCGCCGGTGGACTTGGGGTCGCCGTCGGGGCGGCAAGCGCGTCATCGTTTGCAGCGCCTTCCACGATTTCGATGACCGGCGCCAGGGGGGCGGCCGCCGGCTCCCCGCGCAGTGCAAGAATAAGGGCGAGCGCGGCCGAGGCAGCCAGTAGAACCAGGGCCAGGACCAGCGTCAGCAGGGGCGGCGAGAAATAGAGTGGATTGCGAGCGCGGCGAAGGGCGCGTTTGTAGGCGCGCCGGGCGCTGAATTGGGCGCGCGCGGTCCGGTAAGCGTCGCCGTTTTCAGGCTTTGCAGTCGGCTGCGCCTTGTCGCTGCGCGCTTCGCTGATAGCTGTCGAGCCGTCGGCCACGGATGCGCTTCCAGGGCTTAGGAGCGAGACGAATTCCACTGACTGAAACGCTCAAATGGCCAAGTGTTGACCACCTGAGGCGCTTCCACCCAGCCGCGGCGCGCGTTCGTGATGCCGAAATCCATCAGGTCCAGATGCGCTTCGCGGTGGGCGTCGGTGTTGATCGCGAGCAGCACGCCCATGTCCATCGCCATACGCGCCAGCTCGGGTTTGAGATCAAGGCGCAGCGGATTGGCGTTGATCTCCAGAATAGTATTGTGTGCTTTGGCGGCCGCCAAAACCGCGTCCCAATCGGCATCAACCTCCTCGCGATTGGGGAATTGGCGCGCCGAAGGATGCCCGATCATCTTGACGTAAGGGTTGCGAATGGCGTTGAGCAGGCGCTTGGTCACCTGTTCGCGACCTTGCCCCAAGCCGGAGTGGAGCGAAGCGATGACGAAGTCCAATTGCGCCAGCACGTCATCCGGGTAATCGAGGCTGGCGTCGGCTTTGATGTCCATTTCGACGCCGGCCAGCACTTGTATGGCGGCGCCCATCTCGTCGTTCAGGCGGCGCACTTCTTCCGCTTGCGCCAGCAGACGTTCGATGGAGAGCCCGTTGGCGATGCCCAGGCTGCGCGAATGATCGGTGATGACGATGTATTTATGCCCGCGCTTGACGCAGGCGGCCGCCATCTCCGCGATCGTGTTTTTCCCATCGCTCCAGGTGCTGTGCATGTGCAGATCGGCGACGATATCTTCCCGCCGGATCAAGTTTGGCAGCCGTGCCTCGCGCGCCGCTTCGATTTCGCCGCTGTCTTCGCGCAATTCCGGCGGCACATACTGAAGACCGAGTGTCCGATAGATTTTCTCTTCGCTGTCGCAAAGTATCTTTTCGGCGGATTCGATGATTGTCTTGCTATCATCGACCGGGCTGAGGGCGTGCTCGTTGAGGCTGAGGCCATGATCCAGCGCGATCTGTCGCATCTTGACATTATGCGCGAGGCTGCCGGTGAAGTAATTGAGGGCGGTGCCCCAGCGCGCCTTCTCCAAGACGCGCACATCCACTTGCAAGCCGCTGAGCAGCTCCACCGAGCTTTTGGTCGGCCCATGACCGAGTACGCGAGCGACATTTTCCATGTTGACGAAACGATGCATGATCGGGCCGGAGTTGTCGGCGGCGATGAGGATATCGACATCGCCAATGGTTTCGCGTCCGCGCCGGATGCTGCCGGCCAGCGCGCCTTCCTGCGCCTCGGGCAGCTCCAGCAGCAGGTCAAGAATCACCTGCGCGGCCGGCAGGGCCTCGCCGATATTGGTCCGGCCGGTTTGACGCGCCAGGGCGTCGATGCCCTCCAGGATCTTCTGCTGGCTCTTCGCCCCCATGCCGGGCAGCGCCGCCAGCTTGCCGGCGTCAGCGGCGATCTTGAGTTCATCGACCGCTGTGATATCAAGCTGCTCCCAGAAAAGTTTCGCCTTCTTCGGACCCACGCCGTTGATGTGCATGATATCGACCAGGCCTTCGGGGATCTCGGCTCTGAGGCGCTCGTAAAACTCGAGCGCGCCCGTTTCCAGCATTTCGTCGATCTTCGCCGCGATTGTCTTGCCGATGTAGCTGAGATCGGTCAGCCCGCCTTCGCTTGAGATTGCGCGCAGGTCGCGCGGGACGCCGCGAATGGTCTCCGAGGCGCGGCGATAAGAAAGCACGCGGTGAATGTTGTCGCCGCGGATCTGCAGCATATCGGCGCAGCGTTCAAAGATATCGGCGATTTCGCGGTTGCTAAGGCTCAACGCGCCCTCCCTGACAGCATCGTTAGAACACATATTCGCAGTATACCAGAAATCCGCCGTCGTCGAAACCCGTAGGGGCGAGACTTGTCTCGGACCTCATACGTAAGCGGGCGTTTCGGCGTCGCGACATAGGTCGCCTAGACACTGACCGCCGACACTGTGCGTCGCCCACGCAGATAGCCTAAATTATGCGGGCATTCACAGAATCGCCCCTACAAGGCTTGTCCGGTACTCTAGCGAAATTGCTGCTTTTTCTACCCCATCCCCCGGCCCCTTCCCCGAATCATCAGGGAAGGGGAGCTTTTCTTGGCGAATTAAGTAGAAATCTGTCGCCCTTCACAAGTTACGCCCGCATTTTAGTTTTGTTTTGGTGTAATTTCAGTTGTTGTTGCATAAGAAATGCAGTACCGGACAAGCCTTACAGACTCCTATATTTGCGGGTTCGTTATTTTGTATGAGCCGAGTTATTACTCGCGAGCGACTGTAGTTAAAAGACCATTTTCGCTGCCGAAAGCCGCAGAAGGTAGATCCACTTTACTATACCCCCCAGCCACGCGCGCTTCGGGATTCCTCGCTCTTGCTGTACAATGAAATCGGAGATATCGCACACTATTTCATCCCAAGGAGCAGACCATGCCAATCCCCAAGAAATCATTTGGACGAACCGGCCACGAAAGCACGCGGACGCTCTTCGGCGCGGCCGCCTTCAGCAGCGTCAGCCAGGACGAAGCCGACCGCACGATGGAATTGCTCATTGAGCGCGGCGTCAATCATATCGACACGGCGGCGAGTTATGGCGACGCTGAGCTGCGCATCGGCCCCTGGATGGAGACGCATCGAGCGGCTTTCTTCCTCGCGACCAAAACCGGCGAGCGCAGCTACGACGGCGCCAAAGCCGAATTCGAGCGCTCGCTGCGGCGCCTGCGCGTCAGCCAGGTTGACCTGATTCAGCTGCACAATCTGGTGGGCGAAGACGAGTGGGAAGTCGCCATGGGGCCCGGCGGGGCGCTGGAATATCTGATCGAGGCGCGCGAGCAGGGCTTGGTCAAGCACATCGGCGTGACCGGCCACTATGTCGCCATCGCCGGCATGCATCAGCGCAGCCTGGAGCGCTTCGACTTTGATTCCGTCCTGCTGCCCTACAACTATCTGATGATGCAAAACGAAACTTACCGCGCCGGCTTCGAAGCGGTTCTGCGCGCTTGCCAGGCGCGCAATACGGCAATCCAAACGATCAAGTCAATCACGCGGCGACCCTATATCAGCGAGCAGCACAGCCACGCCACCTGGTACGAGCCCCTGACCGACCAGGCCAACATCGACAAGGCGGTGCATTGGGTCTTGGGGAATGAGGATGTCTTCCTCAATACGGTCGGCGATATTCACCTGCTGCCCAAAGTGCTTGACGCGGCGGCGCGCTTTGAAGAGGGGACGCCGGACAGTGTCATGCAAGCCATGGTCGCCGAGTGGGAGATGGCGCCGTTGTTTGTGTGACGTGGGAAGACTAAGACTGTCTTGTCGGCGCTTAACGTTTGCTTAAGTGTCGTTATGTTGACGGCACTTAAACTTATGTCAGAGTCGCGTTCCTAGCAGAAGGATGATCCATTGGATACCGTATTTGTTGTTGTATTGGCGCTGATGTGTCTATATGCCGTTCTTGCTACCCTAACTGTGGCTCGCGACCTGATCACGGGAGGGTACAAACGCTTGAATGGCATGCCTTCAGAGGTCCAAGCGCCGCAAACCGAGGCGGACGCCTAGCCCAACGACCACTCTTGTTTAGTCTTCGGCGAAGCTTCTGTGACTTCGACTAAAGCAGTCGATTGTCAAGGATACGCAACCAACTCCACTTGCGGCAGGAAGCGCTCCATATCTTTGACATCATAAGCCGCCGTGCCCGGATGCAGGCAGACAGCGGTGGCGGCAGCGATGCCCAGCCTCAAGCCCTCTTCCAGCGGACTCCCGTGATGAAGGGCATGCGCCAGCCCGGCGAGCACCGCGTCTCCAGCGCCGGCCGGACTGCTAACCTCGACCGCTATCGGCGGGATGCGGTAGCTGCGCTCGGTGAGCAGCGCCAGCGCCCCGTCTTTGCCCATGGTGATGACCGCTTGACTGCCATAACGCGCAAGGATCTCGCGCCCGGCTTCGTAGAGATCAGCCTCCGATGTCAGCTTGCGCCCGACCAGGCCGGAAAGTTCATGCTCGTTCGGCTTGATGACAGTCGGGCGGGCGGCTAGGCCCGCGCTCAAATTCGGCTCGGCGGCGTCGAATACCACCGGCAGGTCTTGCGCGCGCGCCAGTTCGATCGCGTCGGTGTAAAAATCTGGCGTCATGCCCGGCGGCAGGGACCCGCCAGTGATGACGACCGACGCCGATGGCAAAGCCTCGATGTAGCGCTCCCGCAACGCTGCCAAATGCGCTGCCCTGACCGACATGGACGCGGTGGTGATCGTGGTGTGCTCGCCTGTCGATTCGTCCATGATGATGGCATTGACGCGCGTTTCGCCGTCGACTTCGATGAAATCGGTCGTCACGCCCAGCGCTTCCAGCATTGATGTCACTTTTTCGCCGATAGCCCCGGCAGCGAAGCCCAGCGCCAAACTGCCGACGCCCATGCGCCCCAAAATCCAGGCGGCGTCGGTCGGCTTGCCTCCCATGCTGTGATAAGTCCGCGAGGCGCGAATGGTGGTATTCGTCACCAGCCTGGGCACGGATATGTTCAGGTCGAGCGTGCTGTTCGGCGTGAGGGAGAGGATCATCGCGTTTAGGACGGGTCAGTGTCCACGCGACCCTCGTCGCGGAAGTTCGCGATAGCGCTTTCCATGGCGGCGCGCTCCTCGCGCAGCAGCGGGCTGGCGCCCAAATGCCCCGCCATCATCATCATATAGGCATTGGTGTCGAGGCGCTCGACGGCATCCAGCGCCGCCTGCAGATTTTTCCCCATCAAGAAGAGGCCATGCCAGGGGGCGAGCGTCCCCGCGGCGTGCTTGGCGATCATCGCCTCGCGGCCGCGCATGGTGGCGACGATGCGCTCGCCCAGTTTCGGGCTGTGGGCGGGGGCGTATTCGATGACCGGCGTGACGCCAAATTTGCGCGTCGCTTCCATCACCGGCGGCATCGCCATATTGGCGCAGGCGAAGACGAGCAGATTGCGCGGATGTGCGTGGATGACGGCGCTGCCATAATCGCTGAAGCGCTTGTGCAGGCCGAAGTGAACAGCGCTCTCGCGCGTTAAGCTGCCGTCACCATGCAGAATCGCGCCGCTTTCGCCCACGACGAGGACATCCTCCGGCGACAATTGCCATTGCTTGTTCTGTCCAGCGAGGGTCGGGGACATGCAGAAGACATCGTCGACGCGCAAGCTGATATTGCCGCCGCCGGCGTCGGTCAGGCGACGGTCAAACAAGAAGCGGCCGATACGCGCCACCAGCGCCCGCCCGGCAAGGACCTCATCAGTCAGGACAACAGTCCGCTCCATCATCACATTTCTCCCGCATTTCAAAATCATCTAGGCTATACTATATTAGATGATTGTGGGAATAACAGAGCATTGACAACTTACCATATAGAGCTTGCCAGAATGCCATGAAATGAAGTCGTTTGATGCCAACGCTTTTTTGATTTGTTTCAAGCAATTATTCGTTTTCAGTTCAATTTCAAGCGCTTGACTATAACGGATGACGGGAAATGAATAACATTCACCAACGACAGCAGTCTTTATCGAACTTGACGACAGTCGTACCAACCAAGGTTTATGCGCCTACATTCAGCTTTAACCGAATCTTTGCGGGAGATGCCAGGAGCATTATGCCGTCGTTGCCTACCCGTAGCATTGATCTTAGCTTCTGGTCACCGCCATATTATGTGGGCAAGTCGTACGAAAAGGATTGGAGTTTTGACGAGTGGCAATCACTGGTTAAGGATGTCATATTCCTCCACTCCCGCATTTTGAAACCGGGTGGTTTTATGGCTGTAAACATAGGGGATATTCTGTGCTTCCCGGACGAATCAATGCCTCGTTTTCAGGCAGACAATGTGCGCCGAAAGAAAAGCCCGGTAACTAGGGAGCAAATAATAGAGCTAATGCAGAGATATCCAAATGCGCGGCGGGTTGAACTGGCTAAGATGCTCGGCTGTAGTGAACAGACGGTGCAACGGCGATTGGAGCATAACAATGTTCGCGGTGGCAAGCAGATCACATCTACAAGGGTAAAGCTGACAGGTTGCATGGTCGAAGAGTGGGCACTCCAGGCTGGGCTTTACCTTTATGACCAGCGTATCTGGCACAAAGATCCATGTTGGGCAAATTGCCGCTGGCATTCCAATTCATATAGGGCCGTTGATGAGTTTGAACACATTTATGTTTTTTGGCAACCTGGTATCACAGAATACGACCGCCAACGTTTAAGCAGCAATGAATGGTCCGAATGGGGGTCGCGAGGTGTTTGGCAGATTCGTTCTGTGCAGCGCAACGATCGGCATGAAGCTGAGTTTCCAGAAGAGCTCGCTAGTCGTGTAATTCGACTTTTCTCGCCGGCAAAAGGAGTTGTTCTGGATCCATTCGTCGGCTCTGGTACTACAACCGCTGTAGCTGGACGGCTTGGCAGACGATGGCTCGGAATTGAGCTAGATGATCATCATGCCGAAGGAGCCCGGAAGCGCACGTATGTCACCTGAGCAAATGGAGATTTTGGAGCAGACGTCATTTTCGATGGTAACACAGGCGCTAACGGACTACGCATCACAAGCTGTGAGAATCTTCAGGGAGGAAGTAGACCAGCCTCAAGATATAGCAGAAGATATTACGCGAGAAGCGATTGAGTTGATGGGGTTGCCGCAAATACATTTGCGTCTATACGGGAAGGTCGACATAAAGAAAGCGGTATACGTGTTTCTGCCCGAAGCTATTCCAGTAGCGCTCATGATAGATACAAAAGCAGAGAAGCCAAGTGGCAGCGGCACAGCTACCATTCAGATGTCACAGACGTCTTTGCATGTCAAAATGTGGCGCCAAGACGTAGTTATTGATGAGGCTGGCAAGCTTCCTTCGTTTATTGAACGTGACGGACGCTCTCTTTATGTTGTCACGGTATTTACGAAATACATTTACGATGTCGTAGATGACGCGCATGTTCTGCAACGAATTATAGCGGCCTGTTTGCCCAACGGTCTGTTGCAAGATCGATACAACCCTAGCGAGAATGATACGATCTGGCGCGTAGGACGAAACGCGCCGACCCTCGGCGAAGATTTTCGAGTGCGAATCAGTTTTTCTGATCTTCGCCGCAAAGCCAATTGGCGTGTCCAAGATATAGACATTCCTCTCGCGAATTCCTGATTTATCCGCACTGTCAGTTGCCAAAAGCCAATAAAGGACAACCATGCAATTCGAATTTGCCAGCGCGGCGCGCATCATCTTCGGCGATGGCAGCGCGGGCCAACTGCCACAGCTCGCTCGCGACACAGGCGGCCGCGCTCTGCTCATCACCGATAGCTTCCAGCCGGAATCGGTAGAACGGCTGATTGATGCCTTGCGAGACGATAATTTGCCGATCACCCACTATAGCGTCAGCGGCGAACCGACAGTGGATGTGATCGACGAAGCGAAGGGCATCGCCAGCGCGGCCGGCTGCGACCATGTGATCAGCATCGGCGGCGGCAGCGTTATCGATACGGGCAAAGCGAGCGCGGCGCTGATCCCGAACGAAGGCGACCTGCTCAACTACCTGGAGGTGATCGGGGCGGGCCGAAGGCTCCTTGCTGATCCACTGCCTTTCATCGCGCTGCCGACCACAGCGGGCACCGGCGCTGAAGTCAGCAAAAACGCCGTGCTCGGCTCCAAGGCGCATCGCGTCAAAGTCAGCCTGCGCGACAATCGCATGTTGGCCAATATCGCCCTGGTCGATCCGCAATTGACGCACAGCCTGCCGCCGGCGGTCACCGCCAGCACGGGCATGGATGCGCTGACGCAAGTGCTCGAACCTTTCGTCTCTCACTTGGCGAATCCACTGACGGACGGCATGTGCGCCGAGGGCTTGCGCCGGGCGGGCCGCTCCCTGCGCACCGTCTATCATGAACCCGGCCATGCCGACGCCCGCCGGGATATGGCGCTGACGAGCCTGCTGGGCGGCTTGGCGCTGGCCAATGCCAAACTCGGCGCTGTTCATGGTTTCGCCGGTGTCCTGGGCGGGATGTACAACGCGCCCCACGGCGCCATCTGCGCGGCCCTGCTGCCGCCGGTGATCGACGCCAATATCAAGGCTTTGAACGCGCGTGAGCCGCATAATCCCGCCTTGAAGCGCTACGAATATGCCGCCCAGTTCTTGTTGGACGGGCGAGTGTCGGCGGGTCAGTGTCTACGCGACCCTGCGCCGCCCTTCGACCGAAGAGCGACAACAAACGACGCGCTTGATTGGATCAGTGAAACGAGCGGCATGTTCGGCATTCCGGGGCTAGGCGCTTACGGCCTGCGCGAAGACGACTTTGACGAAATCGTCGAGAAGTCCAGCGCTTCCAGCAGCATGAAAGGCAATCCGATTGTGTTGAACGCGGAGGAGCTGAAGGCGATTTTGAAGGCGGCGCTCTAGCCGTGCAAGGGCAGGGCGGGGACATCAGAATGCGCTCGCGCCGGACGAATATCATCACCGCCTACGTCATGGCGGTCGTCATCCTCTTTTTGGGGCGGCAACTGGCATCGCACATGCGCTTGCCTGCCGGCGAGCCTGTCGAGAACGCGCTCATCTTCATCTCTGATGCCGACTCCATCGACGCCGGGCGGCAGTCCAACTCGGTCTATCGTATCGGCCTTGACGGCAGCGGGCTTGGCGCCGGCGCTCAACCTTCCATGAAGCGCGTCGTCGGCTCGATCCCGCATGGTGACGCCTACTTGCGCATCTCCGATATCGATTGCGACGCCGCCACCCAATCGCTGGTGATCGCCAGCCATCGGCCTGATCTCAACGGCTTCCACCACGCGCTGCTTGACGGCTCCGGCCTGCACTTTGACAAGCCGGCCGCCGGCGGCTTGCTTTCAGCGACGCGAGAAATCGCGCTGGCGCCGGATGGCATGGGGATTCTGGTTTCGCGCCAAGATCCGGCATTTGCCGAGCCGCGCTTCGGCTTGGTTGCCGGCGATCTGTTCACCCGCTTCTACGAAGTTATCAAGCCAGCCGCCGCCGGGCTGTCTTATCACTCGCCGGTCTGGTCGCCAAGCGACCGTCGCATCGCTTACATTATTGAACGGCACAACCGTGATTTGACTAAGACATACCAGATCGCCACCGCCAGTCCATCGGGCGCATCGGAAGCTATTGTCTACGAGTCGTCCTTGAGGATCAGCGATCTCAACTGGTCGCCGACCGGCGAGTGGCTTGCTGTGGCGGTGGACCGGCAAGTTTATCGTATTCATCGCTATGGTGGCGAACTCATCCGGCTGACCGACCACCTCGGCGGCGCGACATCGCCGCGCTTTTCGCCCGATGGCGCGCAGATCAGTTATGTCGCGCCTTCGACCTTCCCCGGGCAGAATCAACTCTTTGTCATGAACGCCGACGGTTCGCGGAAACGACGCGTCGCCAACATCCGTGGTGATGTCGTCAATGGCTGTTGGGTTGGCGCAGACACTCAACCGTCGGTGTAGATGGCTACCGCGGCAGCCTGGCTAACCGGCGCGGCGAAAACAGGCCCCAGATGACCGCGGCGCCCAGCGCCAGCATCAAGCCCAGGCAGACCAGGGTCGCGTCATAACCAAGGGCGGTGATGGCCATTCCGCCGAGCACGGGGCCGGCCACCTTGCCGAAATTCTGCAGCATGCCGATCAAGCCCATGCCCGCGCCCAGATTCTCCGGGCTGATGCGATCGGAAACCAGCGCGATCGCCGCCGGGAAGATAAGCGCCTGCGCCAGCCCCATCAAGACCGCCGGGACGAGGAATAGCAATCCCTGATCCAGCAGGAGCACCATTGGCAGTGCCGCCGCCAGGATGAGCATACCCAGGCTGATCGCCGGCAAATAGCCCCAACGGTCGCTCAAGCGGCCGCAGAAGGGTTTGCCCAAGACATGGGCCGCTTCGTTGAGGCTGAAGTACAAACCGACCAGCGCTACGCTGACGCCCGCCTCCAATGCGTATAAGGGCAGGAAGGCTTTGAGCGTATAGAGCGCGATGAAGGTGACCGCCTCCAGCCCGCCGGTCAGCCAGACGGCCGGCGTCTGCCCCCCGTCGCCAATCGCGTTTCTGATATGCTGAAATATCGGTTTGAACTTGCGCCGCTTTGCCGGGCGCGTCTCCGGCAGGCGCAGGACCGGCAGGAAGACGGCGCAGCTGATGATGCCGATGATGGTGAACACGGCCGCCGCGTCCAGCGACAGCAGCAGCCAGCCCGCCAGCGCCGGTCCCACGATATAACCGCCGCTGCGCGCCATCTGGAACCAGCCGATGTCTTCCGCGACCGAGGGCTCTGTCTCGGCGGCGCTGCCCCGGCTCAACCCGGCGCGCCCCCCATCCCGGCGAGATAGCTCGGCGATGTAGGCGAGGGTGACGGGACCGTAGATCGCCGTCGCCAGGCCATGGACAAGGCGGATGAGCAGCAGCTGCTCCGGGCTCCCGATAAAGCGGTAGAGAAAGGGCATGAAGGCGAAGAAGCCCGCGCCGACAAGCAGCCAGACGCGCCGTCCCCAGCGGTCGGACAGGATGCCAAAAAGCGGCTTGAGGACGAGCCCGGTGATGGTGGAAACCGAGACGATCAAGCCGAGGAAGGAGCCCGATGCGCCTAAGGACGCGGCGAAGATCGGCAGCAGCGGCGTCTTGCCCATCTGATAGGCGGAGCGCGCCAGAAAATCCGCCAGCATCAATAAGAGGAAAGGTTTGGAGCGTTTCAACTTGCCCTCGCCTTGAGTATCGTGAATTTCATATTTGCCTAGATAGTCTTGTTTGCGGCGAGAATATTGAAGCAGTATCATACATTGCTGAACAATAGAAGCACCGCTACTGTTTCAATGTAGTTTCCGCTACTTGGAGATTTCGTGTGGGTTATAAATCAATTGACACGCTTCAAAACGATCTAGCAATTCAAGTGTTTCATAATCGACAAGATAGTAAGAAGGCGGCAGGACGAGCGCTAGGCACTCTCGTTGAACTAGTGACTTACTATTTGCTATGTTCGTGGGATCTTCGCGATCATATAGTTATTGAGCGCAAGCTGCCTGAATTCGCTAACTCGGAAATAGTACATAACGTAGAGTTTTCGCTCCACCCTATCCGATCTTTGCACAAAATTGGAATGCAACCCTATTCGCGCCCCGTTACACCGGCGAAGATTCGAAAGCAATCGAGTTTACTCGCGAATCATAGATTGAAATCAAATCAAATTGTAACTAGCAGGGACATAAAGCGCAATGCCACCCTGCTTGTCGATACTCAAGCCAGCCTTTTTGTTGCTCATGTTGACCAGCTAAGCGAGTCTTCTTGTGATCTCACTATCGTTGAACTTAACAGTCAGCCATTTGCAATATTTGAGTGCAAACGAGTTGGCGTAGAAGAAGGAATGAAGAAAGGCCCTCAGACTATCGAGAAAGCAAAACAGGGGGCATACGTGGCGAGGTCGGTCTCATCACTTCAGAAGATAAGAAGTCGAAATGGTCAGATTCAAGGGATCATTGAAGAGGCCGACGGCAACTTTCGAATGGCTCCCTATCACAGTATGTTGCGTGAAGTCATAGGCTCAGACTCGTTGTCCGAGTTTCCGGGTTTCATGTTAACCGTTGGGATCGTGAGCAATCACGGAAACTGGTTTACATCGAACAATTACAATAAAGAACTCCGTGTTTTGGCTCAGTCTTATGATTGGCTGCTATTCCTTACTGATCAAGGATTGCACGAGTTTATCGAGAGAATCTTGATTAACCCCGGCCCAGAGCTAGAAGCGGCAAAACAGGCATTCTTGGACAGTTACTCCGGTAAGGCGGGTGGGAATAGATTCACCAAAGTTAACATTGACGTTTCTGCAGATGAATCACTCCGTAGCTTTTTCCAAGATCACAGTTCCTCAATCGACAAATGGTTCAATGTTATCGCTCCCGAAAGGATGTCAATAGATGCATTGAAGAGAGACTTAGGTACACTGTCGTCTAAACCAAGTTGAAGGAAATCGTGAAGTGACAGCTGGACGAAATAACACGGAAACTCTTAGCCAACATTGGTGTACTCCACCTAAGTACGTCGATGTAATACGAGAATTCTTTGGTGGCGCCATTCACCTGGATCCGTGCTCTAATTGCTATTCCATCGTAAATGCTACAGTCGAGTACTCTCTACCTGAAGTTGACGGTTTGCATGCATCTTGGGATTATCCTACAGTTTTTATCAATCCTCCCTATGGAAGAGATCGTAAACGAGGAACATCAATTCTAAACTGGTTACAGATGGCGGCTTTCGCCAATCGTGTTCACGGGGCAGATGTGCTGGCACTTGTACCTGTTGCGCCAAATACGAAACATTGGAAACGCTACGTTTTTGGAGCCGCAACTGCGGTCGCATTTCTATATGATACTCGGTTGAAATTCTTGGTGGACGGCAAATCCGGTGGAAAAGGCGCCCCTATGGCATGTGCGATGGTGTATTGGGGCACAAAATATAGGCGGTTTGAAAGGCACTTCCTGCCGTTTGGTGCTGTCTGCGATCTTCGACATTTGCGAGGAAAGCCAGTGGGATCCGGGCCTCAACTGGAACTGTGGACAGAGCAATCGTAGACCAGTATCTAACTGCTACACCTTTAGCCCAACTATACCGAAGCCGGCGTTGCTCCTAATTGTATTGATCTCAACCGTGTTCTCGTTGCCGATGGAGGGCGGGGCGCGTGGCAAGAGCTAGCGCTAGCGACGACTCAGGCGCGGCTCACGCGGTCGAACTGTTTTGCTTGCAAAAACTTGTTTTGTATGCAAAATTCGCTATACTGTCCTCGAGTTGACGGGCGGGACTGGCTTGGCCAAATTCTGCCCGGATCGCGCTGGGAAAGGAGTGAGGCGACCTTGGCAAATTGAAGCGCGTTCTATCGTTAGCTTGTAAATCGACAGAAGACAGGAGCATGTCAATTATGTTACGCAAACTTTTCCTGATGTTCTTGATGTTGGCGCTGCTCAGCGCATTCGCCGTCAGCGCGCAAGACGAAGCGCAATATTCCGGCCTGGACATGGACTTGTCGGGCATCACCATCAAGATGGCGAATATCGGCGGCGGGCAGTACGAAGTCATGTACGACGCCATTTCCGTCTTTGAAGAGGCGACCGGCGCCACCGTCGAGATCGTCGCCTTGCTTGATGGATTCGCCATTGACCAGAAGCTGAAGGTCGACTTCGCCACCGGCGCGGCCGATTATGATGTGGCTTGGGATCACACCAGCTTCGTGGCGCAGTACACGCCCTTCCTGCTGCCGCTGCAAGATTACTTCAGCGAAGAGGAACTGGCGCCTTTCAGCCCCGCCATCCTCGACGCGGCCACCATCGGCGGCGACCTCTTTCTGATCCCGCGCCACGCTGATATCAGCCCGATCCACTATCGCAAAGACCTCTACGAAGATGAAATGATCGCCGCCGCTTATATGGACGCGACGGGCGAGGCATTGACCGTGCCGACCAACCTGGAAGAGATCGACCGGCAAGCGCGCTTCTTCGTCGAGAATGGGCACAGCACCCTGGGTTATACGCTGGCGGGCAAGGAAGAGGCGCTGACGGGCCGCTTCTATGAGATGCACTTCGCCAGCGGCGGGTCGCTCTTCGATGAGAATTATGAACCGACCTTCAATGACGAGATCGGCGTCGCCGTGGCCGAATTGCTGGCCGGCTGGTACGCCGACGGCGTCATCCCGTCAGATACGACCTCGCTGCTTTGGGATGGCGTCGCCCAGTACTTCTGCAACAACGATGTCGCCATCAAGCTGGAGTGGTACGGCTGGTACGCTTACTTCCAGGATCCTGATTCCTGCGCGGTAGCCGGCAACTTCGGCCTGGCGCGCGGCTTCACGGGCCTCTCCGTTGGCGGCGACGCCGTGCGGCCATCCGGCTGGGCGGGCGCGCATGCCTTCTCCGTCCCGGCGACGGCGCCTAATCCGCAAGCGGGCGTTCAGCTGATCAAGTTCCTGTCTTCGGAGCGCGTGGCTTATGAAGAGGCGCTCTTGGGCTTCTTGCCGACGCGCGGCGATGTGTGGGATCGCATCATCGCCGATGCCTCCGATGCCGAGAACCCGCTGGACCGCGAGCGGCTGGAGCTGGCGCGCATCCAGGTCGGCGAAGATTTCAAGACGCCGCCGCTGATCGCCGAGTGGATCCCCTTCTCCAACATCTTCTATCCGCATCTGCAAGCGATCATCCTCGGTGATGTCAGCGCGCAGGACGGCTTGGATGCGGCCGCGGCCGAAACCCGCGAGATGATGGCGGACGCCGGGTATTACTAGGTTCACACAAGATGCCGAACCTGCAAAATTAAGATGTGTAGGGGCGAGCCACTGGGTCGCTCGCCTCGGTAAACAGATGCAGGGGCGACCTGGTTGGTTGCCCGCTGAAGCACAAAATGTAGGGGCGGGCCGCCGGACAGTGTTGAAAAACTGGATCGACATATAATGACATTGTATGTCAATCACA
>JAPPEU010000037.1 GCA_028875245.1 Chloroflexota bacterium
CAGGCAGCGGGAAATCCGGGCTGGGCGCGGCCACGGCGAACATGCCCGCCGCCTTGAGCGCGCGTAAGCCATTGGCCGAGTCTTCGATGCCCAGTGACGCTCCCGGCGCGACGCCTAATTGTTTCAGCGCCTCAAGATAAATATCGGGCGCCGGTTTGCCGCGCGGCACCTCATCGCCGTAGATCATCACTTCAAAGATCTGATCTAGCCCGGTGATGCTGAGCACCGCCTTGATAATCTCCGTGGGCGAGCCCGATGCCAAGCCGACGCGAAAATGCCGCTTCATCTGGCTTACCGATTCGAGGGCGCCGGGGCGGGCCGGCAGGCGCGCCTCGTATAGGGCGATCACCCGCGCTTTCATCTCGGCGATGATGGCGTCAGTGGATTCGTCCAGCGCCAGTTTTTCTTGCATCACAGTCGCCCAGCCGACGGTGCTGCGGCCCATGGCCAGGCGCTGAAACTCATCGGTCCAGGCTTTGCCGCGGTCCCCGGCGAATTCGACGCGGGCTTTGTCCCAGTAGACTTCGCTGTCGACCAGGACGCCGTCCATGTCGTAGATGACCGCTTCAATGGGCATGGGGCGTTCCTTCTCCGGTTGCCTCGTTATCTGTAGGGGCGGCTCGCTGGGACGCCCGAATTCTTCGTGACGGCGCCAACGGGCGAGTCACCGCCTCGCCCCTACGATGGTGGCGTGTTGGCGGGCGAGTCACCGCCTCGCCCCTACGATGACTGTGTTTTGGCGGGCGAGTCACCGCCTCGCCCCTACATTTTGCGTTTCGACGGTTAGACGGCTTGCTCGGGCGGCGGATCCACGACGCCGATCGTGAGCAGGATATTGGCGTAGACGCGCTGCTCGCCGGTGGCGATCACCAGGCAGCAGTCCTCTTTCTTCGCCTCGTCATAGAAGGCGAAGCGCTCAAGCGGCGTCAACTCGACGTCATCCGGCAGCAGTCGGCGGAATTCGGCATAGATGCTGGGTTCAGCGCCGTCGTGGCGCGCCATCACCTGGGCCGCTTCAACCGGCGTCACGCTCAAGACCGCTTCCAGCACATCGGTGACCGTCACGTTGCCGGGCGCCAGATTGAGATAGACGCGCTCGGCCATGGGGTTGGCGCCGGTCTCGAATGGGTAGTTGCCGTCGGGTATCAGGATGGCGCTGCCGTGGCCGGCCGAGCCGAGGGCGCTCAAGATTTGCGGGTGGATCAGTTTCGCGTCGATCATTTGTTGTCGTCTTTCTGAATCGTTGACAGGCGTGGTTTCGGGCGACAAACCCCATCCCCCGGCCCCTTGCCCCGAATCATCAGGGAAGGGGAGCAAACACAAGACCATTCGAGGATTCTCCGCTGGATCTCATCATATTTGCCGATCACGGCGAAACCTTCGCCCCATCGTAGGGGGGCGAGGGGCTTGGACCAATGGCTCGCCTCTACAGTTTGCGAATGCGGTCGCCCACTTTGACTTCGCCGTCTTGTACGACGAAGGCGTAGACACCGCGCCGGCGTTGACGTTCGCCCGCTTCGGTGGCGGTCCATTTGCGCGCATGCCCCCCAAAGCGGCGGGCGAATTTTGTGCAGCCGGTGTGCGGCCGCTTCGATATTTCCATGATCACGTCCCCAAGCTGAAGGCGCGTGCCGGGCGGGAGGTTGTCCTGCGAGATGTCGAGATCGATAAAGAGTTGATCCCCCGCTTCCGCCCAGCGGGTCTTGTCGCCGGCGAGCAGTTGAATCACGCGGCTGTTCATCAGCGTAATCTGCGCTTCAATGTCGTCGCCATGCCGCCGCAGCCAGTCATCGCCCAGCAAACCGGCCTCAACGGTGAAGGTCGCTCGCTCAAGCAGCTCGCGCTGGTCGGGCGCGGGCCGGCGCGCGATCAAAGCCACCGAGCCCTTGTCTTGCGGCGAGGGCTCAATCTGCGCCCAGCGCGCCTCCAGATCTTCGATTGTCGCTTTGGCTTCCATCGTATGCTCCCGGCTGCTGTTCGTCTTGACTGCGGGAACTATAGTCCAAAACCGGCGAAATGTCTTGATGTTTCTCGCGCGGGGCGAGGCAATCGCAGCAAAATCATTTCGCGCCGATCGCCATGAAAATAAAGGGAAATGGTGGGGCGTTTGACCCGCAGTGTCGGCGGTCAGTGTCTACGCGACCTATGTCGCGGCTGTGTGTCGCCCACGAAGATAGCCTAAATTATGCGGGCGTTTCAGCGCCGCGCGTAGACACTGCGGGTCAAACGCCCCTACAGATTACGAAAGTTGCCGGGAAAGTAGTTGGTTTCAGCGCCATTTCAATTTGATGCGATTGCCCCGCCGCTTGAGCCGGCAGTGGTGGCATAAGCGGCGCGAACTTGTTACCATACCTGTCGGCGGTCACAGCAGACGACGAGGAGCGGGCAAGCCTATGACAATTGAACACAGGCGATTGGGAAAACACGGCGTGCTGGTGAGCAATCTTTGCCTCGGCACGATGAACTTTGGGCATCAGACCGCAAAAGAAGATGCCTTCGCCATTATGGATCGGGCGCTGGAATTGGGCATCAACTTCTTTGACACGGCCGATGTCTATGGGCGGCAGGTTGAATATGGGCTGACGGAGGAGATCATCGGCGGGTGGTTTGCCCAAGGCGGCGGGCGCCGCGACGCCGTCGTGCTGGCGACCAAAGTCTACAATCCCGTGAGCCGCCAGGAATACCTGCCCGAGCCCAATCGGGATATCCGCAGCCTGTCCGCCTACAAGATTCGCAAGCACTGCGACGGCAGCCTGGAGCGCCTGCAAACCGACCGCATCGACATCTATCAGATGCATCATGTCGATCGTGATTGCCCCTGGGAAGAGACCTGGACCGCCTTCGGCAGCTTGATCGGGCAGGGCAAGGTCATCTATGTCGGCTCGAGCAATTTCGCCGGTTGGGATATCGCCACCGCCTGCCACGAGGCCGCCTGGCTCAATATGCTCGGCTTGGTCAGCGAGCAGAGCATTTATCATCTCGACAACCGCGCCATCGAGCTGGAGGTCATCCCCGCCTGCCGTCACTATGGCCTGGGGCTAATCCCCTGGAGCCCGCTCGGCGGCGGTCTGCTGGGCGGCGCGCTGGAAAAAGCGGAAAGCGGACGCCGCAGCAGCCCGGACATGATCGCGCGGATCGAATCCAAGCGGCGCCAGCTCGAGGCTTACGAGGGGCTCTGCCGCGAAATCGGCCATCCGCCGGGGCAGGTCGCCCTGGCCTGGCTGCTGCATAACCCGGCTGTCAGCGCGCCGATCATTGGCCCGCGCACGATGGAGCAGTTGGAAAGCGCCGCGCGCGCTACCATGATCAGCCTCGATGCCGATACCCTGGAAAAGCTTGATGAAATTTTCCCCGGACCCGGTGGCGAGGCGCCGAAGGCTTATGCCTGGTGAACGCGCCGGCGGGGGTGGACGGGCGTCGCCTTGGCCGGTTGCCAGGACTGCGCCCTTGCGCCGATAATTTGAATTCTGTCTTGGAAGTTTATATCATTAAGTTATGAGTTAGCTGAATGCCCAAATAGGAGTGCGCCATGTATAACTTACTGAAGCGGCTCAGTCCAATAATCGCGCTGTGCCTCTTGATCGCCGCTTCCCTGCCGGCGCATGCCAATGATGATATCAAGGTCAAAGGCCCCTGCGACTTGTACTATGCCATCGAAGCCGCCAACAAGGATTCCAGGCATAGCGGCTGTGACTCCGGCATCGGCCCGCATGATACGATCATCGTGCCCGTTGATACGCGGCTGTCGCGGTTCCTGCCCGATATCGACACAAACATCACCATTGAAGGTTATGGCAGCAAACTCACATTCAAAAAGCGGGACGCGCCCGCGTTCATCGTGGAAGACGCGACGCTCACCCTTAAAAATCTCCGGATCAGATTCCAGCATAAAAATAGCGAGGAAGTTCTGGAGATCATCAATGGCAGGTTGATCCTGATCAACACGCTGATCCAGAATTGCTCGGGCGTCGTCAACGCGACAAACAGTACGCTTGAGATGCATGGCGAGAGCAACATCTGCGGTCATTCGGGCAAAGTCGTCAACGAATGGTTCGTGCCGCCGCCGCGCCCGCCGGAGACCTGCGCGATGCTGGCCGGCGCAACGGTCAGCGCTTTCTACGGTTTGGGAAGCGGCATTCAGTGTCGGCATGTGTCGGCACAGGGCATCGGGAATCAGTATGTGCTAAACCGGGGCTTCATCGACGCCGTTGATTTGTGGGGCTACGTTGAGCAGGGCATCGAGGTCTGCTTCCCCCGGCTTGGCGCGACGCTCTTCCTGGATTCGCAGACGCGCGCGCCCAGTCCGCTGGATTCTTACAGTTCCGGTCACATGACCTGCGCCTCGGCGAATCGTCCGGGCATGGTTATTCTGGTTTATGGCCAGCCGACGACCACCAAGACTGAACCTGTGGCCTCCCAGCCGGTCAGCCAGCCGGTCGTCGAGCAGCCGGCTGTCGATGGCTGCCCGGCCCGAACAACAGGCCACATCAATTTCCGTATGCAGCCATCATTGGACTCCGAGAAGATCGGCGTCGTCCGTCGAGGCTCAACTGTCGGCGTTGTAAGGCGCACGGCCTACTGGTATTTGGTGAACTATAAGGGGCGGCGAGGCTGGATCGGCGGCAGGCACGTAGACAACATCGGCAACTGCTAAGCCGCGGCATAAAGCAGGTTCCGCGGAGCGATGCGGCTTGGATCGCGCGCGCTTACTCGGAGCCTGCGCAGGCTTCCCAGAGCACTTCGGCGATATGCCTGACCGGCAGCGGATTCCCCGTTGATTTCAGTTGCTGGCGCAGCTGCGTGATGCAGCCGATATTGCCCGAGACAACCAGGTCAGGTTCAGCCGCCAGGATGGACGCGACCTTGCGCCGCCCGAGCTCGGCCGCGATGGCGGGTTGGTCAATGTTGTAGGCGCCGGCCGAGCCACAGCACATGCCGGCATCGGCGATTGGCAAAAGGCGGAGATTCGGGATTTGCATCAAGAGAGCGCGAGCCTCGCTCTGCTGGCCTTGAGCGTGCAGCAGGTGGCAGGCATCCTGATACACCACGCGCCGTTCATGCGCGAATCCCGTCCGCTCGCGCATGCCCAATGAGGACAGAAAAGCGCTGAAATCGGTCACTTTGCGCGCGAATGCGGCCGCGCGGTCCGCGTCCGGCTGATCCTTGAAGAGCAATTCATAATCATGAATGCCGGAGCCGCAGCCGGCCGCCGTCGTGATGATCGCGTCGATGTCATCCGGGAATTGCCCAAAATTGCGCCGGGCGAGTTCGATCGCTTGCTGCTCCGCGCCGACATGCAGCAATATGGAGCCGCAGCAGCCGGCCTTGGGCGGGCTATGCACCTCGACGCCGTTCGCAGCCAGGGCTTGGGCGGCCGCGTAATTGATCTCGGGCGCCAGCGCTTGCTGCACGCAGCCCGGCAGCAGCGCCACCTTCGCGCGCAGCTCGCCCCGTGCCGGCAGCACGGGCGGCGCGGGCAATGGACTCGGCAGCTTCTCCGGCAGCAAGTTCAGCATGGAAGCGAAGGCCTCCGGCAAGGCGCCGCGGAGCGCTTTTCCGATCCGCCCCGTTTGAGCCGCCAGCCGGAAGCGCTTGGGATAGGGCAGCGTCTCGATCACCAGTCTGCGCGCCAGGGCATCCAGCGGCGGGCGCTGGCGTTCGCGTTCTTGCAGCATGCGATAACTCACCAGCAAGTCGCCATATTCGACGCCGGAAGGGCAAGCGGGCACACAAGCCATGCAGCCGAGGCAGCGGTCGATGTAGGGTTGGGCGTCGGCGGCGCTCAGCGTCTCTTCCAGCACGTTTTTCATCAGGTAGATGCGCCCGCGCGGCGAATCCATCTCTTCGCCCAGCAGGCTGTAAGTCGGGCAAGCTGGCAGGCAGAAACCGCAATGCACACATTTTTCGATGGCGGTCGCCATCTCCGGCGCTCTCAGGTCATCGCTTTCGATCTGATGTCGCATATTAATTCACCACAGGGGCTCGTGTTCTTACCCCATCCCCCGGCCCCTTCCCCAGCGAGCTAGGGAAGGGGAGCGTCGCCGCCGGCTGTTCTGTGTTGGACGTAGCCTTCCCCCCATTGCGATGGGGGGACTGAGGGGGGTTGGCCTAAGGCGAACACAATTCCTCCTCTGTCGGACAAACGCTAAACCAATTTGTGTTCCGGATCCAGCACCTGTTTGACCCGCTGCGCCAGGGCATCGTCGGCCGGCGCGCCGATGACGGCCGAGTGGACGGCGCCACGCAGGCACAAGCCGCGCAATCCACAATTCCGCAGCGCGGCGGCAAGCGCTTCGACATCATCAGTCGCCAGCCAGGCGATGTTGCCGCCGACGCCATAGCGCCTCCGCGCGCCGGCTATCATGCGGTCGAACGCGGGGATCTGCTTGGGCGCGAGGGCAGCCTTGACCAGGAACTCGCCGCTCAATTCCGCCAGCGGATCCCAGAGATTAGGGCTCTCTGCTAGCGTTGCGATATCGCTTGGCGCGGTGTCACGCTCCATACCCGCCGCGAATCGCTCGACGCGCTGCGGCAGGGATTCCTGAAAACCCGCCAGACGCGCCAGCAGCGACCAGCCGTCGGCGGCCGGAATAAGGTCGAGCGCGTCCAGTTCATAAGCGCTTTGATTGATGAAAAAGATGGCGGACAGGGCGTCGTCCAGGCGCTCATAGTTGAAACGCAAGCTGCGGAAACAAGGCGCATCGGGAAAGACTTTGAAGGTCAACTCGGTCATGATGGCGTAGCGCCCCAGGCTGCCGACCAGGAACTTGCTCAGGTCGAAGCCGGCCGCGTTCTTGACCACTTTGCCGCCGACGCGAAATGCCCGCCCCATGCCATCGACCAGCTGCGCCCCCAGGATGAAATCGCGGACGCCGCCGTAGCGGAAACGGCGCGGCCCGGCCAGATTGCAAGCCACGGTTCCGCCGATGCTGGCGGCGCCCGGCAGCAGCGGATCGCAGGGCAGATACTGGCCATGCTGCTTCAATGCCGCCTCCAGGTCCCGCACGAGGCCGCCCGCGCCGACGGTCACGGTGTATTCGCTCGGTTGATATTCGAGGATGCCGCTCATGCCGGAGAGGTCAACGATAGCGGCGCCGTCGGTTTGATTGTGCAGCGCCGTCTTGCTGCCCTTGCCGACGACATGAACGCGGTCGCTGTTTTGGACCAGCGATTGGATCTCGGCGATGGATCCCGGCGCGCGCGCAGTCATTCGCGTGAAATGACTCCCGCTTTTTCCAAGGGATGCATGCCATGCTGTTTGAGGGCCGGCGCCTCGCCACCGGGGAACATCTTGCCGCGATTGGCGATTTCCAAGGGGTCGATCGCCCGTCGCAGCGCTTGCATGATATCGAGCTCCTCTTCGCTGAACATGGCCGGCATATAATCGCGCTTTTCCATCCCGATGCCGTGCTCGCCGGTGATGGAGCCGCCCAGATTGACGCAGAGCGCGAGGATCTCGCCCGCCAGGGCCTCCGCCTTTTCCAGCGCGCCCGCCGCGCGCCCGTCGTAGAGAATGAGCGGATGCAGGTTGCCATCGCCGGCGTGGAAGACGTTGGCCACATCCAGCCCGTATTTCTCTTTGAGCGCGCCGATCTCGACCAGGGCCTCGCCCAGGCGGCTGCGCGGCACGACGCCATCCTGCACGATGTAATCGGGGCTGAGGCGGCCGACGGCGGAAAAAGCGCCTTTGCGCCCCTTCCAGATGCGCGCCCGCTCTTCTTCGCTATTGGCAACGCGTATCTCAAAAGCGCCCGATGCTTCTATGATGCCGCGCAGCTGCTCGAATTCGGCGTTGACCTGAAGCGTCTCGCCTTCCAGCTCGACGATGAGCAGGGCTTCCGCATCGGGGTAACCGGCCTTGACCGACGCCTCGGCCGCTTTAATCGCCAGCCGATCCATGATTTCCATCGCGCCGGGCAGCAAGCCGGACGCGACCACCATCGACACGGCATCGCCCGCGCGCCCCAGATCGTCGTAAGCGGCCAGCACGGTGCGATACAACTCGGGCTGCGGCATCAGGCGCACGGTGATCTCCAGCGCGATGCCGAAAAGCCCCTCCGAGCCGACGAAGAGCCCGACGAGGTCCGGCCCGATGCCGACGCCTTCGATGCTCTCGCTTCCGAATTGCGTGACGGTCCCATCAGCCAGCACGACCTTCATGCCGAGGACGTGATTGCTGGTCATGCCGTATTTCAGGCAGTGGGCGCCGCCGCTGTTGAAGGCGATATTGCCGCCGATGGTGCAGATTGACTGGCTCGATGGGTCGGGCGCGTAATAGAGCCCGTAAGGTTGCGCCGCCTCAGTGATGCTGAGGTTGATGACGCCCGGCTCGACGACGGCGATGCGCTGCTGCGGATCCAGCTTCTTGATGCGATTCAGGCGATTCAAGCCGATGATCAAGCCGTCAGCGATGGGCAGGGAGCCGCCCGACAGGCTCGTGCCGCTGCCGCGCGCTACAAAGGGGACCGCGTGCTCGTGGCAGAGGCGCACGGTCGCAATGATTTCATCGTCGCTATCCGGCAGGACGGCGGCGGCCGGCTTCGTCTGAAATGCGGTCAGGGCGTCGGATTCATAAGGCAGCAATTCGACATCGCGCGTCAGAAGGCGCTGAGGGGGATAGATGCTTTCGAGCGCTGCAATGAAGGCGCGATTCACCCCGCCGTCTCCAGCCGCAACTCGACCTGTTTGGACAGCTTCTTCAAAGATTGCTTGGCGATCTGCTTGGCCGCCACATCAAGCAAGCGCTGGCCGACCGCCGCGATCTTGCCGCCGATGCGCGCGTCGCCGGCGTAATGCATCACCGTTTTGCCGTTGTCCTGCTCCAGGCGGATCGTGCCCTCGCCGGTGACATGCCCGGCCGGCCCCTTGCCCGAGACGATCAGGCGATAACTTTCGGGCGCGTCGACATCGGCGAGCTCGAATTGGGCCTCGAATTTGCCGTTGACCGGTCCCACGCGCACCGAGAGTTTACTCTCGTATTTGTTCTCGCCGATCTCCTCCAAGCCCTTCGAGCCGGGGATGATGCTGCCGAGGACGTCAATGTCCATCAGCACATCCCAGACCAGCTCGCGCTTGAAGTCAAAATCGTAAGTGCCTTCAATGTGCATGTTGTCCCTCCTGTTGCATTGCGCTAGTTATGATACTTGAATCCGGCTGAATTTACGAACTTCGCATCGGAATGGTAGTGTCTAATGTGAAGGATGTTGCCCGCCCCAAACGATTTGTAGGGGCGAGCCTTGACTCGCCCTAAACCTGTCTTGATAATTGAGAGCGACATAAGTGTCGCCCCTACACACAATCTTTAGTGAATTATGGCCACCAAGTTCGACACTCCCATCGGAATTGAAGCCCGGACGCTGGCGACGCAGTTTGTTTCCTCTGGGCAGTTTGTTACAATGAGTCCAGCCCAAGCGAAGATCGAAAGAGGCGAATCGCTATGGTTATCGAACAGCAATTGCAGCAGATAAGCGCGGACGGATTTCTCAAGATTGCAGGCCGCCCGGAGTATGCCGACCGCATTCTTGAACTCGTGAACGGAGAGATCATCGAAATGCCACTGCCCAATGGAGAGCACGGCGAGATTTTGGCAATTCTGACTGTAAGGATAGGCCACTACGTTTTGCAGAATGAACTCGGACGCGTAACGACCGGCGACGCGGGCTTTGTCCTTGAGCGGAATCCGGACGGCAGGGATACAGTGCGTGGATTGGATTTGGCGTTTGTCAGCAAATCCAAAGCGCCTGCGCCATTGCCAAACACCTTGATAGAATTCGCGCCCGATCTCGCCGTAGAAGTCATCTCGCCCAGCAATGACGCGGCCGACATCCGTCTGAAAATACGCCAACTGCTTGATGCGGGCACATCGCTGGTTTGGACCGTATATCCTGATTTGCGCATTGTGGATGCGCATACGCGGGACGGGGCTAATACCCTAAACGAAGCGGACATGCTCTGCGGCGGCGATGTCTTGCCTGGCTTCGAAATCCCCGTCCGCGAGATCTTCCCCACCCCCGCCTCCAACTAACAGCTCACGCGCAGAATCACCTTGTTGATGCCCCGCTCATAGGCGGCATTGCAGGCGTAGGCCGCCGCCGTCTGCGACAGATCAAAGCGGTGCGAGACCAGCTCTTCCAGCTTGACTACCCCCGAGCGCGCCAGCTCAATCGCGCGCGGATAGGTATGCTTCATGCGGCGCGACATCATAATCGTCAGCCCTTTGCGCCGCGCGGTCGAATGCTGGAGCCGCAGCCGATCATCCGGCGCAATGCCCACTATCACCAGCCGCCCGCCGTAGCGCGCCATCTCCGCCGCCTGCTGGACGGAATGGTCGGACCAGGCCGCTTCGATCGCCACATCGACGCCGCGGCCGCCGGTCAGATCCATCACCACATCGACCGGATCGCAATCGTCAACGTTGTAGGCGTAAGTCGCGCCCCATGCGTCGGCTACCCGCAAGCGCCAGTCGAACTTGTCGAAGGCGAAGACCTGGGACGCGCCGGCCAGGATTGCCAGCCGCGCGATTAACAAGCCGACTGGACCGGCGCCGATGACCGCCACGGAACTGGCGATGCGAATCTTGCTCAGGTCAATGGCGTGGATGGCGACGCCCAGCGTCTCCAGCAGGGGGCCGACTTCATCGCTGATCGCGTCTGGCAGGGGGAAGCAGTTGCGCGCGCTGACGTTCATGCGCTCGCGCAGGGCGCCGTCTTCGGGGAAGAGGCCGTAAAAATAATGATTGGGGCAGAGATTGGGATGGCCGCGCTCGCAGAGTTCGCAGCGCCAGCAAGGCACGGCCGGCTCGACCGCCACGCGCTGGCCGACCTGCAAGGGCTGATGCTCGCCATCAAGCGCATTCGCGCCGACCGCCGCGACGACGCCCATAAATTCGTGGCCGAGGATGAAAGGCTGGCTGGCGACGGTGTAGCCGATGCGCCCGGTCTCGTACATGTGCAGGTCGCTGCCGCAGAGGCCGACCGTCTTGATGGCAAGCGTGACCTCGCCGCGTGCGGGTGGCGGCGGCTCTGGCTCGGCGGCGACGCGAATGTCCTTCGGTCCATGGAGGCGGGCGGCTTGCATCGGTCGTTTCCTTCGGTCTGTAGTTTGGCTTGCGCTTTCAATCTATCACCTTCGCTGGGAAACAAAAAGAGGGCGATCGCAATCGACCGCCCTCCGGGGAAACGCTGCGCTTGGTTGAGGGTGAAGACTAGCCGTCGGCGGCATCCAAGGCCGCCTGCTGTTCGGCAATCATCTCGTCCGTGCAATGCAGCGCTGCCAGGAAGGCCAAGTCGGCTTCGCGGCGCTCTTCCAGTGTCATATCTTCCAAATAGGGATTCACCTCTGGCAGCCCGGGTGTCACGCCTTCACTGCTCTGCCCGTCTGCCACCACAAAGTCAGCCGCAGCGAGCACTTCTGCGGAAATCTCGAGACCTTGGTCGGCCGCCACATCCAGATTCACGCCCACGCTCATATCGTTCTGCAAATTGATGCCGGCGGTGGCGATGTCAATCTCGCCCTGCAGATGCGCGATCAGCATCCGCGCGGCGATGACGCCTTCCTTGAAGTAGCTGTAGACGCCGGCGCCGATGGTCGCGCCGCGGTAGACGGCATTGCCCGCGGTATACATAACGGGAAGGCCATGTTCGTTGGCCACCTGTATGATGGCTGGCAAGCCGGAGGCAACGGTGGCTTCGGTCGGGAGAATGAAGGCTTCTATGCCTTTGCTCACCAGTCCTTCGGCGGCAAGGGTCAAATCGGCGGCTGATACGATAGAGGCGCGTTCGATTTGCAATCCCAGCGACTCCGCCACAGCGGTGATTTGGTTCGCGCCAAAGACGCCGCTGGGTTCGTTAGAGGTGAAGATCGTGCCCAGCACTTGCATTTCCGGGTCTTGCAGCAGCATCAGGGGGACAATGCGATCATAAGGCGCCAGAAACTGAGAACCGGAGATGTGCGCGGGTTTGATGCAGGGCGCGTCGGCGATGCCGGCGACATAAGGATTGGACACGACGTTGAAGATCACAAGGGGCGGATCGTCCATATCCAGGGTAGATTTGGCGGCAATTTGCGCAACCGGCGTGGTAATTGTGATCAAGGCATCGGGGTCTTTATCCAGGGCGTCGCGCACCATGAGATTCGCGAAGCCGATGTCGTAAGCGGCGTCGCCCCAATAGATGTTAATGTCTTCGCCTTCGAGGTCTTGCTGCTGGTCTAATACTGCGCGCTCATCCTGATTGATATAGCCGTATGCTTGCAGCATATCAAGCGTGCCCTTGACCGACAGGTTGACGTTGGAATGATACCCAAACGACAGTATGGCAATCGTGGGTTTTTCATCGTTTTGCGCCCTGAGCGCCGGGCTTATACTGAGCGCCAATATCGTGATTAGAAGCAAGAATCTCTGAATCATCTGTCACCTCCTGTTTGTAATCTATCCTGGACTTGTGAAGTATCTTTCAATCATAGTCGAAAATGGTTGATTATGAAACAAAAGGAGGGCGATTGCATTCAACCGCCCTCTCACAAACGCTAATGCGATGAAATATATGCGAAGCCTACGATTCAGCCGCGTCCAGCGCCGCCTGCTCTTCGGCGATGCGTTCGGGCGTACACTCAAGCTCCGCCAGGAAAGCGTCGTCGTCGGCCTTGCGCTCTTCCAGCGTCATCTCCGGCAAGCTGGGCGGCTCGCTTAGTACATTGAGTTCTCCGCCCTCGATCACCATAACCGCCTCATCCAATATAGCATCGGCGACGGTAATCCCAAATTCCTCAGCCGTATCGAGATTGACGGCCACACCGAGGTCCACCCTGGAGCTGATGCCGGTCCTGCTGACATCCAGCGCGCCGTCAATATAAGCGGCGATCATCCGCCCGACTGTCACGCCTTCGCCATAAAAGTCATCAAAGCCCGCGCCGACCACCGCGCCGTGATAAATCATACGAGGGGACACGCCGAAGACCGGAATGCCGTAATCTTTCGCCACGCCAAGGATGGCCGGTATGCCCCTCGACTCAGTATAGCCTGCGCCAATCATCAATATCTCAACGCCTTTGTCGGCCAAGCTTGCTGTCGCCTGGGGCAGATCAGCCGCCGATGCGATGGAGGCGACTTCAACCGTCAAACCGAGCGCTTCCGCGAATCGAGTGATCTGACTAAGGCCATAAACGCTTTGTGTTTGCGCCGGATCAACTATCGTGCCGATGGTCTGAACATCGGGCAGCTGGACCTTGGACAAGCCCACATATTGCTCGTAAGGAATCGTCAGGTGCGTGCCGCTGACATGGGGCATCTTGATGCAAGGGGAATCAGCGATGCCGGCGGAATAGGGAGCGCTGACGATGGCGAAGAGCAGAACCGGCGGGTCTTCCATCTCTTTGGTGATGTTTGCGGTAATCTGGGTGACCGGCGTTGAAAATGTCAGAAGAATATCGGCGCCGCGATCCAGCGTCTTCTCCACCATGGCGTTGATATTGGTGACATCGCTTGCCGCGTCCAGCCAAAAGACGTTGATGCGCTCACCGTTCAGATCCAGGTTTTCATCCAGCAATTCGCGCTCGGATGGCGAAATCAGCTCATGAGCCTGCAAGATATCCCATATACCAGGTTTGGCGATATCTTCTGTACCACTGGCTCGATATCGCAGAAAGGCGATCGTCGGCTTGTCAGCATCTTGCGCCAGCGCGGCCGGCGTCAGCAGCAGAGACAGAGCGATCAGGGCTAACAGGGTTTTCCGAAACATTTCAACTCCTTGAGGGATTCGATACCATTTCTACGATTTACTCAGCTGCTGCGTCCAGCGCCGCTTGCTGCTCGGCTATGATGTCTTCCGTGCATGCCAGCCCGGCGAGGAACTCGAGGTCGGCCGCGCGGCGCTCGTCAAGCGACATTTCGGGCAGGCTGATCTCGACTTCCGGGTATTGGCGCGTGACGCCTTGGGCGGTCTCCCCGTCTTCAACGATGTAGGCGGCGCCGTCCAGCAGGGCTTGCGAGATTTCGACATCCTGCAAGTCGGCGGCGTCGAGATTGACGGCGAAGGCAAAATCATCGCTTTCGTAGATGGCGGTATCCGCGATGTCGATGTCGCCATTCAGATGCCCGATCAGCATGTTCGCGGCAATGACGCCTTGCTTGTATAAGCCGAAGAAGCCACCGCCGATCGTGCCGCCGCGATAGGCGTTTTGTGGCGCGGAAAAGACCACGGGCAGCCCATAGTCGTGAGTCAGCGACAAGAGCAGGCCGAAGCCTTGGAAGGTGAAGATGGGGATGATGATGGCCTCGGCGCCCTGGTTGGCCAGGTTTTCGACCGCCTGATACAAATCGGGCGTGACGATGATCGATTCGGCGACGACCGACAAGCCGAGCGACTCGCCGATTTCGGCGATCCGCGCGACGCCGACTTCGCTGGCGCGCTGTTGTGGCGAGTAGATGGCGCCGGCGACTTTCATGTCCGGGTCTTGCATCAGCAGCAGCGGCACGATGTCTTCATAATTTGTCACGGGCACGGTGCCGGTGACAAAGTCCGGCTTGATGCATGACGATTGGGCGACGCCGGTGATGTAGGGGCCCGAGGTCACGGTAAAGATCAGCTTGGGCGGGTCGATGAACTCGCGGATGGCGTAATAGGCAATTTGGGTCATCTGTGTGGTGAATGTGACGAAGACATCGGCATCCTTGTCCAGGGCTTCGTCTATGATGGCGTTCGCCTCTATTCGATCAAACAGGGAGTCGCCATAGATGATGTTTATTCTTTCGCCTTCAATGGAGCGTTCGTCATCCAATAATGCGCGCTCGTCTTCGTTGATAAAGCCATAGACTTGCAGCATATCCAGGATGGCTTTTTCCGCCAGCGCGACATTGCTCGAATCGCCCCATTTCAGCCAGGCGACCGTCGGCTTGTCATCATCCTGGGCAAACGATGCGGGGGTCGCCAGCAGCGAGATTACGGCGAGCCAAAGCAAAGTCTTCATGATCATGCGGATCCTCCAGCCTAGCTGAGCAACTGCGCGTCGGAGAGTTCGGTCCCGTCTTGCAGGGAATGGAAGCGATCGATCAAATCCCCCGGTGTCAGATTCTCTCGCTCTTCTCCGGCGATTTCAAATTCAATCCGGCCTCTATTCATCATAATCACGCGATCGCCCAGATCACAGGCTTGCTGCATGCTGTGCGTGATCATGACGACGCAGAGGTCGTTTGCTTGGGCCAGTTCCTGCGTCAAGGCAATGACCTGCTCGGCAGCGTTGGGGTCGAGCGCGGCCGTATGCTCATCAAGCAGCAGCAGCTTGGGCTTGGTCAAGGTCGCCATGACCAGCGTGATCGCCTGCCGCTGGCCGCCGCTTAGCAGCGCGACATCGGCGTCGAGGCGGCGCTCGAGGCCAAGGCGCTGGTGCTGCAATTGCTCGAAGAACCAGGCGTCGTCCGCTTTCTTGATATCGCGGCGGAAGCCGGCGCTGCGCCCGTGAATCGCCGCCAGCGACAAATTCTCGCGGATAGTCAAGCCCGGGCAGGTGCCAAGGCGCGGGTCCTGAAAGACGCGGCCGATATCATGGGATCGGCGGTATTCGGGCCAGTAGGTGATATCGCGTCCTTCAAGGGTGATATGACCGCTGTCGGGCTCGACGGCGCCGGAAATCACATTGAAGAGCGTGCTCTTGCCGGCGCCGTTCGACCCGATAACGGTGACGAATTCACCATCGGCCACGGAGAGCGAGATATCCTGCAAGGCGCGCACTTCGTTGGGTGTGCCGGCGTTGAAGCTCACTGAAACATGATCTAGTGACAACATATTTTGACCTATCCGCTGTGTCTCTGTCGATAAGCCTTCCAACGGTCGTAGAGCCTCGGCGTGCCCAAAGCCGCCAGCACGACCAGAGCGCTGACAAACTGAATGTCGGTGGTGGGCAGGTCCAGCGCGCTGAAGATCCAGGCGCGCGAGATATCGAAGACCAACATGCCTGTGACCGCCGCGATCAGCAGTTGGCCGACGCTGCGCGGCCGCAGCAGCACCTCGCCGATGATCACCGCCGCCAGCCCGCGCACGATCAAGCCGAAGCCGAGGCTGACATCGGCAAAGCCGAATTGCTGCACCACCATGGAGCCCGCCACGCCGGCCAGCCCGTTCGCCACCATGAGGCCGATAATGATCATCATGTTGTGATTCAAACCCGTAGCCCGAACCATCTGCGGGTTCTTGCCGGTCGCGCGGATCGCCAAGCCGATTTCCGTGCGCAGGAACCAGTAGAGTATGCCCAGCACAATGAAAACTATAATGCCGAAGAGGATGATTTCAAGCAGATTGGTCGATTGCCTGCGCATTTGATCGCCGAATTGCTCAACCAGCCAGGTGCGAAAACTTTTGGAGTAGCGGCTGATCAGCGTTTCTTGCCCGAGCAGCGGGATGTTGCTCTTGCCTTCCATCACATGCAGGGTCACGGTGTATGCGGCTGTGATCACGATGATGCTGGCCAGCAAGCCTTCAATTTTGAAGATGATGTCGATGAGAGCGGTCGCCAGGCCGGTCAGCGCGCCGGCGACGAAACCCATCACAATAGCGAACTCGGGGCTGTGCCCGTTCACGATGAGGATGGCGCAGGCGGCGCCGCCGATGGGGAAAGCGCCGTCCACCGTCAGGTCGACAAAACCAAGCACGCGGAAGGTCATGAATACGGTGACCCCCGCCAGGCCGTAGCCCAGCCCCTGGCCGATTGCGCCGATGTTGACATTTCCGACCGACATGAAAAGCGCGACGACGACCGCCAGCAGGAGCCCGCGCAAAATAAATCGCTGATTGGCGCCCAAAGTGGAGGACTGCGGCTGATTGGGGGCTGATGCTGTCGCTGTCATAGAGACACTCCGTCATCCGGCGTGGCCTAAGAAACTATAGCCACCCTAAAGACAGTATACATTAGAGTGCAAAGCCGCAGAAACGAATGGCGCGCCAAGTTGCGTTGCTTTGCGGCCGGGTTTGCTGTGTCTTGGCTCATGTGGCGGCAAAATCGTCGGCTCGGGCAATATGGTATTATTGGCTGTCAGATGCAGAAAAGGAAGTGTCAGGCGAAGCGCCGTGGTTGAGAAGCGTCCCATCGACAAGTTGACGATCAAGGGATTCAAGACCTTGAAAGATGTGGAAATTGAGTTGGGCAAGCTCAATGTGCTGATTGGTCCGAATGGGGGCGGGAAGAGTAATTTTGTTTCATATTTTCACATGTTGCGGGAGATGATTGACGGAAGACTGCAAGTGTGGGTGGCCAAGCGCGGTGGAGCGGATCGGGTTCTCAGTTTTGGCGCCAAGGAAACGCTGCGGTTTTCTTCTTGTATAGAGTTTGGCGATTATGCGTATTGCTTCACTTTGGAATCGGCTGATGATGAGCGATTGGTCTTTCGCGACGAAAGTTTGCGATTTAGAAAGGTCCCGTCCGAATCCATAACAATCGGGGACGAGGGCAACAGAGAATCGCGAATAAAGGAGAAAATTCAACCCGGTGAATCGCATGAAGCTAATGATAATTGGACCTCAATCGCGAACTGGGTAATCTACCATTTTCATGACACCAGTGAAACTGCTTGGGTAAGGCGCACCAGCGATCTTTATGGTTACAACTATCTGCGCCCGGATGCCAGCAACCTGGCAGCTTATCTGTTCGGGCTTAGGGAATTTCATACAGCGACCTACAGTGAAATATGCAATATAGTTCGGCTTGCCATCCCGTTCTTCAACGATTTTGTTCTTGAACCAAAGATGATAAAACCTGGCGAATATACGATCCAACTGTGGTGGCGACAGCATGATAGTGATTATGAGTTCTCGCCTAGTCAACTGTCGGACGGCTCTCTCCGCTTCATCTGCCTAGTCACGGCACTAATGCAACCGGATCCGCCATCCGCCATCATTATTGACGAACCTGAGCTAGGGCTGCATCCCTACGCCATCACTTTACTTGGAAGCCTGCTGGAATCTGCATCAGAACGCATGCAAGTCATCGTGGCGACGCAATCGCCGCAACTGCTGGATGAATTCTCGGTTGATGATTTGATTGTCGTCGAATTGGAAGATGGCGTTTCGGTATTCAAGCGTCTTAAGGAATCCGATTTCAATGTCTGGCTTAGAGATTACTCCGTCGGCGAATTGTGGGACAAGAACGTCCTCGGCGGAGGCCTGCCCTAGTGACAAGCGTCTATGTAATTTGTGAAGGCGGGACCGAGAGTACAGTCGTCAAGAACATATTCGCGCCTGATTTCGCTGCCAAAGGCGTATACCTTTGTCCAATAAGGATTGGACAAAGGAGACGGGGCGGAAACGTTACTTTCGACAGACTTGCGTTGAATATTCGCGACCAGCTTCATAACAATCGAAATTGTTATTGCACGACATTCGTAGACTTTTACGGCATTGACGTTGACTTTCCAGGCAAGCAAGAAGCGGCTAGAAAATCGAGTTTGTCGGACAAGCAAGGCGTGGTCTGTGACGCGTTCGTGGACAAACTGGCGGAAACATTGGATGAAGGACCGATGCGGCGGTTCATCCCGTATGTCCAAATGCACGAGTTTGAAGGCTTGCTGTTCAGTGATCCGGATCAATTGGCACACGCATTAGGCAGGCAAGACTCGATTCAGCAGTTCCGGGCGATTCGGCATGACTTTGATACACCGGAACATATAGATGACAGTCCCGAAAGCGCGCCAAGTAAACGCATCCAGAAGATATTCCCGCGTTACAGAAAAGTTCAAATGGGCCAACGCGCAGCTCGGGCAATTACGTTGAAGAAAATCCGCCAGGAATGTCCGCTCTTCAACGCCTGGCTCGCCAAGCTCGAAAGCCTCCCGCCACTCCCCGCCTAGACCCCCCAAAGCAGCGCCAAGCCAAGCAGCATCGTCAGCAGGGTGACGACCGTCATGCCGACGCCCACCTTGGAAAAGTCACTGAACTTGTAACCGCCGGGGCCCATCATCAGGATATTCACGGGATGCGAAATCGGCGTGATGAATGCCAGCGAGCAGGCCATGGCGACCGCCAGCGCCAGCGCTCGCGGGTCAATGCCCATTTGCAGCGCCGCTTTGATGGCGATGGGGCCGACCAGCAGCGGCGTCACTTGCCCACCGATGACCTGGACGACCAACATCGTCAGCAGGGCGATGACGGCGAAGAGCAGCAGCGGGCTGGCGTTCATCAAGCTCAATTCCAGAAAGGCGCCGACGCGGTCGGCCAGGCCGCTTTCGGTGATGGCGAGGCTGAGCGGCAGCATGCCGGCGACCAAAAAGACCGTCCGCCAGTCCACCGCCGCGTAGAACTGCTGCATCCGCAGGCAGCGGGTGAGCACCATGGCGGCCGCCCCCGCCAGCATGGCAATCGCGATGGGCAGGAGGTTCAAGAACGAAAGCGTCAAGACGATGGCGGTGATGCCGACGGCGTAGGGGGCTTTACGGCTATCAATGGCTTGGGCCGAATATTCGCCGGCCGGCAGAATGTAATTGCTGTTCTGCGACAGGTTTTCAATGTCAGCGGTTTGCCCGACGACCAGGATCGCATCGCCGACCTGGAGCGGCATCTTGCGCACATCAGTGTGAAAGCTCTGCCCGTCGCGCCAGAGCGCCATCGCCAGCAAGCCGGCGTCGCGGTTCAGTTTCATTTGCGAGAGCGTCTTGCCGATGGCGTCGGAACGGGGCGCGATGGTGATCTCGATCGGCTCAATCGGCAATTCGCCCGCTACCGCCTTGGCGCCGCCTTCGATCAATTCGTTGCCCCAGGCCAGCAACTGCTGAAGGCGGTCTTCACGCCCGACGATCAGCAGCTTGTCGGCGGGGTAAATCATCTGCTTCGATTTGGGGATGGTGATCGTCTCACGCCCGCGCCAGACGGCGGCCACGGTCAAACCCAGCTCGGCATTGATATCGCTTTCACCCACGGTTTGGTGGGCGAGGCGGGAACCAGGCAGGACGCGCACCAGCCACATCCGCTCGGCCAGATCGTAGGTGTCGCGCAGATCCACCTGGTTAAAGGCTTGCGTCAATGAAGCGCGGTCGGGCAGCAGGCGCCGGCCAATTAAAAGCATGTATAGCAGACCCGCCGCCACAATCATGCCGCCCACGGGCATAAAATCCAGCATGCCCAAGCCTGCGATGCCCTGCGCGGTCAGCAGCTCGCTCATCAAGATATTGGCCGTTGTGAAATAAGTCGCCATGCCGCCGACGGTGACGCCGAATGCGAGCGGGATCATCAGCTTGGAAGCGGCGACGCCGCTATCGCGCGATACCTGCAGCACAGCCGGCAGCAGCACCGCCGCCGCCGCTACATTGTTCATCAGCAGGGAAACCGCCGCCCCCGCGGCCATGACCAGGGCGATCAGCTTCGCCTCGGAGCCGCGCCCATAGGTTTGCAGCTGCCGCGCGGCCCATTGCATGACGCCCGTCTGCTCCAAGCCGCTTGTGATCACCAGCAAGCCGATAATGGTGATGACCACCGAACTGCTGAAGCCGGAGAGGGCGGCGTCGGCGGGCACGAGCCGGGCCAGCGCGACCGTCAGCAAGACGAGCAAGGCGATGATATCGATGCGCAGCCGCGTGAAAAATATCAATCCCAACAGGATCGCGATGATGCCAATGACGGTGAGTTCTGCGCTCGTCAACATGGGGCAAGTATACCTTATAGCGCAAAACACCCTGTGTCTTCTTATTTAATGAACCCGGCCCGGGAAGTAGGGGCGAGGCGGTGACTCGCCCGCGTCCAAATATCCAGGTATTCGACGGGCGAACCACCGGCTCGCCCGCACAAATGATTGCTTTTGCGAGTTTGTTATTCTGCGTGAGCCGAGTTGTATCTCGCGAGCGGCTGTGGTTAAATCAGTTTCATTCGCCGCAACTGAGGACGCATCCATGACCAAAGTGACTTTCATCGGCGCCGGCAGCACGGTCTTCGCCAAAAACCTGATGGGCGATATCTGGAGCTATCCCGAGCTGGCTGGGGCGACCATCTGCCTGATGGACATCGACCGGAAGCGCCTGAAGCAGTCGGAACAAGTGGCCGGGCACATTATCCAGGCCCTGGGCAACAGCCCGAAAGTGGAGGTCACCACAGACAGGCGCGCGGCATTAAAAGGCGCCGATTATGTCATCAGCATGATCCAGGTCGGCGGTTATGAGCCGGCTACGGTCATTGATTTCGAGATTCCCAAGAAATACGGCTTGCGCCAAACGATCGCCGATACGCTGGGCATCGGCGGCATCATGCGCGGCTTGCGCACGATCCCCGTGCTTATCGACATCGCGCGCGATATGGAAGAACTTTGCCCTACGGGCCTGCTCATCAACTATGCCAACCCCATGTGCATGAACCAGTGGGCTTTGAGCCGCGCGAGCGACATCGCCACCGTCGGTCTCTGCCACAGCGTGCCCGGCACCGCCCATGAACTAGCGCGCGACATTGGCCTGCCGTATGAGGACATCAACTATCTGGTGGCGGGCATCAACCACATGGCTTTCTATCTCAAGTTGGAGCGGCGCGACACTGGCGAAGACCTTTATCCGCTGCTGCATCAGGTTTATGCAGAAGGGCGCTTCCCGGCGCATAATCGCGTACGCTACGAGATGCTCAAGCGGCTTGGTTATTTCGTCACCGAATCCAGCGAGCATTTCAGCGAATATGTGCCCTGGTTCATCAAAGCGCGCGCGCCGGAATTGATCGCCGAATTCAACATCCCTCTGGACGAATACATCGAGCGCTGCAAAGCCGGCATCATCAGCTGGCAGCTGCTGGAAAAGGCGGAGGCGGACGGGCGCATCCCGACGCGGGAGGAGATCCTGCATGCCCTGCGCGATGTCAAGACCGCCGGGGTAGAGTGGACCGTGCAAAGCGTCCTCAGCTTGAAGGAGGTCGCGCGCAGCGTTGAATACGGCTCGCTGATCATCCACAGCATGGAAACGGGCGAGGCGCGCAGGATCTATGGCAATGTCGCCAACGACGGCATCATCGACAACCTGCCCGCCGGCTGCTGCGTTGAGGCGCCCTGCCTGGTGGATGGCAATGGCATTCAGCCGACGCGCGTCGGCGCGATCCCGCCGCATCTCGCCGCTTTGATGCAGACCAATATCAATGTGCAGGCGCTGACGGTTGAGGCGGCGCTGACTGGCGCGCGCGAGCATATCTATCACGCTGCCATGCTCGATCCGCACACGGGGTCCGAGTTGACGCTGGACCAGATCTGGTCAATGGTCGACGAGTTGATCGACGCGCATGGCGGTTATTTGCCAGTCTATCGCTGACATGCGCGGCCTCTGATTTAGGATGGATTTGCATTCACCCTTGTTTTGACATTCCTGGCAAGTAGCGCATAAAGCGCCAAGCCCATTAACGCGGTCGGAGTCACAAGATCGAAGAAGGCAAGCAGACTTCCCAGCGGCTGCGCGTCACGGATGAGCGAAACCTCCGTGAACTGATCGAAGAATTTCAGCGCATGTATCGTAATGCCGCCATGTTCGGCTATGAAATAGGTCAGCGGAGCGTGGACTACAGCCGCCACGAGCCACAAGCCGTGACCGGCAAATCGTTGCCGCAGCGCCAGCCACTGGATAATCAAGGGAGTAGACCATAGCAGGAACCATCTGACAGTTTCATACAGCTTATATTTCATCTGCATGATGTGTTCCGGCTCCGGCATTGCGCGACTTCCGGAATACAGCTTGGGCGGGAAAGGATAAACCACATTGGCGTCGAAAATCTGAAAGGCGAACTCCCCGACGATGACGCCAAGCAGGGCGAGCGGCAGCCACAGCCGCAATGTTATCCCCCAGCTCCGCCGCAGCCAAAGGAATTGCAAGATGGAGAGACTGCCAGCAAAAATCAGTGGCCAAATGTCTGAGTATATAGCATGGAGTCGAGAATAGGTATTGAAGGGTATACTAATGATTATCAACGCGAGCAGCGCGACTAGATGCGTAGCCATCCAGCCTGTAACGAAGATGCTGAGTGCTGGGCGGTGAAACTGCTCGAGTTTCTGTTTGTCATTTCTAGTCATTTGTTCTACTCAGTTGGAATGCTTTTAGAGTGGGTGACAGGGCGATCCCGAAAGATCGCCCCCGAGCGACAGCGTGGCTGTCAAATCAGTCCCAGCATAGACGGAGCGCCCATGGTTCGTTCGCATGGTTGCTAAGACACACGCTGATCGTGCATATGTGATAGTGGCAAACATAGCGTCCATGCAACCTGCCCTGTTGAACGAATCTTATCCAGTGCCAATCGATTGAATTCTTTGTATTGACCCGTAAGGCATTGGAAAATAGCTTGCCGCGTGGTACCGAATAGTAGTCGATATAGTAATCCTCACCACAGCTAGATCGCCGTACCTGATTGGGACTTCGTTTTGTACTTTTCCAATCCTGAGGCAATGTGACACTACCAGATTCCCCAATGTAGAACTGGACACCGGTCGTATCGCCGAAGATAGGAATGGTGATTACACTGGACTCTTCACCGTGGTTCACAGTAATTGTACCTGTCACCACATTCGAGTGCATAATTCCTGTTGGAGTCATGCCCTCCCGCCAAATGTGAATCGTTGGATCATACGAGGTTGGCTCGGTTTGACCTTGCGCGGACACTGGCAATGCTATCATGGTCAGCGCAATGAAGATCACAGCGAGTGTTTCAGTGAACAAAAGAATTCGAGATCGTTTACAAAGCATCGCTCGCCTCCTAAGTTATGGCTCTTGTTTGTGTATGCTCTAGACTGCTCCGAAATGTTACGCTTGGTAACTCGTTGCTACACTCACAACACTTGAATCCATGATGCGAAGACGATTGTCAAGGCGGATGCGATATAACAGCGACGCTGACCAGAGCCGCCTTAACCTAGCTGATGCTCTCCTTTCTAATTTGCTTTCGACACTTACAATTACTCTATTCGCGATTTGTGTATATTGTCAATGAAATGATGCTATAATTATGCAGATTGCCCAATTATATCGTAATAGACTCGTGCTGTCTTGCGAACGCGCAGTTTAGCTTCACTAAAACACTGCGCTGATTAAGCACAAGCTGACCATCATTTGCAATTGTTACCAAGTGTTCTTCCAACCTTGGCATGAGCAGCCGAATCGGTCGGATTATGTCGCTTGGAACGCGCTTCTCGGTGATGTGCTGCAAGGGACGAACTCGAGGTCACGGGTTTCTCTGCCTTTGCCGAGCGTCGGTCAGCGTCCAGCAGACGCTGAACAAGCCCCCGCGAAACTGCTATACTTCCTGACACTTTCGAGGTGGAAGCGGGAGGGAAATCGCATGACGCAAAAGAACCTGATCGGCGGCGAGTGGCGCGGCAGCGACGATGTCATGGAAGTGCGCTTTCCCTATGACGGGAGCCTTGTGGACGCGGTGTCGATGGCGAGCGCGGCCGATATGGATGCGGCGATGGCGGCGGCGGCGGACGGCTTTGCGCTGACGCGAAAACTGCCCAGCCACCGGCGCTCGGAGATTTTGACCAATGTGATAACTTTGCTGCGCGAGCGCTTTGACGAAGTCGTCGAGGCGATGATCCTCGAGGGCGGCAAGAACCGCAAAACCGCCGTGGGCGAGACGACCCGCGCCCTGGAGACGCTCAAAATCTCGGCGGAGGAGGCGCGGCGCATCGGCGGCGAAGTGTTCAGCATTGACTGGACGGCGGCCGGCGAGAATCGGCAGGGCTTCACGCGTCGGATGCCGGTCGGCCCCGTGCTCGGCATCACGCCCTTCAACTACCCGGTCAACCTGGCTTGCCACAAGATCGGCCCGGCCATCGCGGCTGGCAACCCCATCATCATCAAACCGGCCGAGAAGACGCCCCTTTCATCCGTGATTCTGGCGGAGATCGTGCTGGAAGCCGGCTTCCCGCCGGCAGCATTCAGCATGTTGAACGCCTGGGGACCCGATACCGAAATGATGGTGACCGATCCGCGCATGCGGGTGATCAGCTTCACCGGCAGCGGCGCGGTCGGTTGGATGCTGAAGAGCAAAGCGGGCCAGAAAAAGATGACACTGGAATTGGGCGGCAACGCCGGCGTCATCGTGCATAAGGATGCCGACCTCGCCGATGCGGCTGGGCAAGCGGCGGCCGGCGCCTTCGCCAATGCCGGGCAGAATTGCATATCGGTGCAGCGCCTGCTGATACAGCGCGATGTCTTCGAGGACTTCACTGACCTGTTCGTCGGCGAAGTGAAAGCGCTCAAGGTCGGCGACCCGCGCGACCCCGATGTTGATATCGGGCCGATGATCAGCCCCCGCGATGCCGAACGGGCGGAAGCCTGGGTGAACGAAGCGCAAGCTGCGGGCGCCTCAGTGCTGGTCGGCGGCGAGCGGGATGGCACGCTCTTCCCGCCCACGGTGATGACCGAGACGGCGCCTGACATGCGCGTGAATTGCGAAGAGGTCTTCGCGCCCGTCGTCACCGTCAGCCCCTACGAAAACTGGGACGACGCGGTGGCGCTGATCAACGCGGGACCCTATGGCTTGCAGGCCGGCGTCTTCACCAGCGATGTGAAGCGCGTCATGGACGCCTGGGATCGCGTCGAGGTCGGCGGGCTGCATATCAACAGCGTCTCGACCTTCCGCGTCGACCACATGCCCTACGGCGGCGTCAAAGCCTCCGGCTACGGGCGCGAGGGCGTCAAATACGCGATTGAAGACATGACCGAGCTGCGCTTGATGACGCTGAATCTGGGGTGAGCATGTATTATCCAACCCCTCCCCCCGACCCCCTCCCCAAAGCATTAGGGAGGGGGAGCCTTTGTTGCGGGTCTACGAGTTTCAATGGCTTTACGCGCGCAAAAGTGATTATCTGCAATTGGAGAGTTGCCGCGCGGCGCGTTGAAGTCTCCCCTCATTGCAATGGTGCGCGTAGACACTGCACGCCGGGGGAGATTTAGAGGGGGGTTGTGAGATGAACAGCACCGACATCCGCATCGGCTTCGCGCCCATCGCCCGCCCGACATTTGACCTCGACCTGGCCAATGCGATGACGGCGCAGGTCCATGCCGGGATCGCGCAGTCCTACGATGTGGTCGGCTCGCGCGATCTGATCATGGACGGCGACGCCATCGACGCCCGCATCGCGGAGCTGGCCGCCGCCGATATCGACATGGTCCTGATGCTGCAAGCCTCCTTCGCTGACAGCGCGATGATCCTGCAATTGGCGGGTGCGCTTAAGGCGACGCCGCTGCTGCTCTGGGCGCTGCCGGAGGCGCGGGTCGGCGGGCGGCTGCGCATCAATTCTTTCTGCGGCATCAATCTGGCGGCGCATGGTCTGCGGCGGGCGGGCATCGGCTACGATTATATCTACGCCGCGCCGGATGATGAGGCAGCCGGCGGGAAGCTGCGGGATTTCGCCATCGCCGCGCGCGTCAAGAAACAGCTCGCGGGAACGCGCATCGGTCGGCTGGGCGAGCATCCGGAGGGCTTCGACACCTGCCGCGTGAATCATGCGGCGCTGAAGACAAAACTGGGCGTCGACGTAGCGCAGTTTGAGCTGGCGCCATTCTTCGCGCGGACGCGGGCGGCTGATCAGCGGAAAGTGGCCGCGGTCACGGCGGCGCTTGAGGCGCGGCTGGCCGGCTTCGATGGGATGGAGCCGGAAGCGACGCGGGGCACGCTCAGCGCTTATGTCGCGCTGGATGAACTGGCGCGGGAGGAGAACCTGAGCGGCATGGCGGTGCGCTGCTGGCCCGAATTCTTCACCGATCTCGGTTGTTCCGCCTGTGGCGCGATGTCGCTGCTCAGCGATGCGATGACGCCGGCCAGCTGCGAAGCCGATGTCAACGGCACGATCACGCAGCTTATCCTGGGTTGGATCAGCGGCGAGCCGGCCTTCGGCACTGACATGGTCGACTTTGACACTGAGGCAAACCAAGCCGTCCTTTGGCATTGTGGCTTGGCGCCGCTCTCGATGGCTGACCCCGAAATACAGCCGGAGGCGACCATCCACTCGAACCGGCGGAAGCCGCTGCTGATGCAGTTTCCGCTGAAGCCGGGGCGCGTCACCATCGCGCGCTTGAGCGAGGCGACCGGCGAATTTCGGCTCGTCATAGGCGGCGGCGAGATGCTGAAAAGGCCCCCCGCATTCACGGGAACGAGTGGTATAATGCGCTTCGATTCGGGCGCGGCGGCGGTGATGGACGCCATCTTGCGCGAGGGCTTGGAGCATCACATCTCCCTCAGCTATGGCGACCATCAAGATGTCTTGGAAGCGCTGGCGCGCATGCTCGGTTTGTCCGTTTTACGTCTGTGATTCGCAGGCGATATGGCGGGGCGGTCAGTGAGACCGCAGTGTATCGTACGGTTCTGATGAAGGAGCAATCAAGATGAAACGAATAGTTGTATTTGTTCTTTTGCTTGCCATGCTGCTGTCGCTTGGGGCGGCGGCGCTGGCGCAGGACATGGTCGAGCTCGACTTCATGTGCTATCAAGACGGCAGTGAATGCGGGGTTCTTGAAGACTTGCTCGGTCGTTTCAGCGAGGAGAACCCGGGCATCAGCGTCGCGGTGAATGTCGTTCCTTATACGACTGTGCGCGATCAGCTGCGCGTGCAAGTTGAGGCGGGGCAGGCGCCGGACATGGCGCGCATCACCGACTTCGCGGGCATGGCTGGCTTCTATCTGGACGTCCGCCCGCTGATGGGCGATCCGGCGCTCTTTGAAGACAACTTCAATCCGGCTATCGTCGGCGCCTTCCGAACGGGCCCTGATGACAATGGCCTTTATGGCTTCGCCGATCAGCTCAGCGTCACCGGCCCCTATGTCAATGCGACGCTCTTTGAACAGGCGGGCGTCGACATGCCGAGCGCTGTCATGGACGAGCCAAGTTGGGAAGACTGGCTGGCGGCTTTGGACGAAGTCGCGGAAGCGACTGGCGTTCAGTACGCGATGGCGATCGACAACAAGGGCCACCGCTTTGCCGGTCCGGCAATGAGCCTGGGCGCGACTTTCTTTGACGATGAGGGCAATTTCGACCTGGAAGACGATGAAGGTTTCCGCGCTTTTGCCATGATCCTCAAAGACCTGATTGACGCGGGCAAATCGCCGGCGGAGACCTGGCTGGGCACGAGCCAATACACCGGCGCGCAGGATTACTTCATCAACGTCGAAACCGTGATGTACTTCAGCGGCAGTTGGCAGATCGGGCGCTTCTCGGCCGATATCGGCGATGCCTTCGATTGGGTCGTCGTGCCGAATCCTTACGGGCCGGGTGGGAGCACCGGCGTCGCCGGTGGCGCTGCAATCGTCGGCTATGCACAGACGGAACATCCGGAAGAAGTGGCTATGGTGATGGAATACCTGCTGCAGCCTGAGGTCTACGGCGAGTATGTGGCGCGGGCGCTTTTCATCCCGGCGCATCAGGCGGTGATTGAAGCGGGCGTGGAATTCCAGACGGACAGCCCGGCGGTGGCGGCGGCTTTGACCGGCTTCGCCAACGAAGTGCCGAAGTTCCATCCGCAGGCGGTCGCGCTGAACCCGCATCCGCTGGCATTCGCCTACTATGACTCGTCGAACACGCGCCTGGCGCAATATTTCGCCGGCGAGTTGACGCTGGATGAGGCGATGTCCCGCTTGCAAGAGCAGCTCGACGAAGCGGCCGCCAATATGGCTGCCGGCTAAATCGCTAGCGGCATTTTGAGGCTGGGACTCGTTTCCAGCCTCATTTCACTCAGCAGCATAACCCTCATCGGCGATGCGGCTTGCTTGTTCAGGTCCTTGGCAATACCAAGTTAGTCGCGAGAAATTACTGCTTCGCGAAGAAAACTCCCCTCCTTGATGCTTCGGGGGAGGGGCCGGGGGAGGCTTAGAATCGCCCACCTTGCCGATTCCTGATCATGGCTGTTCAACTGAATTCAAAGAGAAGCCGGCCAGGATCTAGCCCGCTGGCGCTGCTCGCTGACGTCATCGTCAACCTCTTCGACGGTCTTTTCGCGCGCGTCCAGCGCTTCACCGGCGTGACTGGCATGGCTTATATTTTCGTCGCGCCCAATATGATTGTTTTTTCTATTTTTGTGCTCTTCCCGATGCTCTTTAACTTTGTCTATACCTTCACCGGCAGCGACAAGCTCTTTCTTGATCAGCGCCCTTATGTCGGCGCCGCCAACCTGGAGCGGCTCTTTGACTGCGGCGACTTCTTGCGGCCCGCCACCTGCGACGAAGATCTCTTCGCCTCGGCGGTGCTCAATACAGCCGGCTTCGTCGTGACGCAGGTAGCGGTCATGATCGCGGTGTCTCTGCTGACGGCGGTTGTGCTCAATGGGCGGATTCGCGCGCGCGGCTTCTTCCGCAGCGTCTTCTTTTACCCGGTGCTGCTCTCGCCGATCGTGGTGGCGATGATCTGGCGCTGGATGCTGCAGGAGAATGGCTTGTTTAACGCGGTCATTGTCGGCATGGGCGGGGAGAAACTGCGCTTCCTCACCGACCGCAACTGGGCGCGCTTCTGGGTGGTGATGGTGAGCGTCTGGTCTTTGATGGGCTTTTATACGCTGATTCTGCTGGCCGGCTTGCAGGCGATACCGGCCGATCTTTACGAAGCGGCCGCCATTGACGGCGCGAGCAGCTGGCATGCCTTCCGCTCGATCACCTTGCCCCTGCTGGCGCCCACGATGCTGGTGGTCATCGTCCTGTCTACCATACGCGCCGTGCAGATTTTCGATGTCGTCTTCGCTTTCACCGGCGGCGGGCCCGGCTCGGCGACGCTTTACATCGTGCATTACATCTACAACAACGGCTTCGCCAGCCCCTTCCGCGAATTCGGCCTGGCGGCGGCGACCTCGCTGGTGATGGCGGCTGTGTTGATCGTGCTGACGATCATTCAGATTCGTATACAAGGCACCGGCCTGGAAGACGGTGAAAACGGGCCGGCGCCAAGCCTGGTATCACGCGGCAAGTCTGCCGGCGCGCTGTGGCTGACTGTTCGCCGGCTGGCGCTGGAACCGCTCGTTGAGCTTTTGCGAGCGCTGTTTGACGCGCTTGGAGCGGTCTTGAATTGGCTCTTCCGCACGGCGCGCCGGCGGACCTTTTTCACCTACGCTTATCTGATCTTGGGCGTCGTCGTCATGTTCGGCCCGGTGCTTTGGCTGGTGATGTCATCCTTTAAAAGCTCGGGCGATATCCAGCGATTCCCGCCCCGTTTCCTGCCTTATCATCAGGAACTGGTTGCGGTGGAAGGCGAGGATGATCCGCTGCCGCTCTACAAGGTCACGCTTGAAGATGGTAGCGTCACGCAACTGGCGCAGAAGCGGCGCGTCGGGCTGGAGGCGCAGATGATCGACCCCGCCGACCCGGAGGCGGGCATTATAAGAGTGAAGCTGAATGACCGCGAGCCGGTCGAGAGCGTGCGCTTCAGCCTCGAGAACTACAGCCGCGGCGTTGAGAGTTTCAACTTCTGGCGCTATCTGGCCAACAGCGTCATCGTCACTGCCTCGGCCACGATCTTGACCCTCTTCGTCAACAGCATGGCCGCCTTCGCCTTGAGCAAGTATCGTTTTCGCGGTCGCGGTTTCATCTTCATGCTGATCATCAGCACGCTCATGGTGCCGCTCTCAGTGATCCTGGTGCCGGCATTCCTGCTCATCACCGCGCTGGGCTGGAACAATCAGCTGATCGGCATCATCATCCCGACGATCGGCACGCCAACCGGTGTCTTCCTGCTGCGGCAATATATGCTGACGATACCGGATGAATTGCTGGATTCAGCGCGCATCGACGGCGCGACTGAGTGGCGCATCTACTGGCAGGTGATTCTGCCGCTGGCGGCGCCGGCGCTGGCGGTGCTGGCGATCTTTTCCACCATTTGGCGCTGGAACGACTTCCTCTGGCCCAAAATCGTCATGACCAGGGACGAGATGTTCACTTTGCAGGTCGGGCTGGAGACCTTTCAGGGCGATCTTACGATCCAGTGGGACCTCATTCTGGCGATGACCGTGCTGACTGCGCTGCCGATCACCTTCGTCTTTGGCTTCCTGCAGAAATACATCACCACCGGCATCGCCACGACGGGCATGAAATAAGCGCCGCCGCTCCGAGCGCGCCTTTGAGAACCGCTGTCAAGCTGCGTGAGAGTCGCCAATGCAAAGGCCGCCTCGTTCTGATTTGCCGCGCTGATATGATACGATGATGTAGATGGGTCACTGCTGCTGAGTGAAAAATAGGTGGACAAAATGATGAAACGCAGCCTGTGTTTGATTCTGCTGTGCGTTCCGCTTTTCTGGAGGAGCCTGGCCGCGCTGGCGCAAGAGACGAATGAACTGCGCTTTCTTTGCTTCAACGAAGGCAATGAATGCGAAATCTATGCGGACTTGCTGTCGCGCTTCTCGCAAGAAAATCCCGATATCGCCGTTGCCGTAGAAGTGATGGCCGGGGCGGATATCGAGTCGCATTTGAGCGAGGCTGTCGATACAGGCGACGGACCCGATATCGCGCGAGTTGCTGATTACCGCGCTTTTGCCGGGCGCTATCTCGATTTGCGTCCGCTGCTTGCGGATGCGGGCGCCTTCACTGGGGGCTTTCAGGCGCCTTACCTGGAGGCAATGCGCGCCGGCGCCGGCGATGGCCTCCACGGTTTCCCCGATGCCGCCGCGATGGTCGCGCCATTCGTCAATATCAGCTTGTTTGAACAGGCCGGCGTATCCCTGCCCGGCGCTGGCAGCAGTTGGGATGACTGGCTGAAGGCGCTTGAAGCGGTCGCAGCGGCGACTGGCACACCTTATTTGTTAGCGGTCGACAACAAAGATCACCGACTGGTTGGACCGGCGATGAGCCTGGGCGCGCGCTATTTCGACGAGAACGGCGCGCTGACGTTGGCGGACGCTGATGGTTTGCGCGAATTTCTGGAGATTCTCAATCAATTGAAGGCGGCGGGCAGAACACCGAGCGACACGCTCTTGGGAACCGGCAAATCGCAGGCATACTTCGTGCGGGGCGAAACGCTGATGTATGTCTGCGGCAGTTGGAAGGTCGAAGAAGTGGCGGCCCAGGTCGGCGCTGATTTCGACTGGACGATCGTCGCCAATCCCTCCGGCCCCGGCGGGGGAACCTGTGTTGTGAAAGCGACCGCGCTGGTCGCGCTCAAGGGAAGCGCGCATCCGGAGGCGGCAGCCAGGGTAGTGGAATATCTTTCTCAGCCGGCCCTGATCGCCGAGTTCTCCGCGCGCACGCTGACCGTACCGGCCCACCTTGAGGTCGCGGCGTCGACTATCGACTACGCAACCGATAACGAGAGCATCGCCGCCGCCTTGAATGCCTTCGTCCGCGAAGTGCCCAAGCTGCAAGATCAGGCGATCGCCCTCGATTTGCATCCGCTGGCATCGGTTTATTACGAGGCGTCGAACACCTACTTGCGCGGATACTTCGCCGGCGAGACCAGTCTCGACGAGGCGCTGGCGGGTATTAAAGCGCGGCTGACTGGCACAACCCAAAGTGATGAAGAAAGATAAGATTTAGTCACGAACTCAGCTATCAAAACTGTCAGCCTGCACCGTGTCAGCAATTCGAGGAACGACTTCATTCATTGTGTAGTGTACGAACCATCTTCCCAAACCGGTTAACTCATACTGTTCTGTATCGTCAAACGCTGACTTGAGTGTGGGGCCTTGCTTTCGCCGTTTCCTTTGTCTTAAGTAATTCCCATATTCATCAGTTTCCCGAAATTGGCGAATAATACCTCCCATGCTTAGATCACGCATTAGCAGCTTGAAAAAATCTGCTTCGGGTGCGTCTTCTCTTACCTCCTCTCCGTGAATCTCAAGCCAAATCAGTCTTCGTGTAATGCCGTCCCTGTTGTAGGTTGCTTTTACAACCTGAAAGTGAGCCTCGCTGTAATCGTCGATCCACTTTACGAACAGACGGATAACATCGTCACCGCATAACTGCTCAGGCGCGGCAGCATTACACAGAAGATTTCGCACATATTTGCGCTTTTCTTCGCTTTCAGCCGCCGACCAGTCGCGAAAACTCTTTCGTACAAGAGACAGATACTCTGGGCTTCTTACGCGCTCATCAACCTTTGGATCTTCGAGGTCAATACGCAGAAGCACTTCAGCAAGCGTGCGTCCAATTTTCCGGATTTCATCCTCTTGGAGCTTCAACCAAGCCGCGAGCAACTCATTAAGAGAGTGCTGTTTGTGTTCAGACCAAGCGCTGGTTGTTGCTGCAAATGCACCTCCAATATAAGGAATGGCTCCGCCCACCGTATTAACCATGAATCTGACAATCGCAGGCACAAGATCTGGAGCAACCGCTTGCGCTACCTTATCTCGAATCTCGTCAATGTCTTTGACGCTTGCTTCTGCGCCGCTGGAGTTTATCGTATCCACCTGAACTTGAAACTCCCAACTAACACTGTACATTATACATCAGCGAAAGTCTCTTGGCTCACGTCGACATGCATACCTAAGCCCTATGATAGAATCTGCGTATTGTCTACTGTATCATCATGAATAATGGTACTTTGAAAATTCGCTGTGTGCGGCGTTGGTCGATATTCTTTTGTGTTAAAGATAGTTATGAAAACATCAAATGAATCGTCGTCGGTGTCGCCCACTGCGGATATTGACACCGGACGGACATTTCTTCATGATTGTCGATGGAATCATCGACTTAGTTGCTATGACTCGTCCGAATCTAATAAGGATTCTTGGATTATGACTAGGGACTATCATGTTGTAGAGTCGGACATTGACTCTTTCTTGGCGTCGCCAGCCTACGCTGACCTTGAGATAGACTTAACTTTCTTGGATCCGCCGTTCAATCAAGCGAAAGACTATGCTTCGCATGATGACGACATGCCTGAAGCGGAATATTGGGATTGGATGAAGCGCGTATGCGGCGCCGTTTATAGGCAGACTTCTGAAGGCGGCGCGATCTATTTCATGCAGCGTGAAAAGAACAGCGAGCAAGTGTTGTCTTGCCTGCGTGAAAGTGGCTGGACGCTGCAAAACCTTATCATTTGGAAGAAACTAACATCTGCCGTACCTATGCGTCGGCGATACGGCAAGCAATATCAGATAATCGCCTATGCGACCAAGGGCAGAAAAGCGCGGGTCTTCAACCGATTGCGCATTGACCCACCCTTGCCCGCCAACTACAAACACAAGCGTACCAACGGCATGTATGTCACTGACATCTGGGATGACATCCGCGAACTCACAGCGGGTTATTTCGCTGGCGACGAAGCCTTGCGCGACTCAGACGGTTTGCGCTTTCACAAGCAGCAAGCCCCTATTGCCTTGCTTCTCAGGATTATCTTGAGTTCAACGCAAGTTGGCGACTGCGTGTTTGACCCCTTTGCGGGTACGGGAACAACTTTGGCGGTGGCGCAGCAGTTGGGGCGGAGAGAGCTTGGGGTTGAAATTAACTCTGACAATGCAGCTTGCATCCGAGAGCGCCTGCGAGAAATACGCCCGGTTGATGATATCGAGCGATTTCGTGACGACTATAGGTTTACTGAGAACTTGGAAGCGATTTGGGAAGGTGAAGTTGAACTTGGAGAACAAAGTGTACTCGATCTACCACTTTTTCGCTCATCTGTATCGTAACCGCAATCGACTGGAGTGGGTTCCCAAGCTGGAAGACTTTCCCTTCGACATTGAATTACTGTCATACAAGGGCAGAGGTAAGTTTCCCGATTTCGCTATACGTGTAAATCCGGGTGGCGATCCATCGGGTGGTGAACTCATTGAAGCAAAAGATAGCAAATCCTACGTCGTTCCGTCGTTTAACTCGACGATTCCCACAGGCTACAAGTCAATCGAGTCTCTTATTCAAGGCAGGAGTAGCGTTGTACGCGAGCAAATGGAAGAAATCGGGGATGATATCTATGCAGTGCCCTTGCGCGAGGTTTACTATTTGCTTAGAGGAAAAGATCCGAAAACAAGCAATACCAAGATATGCTTGGTTCACGGTAGTTTCTTTGAGACCGTAAATGTTGAAGAACTGATTCGGAAAGCCTTTGGTCAAGTTCTCGACGAACGGCTTGAAGCAGAAGATCACGCCATTAGTTCAGAATTGCATGACCTCATGCTTCGCATATTTTCGAAGCAAGATAGCTTCAGCAAAGTACGGCATGTTGAAAATGCGTCGATCAAGCTTCGATTCAGGATAATGACAGAAGTAAAGAAAGAAGGGAATGTCTTCAATTCGAAGGTTTATCCTGGAATACGAGAAAATACGCTGAACTTCATCATTCCCAATTATCCAGCTGATGACATAGCACAACGAAAACTGTACATTCGCCAAGCGCTTTCGGCATCTGAATTGTCAGAAGGTATGAACACTATCATCACCCACCCCTTCAATGGCGATTTCTTCGTCCTCAGTTACGCCTTGTAGCGCAAGCGCCGCCGTTGGACAATGTGACAATCGAGCTCCTCAGAAAGGCACATCGATGAAAAAAGTATTCGTCGTCTACGCGACTGACAACGTCGGCACCGCCGTGCTCGAACCGATCCATACCGGCGACCACGTCGGCTGCAATGGCGAGCGCAGCGACCTCGAAGTCATCGCGCTGGATCCTATCGCCTACGGGCACAAGATCGCCCTCATGGATATCGCCGAGGGCGACACCGTGCTCAAGTATGGGCTGAGCATCGGCACGGCGTCTCGCGACATCAAAGAAGGCGAACACGTGCACGCGCATAATGTCGAGAGCAATCGCGGACGCGGCGACCTCGCCGAGCGCGACGCGGTGACCGCCGAATAATGACAGCGCAGGGACGACAATGTGCTAGCCCGCAAATGCTTAGATGTAGGGACGGTTTGCCAAGTCGCCCGCAGCCAGTTTTTGTAGGGGCGACTCGCTGAGTCACCCGCAGCGATCACAAGGAGAACAAAATGTCAGAATTTCTTGGCTACATCCGCCCCAACGGTGATGTCGGCATTCGCAATCATCTGCTGATTTTGTCGGGCACGGTTTATGCCAATGGCGTCTGCGAGCGCGTCGCCGATACCATCCATGGCGCCGTCCCCATCACGCATGCCAACGGCCGCTGCCAGGTGGCGCCCGATCTGCGGGTGACGCGGCGCTTTCTGGCCGGCACGGCGATGAACCCGAATGTCGGCGCGGTCGTCATTATTGACCATTTCAAAGAAGAGGGCATGACCGCCGAAGACCTGGCCGACGACATCGCGCCCACGGGCAAACCGGTCGCGACGGTTAATATCCGCGGCGACGGCGGTTTCATTAGCGCGGTCGACAAAGCGACCCGCTACGCCCAGGACTTCGCCCGCCGGATCAGCCTCCATCAGCGCGAGGCGGCGCCGATGAGCAAAATCCTGTTCGGCACCGAATGCGGCACCTCCGATACCACCTCCGGCTTGGCCAGCAACCCCGCCAATGGGCTGGCTGGCGAGCTATTGATCGCCCAGGGCGGCCGCATGCTGATGGCTGAATGCACCGAATGGATGGGCTGCGAAAATTGGCTGACCGACAAGGCGGCCAACCCGGCGGTGGCGGAGGCGATCCTGGCCGGCGTGAAGCACATGGAGGCGCGCGCTCTGGCCAGCGGCGAGGATATCCGCGGCTCTCAGCCGACCGGCGACAATATGGCCGGCGGGCTGACGACGATCGAAGAGAAGTCAATGGGCGCGGTCAAGAAGATCGGCGACAGCCCCATCATCGAATATCTGGAAATCGCCGAAGCGCCCACGAAAACTGAAGCGGGCAATTATGTCATGTATGGGCCGGGCATGGGCGCGGAGAGCATCAGCAGCATGGCGGCGGCCGGCTGCCAGGTTCTGACCTTCTGCACCGGCGGCGGGCACACCTCGAATCACCCCATCATGCCGACCATCAAAGTGACGGGCAATCGTGGCTCTTTCGAGTTGATGCGCGATACGGTCGATGTCGATGTCAGCGGCGTCTTCTATGGCGAGATCACGCTGGCGGAGGCGGGGCAAATTGTCTATGGCGAGGTCGAGCGCGTCTGCAACGGTTACCTGACGAAATCCGAGGCCCTGCGCGACAACAACAGCTTCGCCATTCATCGCGTTGGCCCGAGCATTTGACCCGCAGCATACGAATTGTAGGGGCGTTTGACGGGCAGTGCGCGCGCGATCCGCCGAAACGCCCGATTAACCTATTGGATACGCGGGCGTCTCAGCGAGACGCCCCTACATTTTGTATCGGAAAGGACTTTGGCCGTGATAATTCGACTTCCGTACGGCAGACGCCGCCTAAGCGCTGAACTGCCCGCCGGTTCCACAGTCGAAACCATCATGCCAAAGGACCACCCGCCGGCCGCCGACCCCGCCGCGCTGGCCCGCGACGCAGTCTATAACCCGCTCGGCGAGGTCAAACCGCCCCGCGCCGGGCAATCAGTCGCCATCGCCATCAACGACAAAACGCGCCCGGTGCCGCATGAGCATCTGCTGCCGCCGCTGCTGGCCGGCATCCGCCACGCCGGCGTACGCGACGAAGATCTGCGCTTCATCATCGCGACCGGCACCCATCCGCGCATGTCCCCGGAGGAATATGAGATCATCTTGCCCGCGGAGATTATCGACCGGTATCCTGTGATCTGCCACGATGCCTCTGACAAAGCGAATTTGACCTATCTCGGCGAGACGTCGAGGGGGACGCCCGTCGATATCAACAGCGATTACCTGGCCGCCGATTACCGCATCGTGGTTGGCAATATCGAGCCGCATCAGTTTCAGGGCTTCTCGGGCGGGGTCAAGAGCGCCGCGATTGGGCTGGCGGGCGTCGAGATGATCAATCGCAACCACGCCATGATGCTTGATGAAAACGCGCGGCTCGGCGAATATGAAGCGAATCCGGCGCGGCAGGATGTCGAAGAAATCGGCCGCATGATCGGCATCGACTTCGCCCTGAACGCCATCTTGAACAGCGACAAGCAAATCATTGGCGCCTTCGCCGGCGATCCGGTCGCGGTTATGCGCGCGGGCATCCCCGAAGCGCGGACGCTCTGCCAGGTGTCGGTCGCAGCGCCCTTCGACCTGATGATCGCCTCGCCCGGCGGCCATCCCAAGGACATCAACATTTATCAGTCACAGAAGGGCTTGGCGCATGCCGCCGCCGCGACCAAAAACGGCGGGGTCATGATTCTCTGCGCCGCCTGCCCGGAAGGCAGTGGCAGCGCCGCCTATGAAAGCTGGATGATGAATCCGCCGATGCGTTCGCACCAAGCCGTCCTGGAGCGCTTTGAACGTGAGGGTTTTCAGGTCGGGCGGCACAAAGCTTTTCAGGTCTCGCGCGATGCGGCGCGGGTTCATACCCTGCTCGTGTCTGATTTGGACGAGGCCTTCGCGCGGGGGCTGCTGTTTCATCCGCAGCCGGGCTTGCAGTCGGCGATTGACGCGGCGCTGGAGATGCTGCCGGGCGCGGCGCGGATTGGGGTGATGCCGGCGGCGAATGCGACGATGGCGGTGCTCAATGAGTGAGGGGTCGATTTAGTGCCTGAGATCGCCTTGACTCAGGCAGAGGCCGATGCGCTTATGCGAATGGAAAACATCGTTTGGACGACGACGCCATACCATTCCCTGCGCCCGGAAGGAACATAACCATTCCTTTGCGGTCGACGGACGGTCGTGAAGAGTTTCTGCTTGATGTGTGGCGCAGTAGCAAGAACCGGCGCAGAGTCAGATTTCAGATCCGCGCGAAGCGAGCGATAATCTTGGCTCGGATTGACCTCGGCGGACAGCCACATAGAAATCGTGAAGACGAGCCCGACATACCGGCGCCGCACCTCCATCTGTATCGAGAAGGGTGGGACAGCTGGGCAAGGCTTGTGCCATCCGAAGACTTTACCGCTTTGGACGACCAGTATAGGACTTTGGAGGAATTCATGGTTTACTGTAACATAACGACTCCGCCGAAGTTTCAGTGGGAACTGTTGTAATGATTGCCGAGTTTCATGAGCTTAAGGACCGATACTTTTCCTGGCTCAAGGACAAGACCACGCTGCATGCGATTGACGATTGGGTTGAAGTAACAACGCCCTTTTTGGACCGTCACAATGACTATATGCAGATCTACGTTAGGCGCGATGAATCAGGATACCTGCTGACCGACGATGGCTACACCATTAGCGACCTTGAAATGTCCGGCTGTCATCTGGACACAACAAAACGGCAGAATCTTCTAGCGTCGACGCTGAGGGGCTTCGGTGTACAAAGGGACAAGCAGACTAATGAGCTTTTCGTGAACGCCAGCGACCAAAGTTTTCCTGTGCGAAAACACAATCTTATTCAGGCGATGCTTGCAGTCAATGACTTGTTCTACTTGGCTTCGCCTTACGTGGCGAGTTTCTTCTTGGAAGACGTCGAATCTTGGCTGGACACACATGGGATCCGATATTCACCAAGAGTGAAGCTGACCGGGGTAAGTGGATTTGATCATCATTTTGATTTTGTCATTCCAAAGTCCAGGTCGCATCCGGAACGAATGCTGCTAAGTCTCAATCGACCTGACCGCGCCCATGTCGAAAGGACGATGTTCGCTTGGGAGGATACCAAAGGAACACGAAGTAGTGAAGCTAACGCTTACGTGCTCTTGAACGATACCGACCAGAACATCACCGAAACCGCCTTAACCGCCTTGCGGGCATACAAGGTGAATCCAATTTTATGGTCAGAGCGCGAAACCGTGCGGGAAGAGCTCGCCGCTTAATCGATGACCCGGCAAACTGACGACCCGCTCCCCAGCGCCACGCGCATCGTCATCGTCTGCTTCCTGTCAGTCTTCATCATCTTCGGCATCCGCCTGTCCTTCTCCGTTTTCTTCGCTGAATTCGTCCTCGTGGAAGGCTGGAGCAACGAAGCGTCGGCGGCCATCTTCAGCCTCAACATGCTCGTCTTCGCGGCGACCGCGCCGCTAGCCGGCATCGCCCTCGATCGCTGGGGACCGCGGCCCGTCTTCGGGCTCGGCGCGCTCTTGATGGCCGGCGGCTTATGGCTTAGCAGTCAGGCGACTACGCTTGCGGACTTGCTGCTGTCTTATGGCGTTGTTGAAGGCATCGGCCTGGGCATCACGGGCTTGGGTCCGGTCGCGTCGGTGGTGGCCGGCTGGACGACGCCGCGGCAACGCGGCCGCGCCTTGGGCATCGCCTTCGCCGGCACCGGGCTGGGCTCGCTTCTATTTGTGCCCCTGTCGAATCGACTGGTGGCGCAGTTTGGCTGGCGCGACGCTTATCTGGCGCTGGCTTTGATCTGCCTCGTCGTCCTATTGCCGCTGATGGTCTTCGGCTTGCGCCGGCCGCCGCAAGCGCTGGCTCGCGGCGGGCTTCAGCGAGCGACGCGCGTGAATTGGAGGGCATTGCTGCGCAACCGGGCATTTTGGGCGCTGATGATCGCGGCTGTGATGACCATGGGGCCGGTGCGCAGCTTGACCGTGCATCAGATCGCTTATATGGAGTCGGTCGGCGTCGAGCGAGCGACAGCCGCCAATGTGGTCGGTTTGGCCGGCCTCTTGACCGGCGGCTTTTTTGTGGGTCTCGGCTGGGTGTCGGATCGCTTCGGGCGCGCCACCGCCTATTCCATAGGCGCGGCGGGCTTGTTGGGCGCGGTGGCTATGCTGCTTCTGTTGCGCGCTGTTGATTTGCCCCTGCTGCTGATTCTATACGCCTTTCTGTTTGCCATGGGCGAGGGCGCGCGCAGCAGCCAGACGACGGCGCTGGCGAGCGATGTTTTCCAGCGCCAGGGCTTGGGCATGATCAATGGCTTGGTGGGTGGCCTGGGTGGCTTGGGCGCGGCAATCGGTCCCTGGCTGGTAGGGCGCCTGCGTGATGAAAGCGGGAGCTATGACGGCGGGCTGCTGATGGTGGTCGCCATGGTTGCCCTGTCCGTCATAGCTTATGCCTACGTTGCTCACTCGCGCCGAGCAGTTTAGGGCTTGTCCGCCGCTGGTTGGCTTGCTTCTGTTCCAATTGGGCGCAACTAATGTCTGAGATTTCACCACAGCCGCTCGCGAGTCGCGAGACGGCTCACGCAAAATAACGAAACCGCGACAACAAGGATCTGTAGGGGCGAGCCGTCGGGTCGCCCGTGCTTGTGATAGTGCGCGCTTTAGGGCGAGACAAGTCTCGCCCCTACAAGGCTTGACCGGTATTGCGAAACCGACGCGAAAATGCGGCATAATCCTTCGCTACGCTTGGTATAAATGCGCCACTTTCGCAAAATGCATACTGTTTCGCACTAGGCGACGCTCCCCTTCCCTAGCTCGCTGGGGAAGGGGCCGGGGGATGGGGTGAGATTAATGCGCATAGACCCTAATACCAATCAAGCCCTACAGCCTCTTGTGTTTGTCGATTAGAGATATTGATAAGCCGGCAGGGTGAGGAACTCGCTGAACTCGTCGGCGCGGATCATCTCGTCAAAGAGTTGCATCGCCCGTTGGAAATGGCCGCTCTCGAAGCGCGCGTCGCCGACTTCGCTGCGGATGGCGTCCATCTCTTCTTCCAGCAACTGGCCATAAAGCGCGAGCGTCAAAGGGCGGCCATCCGCCAATGTAGCGTTGTGATGCAGCCACTGCCAGACTTGCGCCCGACTGATCTCGGCTGTGGCGGCGTCTTCCATCAAGTTGTAGAGCGGGACGCAGCCGTTGCCACCGAGCCAGGCTTCCAGATATTGGATGCCGACCTTGAGGTTCAAGCGCAGGCCTTCTTCGCTGATGTCACCGGCGCTGGGCGTCAAGAGGTCTGCGGCGCTTACGTTCACATCCTCGCGCTGCCGCTCCACTTGATTCGCCGCCGGCATGTATTCGTTGAAGACATCGGTCGCGATCTGCACCAGGCCAGGGTGCGCCACCCAGGTGCCGTCATGGCCTTCTTTGGCCTCGCGCAGTTTATCGGCGTAGACTTTATCCAGCGCCGCTTGATTCGCCGCCGCATCATTGCGGATGGGGATTTGCGCCGCCATCCCGCCCATGGCATGGGCGCCGCGGCGGTGGCAGACCTTGATGACCTGCAGCGTGTAATTGCGCATGAAGGGCACGGTCATGGTGACCTGCGCGCGATCCGGCAGCAGATAATCGGGATGCTTGCGCAGCTTCTTGATATAGCTGAAGATGTAATCCCAGCGGCCGCAGTTGAGCCCGGCCGAGTGCTCCCGCAATTCATAGAGGATCTCTTCCGCTTCAAAGGCGGCGGTGATCGTTTCGATCAGCACGGTCGCTTTGATCGTGCCTTGCGGGATGCCGAGCCTGTCCTGCGCATGGACGAAGACATCGTTCCACAGGCGCGCTTCCAGGTGGTTCTCGAGCTTGGGCAGATAAAAGTAGGGGCCTGTGCCCCGCTGCATAGCCGGGCGCGCGTTATGGAAAAAATACAGCCCGAAATCGAAGAGGCCGCCGGGAATAGGCGCGCCATCGACCAGGAAGTGGCTTTCATTCAAATGCCAGCCCCGCGGCCGCGCCAGAAGCGTCGCCGTCTCCTCATTCAATTGGTAAAAGCGCCCATCGGGATTGGTGAAGGTGATCGAACGGTCGATGGCGTCGCGCAGGTTGATCTGCCCCGAGACCATGTTTTCCCAGCTCGGGGCGTTGGCGTCTTCAAAGTCGGCCATGAAGACTTTGGCGCCGCAGTTGAGGGCGTTGATGACCATCTTGCGCTCGGTGGGCCCGGTGATCTCGACGCGCCGGTCTTGCAGGTCAGGCGGGGCCGGGGCGACGCGCCATGAAGGATCCTCGCGGATAGCGGCGGTCTCCGGCAGGAAGTCGGGCAGGCCACCGCTGTCGATGGTCGCCTGCCGCGTGACGCGCGCTTGCAGGAGTTCGTCGCGGCGGGCGCTGAACATCCGCGCCAGGCCAGCGAGGAAGTCGGCCGCTTCAGGCGAGAGAATGGCTTCGTATTCTGGCCGGATGTCGCCGGTGATTTGGATGCCGGGGGCGTAGTTGGGAAGGGTCATAGTTGCAGTTTCCTAAGTCCTGATATTCTGCAATACACAGGAATATAGGCGAAAACTTGCTGATGTAATAGGCTTAGCCTGGCGCATCGTAGGCAATGGCATTATTGCGAATCGTCAGCTCAGGAGGTCACGAAATTGCTCTAGCTCCGCTGCGGTTTCTTGGTAGTGTATCGAAGTCGGTGGAAATTCATTTTCACCACAAAGGAAAGAAGGACACAAAGAAATTGCATATAGTCTACGTTTCTCGGTGTCCTCGGTGGTAAAGTTTTTTGTTTCCACCGAAAGGGATACACTTCCGGTTTCTTGGAGGCTCGCTCGTCGTAGATTCGTCAGATATTCTTCAACGCTATAGCGCGGCCGTCTTGCACGCACAATAACTGATTTGGCGGCGCCACAGAATTGTAACGTTGCTGCCTCCAAGAGTTCCATCAGAAACGTGTCCGGATGAACAGCTACGATTCCGTGAGGGCTAAGTATATCAACCGGAAAATGTGTCAAATTCTTGGTAACAATTCGACCGCATCCACCATGAATGGCGGCAGCCAGAACGTGGCGGTCACTGGCATCGGGCAGATGCAATTCGTCCACAATGCCTTCATAGCCAGTGACCAGAGCCTCGCGCGTTTCCGCATCCATTTGCAGACGTCTGCGTTCTAGCTTTTGCGGTTTAATCCAAGGGCGAAATTTCAAAACAGCTGCGATCCACTCATGGTGAATATCATTGGTCCATTTGGCTTGAAATACATCGTCTACGGCGAGTTGAACGAATATATCGGTCAGGGTCATTGAAGCTAAAATGTTTGAGTCGAGAAGCGCAGTATGACGATGAAGGCTAGTCATATAAGCCTAACTCTTGCGCTTCCGCTACCATTTGGTCAAGAATGGCCTCACGCTTTTGGTCAATGTCGTCCTTGTAATCCAGGATGTCCTCAAGCCGAATCCGCCGGTGACGGCCCACCAGACGATATGGAATCTCGCCCGCGTCCAACAGCTTGATAACATACGGACGCGAGACGTTCAAAATGTCGGCCGCTTCCATCGTTGTCACTTCGGCGATGCGCGGGAACAGCGTGATGCCATGCCCGCGCGCCATCATCATGAGCACATCGGAAAGCAACGCGACCGCACGGGCCGGCAAAGCAATCGACTCCTCGCCCTCCGACACATAAATCGTATGCCGGCGGTTGTCGTCGCCGTTCGCAAGCTGAAATAGTCTTTCAGCGGCGACTTCTGCTATTTTTTGTTGTTTATCTGGCAGAGGTCGATAATTGTAGACCATGTCGGACACTCCGATTCTAGGCAAACTCAGCCTAGCACACAAACGAAATAAACGCAATAAGTGAATTATTCGCAACGAGCAGCCAGGCAGCCCGCTCCGCACCGTCGGCGCAAACTTGTGCGCACACCCCAATCGAGGCGCACTGATGATGCCGTCGTCGAACCATCGCGGCGGGTTGCGGCCGGGCGAGGCATGACCCGACAGATTTGGACGTTTCTAACGGCAGGCGATCGTGGCCGCCTATTTGTTTCAGGCAGCGGCTCAACCGGCGAAGGTCGGAGTCGGCATCCCTTTTACGCCAGGCTGATAGCTGAAGAGGCTGCCGGCGAGCGGATATTCCGCCAAGTCCTCGTCCGACATGGCGGTGCTGGCCGAGGTGATATAGAGCGTATCCAGCTCGGCGCCGGCGAAGGTGCAGCTGGTGATATTGAGCGCGGGCAGCGGCACGACCTCCAGAATCTCGCCGGCCGGCGAATACCGTGTGATGCGCGCGCCGCCAAAATGCGCCACCCAAATGCAATCTTCGCTGTCGACGGTCATGCCGTCGGGCACGCCCTCGTCATCCTGCGTGAACTCGGTGAAGACGCGCTTGTTGCTCAGCGAACCGTCCGCGCCGATATCGAGCGCGTAAATTACCCGCTTGATGCTGTCGGTGTGGTAGATGATCGTATTGTCGATGTTGAAAGTTGGACCGTTGCAGATGATGTAATCGGAATCGACCTGCTGCACGCTCAAGTCGGGGTCGAGCCGATAGAGCGAGCCGCTTTCGCTGACCTGCTCGATATCCATAGTGCCGGCCCAATAGCGCCCGCTGTTATCGACCTTGCCGTCATTGAAGCGGTTGCCGGGCTGATCGGCTTCCGGCAGCTGGATCGGCGTGGCGGAAAGCACCTCAAAGTTGACAGTGGCGAAGCCGTCCTGGATCGTGCCGATGAAACCGCCATCCCGCCTTGGGTTCAGGCTGGTCACGGCGAAATCGAAAGTCCAGGTCGTTTTGGCGCCGTCCGCCAAAGCGTAACGGTGGACCTTGTCGCTCATTATATCGACCCAGTAAACCGCGTTCTCCGCTTCCACCCAAACCGGTCCCTCGCCGAGAACCGCGCGAATCTCCCACACTGTCTTTACGTCGCTCATTTTCGCCTTCCCGATTTTGATATTGTCGGGCGACTCACCGAGCCGCCCCTACAACATTTACCGTTGCCTTAGGTGTATTTTACCAATTCGCAACCGAGCCGTCAGGTCGGCGCAGATGACGCAGCTCGCCCATTTCAAATGGATACTTGCCGAGCGCGTCGGGGTTGAACTCGATGCCAAGCCCGGGCGCCGTCGGCGGCAGCAGATAGCCATCTTCCCATTCCGGCTGATTGAGCACGAGATCGGGCATGCTCTCTCCGGGGCGGCGCGGCAATTCTTGCACGGCGCAATTGGGCACGGACAGGCAGAGATGCAAAAAGGCCGAGGTGGCGACCGGCCCAATGGGATTGTGCACGGCGAGGTCGATATAATGCGTCTCGCAGGCGGCGGCGATCTTCTTGGCTTCGGTGATCCCGCCACAGATGCAGAGGTCGACGCGGGCAAAATCGATCAGCTCTTCTTCGATGACCTGGCGGAACTCCCACTTGGAATTGTATTGCTCGCCGGCGGCCAGCGGGACGGTCGTCCTGTTGCGCAGATTGCGATAAGACTGCGAATTCTCGACACGCAGCGGGTCTTCGACAAAATAGGGACGATACTGCTCAAATTCCTGGCAGAGCCAAATCGCATCGGCGGGGTCGAGGCGGGTGTGCACATCGATCGCCAGCTTGACCTCGTCGCCCAGCGCCAGCCGCAGCGCCTCTATCTCTTTGATGGCGCGGCGCACCGCAGCCTGTGGCTCGAGGATTTTCTCGGGCTCGTGCGCCAGCCCCCAGCGCAGGACCTTCCAGCCCTCGTCCAGGGAGCGCTGGCAGCATTCGACCAGTTCTTCTACCGTCTCGCCGCCGTTGTGATTGTAGGTGAGCATGCGATCGCGGGCGCGCCCGCCAAGCAGATCATAAACGGGGACGCCCAGCGCCTTGCCCTTGATATCCCAGAGGGCGATGTCGATGGCGGCGATGGCGGCGGTCAGAATGCGCTGGGCCGGGAAGAAACCGCCGCGAAACAGCAGTTGCCAGAGATGCTCCGTCCGGAAGGGGTCCTGCCCGATGAGCAGCGGCTTGAAGTGCTCGATGGCGCCGCGCACCGCCAGCTCGCGCCCGGTGATGCCCGCTTCGCCGATGCCGCTGATGCCTTCATCAGTCTCGAGCACGACGAAACAGAATGTGCGCCATTCCTTGGCCAGATACACTTTGACATCGGTAATTTTCATAATCTATGTCCTGAGTTTTCTCAATTGCAAGCGTCGCGATTTGGGCGACCCAATCGCTCGCCCTTAGGGCCGGTGAGAAAGGCGCCCGCCGCCCAGCTAGTACCGCAGCCCGAAACCATAAGGAAACAGCGGATCTTGCGAGTCGCGCGGCATATCCGAGCGCTGCGCTCGCACGGCCTCCATGGATGATGGCAGCTCGAATGGCAGCCTGCCCTCGGGCCGCGCGCGCCCAAAGATGACATCCAGCGCGGCAGCGTCGCTGACCGCAAAATTGGCCAGCAGCCCCGCGGCCGCCTCGGCGATCTCCGGGATGACCGCGGCGCGTTCCAGGTAGATATCGACGATGGACGGCACGCGCGCCATGATATCCAGCAGCCGGCCAAGCTCCGGCTCTTTGAAGTCCAGGTCGCCCTGATGGAACATCTGCTCGAGGAAGAAGTCGCCGCGCGGCTGGAAGGGCGTCGCCAGGCGCAGAATCGCGAAGTCGGCGTCTTCGGGCCTGTCGACCACTTCGCCATATTCGGCGGCTATGGCGGCATCCACATTCTCGATGTAGAGGCGTGGCCGCCCGGTCAGGGGCAGGCAGCCGTCATTCTTCAGCAGCGCCATGGAGCGGCGCTGGGCGCTCTCACCGGCGGCGCGGAAGGCTGGGCTGCCGGCGGCATCAGCGGCGGCGGAGGCGTCGACCGTGCAGCGCTCGAACAGGCCCAGGCGGAATTTGTCACGCAAAAGGCGCCGCGCGCTTTCATCTATGCGCGCCTCACTCACCTTCTCCTCGCGCACCAACTCCACGATCAGCTCCGGGCAGGACTCGCCGCCGAACTGGTCAACGCCGGCCTCCAATGCCTTGACGATGCGCTCGGGCACAGTCAAATGCTCGACCCCCCAGGCGCGGGCCGGGAAGGGCATGCCCATGATGTTGTCATCGGTGAGTACGCCCCAGTCGGTGCAGATGACGCCGTCGAAGCCCATCTGCCCGCGCAGCAAGTCACTGATGATGCCCTTGTTGAAGGCGAAGCCCACCTCTTCGTATTCCGTGCCCATGGGCTTGGCGTAGTAGGGCATCATCATGGCGGCGCCCGCCTCGATGGCCGCGGCGAAGGGCGGCAGGTGATAGTCGAAGTTGCCGCCTGGGTAGGCTTGCTCTGCGCCATAGGGAAAGTGAGGGTCGCTGCCATCTTTCTGCGCGCCGCCACCGGGAAAGTGCTTGGTCGTGCAGGCGACGCTCTGCGGGCCCAGCTTATCTCCCTGGAAGCCGCGGATGTAGGCGGCGGTCAGGCGGGCCGTCAGCGCAGCGTCCTCGCCGAAGGTGCCGTTGATGCGCCCCCAGCGCGGTTCGGTAGCCAGGTCGACCATCGGGTGCAAGGCGGCGCGCAAGCCCACGGCCAGGTATTCCTGGCGCGCGATATCGGCGAATTCCCGCACCAATTCCGGGTCGCCGATGGCCGCCAGGCCGGTCGTCTCGGGCCATTGCGAGAAGCCGGGCGTGCTCATCATGGCGCCCATCTGCTCGTTGAGGCTGTGGCGCGGGTCGCTGGACATGGTGATGGGAATGCCCAGGCGCGACTGAGCCGCCAGCCCCTGCAGCTGGTTCAGCCACTCGGCGGTTTCGACCGGCGGCACCGAGCCAACCAGATTGAAATGCGCCAAGCCCTTGTCCAGCAGGTCGCGGATCGACATCCCGAAAAACGGATTTCGGCTTTCAGCGTCGAAGCTGCCATCGGGGCTGATCATCACCATCGTCTGAAACATCAGGCCCGCTTTTTCTTCGAGGGTCATGCGCGCCAGCAGGTCGTCAACGCGCTGGTCGATGGAGCGGGCGGGGTCTTTGTACACGGGGCTCTCGGTCATGCGACCTGTCCTTTTCTGATTAGTTCAGTCCATAGAGGTCACTGTACTTCTCCTCGAGATAATCCAGCAAGGGCGCTGTATTCAGCCCTTCGCCCGAGATGCGCCTCAGCAGTTCGTCGGTGCTGTAGGCGTGGCCATGCCGATAGATATGCTCGCTCAGCCAATTCAGCAACGTCTGATAATCGCCCGCCGCCAGCGTCGCCGCCAAAGCGGGCATCTGCGCCCGGGCGGCCGCCAGCACCTGCGCCGCCATGATGTTGCCGATGGTATAGCAGGGGAAGTTGCCGAAACCGCCAAAAGACCAATGCACATCCTGTAAAACGCCGCGCCGATCGTCCGGCGGGGTCAGCCCGAGATATGCCTCCATCTTGGCGTTCCAGATTTCGGGCAGATCATCGACCGCGATCGCGCCTTCCAAAAGCGCCATTTCGATCTCTGCCCGCAGCATAATGTGCAGGTTATACGTAACTTCGTCCGCTTCTACCCGGATCAGGCTGGGGCGGACGCGATTGACCGCGCGATAAAAGAGCTCGGCATCGGCCGCCGCCAACTGGGCCGGGAAGGCTTCCTGCAGGCGGCTGAAATGCAGACGCCAGAAGTCGCGGCTGCGCCCGATCTGGTTTTCCCACAGGCGCGAAGAGAATTCGTGCGCGCCGAAGCTGGCGCCGCCGACCGCGTACTGCCCGATGAAATCGGCCGTCAGCGCAGTGCGCGTCAATTCCGGCGCGATGTTCTGCTCATAAAGACCATGACCCGCCTCATGTAGCGCCGCGAAAAGCGACATCGGCAGGTAATTGGCGTCATAGCGCGTGGTGATGCGCACATCGTCGCGCGTGAAAGAAATCTCGAAAGGGTGCGGCGCGGTGTCCAGCCGCCCGCGCTCGTAGTCAAATCCGATCAAAGCCGTCAGCTCCAGGCAAAGGCCTTTCTGCGCGGCGAGGTCGTATTCGGCTTCCCACAGGTTGAGCGGCAGCGGCGCATCAACCGCGGCGATCCGCTGGAGCAGGGGGAGGATGCCCGCTTTCAATTCGGCGAAAATCCGCCCGAGCCGGGCGGAAGTCATGCCCGGTTCAAACTGCCGGATCAACGCGTCGAAGGGATGGTCACTGTAACCGATGGCCTCGGCCAACTCAATATTCAGCGCGAGCATCCGCTTCAGCCAGGGCTTGAAGCCGGCGAAGTCATCGTCGTCTTTGGCCCTCGCCCAAGCCGCTTCCGATTGCGCGCCGAGCGCCGCCATTCGCGCGACCAATTCCGATGGTATGCGCCGGTGGATTTCGTAAGCGTCGCGGACCTGCCTTACAGCGCGGACCCGGTAGGAGTCTGCGTCCTCGCCAGCGACTTCCGCTTCGGCGGCGTCCAGGAGGCGGGCGGTTTTTTCGCTGACGAAGATCGACTTGGCCTGCGCGGTGAGCGTCGCCAGTTGCCTGCCTCTGCTGGCAGCGCCGCGGGCGGGCATCATCGTGCGCATATCCCATTTCAACGTATTCAGCGCGCAAAGCAGATCGTGATATTCGCCGATGCGCGCCGCCAGATCATCGTATGCCGCCATACGCTTATCCCCATGTCTCAGAATTCATGTACGGGCGTTTCGCCAGTGTCTGTTGAAAAACAGCCTTAAATGAAGTTAGTTGCCAGGAAGCGGACAGCAAGAGAATCTATCTCTTGGGCTAGATGCCGCGCCAAGCGCTTCAGATTGACCGCGGCCGTGAATGCCGCCTGCAATTCGACTTTGTTTTGCCCGCGATAACGGCTTTGCCGCAAACCATGTCTTCGCGTCAGTTCCCCTATCGTACTTTCGATGCGCGCGCAGGCATGCATTTCTTTGACAAACCCGGCGCTGGCCTGCTCTTTGCGGCGTCTTCTCAACTGTGATTGACATACAATGTCATTATATGTCGATTCAGTTTTTCAACACTCTCCGGCGAGACGCCCGCGTTGCTTGGCTTGGCTTGGATCCTTATGATAAACTAGCAGAAAGGCGCAAAACGTACAGGGAGAGAGCCAGCGATGCTTTCGGATGACATTCGGCTGGAACGAATTGAAGGCGAATATCAGACCGTCCGCCGCGCCCAGGACAAGGTCTTTGACAATCTTAACGGACTTGGCGAGCTTTACGAACGGCTTGGGGAAGAGGTGCTGGCCAACCGGCACGCGATTGAGGCGAACCGGGTGGCGATCGAGGCGAACCGGGTGGCGATCGAGGCGAACCGGGTGGCGATCGAGGCCAACCGCAATGAAATCCTGCTGTTGCGCCAGGCGGTTGCGGAAAACAGCCAGATGCTTGCGGCTATCATCGCTCATCTGGATGTGCCCTACAAACCCACAGGCTTCACCCCGGCCGGGGTAAAGGCGAATTGTCACCAGTTCGCCAAGCTCAAATCGACCTCATCGCCCCGCCATCGACGCGCAGGGTCGCGCCCGTGATATAACTTGCCGCCGGCGAAAGCAGGAAAGCGCCGGCCGCGCCGAAGTCGTCGATCGTGCCATAGCGCCCCAGCGGGATACCGGCGATGGCGCGCGCCTTCACTTCGTCCATGCTGAGCCCCGTTTTCTCCGAGGTGACGGCGTCAAGCTGGGCCACGCGGTCGGTGTCGATGCGCCCGGGGATCAGGTTGTTGAGGCGGATGCCATCGCCGGCCAGCTCATCGGCCAGGGTCTTGACCATGCCGGCCACGCCGGCGCGCATGATCGTCGACAAGCCCAGGCGCGGGATGGGCTCCTTGATCGAACCCGAGGTGACCGTCAGTATTGAGCCGCCGTCCTTCATGTGCGGGATCGTCTGGCGGATCATGCGGAAGCTGCTGAGCAGGGTCAACTCGAAGGCGGCCTGGAAATCGGCTTCGCTGACTTCCATGATGGTCTTGGCCGGCGGCCCGCCAGCGTTGACCAGCAGGCAGTCAATCGCGCCCCAGGCGGCGGCAGTCTTATCCACCCAGGCTTGAATATCGGCGGCGGCGCGCACATCACAAGCCGTGGCTAGCGTTTCAACGCCATAATCGGCGGCGATGGTTTCGGCGGCGGCGGCCACATCCTCGGCGCTGCGGCTGCAGAGCGATACCCGGGCGCCATTGGCGGCGAGCGCCTTGGCCACCCCATATCCCAAGCCCTTGCTTGAGGCAGCGACCAAGGCGACTTTATCCTTGAGTCCTAAATCCATGTTTCTTCGTCTCCCCTCAATTCACCAACTGAGTCAATAAACCTTGTACGGCATAAACATCAACGCTCTTGTTGAACTTCTTTTCAATCGGCTGCGTGTTGCTGCCGATCCAGAGCTTCAATTCGGCATCCAGGTCGAAGGTCCCCGTCGTCTCCACGCTGTACATGGTGATTTTGCTGTAGGGAATCGACAGGTATTCTTTCTTGCGCCCGGTCATGCCTTGCACATCGACCAGGATCAGACGGCGATCGGTAAAGATCCAGGTGTCGCGTATCACTTTGAAACCGGCGTAGACTTTTTCATCGTCAGCGAGGAGCCGGCCGAAGTCCCGCTTGATGCCGTCGCTGCTGACCGCTCCGGCGTTGCCAATCAGTCTGCCAAGCATTGATTTTCCCTAGCACCGTCTAAACGCGTACGGGGGTGATTATAACGTTTGCCGCTGATATGTTCAGCGGGAAAATTGCGCGTCTGGTGTTGAAGTCGGTGGAAACTCAGTTGGCCAAGTCAGTTCCGTCCATATCGAACTCTGTCGGGGCTTGTCCGGCAATTCAATGTGTTTGCCCCTTCTTCGGTCTACCCCACCCCCGGCCCCTCCCCGAAGCATCAAGGAGGGGAGCAAAGATACCCGGATTTGGGACATCTATAGCGCAATCATATCTAATGGCGAGATCTATGCAGAATCCAACCGCGATGAATCGGTGGAATCGATGGCGGTAGACTAAATCGGGCAACGAATCCGGGTTTATCGGACAAGCCTTGTAGGGGCGAGACTTGTCTCGCCCTCCCCTGTGCCCTCTGTCTACTCTACGTGTAATCGGTGGTGGATAATCCTTGTTCCAGCCGAAGAGAATACGCTGCTGCCAACACGACGCGCCAGTCAGCTCAGGACAGCGCTGTGAAAGTGGGTGCGGCCGGAGAAGGGATGCAGGACCACGCCGGAGACGTGGCTGGCCATCACCATGAACGACGCATAAAAATAAGGCACAATGATAGGCCCTTCTTCAAGAAAGAGCCGCTGAATCTCTTTGTAGGCGGCGGCGCGCGCCTCCTCGTCGAGGGCGGAACGCGTGAAATCGATCAATTCGTCAAGCCGCTCATCCTGCCAGTGCGATTCATTCCAGGTCGCGTTGGAGCGGTAGGCGAGGTCGAGATATATTTGCGGCACGACCCGGTCGCCCCACCAGGTGACGCCCAGGTCGACATCCAGCCATTTCTGGACCCAATAATTGTTCTCTTCCTCCAGCTCGATCTCCACGCGGATGCCGGCCTCCTCCCATTGCGCGGCCATCGCCTGGGCGAAATCGGGCATGACACCGCTGTTGGGCACATGCAGGATCATGTCCAGCCCGGCGGGATAACCGGCCTCGGCCAGCAGAGCGGCGGCGGCGGCTGGATCGCGCGGCGGCGGCTCGGCATCATCAAGGAAATAATGCGCGAACGAGGGCCCGATGGGCGAGTCTTTCCCGATTGCGCCAAAGCCAAGCTGCACGCGCTCCCAAACGGCGCGGCGGTCGGTCGCCAGTTTGAAGGCTTGGCGGACGCGGATGTCATCCCCCGGCGGCCTGTCCGCCCGTATCCGCGTCATGTGATGCGCGTTGGTGGGAATATCGAGCGTGTTGAAGCGGAAATCCCCGCTGAAGTTGAGGAAGCTGAAATTGTCGAGCCGGAGGATGCCATCAGCCGTCCCACCCTGGACCGCCGCAATCGCCGCCTGCTGATCGTCGAAGAATAAAAATTCGAGGCGGTCGATCGTGGGCGCGCCTCGCCAATAATGCTCGTTGGCGCGCATGATCGCCCGGTCGCCGGCGATCAAGTCTTGCATGATGAAGGGACCGGTGCCGTTGAAGACTTCGCCCGTATTCTCCGCGCCCGCTTTGAGCATGACGATCTTGTACTCGCTGAGGCGATAGAGGAAGTCGGGGTCGGGCGCGTCAAGCTGGAAGACGACGCTGTGCTCGCCCGCCGCTTCGATGGATTGGACCGCCGCCAGTACATCGGCGATGGTGCCGCCGGCCTCAAGCTGCCATTGAATCGACCAGACGACATCGCGCGCGCTGAAAGGACTGCCGTCGTGGAAGCGGGCATGCTCGACCAGATGAAGCGTGTATTGCGCGCCGTCAGCGCTCCGCTCCCAGGACGAGGCCAGGGTTGGAACCAGGTTCGACGACGCGTCGGTTTCGAAGAGGTAGTCGTAGAGCGCGTTCAAGATGGCGATCTCGCTCATGCCGGAGACGGAGCGCGGGTCCAGTTGGGCCGGCGTCAGCCAGGCGATGCGCAGGGCGCCGTCGCTCGCGCGGGCAGCATTCAACCGTGGCGCGCCATCGAGCGCAATTGTGCCGACCGCGCCGCTCATGCCGGCGGCGAAGATTTTGAGCATGTCGCGGCGGGAAGGCGCTGTCGACCTCAGCCTGGAATTTCTCGTAGCCATGCGCATTCTCCCAAGCTTGTCCGGGCGATGGTGTCATAATCGAACTGAATCATGCCGGCGCGAGCCATCATGCAATGTAGCTTATCGCAAATCAGAGGCAAATGTCAAACAGGCGTATCACATCTCTAGCGGCGTCGGCTTTTGCCGGGCGCTCAAAGTCAGCGGGAGCGTGATTGGGCGCGGGACAGCTGCAAGATTGGGATGGCTCTGTCTCGAAACGGGCGCGTCAATCGTAGGTTTCGTACCAGATCTCGCTGGCTGCCGGCGGGCGGTAGAAGTCCGTCCAGGGGCGCGCTGCCGATGCGGCGATATCCAACAATTGACGCAGGCGAGGACGCGCCGTCGCCTCCAGGAAGGCGGCCCGTTCAGCCGGAGACATGGCGGCCGCTTCTTTCCAGATGGCGCGCCCAGCGAGGAAGCCGCTGGCGCCGCGCTCGCAGGCGACCTGCGCCTGTGGCTTGAACTGCTCAAAGTCGACGCCCGCGCTCAATAATACCCAGGGAACGGCGGAGGCCGCGCTAAGCGCTTCACAAGCCCGCTGCCATGCCGTCCGATTCTGGTTGAATTTGATATCGAGCGGGAACTCCATTTTCAGCACGTCAGCGCCACTGCGCGACAAGCGGCGAGCGGTCTCGATAACGACGGCCGCGCGCTCGGCGGCGAAGGCTTCGCTGTCTTTGGGCGCAGCGGGATCCAGACTGTATGACATCGGCTCCAGGAATACGGGCAGATCCCACTGATGGCATTCAGCGACGACGCGGCCGACCAGCGCTTCCAGCTCTTCCGCCAGCGCGCCGCTATCGGGATGGTAATAGACCATGAACTTGACCGCGCTCGCCCCGGCTTTGCGAATCTTCGCCGGCGTCCAGCTCGGGATGAGCTCGGTCACTCGATAGCTCGAATCGCCACTGTAGCCGCTTTTCTCCAGCGCCAGGAGCAGGCCCGACGTCGCGTTCATTCCCATGGCCGCGCTCAAGCCATAAGCGGGATCGGTGAGGACGGCGCTGGCGTCTTGGGACAAGGCCTTGATGATATCGCATTTCACCTGAACCAGCGTTTCGTAGCTGGCGCCGGGCGGCATCATCTTGCGGTAACTGCCGCGCTGGTCAAAAGCGACGATGCCGAAGACATCGGCCTCGGCCAGGCTGCTTGCTTTTAAGCCACGGTAGCGGCCGGGTGTGAGTTGAACGGGCATGGGTATCCTTTGGCGGCAAATTCACTCGTTGGCCTGCATTCGGGCGTCTCGGCGAGAGGCCCGCAGCGGCGCGCAATCAAACTTCATCGGCGCGCGGCCTCAAATCATCACAGCGTTTTCGCCACTGTCCGCGCTGCCGACGATGTGCCGGACGATCAGCTCTTCGGTGGCGTCGGCGCGCGGAAGATTGGCGACCACGCGGCCGCGGCGCATGATCACCATGCGATCCGCCACCGCCATGACATCGTGCATCGTATGGCTGATGAGGATGACGGGGATATTCCCCTCGCGCAATGAACGAATCAGAGCGAGCACCTTGCGCTGCTCGGGCACGCCCAAAGCGGCGGTCGGCTCATCCATGATCACCAGCTTGGCATTCCAGTACATGGCGCGAGCGATGGCGACCGCCTGCCGCTGGCCGCCGGAGAGGTTGACCAGCTTCTGCGTCAGCGACGGAATATGAATATCCAGTTCATCCAGCGCGCCGGCCGCCTCCTGCCGCATGTAGTTGTCATCGGTGACCGGCAGCAGGCCGAACAGCCGCCGCGTGACTTCCTTGCCCAGGAAGACGTTGGCGCCGACATCGAGGTTCTCCGCCAATGCCAGGTCCTGGTAGATGGTCTCGATGCCGCGGCTGCGAATATCGGCCGGGGCATGATGCGTGATATCGACATCGTTGAAGATGACACGGCCGCTCTCGGGGCGGTACACGCCGGAGATGCACTTGATCAGCGTCGATTTGCCGGCGCCATTGTCACCGAGCAGGGCGACGACCTCGCCCGGTCTCACCGCGAAATCGACATTGTCAACCGCGGTCAAGCCGCCGAAATGTTTGCTCACGCCGGTGGCGGTGAGGATGGCCTCAGACATTGCTCTGCAGCCTTTCCAGCGGCCCTGCCAACCCCCCTCTAAATCTCCCCCCATTGAAATAGGGGGAGACTTGCCGTAATGACGGCGACTCCGCTAGTACATGAGAAACCTGGGCCGCGTATAGGTATCGGCGCAAGGAACCGTTCGCTTTAGCTGCGCTCCCCCTCTTCATTGCAATGGGGAGGGGGCTGGGGGGAGGGGTAGACCTAAACATTGCTCTGCAGCCTTTCCAGCGCCGTTTGCAGCTGATTGACCAGCACGGCGATTATGATGACGACGCCGACCACGATGAACTGCCAGATGGAGTCGATGTTCAAAATCACGAGACCGGTCTGCAAGACGGCGATGATCAGCGAGCCGACGACCGCGCCCATGATATCGCCTTCGCCGCCGAAGAGGTTCGTCCCGCCGATGACGACCGCGGCCACCGAAGACAGGAGGGCGGCTTCGCCCGCTTGCGGCGCGCCGGCTGTAAAGCGGAAGAGATGCAAAACGCCGGCGATCCCCGCCGTGAAGCCGCATATCACGTAGATGATGATCAAGTGGCGGTCGACATTGATGCCGGAGCGCCGCGCCGCTTCCTCGCTGCCGCCGATGACATAGGTATGGCGGCCAAATTTGCTGCGCGCCAGGATGAAGGCGAATACGACCACCACCAGCGCCGTGATCAGCACCGGATAAGGCAGCAGCTGCGATACAAAGCGGAGTTGCTGTGGCGGCAGATCGGGCGGCAGCGAGAACCACTCAAAGCCGCGATCGGGGATATAGAAGAGCAGGCTGCCATTGCCGATGGTGCGCAGCGCCTCGCGCAATTCGGCCGAAAGCCCGCGCACCACCTGCTGACCATCGGTGAGCAAGAAGGCGACGCCGCGCACAATGCCGAACATGCCGAGCGTGGCGATGAATGGGGGCACCTTGATCCTGGCCACCAGCACGCCGTTGACCAGGCCCGGGATCAGGGCGACCGCCAGGCCACCCAAGACCCCCGCCAGCATGGCGAATTCGACATCCGCGCCGCTATCCGCCAGATCGCGCATGACGCGGGCGGTCGTGACTGAAGACAGCCCGACCGTCCAGCCGATGGACAAATCGATGCCGGCGGTGATGACGACATAGGTCTGCCCGATCGACATCAGCATGATCAAGGTGCTGGTGGTCAGGATGGACGAGAAATTGCGAACGGAGAAGAAACCGGTGCCGGTCAGAGAAAAGAATACCACCAGGCCCAGCAAGAAAAGATAAGACCAACTCTTGGTCAAGAATTCCACAAAACGCGCATCGACCAGGGTCTGACGTTTTGTCTTGTCGGCTGCCATGCCTTCTGCCATGCCGGCATCCTTCCCTGCTGCGTTTATGCGGGCGCGCCCCGCGAAGAAGCCACAATTCGCCTATTATACATAATTGCGCGCGATTTGCAGGTTATTGCCTCGGCCGCCAACTCAAATGGCCGGGGCGTTTCGCTGAAATGCCCGCTTGTATTTTGAATCTTGCTCGACGGGCATCTCGGCGAGACGCCCCTACAACTTGTGCGAGGATAGGTTTCGCGCCTCTTTCCACCAATCGTCAATCGCTTCAAAGATGAGGGCGACGGTTGTCGCGCCCGGGTCACAGTGTCCGCTGGCGCGCTCGCCGAGATATTTCGCCCGGCCTTGCCGCGCAACCAGCGCTTTTGTTGACACGGCGCCTCGGCGCGCGGCTGCCGCGGCGCGGCCCCAGCCAGCCGCAAAATCCTCCGCGCTTGCAAAGGCGATGACCGCCGGCTCCAGCGCATCGACCATTGTCTTGTCGCCGACTTCAGCCTGGCCGCGGTCCTTCACGCCCAGCAATCCAGCTTGCAAAGCCGCTTCCAAATCGCTCTTGTTCAGGCGGTCTTTTCCGCGCAGGGGCGCGACGCCTTTGAAGAACAGCGTGCCAAAGAGGGCGCCGGACGCGCCGCCCATGCGGTTCATCATGGCTTTGGCCGCCGTCAACCACAGGTCGCTCGGGCTGGGCTGATCGAGCGCGGCGATTTCCTCCAGGGCCGCGGCGAAGGCGGCGCTGACGTTGGTCCCGTGGTCGCCATCTCCCAGGGCCGCGTCCAGCCGGTTCAAGAGCGCGCGCTTGCTTGAGACGCGGCGCGCAATCGCCTCCATCATCGCTGCGAGCTGCGTCGCTTCGACCGTCATCATAGCTGTTTCATGTAGGCGCCGTTTGCAGGCGCGTCCCATAGCGCCTTCAGTTGACCGTCGACGCGGCAGAGCGAAAGGGCGAAACCGGCCGTCTCCAGCGTGGTGGCGTAGGGACCGATCCATGATTTGTAAACGCGAATGCCAGCTTCTCGAAGTTTGAAGGCGACCCGCCGGTAAAGGATGAAAAGCTCCATCAAGGTCAAGCTGCCGCTGTTATTGAGCAGGACGAGCGTCTCATCGCCGGCGCGGAAGGGCAGGTCGTCGAGGATCGGGGGCAGCATCAGATCGATGGTCGCGTCGGCAGAAAGCGCCTTTTGCCGCCCGCGTCCGATCTCGCCGTGCAGCCCCATACCGATCTCCATGTCGCCCGCGGCCATCTCGAACATGATCTCGCCCGAAACCGGGCTGGCGCAGGAGCTCAGGGACATGGCCAGGCTGCGCGTATTGTCGCGGACTTTCTCCGCCAGCGCTTTGGCGGCGGCCAGGTCGGCATCGCCTTCGCAGAACGCGCCCAGCATCTTCCAGACGAAGAACAAGCCAGCCGTGCCGCGGCGCTCGTTTTCACGTCCCTTCGGCGCGCTGGAGATATCATCGTAGAGGATGACCATATCGACGTTGTTGATGCCTTCCAATTCACAGAATTCGAGCGCGAGCTCGGCATTGAGTCGGTCGCCTTCGTGATGCGAGACGCAGAGCAGCGCGCCCGCTCCGCGATCGGCGGCGCGGATGCCGGCCAGTATGCGCTCGGGTCCCGGCGCGGTGAAGATTTCACCGACGATGTTTACATCAAGCAGCCCGCGCCCGACCCAACCGAGCATGGCCGGTTCGTGACCGCTGCCGCCACCCATGACCAAGCCGACTTTGCCGGCCGCTTTGGGCTGGGCGCGCAGGATGAGACGGTCGCCCTCCAGGCGGACGATATCGTTATGGGCGGCGCAGAAGCCCGCCAGCATTTCATCGACGATATTGTCTGGCTCGTTAATCAGTTTGTGTGGACGTGCGGTCATTGTTGGTCCTGTTCATTTATCGACGGGCGAGCCACCGTCTCGCCCCTACGGTTTGCGCTTCGGCGGGCGACCCTGGTTTCGCCCCTACATGGTTAGGATTCGGCAGGCGAGCCACCGTCTCGCCCCTACGGTTTGCGCTTCATGCCAGGATGCCGTCCTTCCGCAGCCGCGCGATCGCGTCCGCGCTGTAGCCGATCTCGGCCGCCACCTCATCGCTATGCTCACCGAGGCGTGGCGGATGCCGGTGATAAACCAGCGGCGACTCGGCCATGTGGATCGGCGTCGCCAGCGATTTGACCAGGCCCAGCGCCGGGTGCTCCAGCTCGACGATGAAACCGCGCTCGATCACGTGCGGGTCGCCCAGCGCTTCGGCCACGGTGTTGATGCGCCCGCAGGGAACGCCGGCGGCGCGCAGCTCGGTCAGCCAAAGGTGGCAGGCTTTGCCGCGGATGATCTCCCGCACGATGGGCAGGAGCGCGTCATAATTGGCGATGCGCTCGGCATTCGTCCGGAAGCGCGGGTCAGCCGCCAGGTCGGGTCGCTGGACCTGCCGGCAGAAAGCGCCCCATACATTGTCCGAGGCGACGCCGAGCATGAACCAGTCGCCATCCGCCGCTTGCACCGCTTCGTAAGGCACGACCTGCGGGTGTCGATTGCCCCGCCGCGGCGGATCGCTGCCCTCGGCGAAGTATTCCGCGGCCAGATTCGCCAGCCAGGTCATCTGCCCCTCCTGCAGGGACATGTCGATGAACTGCCCGACGCCGCTTCGGTCGCGATTTCGCAGGGCGGCCAGAATCCCGATCACGGCGAACAAGCCGCAGGTCATATCGGCGATGGGTGTGGGGAAGCGCATCGGCGCGCCATCGACCTCGCCCGTCAGCGCCACTGTGCCAGACTCCGCCTGCGAGACCAAATCATAACCCGGCTGCCCCGCCCGCGGGCCGCGCCGCCCGTAGCCGCTGATCGAGGCGTAAACGAGACCCGGATTGAGGGCGCGGAGCGTCTCATAGTCGATGCCATAGCGCTGCAGCGCTTCGGTCGTTCGCAGATTTGTGAGGAAGACATCCGCATCGGTCACTAACTTGTGCATGAACTCGCGCCCGCGGTCGGCGCGAATATCGAGGGCGATGCCGCGCTTGTTGCGGTTGACCGCCAGGTAATAGCAGCTCTGGTCGCCGATGTATGGCGGCGCCCACTGCCGCGAATTGTCGCCGACGCCGGGGCGCTCGATCTTGATGACATCCGCGCCGAGGTCGCCCAGCATCATCGTCGTGTAGGGGCCAGCCAGCGCTTGCGTCTGGTCCACCACTTTGACGCCGCTCAGGGGGGCTAATGTGCTCATCGAGGTGTTGCCGCTCTTGGATTTCGGGCGACCCAATGGCTCGCCCCTACACTTTCGAAATTGTAGCCAGCCATTATAACATTCTTCGGGCTGGTGGCGGACTCATTCTTGTGTGCCGTCCCGTCCGTCTTCTTCGTGCCGGCGGCGCCAGATCAAAATCGAGGCCAGCAGCAGGAGTGCGCCCCAGAACGCGAAGACGACGCTCCAGCCGCTGATCTCCACCAGGCCGCCGATGCTGAAACCGGCCATGCCGCCAAAAAAAGTGGACATCATATTGACGCTGCCGGTTGTTGACGAGGCGCGCCCCGCCGGCGCCAGCAGCAGCGGCATCGAGCTCACCGTCAAGCCGAAAGCGCCATTCAGCATCATCAGGGCAAAAGCGACCACGAAGATGGCGAGGGTTCCGGATGTGACCGTCATCAGCAGAAAGGCGCAGCCGGCGGCCGCGAACATCAGCACGGCGGTAACGAAGACTTGATTGCCGCGCACCACCCAAAAGCGCGCCAGCAAAAGCCCCAGTATCGCCAGCGCCTGCGTCAATGCGGCGACCGCGCCCACCATGCCCGGCGCGATCAATTCTGTGTCGAGAATATAGGTCGGCAGCCAGATGAGCGCGCCATTGAATACGTAGCCGCCCATGGCCGCGGCCAGCATAATCGAGGCGATGCCGCGCGCTTCCGCGATCATGGCCGATAGGCGAATCCCGCTGGAAACCGTCTTTGGCGCGTCGATGCCCGCCAGCCGCCAGAAGGCGAAAACCAGAAGCAGCATCAGCCCGGGCAGCCAGAATGCAACGCGCCAGTTCTCGCCAATCGCGACCGCCCCGATCAGCGTCCAGGTGATGGCCGTCCCGATGACATAGCTGAAGGGCATGACCGTTGACACGGCTTTGATATGCCCCCGGTCGAGGCGCTCGGCCAGGATGCGGAACATGGGCGACCAGCCGCCGGACTGCGCGACGCCGTTCAGCCCCCAGAGCAGCAGCATGACGATGAGCGACGATTGAAAGGCGAAGATCAGGTTGATGATGGCGGTCGCCAGCACGCCCAGGCTGACCAAACGAAAGGGGCTGACATGGCTGCCGATCTCGCCGCTGATGAAATGAAAGATGCCGTAAACCCAGAAGAAAACCGTGCCCAATGCGCCGGCTTCAGCGCGGCTGACGCCCAGGTCCAGCGCGATGCTCGGCAGGACGACGCTGATGTTCACCCGCCCGAGATAGTAGAGCGCGTAAGTGATCAACAGGGTGCCGATCATCATGTGCTGCTGCTTTGTGAGGGCTGATCTCAAGGGCGCCTCGCGATTTGGCTATTGTGCAAGATTCGCATGCCCATTTTATACATTTTCGAGCGAGCCGCCGTCTCGCCCCTACAACGTTTAATCCACATGCCAGGGGTCAGACCGCGGCTGACCCGTGCCACAGCAAATATGTTTCAAACCTGTCCTCAGCACGGTCAGGGAGGGGAGCTATGGACACGGCGGGACGCAATGTATTTCGGGCGGGCGGCACATCAAGTCGCCCTACAAATTCTCCGTTCCGCGGTCGCTCCATTTGTCTTCCGCGTGTCGGTGACGCCAGACTAGGAGCGATGCCATCAATAGCAGGGCGCCCCACAAGCCGAAGACGGCGCCCCATCCGCTCGACTCCACCAGGCCGCCCATGCTGAAACCGGCCATGCCGCCGCCGAATGTCGCCATCATATTGAGTGTGCCGGCGATTGATGAAGCGCGGCCCGGCCCCGCCAGAACAATGGGCAATGACGAGGTCACCAAGCCAAAAGCCCCGCCCAGCAGCAGCATCGCAAGGCACAAGACCACCAGTGACAGCAACTCGACTGTCAATGTTAACAGAAGAAATGCGAGCCCGGCCGCCCCAAGCATGAGCACAGCCGTCGTTAACACCTGGTTCGTGAACACAACGCGGCGATGCGCCAGCATGAGGCCGGGGATCGCCACCAATTGCGTGACCGCCGCGACGGCGCCGACCAGGTTGTCGCCGACCAGGTCGCTGTCCAGGATGTAAGTCGGCAGCCAGATAAGCGAGCCATTGCGGACGAAGCCGGCCAATGCCGAAACCAGGAGCGCGAAGGCGACGCCCCGCGCTTCGGCGATGATGGCAGAGCTGCGGATGCCGCTCGACTTTGCCTTGGGCGCGTCGATGCCCCCCTTCCACCAGAGCGCCGCCGTCAGCAATAGAACCACAGCCGGCAGCCAAAAGGCCGCGCGCCAGCCCTCGCCCGTCGCCACAGCGCCGATCAGCGTCCAGGTGACCACGGTGCCAATTACATAACTGAAGGGAATGATGGTTGATATGCGCTTGACTTGACTGGGATCAAGGCGCTCAACCAGGATGCGAACCATCGGCGGCCAGCCCGCCGATTGCGCGAAGCCGTTGATGCCCCAAAGCAGCAGC
>JAPPEU010000075.1 GCA_028875245.1 Chloroflexota bacterium
TTTTGGTGTAATTTCAGTTGTTGTTGCGTAAGAAATGCAGTACCGGACAAGCCTTACAGATTTGAGCTCTGGCGGAGTCTGTATTGTGTGTGAGCCATTGCCCAAATGCCAGCGGCTATATGTGCGGCCGAAATATGCGTTGACCGCGCCTATCTTATCGTAATGACGCGGGGCCTGCCAGACCATGCCCGCATTGACCGCGGTCGCTCAAACTGTTATTCTCATAGCGGTTGCAAGCAGCAGCGGGGCAAACTGTGGCAGAACCCGAGCGCATATTCGTCACCCTCGCCATCGACTTTTCCGATGACATCATCGCTGAGCTGCGGGAGATCTCGCCGCGCCTGCATATCGAGCGCCACTTCCCCGAGGTCCCGCTTGATGTCATCGCCAGGACTGAAGTGCTCTACACCGTGAATTATTACCCCGAGCCCGAGGCGGCGCCGAAGCTGCGCTGGATTCAGATGCATTCGGCCGGCATGAATCACGCGCTCCGCTTTCAAATCGTGAAGGCGGAAGACATCATCGCCACCTCGACCAGCGGCATTCACGCGACTAACATGGCGCAAATGTCTTTGATGATGATGATGATGTTCAACTACAACATGCATGTCGCCGTGGGCTTGCAAAGCCGCGCCGAGTGGCCGGCCGATCCAGGCGCTATTTTCGCGCCGATTGATATGGAGCGGCAGACCGTCGGCATCGTCGGCTACGGCAGCATCGGGCGCGAGCTGGCCCGCCTCTGCGCGGCGATGGGCATGACCGTTCTCGCATCCAAGCGCGACCTGAGCAATACCGCCGAAGTCAACGCCTATGCCGTCGAAGGCGCCGGCGACCCCAGCGGCGAAATCCCCGATCGCATCTATCCCTCTGAAACCGTCGCCTCCATGGCAAAAGATTGCGATTATCTGGTCGTCACCGTGCCGCAGACGGACTCAACCGAGCATTTGATCAACGACGATGTATTCCAGGCGATGAAAGAAACGGCGGTGCTGGTAAATGTCTCGCGCGGGTCGATCGTCGATGAAAAAGCGCTTATCACCGCGCTCTCATCGGGACAAATCGCCGGCGCCGCCCTTGATGTTTTTGAAGAAGAACCGCTGCCCAGCTCCAGCCCGCTCTGGAACCTGGACAACGTCATCATTACGCCGCATATCGCCGGCAATACCCGTGATTATCACGACAAAGCGGCGCTCGTGCTCAAAGAGAATCTGCGCCGCTATCTCGAGAATCGTCCGCTGCTCAATCAATTGGATCGCGCCAAGGGTTACTGATTTCCCGCTCAAATACCTAGGGTTGTAGGGGCGGCTCTGTGAGTCGCCCTCTCTGTGACCTCTGCGTTCTCTGTGTTCAAAAAATGCTCCGCGCGGTCGGGCGAGTCATCGCCTCGCCCCTACAGATCGCAATGGCGGGGTATGGGTTTACCACAGGCAGAGAATGGTGGGGCGCCTCTGTGAGTCGCCCGCATACCTACTGCGAACGCAACTCCGCCTTGAGGCGATGCCGCGCCGCGCCGATGATCTTCTTGCGGATCCTGGCGGCGTTCTTGTCCGTCAGGGTTTTGCTCTCATCCTGGTAGGTCAGCGCGTAGGCCAGGCTCTTCTTGCCCGGTGGAATTTGGTCGCCCGTATACACATCGAACAGCAGCACATCTTTCAGCAGCCGCCCGCCCGCCTGCCGGATCACCGCTTCAACTTCGCTCGCCGGCGTGTTCGCGTTCACGACCAGCGCGATATCCTCGAGAACCGCCGGGGTGCTCGGCAGCGCTTCTATCGTGTGCAAGCGCCTGTGATGAGTAATCAATGGCTCAACCTCGATCTCCCCGCAGAGCAGTTTCGCTTCCGTCAGCTTGAAGCGCGCCGCCACCTCTGGGTGCAATTCGCCGATGCTGCCGATGCGCTCGCCCGCCAGCAGCAGATCAGCCGAGCACCCGGGATGAAGGCTGCTGTGCCTGCCGCGTTCCAAGCTGAAGTCGTCGATATGCAGCGCGTGGAGCAGGCTCTCCAGCACGCCCTTCAAATCGAAGAAATCCATCTCATCCGCCGTCCCGCCGCCCCACCAGGGCTGGCTGCGCAAGCCGGTAAGCAAAATGCCGAGATGCAGCGGCTCCTCCGGCAGCAGATCGCCCGTGCCCAAATACACCTTGCCGAGCTCAAAAACCTGCTGCGTCTTCTGAAAGCGCGCATTGTTGACCGCCGTCTCCAGCATATTGATCATCAACGTATGCCGCAGTACATTGCGCTCGCTGGCGGCCGGGTTGGCGATCTCGACATAGTCCGCCTGCGGCAGCGACGACGCCAGGCCCGTCGGCACGAGCAGCGCCTCGCTCTCGCGGCTGGTGAACCGATAATTGATGACTTCGTTCAGCCCTTGACCCACCAGCGCGTCGCGGATGCGCTCTTCTAGGAGGACGGCGATGTTCTCGCGCTGCGGCGGCATCTCGTCGGCCATGATGGACTCGGGGATCTCATCGTAACCGATGATGCGGGCGATTTCTTCCAGCAGGTCATGCTGGCCGACTACCGGATCGGCACTGATATCAAGACGATGATCGGGCGCCGTCGCCCGGATGATATCGCCGTCGACCGCGACGTCAAACTCGAGGCGCCGCAGAACAGCCGCGGCTTGCTCAACCCTAACGTCCATGCCCAGCAATCGGCTCACCCGTTCAATCGGCAGCGCCACCGTCACCGTTTCCGGCGCCTGCGGGTAGACATCCAGCACGCCGCTCGCGATGACGCCGCCGCCCAATTGCCGCATCAGCTCAATGCCGCGCTGGCAGCCCAGTATCGCCTGCGATGGGTGAACGCCCCGGCTGAAGCGCGCCGAGGCTTCCGTGTGCACGCGCTGCTCCCGGATTGTTTTGCGGATGCTGATATTATTCCAGGCGGCCGCTTCCAGCAGCACATTGCGCGTCGCCGCGCTGATTTCGGTTTCGCCACCGCCGATGACGCCGCCCAAACTCAGCGCGCCGGCCGTATCCGCCACCAGGATCGTCTCCGCGCCCAAATCCCGCAGTGCGTCATCCAGCGTTTCCAGCTGCTCGCCGGGTTGGGGCAGGCGCGTGATGATCGTCGGAAGGCCGCCGGCCCGCTCGACCAGCTTGTCATAATCGAAGGCGTGCATTGGCTGGCCCAATTCAAATGTCAGATAATTCGTCACGTCGACGACATTGTTGCGCGGGCGCTGCCCAATCAGTTTCAGGCGATGCCGCAGCCAGAAGGGCGACTCCTTGACGGCAGTGTCGCGCAAAAGCGTCAGGGTGAAACGCGGGTTCAGCGCCGGTTCGCGAATGTCGATGTTGACCTGCCCCTCAATTGGCGCGCCCTCGGCGACAAAATCATAAGACGGATATTTCATCTCGGCGTCGAGGATTGCCGCCACCTCCCGCGCGACGCCTATCATGCTGAAGCAGCGCGCCAGATTGGGCGTGAATTCGATATCCAGCAGCACATCGCCCAGCACATCGGCCAGCGGCGTCCCGGCGACATAGCGGCCTTCATGCTCCATCACGATCACGCCTTCATGTTCATCCGAGATGCCCAACTCTTTCTCCGAGCAGACCATGCTTTTGTTGTAGATGCCCCGCAGCTCCCTGCCCTTGAGCGTCATGCGCTTCGGCTTGTCGCTTTGCCCGTCCCAGACTTCCGCCCCCTCGCGGGCGAAGGCGCTCCAAATCGGCGGGTCGAGCGCGCCTTTGTCCTTGTAGCCGAAGAGATTGCTCGCGCCCGTGACGCATTGCTCCAGCTCTTCGCCGCCATAATCGACCATAGCCAGCACCAGCCGATCGGCGTTGGGATGCGCTTTCACCTCGGCGATGCGCGCCAGCAGCAGCTTTTCACGATCCCAAACCAGATGATCCGAAGTCGGCATCCGCACGCCGGGCACTGACTGCTGCGGCAGCCCGATGTACTTGAGATGCGCCACTTCCAGCCCGGCGACGGTCAAGCGCTCGGCCAAGAGCTCGACCGGCACATCAATATCTACGAAATCTCTCAGCCATGAAATGGGTACCAGCATCCGTTTTTGTATCCTTTCTCGTGTTTTCCCGCAGTCCGTCTAGCGCTCGGGTATGGCCAGTTCAGACAGCGCCAACATATATGCCGGGTTATCCGGGTTGTCGATCCAGTCGAAACGTTCAAGCGTTCGGCTGTCATATAGAATCGTCACCAGCCGATAGCTGCCGGCGGGGACATCAGCGATATCAATGAGGAATTGTCGCAAGCTGTTTTCATGCACCAGCGGCAAATCGAGCTGAGCGACATTTTCCCATTCCGCGCTAATCAATTGATGCGACAGGTTGAAAAATTCCGCCGCGAATGCCTTCCGGGCCCGCCATTGATCGACGAACACAATCTTGTCTTCCGCCCTGTCGACTTCAGCGCCGTAAAGGAAATAGCTGATCAGTTCATTTTCCGCCGCGGCAGGCTCAATGGGATCGCCGCAGTCCAATATCGGCCAGGCATAGAGGACGAGGACCGTGTCGATGCCGAACTCACTGAGCTCGCATTCCTCGTAATTTGCCTGGCGCATGGTGGCATCCAGCGCTTCCAAGGCGGCGGCGTCGACTCTGGCGGTCTGATAGAAGACGCGCAGGAAGGGCGTCACATTGCTTTGCCTCAGCACATAATCTCTGAAAACTCCTCGATCTTCGTAGGTGACGAGCTCAAGGCCGCGATCGGCGAAATAATATCGGCTTTGCGGATAATTGATGTAGGCGGGCCAGTGGATGTCGGTGAGGTCCACCTGATAAGTGAGAATCGGCGCTGACGGAAATGACTGCTGCGCCATCCTGCTGACGATATGCCAGGCCGGCTGCGCGTAGGGCCGCTCGCGCCCGGCGAACAAGGCGCGCCAATCCGCAGTTTGCTGGAAGCTGAGGCCCGCGAGGATCCACAGCAGCGCAAAGGACGCCAGCCATTTTCGCCAGCGAATCCAACTGACAAGTCCAATGGCGATGAGCGCGATGAGCACAGGCCAACCAGCCAGCGCCAGCCGTACTTTGCTCGCCCCGAAATCCTCGCTGAAATGCGCCACCAGGCTGAATGCGAGCAGGAAATACAGAGCGATGGACAGAAAACGCGCCGTCCTTGGCCTGTGGTCGCGCCAGCTCATGACCAAGCCGGCGAGCGCCAGCAGCAGCAGGATGGCGCTGTCATTGAACGCGACCGCTTGCAATGCGGCCAGGACTTGACCCAGATCGCCGCTCTCCGGCCAGAAGGACGCGCTGTTGCGTTCGAGGCCGCTCGTTAGCAGCACGCCCAGCCAGGGCGAGAATAGCAGCAGCGCAACCAGCACAGCCAGCGACGCGTTTAGCCAGCGCCGATCCTTGCGGACTTGCAGCAGGTGATAAGCGCCGACCGCAAGAAATAGCAGAGCGCTGAATATATGGGTATTGGCCAACAGGTAACAGACAAATGTCAGCGCCGCATAATCGCGGGTTCTTGCCTCCCTAGTCCCGTGAACGATGCGCAAGTACAGCCAAAGCGACAGCGCCGCCAACAGAACCAGCAGGGGATACATGCGCGCGTTGGCGAAATAGAAGTTGAAGAAGGCATTGCTGAGGACGACGATGAGCGCCAACAGCCCGGCCAGCGGCGTGCTGAAATCCCGCGTCAAACGATAGATCATCGCCAGCGATAGCAAGGCAATGAGCAGGGTCAAGGCGCGGGCCAGCGCGATCTCATAACCGACGAGATGCCCCCAGAGATTCAAGAGGATGAAGTAAAGCGGCGTATGATTAGGGCTGTTGCGAATGACCGAGGCCACTACATCCAGCGGCGAATAGGGACCGTCAATTATCATTCCAGCGTCATTCATGAAGTAGAACTCGTCCACCTCGGGCGCGATCAAGTCAAGCTGAGGCGCGGCCATCACGGTGACGAAGAGAAGCAGCGGAACGGCACAGATCCAATGCTTCAGCAGCGTTTCGACGCCGGAGAATGCGCGCCCGCCCCTTGCCAATCCCATCGCTTTGATTTCGCCCTTCCTAGAATTGCCGCAGAAAACGCAGGTCGTTCGCCCAGAAGTAGCGGATATCCTGTATGCCGTGTTTCAGCATTGTGATCCGCTCCGGGCCCATGCCAAAGGCGAAACCGCTCCACTGGCTCGGATCATAACCGCCGTTGCGCAGCACATCCGGATGCACCATGCCGCTGCCGGCGATCTCCAGCCAACCGGTGTATTTGCAGACGCGGCAGCCTTCGCCGTCACAGAGGAAACACTCGACATCGACTTCCATGCTCGGCTCGGTGAAAGGGAAATAAGAGGCTCGATAGCGGACCTTGGCCCCAGGGCTGTACATCCGCTTGGCGAATTCGGCTATTGTGCCCTTGAGATCGCTCATGCGGATATTGCGCCCGATGGCGAGCCCCTCTACCTGCGTGAATTGAATCTCGCTGCGGGCCGTCACCTGCTCTTGCCGGTAGCACATGCCCGGCAGGATGACGCGGATGGGCCTGCTGCCGCCGGCGCCCAATTCACGCATGGCGCGGATCTGCCCCGGCGATGTATGCGTGCGCAGCAGCACCCTGGGGTCGGTCGTGTAGAACGTGTCCTGCATGTCCCGCGCCGGATGATGCGGCGGCAAGTTGAGCAGGCTGAAGTTGAACTCGTCCTCTTCAACATCGCGGCTTTGATACACCTGAAAACCCATATCGGCCCAAATCCGCTGGAATTCGCGGTGCGTGCGCGTGGAGGGGTGCAAGCCGCCTTGACGCCGCGGATAAGCCGGCAAGCTGATGTCGATCTCGCCTTCTTCCAAATCCCGCGCCATTAGCTGACTTTGAATCAGCGTTTCGCGCTCTTCAAATGCCCGGCTCAACTCGCCCTGCAAAGCATTGACCCGCTGCCCAAAGGCGGCGCGCTCTTCCGGCGGCAGCCCGCCAATCGCGCCAAACAGCTTGTTCACCGCGCCACGCCGCCCCAGGTATTGGCTGCGCCAGCCTGTCAAGGCTCCCCCCCCTGTGACTTCCCGCAGCGCATCCAGCGCTTCCCGGCGAATCTGCTCGATTGAATCGGTCATCTCGTCTCCTTCGCAATTGCATCCGCGGCACTCTCGGGATGCTCCAACCACAAAAAACGCCCTCTGCCCATCTAGGGACGAGAGCGTCAAAGTTCCCGCGGTACCACCCTGTTTCAGCGCCCGCGTACGGCGCTGCGCTCATTCTGCCCTGTCACGCCGGACTCGCGGAGCGAACTACTCGGGCGCATTTATTAAGGCCCTTTCACCCGTCGGCTCGGAAGTGAATTTTGCAGCTGCCTCCGCGAGCGCTTCCAGTCCAGGACGCTCGCTCCCTGTTTCGGCAGGCGCGATTCCGCGCGAATGCAAACTGTCTTCGTCTTCGCCTTTAAGCAGCTAATTTGATTGACAGCATTATCGCGCGTCGCTTTGCCCGCTGTCAAGTGTTCACTAGCCCATTCCAGCGCGTGGCGCCTAGGGCCGCGATGTATAATTGCCCTTCACGATCCACTTGTAGGTCGTTAATTCCTCCAGCGCCATCGGTCCGCGCGCATGCAGTTTCTGGGTGCTGATCGCCACCTCGGCGCCCATGCCCAGCGCGCTGCCGTCGGTAAAGCGTGTGCTGGCGTTCCAGTAAACCGCTGCCGAATCGACCTCGTTGAGAAAGCGCTCCGCGTGCGCCTCCGTCTCCGTCAGAATGCTGTCAGAGTGCTGCGTGCCATGACGCTCGATGTGCGCGATCGCCTCAGCCACATCATCGACCACCTTCAGGTTCAGCGTCAGGTTGTACCACTCCGTATCAAAGTCGGCGTCAGTTGCCGGCCGGACCCGTTCATCGGCGCCGACAATTTGATAAGCGCGCTCGCCAGCGTGGAACTCAACGCCAGCCGCCCCCAATTCAGCAACAACTTGCGGCAGCAATTCAGCGGCGATTGCGCGATGCGCCAGCAGGGTCTCCATCGAGTTGCAAACGGCCGGCCGCTGCGTCTTGGCATTGTCCAGCACCGGCAGCGCCTTGTCCAGTTGGGCGCTCTCATCGACGAAGATATGACAGACGCCAATGCCGCCGGTGATGACCGGTATGCTGCTGTTTTCGCGGCAGAAGGTATGCAGGCTGTTGCCGCCGCGCGGGATAATCATGTCGATATACTCGTATAAGCGCAGCATCTCACTGACGTAGCGGCGGTCGGTGCTGTTGATGTACTGGATGGCATCCTGCGGGAAGCCTTGCTCCGCCAGCACATCTTGCATCACCCGCGTCAACTGCATGTTGCTGTGGAGCACATCGGAGCCGCCGCGCAAAATAACCGCGTTGCTCGTCTTCAGCGCCAGGGTCGCCACGTCCACCGTCACATTCGGCCGCGACTCATATATCGTGCCCAGCACGCCCAGCGGCGTCCGCCTTTTCATCAGCCGCAAGCCGTTTTCCAAGGTCGATTCCAGCATGACTTCGCCGACCGGATCGGACAATTCAGCGACCTTGCGCACATCGGCGATGATGCCCGGCATGCGCTTTTCCAGGTCGATTCGGTCGCGTATCCAGATGGGATCAACGCCATTGGCCGCCGCCTCTTGCAGATCGCGCTGGTTGGCTTCCAGAATGCTCAAGCTGTTCGCTTCCAGCGCAGCGGCAATCGCGAGCAGCGCCTCGTTTTTCTCGGTACTGCTTTTCTGGGCCAGGGCGGCCGCGGCTGCCTTCGCCCGCCTGCCCATTTGCTTCAAGTCAATTGCTTCAGCCGCTATGTCCATTATTTTGCCGCCTTATGTTCGCCGCCTCCTGCTACAGAAGTACTATATGGGGGCGTAAATTGCAACTGCCGGCGCGCCTCATCCGCTTGGATCTCGCGGCAATCTCTTGACGCATCATGATTGCTATTTCCAAGTTATTCTTGACGGATTACAATGCGTCTAAAATCGCTCATGGCGAGGTCGCCCATCACATACATTTGACATTTCTCTGCAAGCGGAGAGCCGCAACATGACTTTTCCCCAACTTAAGGGCGAGCAAATCGTAAACTGGAGCCTCATTTTTTCCGTCCTGCTGGCAGCCGCCATCATCGCGCTAGGAGGCGTTTTAAGCCAATTCGAGATCATCCCTCATCCCGAAGACGGCTTCGTCTATGAATGGCAGTTGGCGGAACCGACGGCCTGGGGACGGCTAACCGCCTGGCTGGGCTTCGCCATACATCAGCTGCTGATTTGGGGCACAATCGCCTACGCTCAGAATCGCTACAGCAAACGCGACTACGCCAGCGTCCTGCGTCCGGTAAACCGTTGGGCGATTGGCATCAATTTCCTGTTTATCGTATTGCATTATTTGCAAACGATGTACTTTTACGATGGCATCGCCCAAGACTTGCCCAGCTGGACCGCGCAATTCGCCGTCGCCCTGATGCTCATTGTCATCCTGGGCATGGAAAACCAGCGGCGAGGCCTGCTCTTCGGCAGGAAGATCGGCTTCCGGCGCGCTTTCACCGATGGTCTGCGCAAGTATCATGGCTACTTCTTCAGTTTCGCTGTGATCTACACATTTTGGTTTCATCCGATGATACCCACCTGGGGGCACTTGATCGGCTTCATTCATGTGGTGCTGATTATGGCGCAAGGCTCGCTGATGTTCTCGCGCGTTCACTTGAACAGGCGCTGGACATTCCTGCTGGAGATCCTGGTTTTGCCCCACGCTTTTCAAGTCGCGCTGAACCAGGGCAACGATATCTGGCCCATGTTTTTTTTCGGCTTCGCGGCGATTTTTCTGATTACACAGATGCACGGCCTCGGGCTTAATCGCTGGGTGCGCCAGGCCTTTTACAGCTCCTTCCTGCTTCTCGCGCTATATGTCTACCTGGTCATGCGCGAGCCCGTTCAAGTCAATGAGGTGATCCGCATTCCCTTAATCGAGTATCTGGTGCTGTTTATCATGTATTGGATTTATCTGGCGGGGGCTTGGCTTTGCAGCCGATTTCGCACCATGACGGTTGGAAAGGCGCACGGCGCAATCTAAGTTTGCGCCGTGCGAAAGAGCGCTTGCAAAGGCAGCTCGAAACCGGGCAGCAGATCTTCGCCGTCCAGCTTGCCACCAGACTCGACGGTCTGGGTTTGGAATCGCCCATCTCTTCCTATGCGGCAGACTTCAGCGATCCGCTTCATTGGGTCGATGAGCCATACCAATTGAGTGCCGTTTTCCAGGTAGATTGCCGATTTCCGACGCAGTTCAGCCATCGTATTGCTTGGTGACTTTATCTCAACGGCAAGGTCTGGCATGAAGCCGGCGAAGGATTCTGGAATCGGGTCAGGCATCCTGGCTCTGGAGACGAATGCGACATCAGGCGCATATAAGTTGTGCCGATCTTCAGACAGATAAAAGCCCGCCTCAACAAAGGTAATCCCCAAGCGTTTTTCTTCCGCGAAATTGTTCAGGATCGTAACTAATCTAGAAGCAATCCATGCATGCAAAACGTTCGCTGGCGACATCTCAATGAGCTCTCCATTGATCAACTCATACTTTCTGTCCCGCGCACCGTCCCAACCCTGCAACTCCAAGACATCATCCACAGTGTAGAGGCGCTTTTTGACTTCCATCGCCGAATCCTGTCCTCATCCCACTTACAACAATTCTAGCTTAATGGAGAAATGATACGAGCATGGGCGGCAATCCCTAAGTTATGGATGACAAGAAATTCAAGTGGCTGTTCCGCCGAACAGTTGACGCAACTCAAGCTCAAACCCCGGCAAGATGTCTTCGCCGTCCAGCTTTCCGTCAATGCCGACGGCTTGAGTTTCAATTTGTCCGTCGTCTCCCAAGCGGCAGACTTCGGCGGTACTGTTTTCAGGATACAGAATCCAAACCAATTCAGTGCCGTTGCGCAGGTAGAATTCCGCTTTCTCATTCAGTTCGCGTACGCTGTTGCTTGGTGACGCGATCTCGACCGCGAGGTCTGGCATGAAGCCGGCGAAGGTTTGTGGAATGGGATCGGGCATCCTTTCCTTGGAGACGAATGCGACATCGGGCGCAAGCAGCGTCTGACGGTCGTCCGGTGGCGAATAGCCGCCTTCAACACCGCCATACCCGATATCATGTTGCTTCAAGTAGTCTCGTATCTCGCCGGCAATCTCAAAGGCGAGCCAGTTGTGCAACAGATTAGCTGGCGACATTTCAATGAGCTCTCCATTGATCAACTCATACTTTCTGTCCCGCGCACCGTCCCAACCCTGCAACTCCAAGACATCATCCACAGTGTAGAGGCGCTTTTTGACTTCCATAGCCGAATCCTGTCCTCACCTCACTTGCAGTAATTCTAACATATCAGGCTATCGACTCGTGGATCTGAAACTGATCCGGGATTACAGCAGCGCCAAATTATTGCGATGCAGGGCCGCGTCGCCATAACTGTAGCCGAGGATATCGACGATCTTGCTTGACTTGACGCCGCAAATCTTGCGCAGGTCGGCGCTCTCATAATTGCTCAAGCCATGCGCGATCTCACGCCCTTCCGGCGTCAGCACCGCCAGCGTCGCCCCGCGCTCAAAGTCGCCGCGCACCTCGCGAATGCCGACCGGCAGCAGGCTGGCGCCACCGCGCAGCAGCACACTGGCCGCGCCCGCGTCCACGACCACCGATCCCTGCGTACGGTCGGTCAATAGCCAGCGCTTGCGGCTCTCCGATCTATCTTTGGCCGCTTCAATGCGCGTGCCGATTCGCTCGCCAGCGACCAGCCGGGTGACGACATCCTTTTCGCTGCCGCTGGCGATGATCGTTTCAATCCCGCTGCGGCTTGCGATGCGAGCCGCCTGAATCTTGGTGACCATGCCGCCGGTGCCAACTTGGCTGCCGGCGCCCCCGGCGAGCGCGAACAACTCGTCCGAGACCTGCGCGATATTCTGAATCAGCGCCGCCTCCGGGTTCTTGCGCGGATCATCGGTGAAGATGCCCGGCTGGTCGGTGAGGATGATCAGCAAATCGGCATCGACCACGCTGGCCACCAGCGCCGATAGATTGTCGTTGTCGCCGACCCGAATCTCCTCCGTGGCGATGGTGTCGTTCTCGTTGACGATCGGGATGATTCGCTGCTCGATCAGCGTGTCCAGCGTATCGCGCGCGTTGAGATAACGCAGACGATGACTGAGGTCGTCGCGCGTGAGCAGGATTTGCGCCGCCCTGATCTCAAATATGTCGAAAAGGTCTTGGTAGATGCGCATGAGGTGGCTTTGACCGACCGCGCTCAGCATCTGTTTCGCCGGCACCGACTTGCCCAGGTCCGGGAAGTCGAGTTGGCTGCGGCCGGCCGTCTGCGCGCCCGATGACACGACGATGATCTCGTATCCCCGCGCGTGCAAGGCGGCCACCTGCTGCGCCAGCTCCAGCATGCGCTGGCGATTCAAGTTTGCGCTGCCCTTGGTCAGCACGCTTGTGCCCAGCTTGAGGACGATCCGTTTCAATTGCCGTCCCCCTTTTGGAATCTGTTGAGAATCGCCCTGTGCCGAGAACCACACATATTTTCACCACAGAGGAAAAGAGGCAACATAGAGGATCGGGAAGTGTATCCCTTTCGGTGGAAACAAAAAATCTTTACCACCGAGGACACCGAGAAACGTAGACTATATGCAATTTCTTTGTGTCCTTCTTTCCTTTGTGGTGAAAATGAATTTCCACCGACTTCGATACACTACCGAGGATCGCGAGGACACTGACCTCCACCTCAGAGGCTTCAGCGATAGTTTTCTGCGCTATGTGTCGGTTCATATCAACTCTTCCCCGCAACAGTACTAACTTTCGACACCATGAGATCTCTTCTAAGTTAACAGTATACTCTGTGCCCTCTGTGTATTCTCGATGTCCTCTGTGGTGAAAACTGTACAGTGTTCGCTAAACGGAAAACCTCCACGAATTAAAACACAGTCTTTAGATGGCATTTTATGGCAGCGCGCGGCGAGATGGTAGGCGGAAGGAAAGGCCGCGCCCGCTTAATCCATGCCCGCCAGCCGCAGCACATAACCCAGCCGCAGCGCCGCCCGCCTCGTCAGGTCCTCCGCATCCGCCAGCGCTTCTTCCAAGGACATCGGCTTGTCGACAATCGAGAAAGCCGCCTGCACGCCGGCTTCATACAGCGCGCGGTCATCAATGTTCAAGCCGCCGACGATCGCAATCGTGGGCACGCCCTGGGCCGCCGCCAACTTCGCAACCCCCAACGGTCCCTTGCCCTCAAGGGTCTGCTCATCAATCTGTCCCTCGCCCGTGATCACAAGCGCGCAGTCCGCTAGCCGGTCGCGAAAGCGATTGTGCGCCAGCACCAGCGCTATGCCGGGCTCGATTTCGCAGTTGAGAAATGCCATCAATCCCGCGGCGAAGGCGCCGGCCGCGCCACCGCCCCTGACCGTCCTTACGTCGACCCCATGCTGCTCGCAGATGATCCTGAAGCAGTGGTCCAGATTACGCTCGAGCAGCTCTACCGTTTCCGGATCGGCGCCTTTCTGCGGCCCGAAAACACGCGCCGCGCCCCGTTCGCCCAGGGTCGGATTCTCCACATCGGAGGCGATCAGGATCTCCACATCGCGCCAGCGGACATCCATGCCGTCCGCGTCAAGCGCCGCCAGTTCAGCCAATCCGCCGCCGCCAGGCGGGATTTCGTTTCCGCGCGCGTCCCGCAATTTCAAGCCCAGGGCGCTCAGACATCCCATGCCGCCATCGACCGTCGCGCTGCCGCCCAAGCCGATGATGATGCGCTCGACGCCGCGCGCCAGCGCATCCGCCATCAGCTGTCCCGTGCCGAAAGTGGTCGCGACCAAGGGATTCAGCTCCGACGGCTTCAGCAACTCCAGGCCGGAGGCCAGCGCCATCTCGATGACCGCCGTGCGGCCCCCGTCAATCAAGCCGTAATCGGCCGCCACCGGGCGCATCAGCGGGTCGGCCGCTTGCACTGTGATTCGCTCGCCACCCGCCGCCAGGAAGGCATCCAGCGTGCCATTGCCGCCATCGGCGATCGGCAGCTGTTCAACGCGCGCGCCCAGGCCCGACTCGTCCAGCCCGCGCGTGATGGCGGCGCAGGCTTCCGCCGCTGTCAGGCTCTGCTTGAATGCGCCAGCCGCTACCAGGATTCTCACGCGCCCTCTTTCCTTCATCGCCAAACCGCACGCCAAACACAGTTATCATTCATTGGCAAACCGCGATGCAAACAGTATGATTTGCGTACATCAAGGTCTTGATTATAGCAGCTTGAAGCAAGGTGGAGAGATGGACAGTGACAGTGCGCTGAACGTTATCAAATCCAGCGGGATCGTCGCCGGGATGCGCGGCGCCTTTCCGCCTGATGTCGCGCTCGGCGTCGCCGATGTGCTGATGAATGAGGGCATCAACGTCTTCGAGATGATGATGAACTCGGAGGAACCGATTGCGGCGATGCGCGCCGTCAAAGCCGAGTTCGGCGCTGCAGCCTGCGTCGGCATGGGCACCGTGCTCGATCTGGAGTCGGCCAATCGCGCGCTGGACGCCGGCGCCGATTTTGTCGTCTCGCCCGCCTTTCAGCCCGAAGTCGTGGAGACCGTGATGGCGCATGGCGTCTTGATGGGGCCCGGCGTCGCCACGCCCACGGAAGCGGTCGCCGCCTGGGGCATGGGCGTCCCGCTCATCAAGCTCTTCCCAATCGGCGCGCTGGGCGTCGATTATTTCAGCGCCATTTTCGGCCCGCTCAAACACATGACTTTCATGTGCAACGGCGCCATTAACGATCAAAACGCGCGCGCGTTCATTCTGGCGGGCGCGGTCGCCTGCGGCATGGGGCCCTGGCTGGTGGGGGATGGGACTTGGGGCAAGTCGCAGCTGCGGAGCCGCGCGCGGATTTTGCTGAATGCGGTGGCATCCGCGCGGGGCGGGGCGGGGTAGGAAAATTGAATTGATTGAAGCACGACCGGGAGTCTGCTGTGAGTAAAGAACTTTCACCTGTGGAGTTCATGGAAAGACACCATGACGGTGTCTTTGAATTCTACTACGAGATGATGAAAGAATCAGCCTTTGAGTTTTATCGGTGGGGATTGCGCACCGATAGTGCGGAGGCTATAGAACTTTATGGAGAAATGCTAAAGCTTTATAGCAAGTATGATTCCAAATTCAAGAGAGCAGACTAGCATACGACCTGGAACAATGAATCGCTTATGTAGACGCTAAGCATGATATAATCCAAACTATAGACAGAGTGAGATTTGCGCTATGGCTCTAAATGCAGTTACATCTGAACTCACCTTTGAAGATGTTCCTATATCCCACGACTGGGCGTTTATCGAAGCAAAAAGGGCTGACACAACCTACATCACGCATGGCTATCACCGATATCCAGCGAAGTTTATTCCGCAGTTGGCAAGACGGCTTATTGAGGAATATTCTGAGGAAGGAAACACAGTTCTTGATCCATTCTGTGGCTGCGGAACAACGCTGGTCGAGTCAGTAGTAACTCGGCGTTATTCCTATGGCTATGACATAAATCCAATATCAATCATGATTTCAATGGCAAAGGTGCGGCATCTTGATCCTGAATCATTGAGCGAAGCCTTTGAGCAGATTCAACTTGACTACTCGAAGTGTTCTCCCGAATTGCCCCAGAACGAACGAATTGATTACTGGTATAGAGAAAAGGAGAAACTGGAACTATCGAGACTTTCGCAGACGATACTTGATATTGATGATATGGACATCCGCCGATTCTTTCTGTGTGGATTTTCTAACATTCTAAAGAATTGTTCAATTTGGCATCAAAAGAGCAACAAACCTACACGCGACTTCAAAAAGAGAATTCCCGATGTCATGCGTACCTTCAATCGACAAATTCGTATGATGTTAAGAGGCAACGCGGCATTTCATGAGTTGATGAATGGGCGGACTTTCTCTGCAAATGTAGAGTGTAGAGATTCGAGACGTTTGCCTTTGGTGAATGAATCCATAGACTTGGTTGTAACTTCACCGCCTTATGTGACCTCCTATGAATACGGAGATCTTCACCAGCTATCTATGCTGTGGCTGGAAGGTCTTGAAGATCTCAAGGCATTTCGCGAAAAGTTTATTGGATCAGCGCTGCGACGAACAGAATCTGAATTTGAAGAATACGAGTCACTTACACGAAGTTCTCGTGCCGCTAAAATCGGCTCTAGATTAGAAAACGTCAACGGCAAGACTGCTTCAAGCGTTATTAGCTACTTTCAATCTATGTACGAAATATGGGCAGAGCTTTATCGCCTGCTTCGTATCGACGGCAAGGTTTGCATCGTGATTGGCAATACCAGCTTGAAAGGTGTTGAAATCACCAATGCTGAAGTATTTGTAGAGCAAATGCAGCGGTTGGGATTCGACCTAATAGATGTGATCAAGCGCGAAATACCATCCAAGAATTTGCCTTCAACTCGTGACAAGGCGACAGGAAGGTTCGCCAAGATTGCCGATGCTGATGCTCTTGCTTATCCGACCGAGTTTATTTTGGTGCTTGAAAAATGCCACTAAGAGCAAAAGATTTTATTCCTCTTTATACACGGCTTGGAGAAAAGGGCTTCGACTTCATTCCGGAGCTATTGAAGATTGCTCGAGAAGAGCACAAGATAGATTTCCCGTTTGATTCGAAGAATTTTGAACAGTCATGGCGCGTAGTAAAAGGCAAGGGACTTGAAAAGATTCTTGAACTTATGCTGAAGCGTCAAATCTGTGCTACAGACCTTGAAATTCTCCGATTGTCAGACATTGGCGAAAAGCTGAAAATCGACTTTGGCGAATATGGAAACCACTATCCTGATGTTGATCTAGTTGTGTATCAGCCGAGAAGAAATCGCATTCTAGCTATTCTTTCGATTAAAGCGTCACTTCGTGAGCGGGCAACACAAACAGCATATTGGCGACTAAAGTTGCGAGACTACAGCCATACAAGAAATGTCAAAGTGTATCTCTTGACTCCAAATAGCGATGATATCTTGAGAAACAATCACGACCCGATAAAACAGCGCGCTGTTTTGGAAACGGATATCGACGGAATCTATATCGTCAATACTCCTGAGCGTTCGATAGATGACTATCTATATCCCGGTTTAGAATCCAGAATTCGCCTGATTGATGACTTGATCGACGACTTGGCCGATCTGGCGGCGCGGAAATATCTGTAGTTGTGTTAATCCCATTCCAATCCATCCCAGCCAACAATCGCCCACCCCCACCACGCCACCGCGCCGCCTCCTGCCTCGTCGCCTGCAGCGCACTCCTCATCACCTTCGCCCTCATCGCCATCGGCCTCTTCCTCCCGCCCATCAACCTGCCCGAACGCCTGCTCGCCCGCCAGTACAGCCCGCTCAACGCCGGGGCCCCCACCATCGCCCTCGAGGGAGAGCTGCGCCTCAGCCTTCCGCCCGACCAGCCAGCGACCGACTTCGCCGTCAAGCTCAAGCGCCTGACTGCCGACGAATTCAAAGCCAGCGACCCCGACCGGCCCGCCTGGCTCGCGGCCGCGCGCGCGGGTTTGCCGCAATTCCTGCAGTTGGTCAGCCCAATTTATCTGATTGAGTCCCGCGGCGCGCCACCCGCGGCCCTGCAGATTGAACTGAAGCCGCCGAACGCCGCCAACGCCGAGCGCCTCGCGCTCTATGGCTGGGATGAGGACGTCTGGCGCTTCATTCCGTCGGATGCCGCCGCCGGTGTATTGCTTGGCGCGGCCGATTTCGCCCCCAAAGCGCTCGCTGGCTTTCAATTTCTCGCGACTCCGCCGCTTGTCTTGCTCTCACAGGAGGTCAGCCAAGATTTCGACACGGAGATTGCGGCGCTTGGGGACATCTTCAGCCCGGCCGGCCTGCGCCCCACGCGCAGCGGCGCTTTGATCGGCAGCCTGGCGCCCGGCGGGGATGCCGACGCGGCTTATCTCTTCATGCCCTCGATCCGCAACTTTAGCGATCCGCGCGCCCTTGACATCGCCACCGTCACATCGATCATCTCAGGCCCGCCGCTGCGAGCGGATCACATCGCTCGCATCACTGATCTTGCCGAATTCAACGGTTTTGACGGCGTCTTCATCGATTATCGCGGTCTGTCCTTTGAGCATCGCGCCGGCTTCACGCGCTTCATCACGGAGTTGGCGGCCGGCCTGGCTCAAGCTGGCTTGCGGCTTGGTGTTGTCGTGCCCGTTGAGCCGGACGCCGACGCACCGGCGGGCAGCGGCGCTTATGACTGGCGTCGGATCGGTGAAGCGGCCGACTATTTCCAACTCCCTGCGATTATCAATCCACGCGCTTATGCGCCGGGAGAGACTGTTACTGATCTGCTACGCAAGGTCACGCGGCGGGTCGCCGGGAACAAAGTCCTGCTCGGCATGAGCGCCCGCTCCGTCCGCGACGTGAATGGCGTTCCGAGCCGGATTGCCTGGCACGACGCATTCGCCGCCCTCGGTGATGTGATCGTCATCGCCGACGCCGTCAGCCAAACCGGCTCCATCGAGCCCGGCACGGTCATTCGCGCGTCACTGAGCGGCTACAGCGCGCGTTTCGGCCATGATGACGCCAGCCAGACGGGCACTATCGATTATCTTGATGAGTCCTCAGCATCCATCGCGCGCATCTGGCTGACCGATGACGCCGCCCTGCGCTATCGCATGGAAAGCGCCCTGTCGCAGCCTATCGCCGGCCTCGCCTTTGACGATTTGTTCGCGCAGGAACATATCCCGGGCTTGCCGCAAACCATCATGGAATTCAAAGCGGGAGGGCCGGTCAGCGCCGCTCCCATCCAGCTGCGCGCTCGTTGGTCCGTTCAAGGTGCTGCGGCCGCCGCCGAACACATCGTCACGGATCTCGATGACAATCTCGTGCTGACCCTGGAGGCGCCCGAAGGCAACTACGCCATCAATTGGGCGGCGCTTGACGATGAACGTCCCGTGAGCCTTCGCCGCGGCGCTGTCATCCCTCTGTTCCAGCCGACGCCAACGCCGACCCCAACCCCGACGCCGACGCCGGTTCCGCGTCCCGTTGTCGTGGCGGCGCCCAGCGGTCCGGCAAGCGCGCCGGGGGGCGCCAACTACGGCGCGGATCCACCGCCGCCGGGCAGCATCAGCATCGAGATCGGCGGTCACGTACTCCACACAGGCAGCGGCCGCACCATCAACGCGATGCGCTCCGCCGGCATGACCTGGATGAAGATTCAGTCGCGCTTCTACCAGCATGGCCCGCCTGACGTCGCCGGCGACATCGCCAACGCGCGCAACAATGGCTTCAAAATCCTGGTGGGGACCGTTGGCGATCCGTCCGAGCTGGCGCGTGGCGGCGATGGCTACATCAATGCCTACACCGATTGGCTGCAGCGGATCGCCGCGCAAGGCGCCGACGCCATCGAAGTTTGGAACGAGCCGAACCTCGACCGCGAATGGCCGCGCGGCCAGATCAGCGGCGTCGCCTACGCGCGCATGCTGGCGGCCGCCTACCGCAAGATCAAACAAGCCAACGGCGCGACCATGGTCATCAGCGCCGCGCCCGCCCCCACCGGCGCGGAGAACGCCTTCCCCGGCCAGGTCATGAATGATGACCGCTGGCTGCGCGAGATGGTTTCCGGCGGCGGGCTGGATCATCTTGACTGCGTCGGCGCTCATTACAACGAAGGCATCATCCCGCCGGGCCAGACCAGCGGCGACCCGCGCGGGGGCGATTATTACACGCGCTATTTCTTCGGCATGCTCAACACCTACCACGGCATCACCGGGCGGCCCATCTGCTTTACCGAATTGGGCTATCTCACGTCCGACGGCCTGCCGACGTTGCCCGCCTATTTTAGTTGGGCCAAGGATGTTACGCTGATGCAGCAGGCGGCTTGGCTGGCGCAAGCGGCGGCGCTGGCTTCGCAGAGTGGGCTGGTGCGCCTGCTAATCGTTTGGAATGTTGACTTTTCATACTACGGGGCCGACCCGCAAGCGGGCTACGCAATCATCCGTCCCGATGGCGCCTGCCCGGCATGCGCGACCTTGGCGGGCGCGCGTTAGGGCGGAAAACACTGCCGCGCATGGGCAAATTGATGTAATCTCAAGGGTGGGCGCGGGCGGCGCAGGAGCTGACGTGGTAACCAAAGCTGTACACAAGCAGATTCGCGGCTTTGTCATCATCTGGCTTGCGATCACCTTCATCATGGTGATGGCGACCTTTCTCGCCATCTACTTCACATCGGGCGCCGAACGAATGGACGCCGCTTCCGGCAATCCAATTCCGCTGGCCACTGCCGCCGAGCAATCGAACGCCGGCCCGGACCCGCTGCCCAGCGCCTCGCCCCAGCCAAGTTCCACGCCGACGCGCAGTACGCCTGACCCAACCATGCCCGTCTATTTGGAAGAGGTCACGCTGGAGCCGACACTGACGCCGATTCCGACGCCCTGGCCCGTCGCAGTCAAGCGCTATGAGGTCGGCATCCAGGTGGAACAGTCGCCCGATTTTAATCCGGAAAATCAGGACAATTGGTACCGTTCCGTCACCGCCGACCTGGGCATGCGCTGGGTGAAACAGCAAGTGCGCTGGGAACAGATGGAAGCGCAGCAAGGCGAAATCGATTGGAGCGTGCTCGATTTCATCATGCCCAGCGCGCAGAAATTCGACATCAAGATGCTCCTGTCCATCGTGACCGCCCCCGCCTGGGCGCGCGAGCCGGGCGCCAGCCTCGACCGGCACGGGCCACCCGCCGATCCGCAAATTTTCGCCGATTTCGTCGCCGCCATCCTTAAGCGCTATCCCGGCCAGATCCACGCGATTGAAGTCTGGAACGAGCAGAACCTGGACCGCGAATGGACATCGATTCATGGGCTCAGCGCGGAAAAATATGTCGAGCTGCTGCGCGTGGCTTACCAGACGATCAAAGCCATTGAGCCGGGTACGATCGTCATCAGCGGCGCCCTCTCGCCAACGGGCGTCGACGACGGCCGTTCCGCGGTCGACGACTTCAAATATATGGAACGGCAAATCGAAGCCGACATGTTGGATTGGGCCGATTGCGTCGGCGCCCACCACAACGGCTACAACGTCAGCCCCGATTATCGCTATCTCGATATCCCCGATGACCCAACGGCCATTTTCCAGGGCCCCTTTAGCAACCGGCATCACAGCTGGAGCTTCCGCAGCACGCTTGAAGGCTATGCCCAACGCATCCGCGCGGCCAGCAGGGACACCCAGCTTTGCGTCACCGAGTTCGGCTGGCCATCGTCCGAGGATCTGGGCGGGGCGCGCCAAGGCTTCGAATTCTCACTGGACAACACCCTCGCGGAACAGGCGGAGTGGATCACCAAAGCCATGACGAACATGGAAACCTGGGGTTTCGTCTGGTTAGCCTTCTTCTGGAATTTCAATTACGGTCCCCAGGCCGGTTATGCCATCACCAACGACAACGTCCCCTATTCATTGATCGGCCCAGATTTCACCTTCCGCCCCGCCTACGACGCGATCAGAGCCTGGCAGCAAGATTATCTGGCCCGCGCGAGTTCCTGATATGCGAGCATTGACTCGCAAGAAAATCGCCGCGCTTCTGTTGGTCTACGCCCTTGTCACCGCGGGCGCAGCGCTCGGCTGGCGTTACTTGCAGCCGCTTTGGGACCCCTTCAAAGCGAGCGCGATAACCGACGCGCCCTTTCCCTCGCTGACCTACGGGGTCCATACCTTCCTGTGGTGGGATGGCGGGGACGTCGGCAAGCACCTGGATTGGGTCCGCCTGATGTCATTCAGCCATGCCAAGCAGACCTTCGCCTGGCGCGATCTTGAGCCAGAGCCCGACCGCTGGGATTGGCGGCAGGCCGATCGCATCTTGAGCGAAGTGCAGCGCCGCGAACTGCGGCTCATCGTTCGCCTGGGGCAAACGCCGGAATGGGCCCGTTCCCCGGGCGCGAGCCAGTCCCATGACGCGCCGCCGGCCGCTATGGCGAAATGGCGCGCCTACTGCGCCGCCGTTGCCGAGCGCTACCAAGGCAGAATCAGCGCCTATCAGATCTGGAACGAGCCCAACCTGAGCCGCGAATGGGGCGACCAGCGCCCGGACCCCGCTGGCTACGTCGCCTTGCTCGCCGAATGCGGCGCCGCGATCCGTCAAGCCGATCCCGCTGCCATTCTAATCTCGGCTGGCTTGGCGCCGACCGGCACCCACGGCGAGCTCGCCACGCCCGATGATGTCTATCTCGACCAGATGTATCGCAGCGGCTTCCAGCGCCACATCGATGCGGTCGGCGTCCACGCCCCCGGTTACGCGCCGCCCGAGATCGGGCCCGACGACCCCGAAGCGGCTCAACGCTGGTTTACCTTTCGGCGCGTTGAGGACCTGCGCAAAATCATGCTGAGCCATGGCGATGAAGCGCGCCAGATGGCCATCATGGAATTAGGCTATACCATCGACCCCGTCAATCCCGATTATCAGTGGTTCAGCGTGACGAAAGAGGAGCAAGCCATTTATCTTGAGCGCGCTTATGAATATGCCATCGCCAACTGGCGCCCCTGGGTTGGCCTGATGGTCTTGCTTAATCTGCCCGACCCAGCCTGGAGCCCCGCCGATGAACAATACTGGTGGTCAATTGTCGAGCCGGACGGCAGCGGACCGCGCGCCGCTTTCATCACTGTCGCCAATATGCGAAAAGTCTGCGGCGACTTCGAAATCCCTGCGCGCGAGGACGACAGCCCGGCCGCTTTGGGCCTGGTGAAAGCGCCGATTTGCCCGCCGTGAATCCACCTGATTTCGAGCTTTGCAAGAGAGTAGTGTTTCAGGCTGGTCATGCAAATAAAGTCTGTAGAGGCATTTCGCCGAATCGCCCACAAAACGAGTCTGGAAGAGCGGGCGTCTCGACGAGATGCGCCTACAATGTTCCTAATCTGTCGCATAAATTTGGTGGAACTACTACTGACCGAACCCTGCATCAAGAGCCTGCCTGCTGATTTGAGGTATACTTGCTGACGCCATGACAGTTCAATCGACATTTATAAACTTCCTCAAGGGTCACGCCTTGATGACAAGCAAGATGAGCTTTTCCCTTGTCGTCATCTTGCTCTTGGTCGCCGCGCTTCTGCGCTCTTTTGATCTCGCGAATCTTCCCCAGGGCTTCAGCGAAGACGAAATCATTAACATCCGCCTGGTCGATAACGTCCGGCAAGGCGATATCTTCGCCTTCTATCCGGGCGAAGACGGCGGGCGCGAAGGCTTCTATCCCGTCTTCGTCGCCTTTGTGACGTCCTTTGTTGGCGAAGGCACAATCGGCTTCCGCATCGCGTCGCTCTGGCTCAGCATGCTTTCAATTGCGATCATTTATACGCTCGGCCTCCATCTCTTCAATCCTGTCGTCGGCGTGTTGGCCGCCAGTTTGGTGACCGTCAATATGAGCAGTATCTTGCTCGCGCGCGCGGTTTCCAGCGACGCCATCGTCCTCTTTTGGGTTTCGGCGACCATGCTGGCGCTGGCCCGTTCCTTGCCCGTTTATCGGCGCACCCGCGTCGTCACCTCCAATATCATCTCCTTCGCTGCTCTGGGCGCGCTGCTGGGCATCGGCTTCTACGTGCACCCTTCCAGCCTGTTCATCGCGCTCGGCGCCATGGCCTACATCGTCCACCTGCTCTACGTCCGCGATATTATGTTCCGCCAGCGGCGCAGCTATACCGGTTTCGCCATCTTGCTCATGCTGATTATCAGCATGCCCTATGTGATTTCCTCCATCAACCTGCCGCAGTATTCCGCCGTGCACCGCATAGCCAGCGACTACAACGTGATGCAGCTGCATTCGATCGTCGATGGATTGCTGGCGATCGTCGCCCAAGGCGATGCCAACCCGCTGCATAATCTGCCCGGGCGCCCGCTGGTTGACGCCTTCAGCGGCCTCTTCATGCTGGTTGGGGTCCTGATCTGTTTCATGCGGCGGCATCGCCCCCGCTTCATGTTGATGCTTATCATGTTTGTCCTGACGCTGCCGGCCGCCCTCATCGTGGAAGGCAGCCCCAATTTCCATCGCATGAATGTCTTGCTGCCGCAGCTAGCGATCTTCTTCGGCATGGGCGTCTATTCGGTGATTCGCGCGCCCATCTTCGCCGACTTTGTCTTCCGCCGTATGGCTGTCGCCGGTTTACTCGTTCTGCTCGTCATCAACATCGCCTGGACGGCAACCGATCTTTATGCCGACTGGCGCGATAATGAGGAGGTCCTGCCGCTGGTCAACGGCGGTTTGGGGCAGATCGCCCATTATCTCGATGTCGTCGGCGACGAGATTCCGGTCGTCTTTTGCAACGCCGCCTGGGATGCGGTCCACGCTGAACGCGCCATTGGCATCAGCGACAAGACGCTGCTGATGATGAACCGCTCCGAATTTGTCTACCGTGAAGCGGATTGCAGCCAAAGCCTGTTGCTCGCCAATGGCGGGGAGAAGCAGCGCATCGTCTTCTTCGACGAAGCGGCTATGGATGGCGCGCACCCCTACTTGCGGGAATGGCTGGCGCAGGGGCAGTCGGTAATGGGCAAACTGCCGCGAAACACCGTTATCGAGCTCGAAACCGTTCAGCTATTGGCGGATCGCGCCGGCGCCCTGACCACTACCGCGCCGCTTTCCTACGCGCCCGAGGTGGCGGCCCTGGAGCCGATCGCGCCCCCGATCCGCTTTGGCGGCAACCTGACCCTTCTCGGCTATGAGCCCGATGTCAAACGTGAATTCCTGCCTGGGGAAATCGTCGATGTCATCACCTACTGGCGAGTGGAGGGCGCGTTCCTGTCCGATATTATCCTCAAGAATCACGTCCTGGCCGACCCTGTTACGCCAATAGGCATTCGCGATGTCATCAGCGTTAACCCGCTCATGCTGCGTGAACGCGATGTGTTCATTCAAGTGACCCCGGTGCAACTGCGCGAAACCACCTTGCCGGGCAACTACATCGTCTCCGTCGGCGCATATCGCCAAAGCGACCAGCAGCGCCTGCCCGTTCTCAAGGATGATCAACCGCACGGCGACCGCATCTTCCTCTACAACATTGAGGTGCTGCCTTTACCCGCCACTGATGAAAGCGGCGGATGATGTTCGAACTCGTCTTCCTCGGCACGTCGGCTTCCGCGCCGTCGATCTATCGCGGCTTGCCCGCGCTGGCGGTCCTGGCGGGCGAACAGCGTTTCCTGGTCGATTGCGGCGAAGGCACACAGCGCCAAATCCTCCGCAGCGGCATCGGCTTCAAGCGCCTCAACCGGATCTTCCTGACGCATGCGCACCTGGATCATATTCTGGGCTTGGGCGGCCTGCTCTCGACATTCGGCCGCTGGGAAGCGCTCGACGAAATACATATCTGGGGCGGCCTGCCCGCCATCGAACGGGTGCAAGCCCTGGTGCGCCAGGTTGTCTTTCGCCGGCAAACGCCGCCTGTTCCCATCTACTTTTACCGCGCGAAGCCGGGGGAAACGCTGTTCCAGGGGCGCAACTTCTCCGTGCGCGCCTTTCCCGTCTCCCACCGGGGGCGCGAATGCTATGGCTACATATTCGAGGAAGACGCTCGCCGTCCATTCCTGGCCGATAAGGCGGAAGCGCTCGGCCTGCCTCAAGGTCCGGAGCGGGGTCGGCTCGTCGCCGGCGAATCTGTCCTTACGCCGGCCGGCCGCGTCGTCCACCCGGATGATGTCCTGGGCGGCGATGTCAGGGGCGCCAAAGTCGTCATCACCGGCGACCTCGCGCGCACCGATGACATTCGCGACGCGGTTCAAGACGCCGATGCCCTGGTGATCGAATCGACCTATCTCGACCGACATGCCGATATCGCGCGCGAAGTCGGCCATATCACCGCGCGGCAAGCGGCTGAACTGGCGCGCGACTGCGATGTCAAGTACCTCTTTCTGACACACATCTCACGCCGCTATCGCGAATTTGAAGTGATCGGCGAAGTCCGCAAGACCTTTCCCGATTCTTATGTCGTTCGCGATCTGGATCACTTCGCTGTCTTCCGTGACAAACTGCCGCGGAAACTTGAGTCGCCGGTTCAGGCGAATGCCGAAGACGACTTGCCCGAAGAAGGAGAATGATGATGAGCCAAAACCTGTCGCAGCGCTGCAAGGCCTATGTCAAAGAACATTTCGCCCAGGAAGACGAGATTTTGCGTACCGTGCGTCAGCAAACGGCGGCGCATGGCATCCCGCAGATCAACCTCGAGCCGAACGAAGCGAAGCTGCTTCAGCTGCTGGTCCGGCTCTGCGGCGCCGAGCGTGTCATCGAAGTTGGCGCCCTGGCCGGCTATAGCGGGATCTGCATCGCCCGCGCCCTGCCCGATCATGGCCGGCTGATCACCATTGAACTGAGCAGCCTTCATGCCGAAGTCGCCCGCGCTCATTTCAAGCTGGCCGGCCTGGCGGGCAAAGTCACCGTCCTGCAAGGCGCCGGCATAGAAGTGCTGCCGAAGCTGGCTGCGGACGGGCCCTACGATTTGATGTTCATCGACGCCGACAAAGGCAATTATGCCAATTATCTGGACTGGGCGGCATGCAACCTGCGACTGGGCGGGGCGGTGGTGGCCGATAACGCCTTCTGGGGCGGCAGCATCTTCAACCCGCAGACCGACGACGACCGGGCCATGATCGAGTTCAATCGCAGGCTCGCGGCGCACCCGCAGTTCGAAAGCACCATCATCGAAGTCGGCGATGGCATCGCTCTCGGCGTCAAAACCCAATAACCGATTTCCGCCGATGTAGGGGCGGGCCATTGGGGCGCCCGCACAGCAAGCGACTGGCGTCTGGTTGAGCGAGCGATTAAGCTGCCCGCCTTGAATTCATTTCAATGCCCCGATATCAATCATGCCCGCGCCATAGACCTGTCCCGGCTTGATCACGACAGGCGCGCCGACATCAACCGTCGCGATTAAGTCATAAGTCGTCGCGCCGGTGATGCGAACGGGCACTATTTCGCCGATCGGCAACTCTCCCTCGACCAGCACATAACCATCGATCTCGGGCGCGTCGCGGTAGCTGCGCCCCAGGCTGATGACATCGCCGGTCGCGGCGCCCGCTTCATCTTCGCCGGCGCCATGCCCTTCGACCAGAATATCCAAGGTCTTGCCGACCAGGGCCTGGTTCTTCTTCAAGCTGATCCCGCTCTGCAATGCCATCAAGCGCTCGTACCGTTCCTGCTTGACCGCGTCATCAACATGATGGGGCAGCGCCGCGCTCGGCGTGCCCAGCTCGTAGCTGTACTGAAATGCGCCCAGACGATCGAAATCCAGTTCGCGCGCCATTGTCAGCAGCGCCGCAAACTCTTCTTCCGTCTCGCCCGGGTAGCCGACGATGAAGGTGCTGCGCACTGCCAACTCCGGCATCAACTCGCGCAGCCGTCCGATGGTCTCGTAGACCCATTCCACCTTGGCCGGCCGCTTCATCCGTTTCAGCGTCTCCCGGTGGCCATGCTGCAGCGGAATATCAAGATAGGGCAGCACCTGCTCGTGCCGCGCCATCGTCTCCATCAAGCGCGGCGTTACATAACCGGGATAGGCGTACATCAAGCGCAGCCAGGGGATTCCCGGCGCCGCCGCCACAATCGCGTCCAGCAGATGCGCCAGCCCGTCTTTCATGCCCAAGTCAGTGCCGTAATCGGTGCTGTCCTGCGCGATCAGCATGACTTCCTTGACGCCCATCGCCTCCAGCCGAAGAGCTTCGGCCACAATCGCCGCCAGCGGCCGACTGACCGCCGTGCCTTTGATCCGCGGGATGGCGCAGAAAGCGCAGGGCCGCCGACAGCCATCAGCGATCTTCAAATAGGCGGAGGCCCCCTGCACGCTCGCCCGCAGCACACCGCGTTCATCGCGCCCGACGACATCGGCGTCGCCCGGCAAATGATAGAGCGGCTCGGGATGTTTGCGCGTCCGCAGCCGCCTGATGAGCTCGAAGATGTTCATCCAGCGCCGCGTGCCGATGACGCCATCCAGCCCGGGCGCCTCCTGCACCAGCGTGTCGCCATAGCGTTGGGACAGGCAGCCGGCCGCGATCAGCATTTGATCGGCGCGCTTGATCTCGGCCAGCTCGCGCAGGGCATTGACCGATTCTTCCTTGGCTGCGTTGATAAAGCCGCAGGTGTTGACGATCAGCACTTCGGCCGCTGCCGGGTCGCCGACGCCGCGCATGCCCTCGTGGTTCAGAACCTGCGCCATGCTCTCGCTGTCCACCGTGTTCTTGGCGCAGCCCAGGCTGAGCAGGTAATATTTGTCTTTGCATTGATGCTGCTTGGCCATCACGCCCCCTCCTTCGTCGGAATCAAACCCGCCTGCGTCACCCGCGGCGGCAATATCGCTGTCGGCGGACCTTCCGTCGGCGTCGCGCTCGGGATCGGCGTATTCGTCGGCCTTGGCGTATACGTCGCCGTCGGAATCGGCGTCGCGCTCGGCACAAGCCTTTCCGTCGGCGTCGGACTCGGGCCCTCGGTCGCTGCAAGCTCGAGCTCAGTAGCGGCAACCGCAAGCACTTCCGCCGTGGGACTGAGCGGCGTCGGCGCGCCGGCTGGCCCCAATTCTACTATCGCTTCCGTCGCCGTGAAACGAATGTCCGCCCGCTGTCCGCGCCCGCCGATCCGTCCCTGCTGCTGCCCATTCCAGAGCAGATCCAGCGCCATGGCATTGGCCGCCGCCACATGCACCTCAGTCACCGCGCTGTATTCCAGCAGCGTATCCGGCGCTGCGATGCCGCTGAATTGTTCGACGCCATCGGCATGCACCTGCAGCCAACTGCGCTGCGTCAGCAAGAGGCTGACCAGGATGCCGCTCCCGCCATATTGCGCCCGGCCGGACGCCGTCGGCGGGAGCGCGGCCCTGTCTGCCGGAAGCGGGGCATCGGTCTCCGTAAGTGGCGGTGGCCTACTCGCTTCGCCTGCGGGAGTCGGCGATTCACCGATTTCGATGCCAACCAGCTCAACCGTTACATAAACGATAATGGCGATGGCCGCCGCTGAAACCAGCAGGAGCAGAAGCAGCCGCAGCAGACTGCCGCAGGTGGAGGCGCGCTGTTCCGCCAAATGCGCCTCTTGCAGCGGTTGGGTGGAGCTGAGCCCGCGCTCCGCATCCTTGTCGGCCTCTCGCCGCCGCCTGCCGCGCCGCCGCCCCTTCTCCATGGCCACGCGCATTTGGTCATAAAGCAGCAGCACATTCTCTTCGTCCAGCTCGAGAAAGCGCCCATAAATGCGCAGCATCCCGCGCACCTGAATCTCCGGTACGCCGCTGATCTCGAATTCGCCGGCTTCAAAGGCTTCCAGAATCGGCTGACGAATTTTCAGCCGGGCGACAGCGTCTTCAATTGTGATCTCATTGGCTTCGCGCGCTTCGCGCAATAACTGCCCGAGGGAATAGGCATCCATCAGCACTGATGACCTTCAGCAAAAAACCCCGTCCTCAAGTATAACCTGCTACGAACGGGGCACGGGTGTCGAAGCTGCCTGGAATGCGCTGGGGGGCTGAGGTCTAAATCCCACACTCCTCGTTCGTTTAGGCTTCCGGCACGGCGGATATTGCGTCTTCTGCGTCGGCCGGGGCCTCTTCTTCGGCCACGTCGGCACTCTCTTCTGCGTCCGCCGGCTCTTCGCCCGCATCGTCGGCCGATGTCGCGTAACGGAAGCCTTCCGCCATGATATCCTCCGCGCTGACCATCTCGCCCCGTTCACGCGCCGCCAAAAACTCCGGCAGTTCGTCCTCGGGCACGATCGAGATCGTCAGCATCGGCGCTATCTCCGTGCCCAGGCGCACCGGCACGTGATGCGTCCCCACCTCGCGCAAGGACTGCTGGCTGATGCGCCGGCGATTGATGTCGACGCTGGTCACACGATCCAGCTCATCGGCGATCTCCTGCGTCGTCACCGACCCGAAGAGCTTGCCGGTCGACGCCGCTCGCCGCCCAAAAAACAGTTCGACGCCATCTATCTGATGCGCCAGATCATTGAGCATATTGTTGTATTGCGCCTTGCGCGCCTCGACATTCTGGCGGATCGTTTCCGTCTGGCGCAGGGCCGAGGTCGTCGCTTTTATCGCCATCTTGCGGGGAATCAGATAATTGCGCGCGAAGCCGTCCGCAACTTTAACCACTTCGCCCGCGACCCCGTGCTTATACAAGTCCTGGAGCAGAATCACTTTCATCTTTCATCCCTCACATCCTCGCCGTCGCATGCCGCCGAGGGAGTCTTCCCAAAACGAAACTGGTGTATTATAGCCATATCGCCGCCCCTGCCAAGTGGCAATCCATGCCCGCGCCATTCACAATCTGTAGGGGCGAGCCATTGGCCGCTCGCAGCAATCACAATCTGTAGGGGCGAGCCATTGGTCGCCCGCAGCAATCACAATTTGTAGGGGCGTCTCGCTGAGACGCCCGCAGCAATCACAATCTGTAGGGGCGTCTCGCTGAGACGCCCGCAAAAGCCGAGACTATACGATGAGCCAGAGCGACGCGCTGGACAATCGAGAAATCATCGAAAAGGCGCTGATCGTGCTGGTCGGTTTCTTGGCCAGCGGATTGCTCGGCCTGGTTCGTCTCGCCGTCGTTGGCGCGCAATTCGGCACCGGCGCCGCCTATGACGCCTTCGCCGCCGCCCAGCAATTGCCCGAAACTGTCTTCGTCCTCGTTGCCGGGGGCGCGCTCGGCTCCTCCTTCATCCCCATCTACGCCCGGTATCGCGTCATCGACCAGGAGCAGGCTTCTCGTCTGGCCAGCGCCGTCATGACCCTGTCCGCCGCCGGCGCCGCGTTTCTCGGTTTGCTCGTCTATGCCTTCGCGCCTCAGTTGGTCAGCGCCGTGCTCTACAGCGGTCGTCCGCCGGCTGAACAGCAGCTGATGACCGACATGGTCCGCTTGATGATGCTGACGCCCTTCATCTTCAGCATCAGCGGGCTCTTGATGAGCTTGCTGCACTCCCACGCCGCCTTCTGGCTGCCCGCCATCGCCATCAGCATGAACAATATCGGCATCATCATCGGCGCGCTCTTCATCGCGCCCGCCTTGCCCGCCCATGTAAACGCGGGGCAGGTCGGCGCGCTCAATATCATGGGCCTGGCATACGGCGCCGTCTTGAGCGCCTGCCTGCATCTGCTCGTCCAATTGCCCGGCGTCGCCAGGCTGCCGACGCGCCTGCGGCCCTTGCTTTCGCCCTCTGTGCCCGGCGTGCTCGATGTCCTGCGCTTGATGGGACCGCGCGTCTTCGGCCTGGCGGTCGTGCAGATCAATTTCCACGTGAACATCATCCTGGCCAACACCATGGTCGCCGGCAGCGTCGGCGCGGTGCGCTACGCCTTCATGCTGACCTTTTTCGCGCTCGGCGTCATCGCGCAAAGCCAGGGCTCGGCCGTCTTTCCCACGCTGGCGGCGCTGCAGGCCGAGGGCGATTACGATGGCTTCAAGGATCGCCTCGCCCGCGCCATGCGCAATGTGCTCTGCCTGTCCTTCCCCGCTTCCGCGCTGTTGATCGTGCTGGGGGCCCCCCTCGTCAGCGTCCTGCAGCGAGGCGAATGGACCCCCGAAAGCACGGCTGCCGTCGCTTGGGCGCTGGGTTTCTACGCCATCGGCATCGCCGGTTTCGCCCTGCTGGAAGTGCTTTCCCGCGCTTTTTACGCTTTGGAAGACAGTCGAACACCCGCCATCGCCGGCGCCCTCGCCATGCTCAGCAATATCGCGCTCAATCTTGTTTTCATCCGAATCATCGGCGATCCGGGCAGTCTGGCGCGCGGCGCATTCGCCGGGCTGGCGCTCGCCAACGCCTTGACCACCGTCGTCGAAGCCCTCGCCCTCTGGTGGTTGATACGCCGGCGGCTGGCTGACCACGGCGTTGAGCGCGGCATCCACGACCGTGAAGTTATCAGCAGCGCGGCCGGCAGTCTGCTGCTCTCGCTGTTGATGGCGGCTGCCCTCTGGCTCCTGACAATGGCATTGCCCGCCGGCGGCTTGACGCTGGCGCTGAGCGGCTGCATGCTGGCCGGTCTGATCTTCTTCGGCGGCGGCTACCTCTTCAACATCAGTGAGATTCGTCCGCTGCTCGAACCCTTTGTCCGCCGCTTGCTGCCCGCCAAAACCAAGGATCTGTCGGGGTGACTCTGTGAGTTCGCCCAGGCTCGCATAGAAAATGATCTGGGCGTTTCAGCGAAACCCCTCTACAGTTGCTGCGGAGGATAAGTTTTCAATACATCCCGCCCGCCAACCACCGTTCAATATCACCGGGTCGCCCGTCCGCACAAGAACGAAGGAGCACGAATCATGACCAAGCAACTCGCCGGCAAAGTCGCGGTCATCACCGGCGCCGGCCGCGGCATCGGACGGGCCATCGCCATCGGCTTCGCTGCGCAGGGCGCCAAAGTCGTCTGCGCCGCCCGCAGTCAAGCGCAGATCGACGACGCCGTCCGCGTGATTCAACAAGCCGGCGGGCAGGCCAGCGCCGTCCGCTGCGATGTCGGGGAGGCGGCTGATGTGCGGAATCTCTATGCCGAAACCCGCGCCCGCTTCGGCCCGGTCGATATTGTCGTCGCCAACGCCGGCGGGAATTTCTCCCGCCAATCCGTCGAAGAGGGCGACATCGCCGCCTGGGAAGCGACCATCCGCGTCAACCTCATCGGCGTCTACTACAGCTGCAAATATGCCATCCCCGACCTGAAAGAGCAGGGCGGGCATATCATCGTGATCGGCTCCGGCGTTGGCCACCGCGTCGTCGATGCGGCGCACTCGGCTTATGGCGCGTCCAAAGCGGGCGCCTGGATGTTCCTGCGCGCCCTGGCCGCGGAGCTCCGCCCTTATAAAATATGCGTCAACGAACTGATTCCGGGCTTGGTGCAGACCGATCTCACAGCGGAGGCCCAGCCCGCGAGCGATTCGCCCTTCAATGCCGAGTGGTTCAAGAGGCCCGAAGATGTCCTGCCGCTGGCGCTCTTCCTGGCGACCCAACCTCTGACCGGCCCCACCGGCCAAAGCTTCAGCCTCATGCGCCGCGACTCGCAGTAGCCGTCCTGCGCGCCCAATTTACCAACGGTGACGACCCATTGGGCCGCCCGACTGTTCATATTCACTCAAACGGGCGACCTGAAAGGCAGCACCTACAATTGGTCATTGATGATTGATCACTGCAACAATCGATAAATCCTCTGTGCCCTCGAAAATCTCGGCGCCCTCGGTGGTAAGCAAGTGCTTAGTCCGCCTCAAGTCTTCCGCACCCGCGCGAAGAGCGCCTTCAAATAGGCCGCCTCGGGGAAACCCACCGGATGATCCAGCGCGTGCCCCGTCTTCTCGATGATCTCCAGCTTGTAACCCGAAACCGCCGCCGAGCGCTCCACCAACTGGAAGAACTTGTCGGCTTTGATGCGGCTTGAGCAGGAGGCCATCACCAGCAGGCCATCATTCGCCAGCAAGCGCAGCGCCATCTCCGCCAGACGCCGATAAGCCAGCACCGCATTGCGCATGTTGGCGCGGCTGTTGGCGAATGACGGCGGATCGACAATCACCATGTTGAACTTGCGCCGCGCTTCTATCAGCTCCATCAAGCCGGCGAAGGCATCGCCAGCCATCACATCAACCCGCTCGGCTTCAAAGCCATTCTTTTCCACATTGACCTTCAGCGTCTCCAGCGCCGGCTCGCTCACATCCAGCGCCGTGACCGAGCGCGCCCCGCCGGCCAGCGCATACACCGAAAAGCCGCCCGTGTAAGCGAAGACATCAAGCGCGCGCCGCCCTTTCGCCAGCTCGCGTACCTTCCGCCGGTTATCCCGCTGGTCAAAGAAGAAGCCGGTCTTGTGCCCTTTGAGCAAATCCGCCTCGAACAGCAAGCCATTCTCCACAAACTCGACCGGTTCCGCCGCCCCCTCGCCGATCAGCTGTTGCCCGTCCTCCAGGCCATAGAGCTTGGCGACATTCAACCGATCCGATTGCAGCGCGCGGCTCAAACGCAAGACCAGGCCATCAAATACAACGCTGTCTTCCAGCGCCCCGATCAGCGCCTCCAAATGCGGGAGCCAGGCGGTCGTGTACAGTTTCAGGACGAGGGCCTCGCCATAACGATCGATGATCAAGGCGGGGAAGCCATCGCTCTCGCCATAGACGAGGCGATAGCCGGTTGTGCCTTGCTTGATCAGCGCCCCCCGTTTGGCTTGCGCCGCCTTCAGTTTCTCGGCGAAAAACGCGCGGTCGATCCGCATCGGCTGCAGCGCCTGCAATACCTTGATGCGAATCGGCGACAGCGGATCGTACAAACCCACCGCCAGGAAGCTGTTCTTCTCCCGATCATAGACGACCGCCAGGTCGCCGGCGTTGCCCAGGTGGCTCTGCCGCAAGATGGCGTCTTCGAAGACCCAGGGGCGGCCCTGCCGCAGCGCCCGCTCGGCCGCGCTCTTGACGCGCACCGAGATGTTCTTCTCGGCAGCGATCGGCAGCTTGCTGTAATCAATCATGCTTGACGTTTCCTGCGGGCGCCGTCTACTGCGATGGCCCGTCTTCGTCCACCAGCCGGATCTTCAACTCGGCCGCTTCCAGCAGCGCCTGACAATGAGCGGCCAGTTTCTGGCCCCGCTCATACAGCGCTACCGATTCTTCCAGCGGCAGCTCGCCGCTCTCCATTTGCGCCACCAACGTTTCCAACTGCTGGTAGGCCGCTTCATACGTCAACTGCTTTATCTCATCCATCAGTCATCAACCCTGACCCTGATCCGGTCTCTTATCAATTGTATGTTCAATCGCTGGTTTCTGCTGACCTGCGCCGCCTCGCGGATGAGCGCTCCCCGTTCATCGCTGACCAGCGCGTAGCCCCGACTCAGGATGTGCTGCGGGCTGGCTCGCTCCAGCGCATTGCCCGCGCTGTCAAGCCGATCGCGCAGCCGCTCCCGCTTCAATTCGGCGGCCCGCGAGAGCCGCAGCCGCTTATCGGCCACATCGCGCCGCGCCCCTTCGATCAACGCCCGTGGCGAGACGAAACGCAGCCGCCCGCCCGGCCGCTCAAGCTCGCGCGCTTGCTCCGCCAGGGAGGCGCCGAAGAGGCCGGTCAATCCCGCCCGGAGCCGATCCAAATCCAGCAGCAGATCATCGCGGTTGGGCGTCGCCAATTCGGCCGCGGCCGAGGGCGTCGGCGCCCGCAGGTCAGCTACGAAATCGACAATCGTAAAATCAATCTCGTGACCTACGCCGCTGATCACCGGAATGCGGCAATCCGCCACCGCCCACGCCAGGCGCTCGTCGTTGAAGCACCACAAATCCTCCAGTGACCCGCCCCCGCGCGCGATGATGATGGTGTCAATATCGTCACGGCTACTCAGCCGTTCCAGCGCCGCCACGATCTGCGGCGGGGCGTCGACGCCCTGCACCAGCGTCGGGCTCAAGACGACTTCGGCAAGGGGAAAGCGCCGGCGCAGCACAGTCTGAATATCATGCCAGGCGGCCGCCGTCGGCGAAGTGAGGACGCCGAGCCGCGTCGGAAAGGCCGGTATCGGCTGCTTCCGTGCTGGGTCAAACAAGCCTTCCGCATCCAGCTTCGCCTTCAGCGCTTCAAATTGCCGGTGCAAATCGCCCAGGCCGCCGACCGCCTCAATCGCGTCGGCATAGAGCTGATACTCGCCGCGGGCTTCATAGACGCTGACGCGCCCATGTACAAGAATCTCAGCCCCCGCCGCGACATCAATCCGCACCCGGCGCGCCGCATGGCGGAACATCACACAGCGCAACTGCGCGGCGCTGTCCTTGATCGTGAAGTACCAATGCCCCGAGCGCGCTTTGGTCAGGTTCGAGACCTCGCCCCGCACCCAAACATCGGCCAAAACGCTGTCGGTGTCAAAGAGCTCGTGTATATATCCCGTGATCTCTTGAACGGAAAAAGTTTGCATGGCAAATCCCGTTGTGATGCCGCCCGTCGGCAGCTACAATTATCCCAGATTTCGCAGTGATCGGCTAATGAGGATGGACGCGATGGCTCATCTGAACGAGACGGAACGCAAGGCCTTGCTTGATGAACTCAGCGGCATGAGATTCTGGCGCGCCAGATTCAAACTCCGGCTGATGGATCCCGCGGGCCGGCTGCTCTATTATCGCAATGTGCAGCAAGCCGGCGAATGGCACACCAAGTACATCCTCGAAGGCCTCGGGACGGCGGTCACCCTGGTCGAAGTCAACCACGCGGAAAACAACCAGCCGCGCAACAAACAGAGATTCGAATTCGTCAACGTCATCGTCGAACCCACAGCCGACAATCGCAGTTAGTTTGGCAATCCAGTTACGCAATGTAGGGGCGACAACTCTTGCCGCCGGCATTCATTGTTCTCTGTCCTTCTCTTGTAATGAAACTGCTGAATTCCTACTTCAATCATAGCGAAATCCGTAGGGGCGACACTTGTCTCGCCCTACGAGTTCGCGCTATCGCATGGACGGGCGTTTCAGCGAAACGCCCCTACAGCCTCCTTTTGTCGGGGGTTCGTTATTTTGTGTGAGCCGGGTCGTGAATTGCAAGGAGCAGCGGCATAAACTAATGCTCGCCGTGCTCATGCAGCGGATTGTGCTTGTGATAAATCCCCTGTCGATGCATCAGTTGATGCAGCCGACTGTGCGCCGCTTCGATCGTCGCGCGGATCTTCTTGAATTGCCGCGCCGCCGGCCGTGGCGCCAGCGTATCCACATAGGCGATCGCCCCTTCGATCTGTTCCAGCACCGCAATCGCATCCGCCCGCTTGAAGGGACGCGCTCCATCGACGCGCGCCTGCACACAGCTGCTGTGCGCCGCGATCTCGCCCTGACGCCCCCCGTGGCTGCCGCGGACGCGCAAGGCGATCCAGCTTGACTCGGTGATATGGACGCGACAGCTGCCCGATGTGGCCAGCCCGTCATCCACCGACTGCGCTTCGGCAGCGAAGCCGCCGACGACTACTTCGACCGCCTCGATCGGCATTGCGGCCGAAGCGACCCGCCAGGAGATATCGACCGCGCCGCCGCCCGCAGGCAGATCAAGCCGGCCCCCGGGCGAAATCCCCTCAACTTCCAACTCCAACAGCGGACCCACTGTCACAAAGGTATTGCCCTGTTTGACCGCCGTCATCCAGTTCTCGTAAGTGAATTCGCGCTCGCCCAAATGCGCGTAGGTGCGGATGCCGCCCAGCAGCGACGCGGCGTTCATCTTGTCTGACCCGCCGACCACCGGAATCTGGTAACCCAGATTGAGATAGCGATACCAATCCAGCAGCCCGTATGGCGTGATTTGCGTATCGAAGGGGTTGAAGCTCATCATCTCAATCGCATGCACCAGGCCCAGCACGATATCGGCGGCGCGCTCCGCCTGCGGGTTGGGCGCATGCGGCAGGACAACCAAGCCATTTTGCTCAATGCAGCGCTCCGCCCATTCTGCCATGCTCAGATCCAGAGCATCGCCAATCGCGGATTCCGACGGTCCCCCGCTGCACAGGGGGTGGATCATCGCCCCCGAATAACCGAGCAGCGAGATATGCCCCAGCGCCTGCATGCGGTTCTCCGTGCCCACCCGCACCAAGAACTCGTCATCGCCGCCGAAATCCTTCGCGCCCAGCGTCGTCCGCCCATCGAAATCTGTCACGTTGCTGAACATCTCGCCCCATTGGCTCGCCAGCAGGTTGACGACATTTACGCCCTCGGCCGCGCCCTCCAGCAGCGCCGTCTGCGGACTGAGAAAATGCACATGCGTATCGGCCGAGACCCAGCCGCGCTCGCCCCAATCCAACAGCTTCTCCAGCCTAAACACGATCTCGTCCGTCTCCGCTGTCACCTGGAAACTGGTCCGGATCGGCTTCATCTCATAACCGCGGCTGATCTCGACGAAGACTTCGCCCAGAGGCAGTTCCACTTCGCAATGACCGGGGATGTAGGCGTATTGATTCAGCCCGTTCACGAACTCGCCATAATTGTCCTCGAACCAGTATGGGTTCACCCGCCGATGATTCCCGCGCGGCGGCAGGTATTCGCCATGTTCGCCGTGAAAGTGAATCCGCACCGCGACCTCGCGCCCGCTTTCATCCGTCACTTTGACGCGCGCGAGCTGCCGCGCTTCAGTTGTCCAGACCGACCAGCCAGCCGATTGACTGAGATCGCCGGCCAGCAATTCGCCCTTCTCCGCCTGCAAATACAGCTTCGCCTGCGGATGCGCTGCATACTCGATGAGCGCGGCGGTCTCCGAGCGCGCCGGCTGCGCATTCGTCACCGGGCCGAACCACTCGTCTCGCTCATAGTGCAGTTGCGCCCGCGCCGAAATCACGTGGCCGAGATCGATGTCGGCGCCATCCAGCTCGCCAATCGCGTTGAACTTCACCCCATCCGGCAGCGCCAGCGCCAGCTTGCGCCGCGTCCAGGCCCGCAGCGGATGCGCCTCGACCTGCGTCGCGCTGATGCCATAAACCAGCGCCCGCTCGCCTTTGGCTGCAAGCCGAATCTCGCTGATCGCTTTATCGGGCTCAGGATTCGGCAGAGCGTAAAGCCAGATGTGCTCGGCCGCGGCATCCCGCCCGCTGCCATGGCGCGTCTCGCCCCTTCCGTATGTGCCGATCGGAATCCGCCCCAATTCGATGTTTTCCGAGGCGCTGCGCGCGATTTCGTCCTGCGTATGCGTCACGGCGGCGAATGCGCTCGCGCCCCAATAGACGCGCGCCTGCTGAATGGCGAAACGCCGCTGTACTGGGATGGCCGCCGAGCTGCCATCCTCATAATGCAGCGCATACTCCGCCACCAGATCGCCCAGCTCATTAGCCGACATCGCCCGTTCCCAAGGCTGAATCGCATCGATTTGCGCGAGCTCCGCCGGTAGTTGCCGCCGCCGGTCCTCGACGATATGAGCGAATACGAGGTAACTCGCGTGAAGAGCGCCGGTCGCAATGCTGACTTCATTGCCATCCAGCAGCAGCGCATTTGCTCGATCGGCCGCGCCAAAGGCAAAGGGAATGCCGCGAAAGCACTGCGCGCCATAAAGCTCATCCTCGCGCAGCTTCAGCCGTTCATCCAGCGCCGCGCGCTCACAATTGAACGCTGCATCAAGAGGTATGGGGGTGAACAAATCAGAGGGCGGGGCAGGCATCGGGTCACTCTCCGGTTAGGTAACGATTGTTCAATAGGCTGATTGTAACCAATGCTGGAAGATATGACTGGCAAAACGGAATCAACGATGGGACTTGAATTGTAAATGGCAAAACACTCTGCATTCCTTAAGTGCGCGAAGATAGCAGCGCCAAAACTTAGGAACGTGAGGGCCATCTCGCTGAGACGCCCGCTTATTCAGCCAGATTCTTGAGTTTGCGAAATTGTAGGATTATCGTTGCCGTAGTGCTTTGCGCGCGCGGGTGTGTTCAAAAACCCTGAAGTTCGCTGGCCATCCAAGTTAATCCATCGCCAGTTCAAAGTCCGCGCCGCCCAATACGCGCCCGTTCACCTGAATCTCCAGCCGATGCCGCCCGGGATAATACTTGCGCGTCGAAATCGGCCGGATGGCGAAGCGCTTGCTGATGCTCGCGGTGTCGCCCGCGGGCAGGCGCATCTTCTTCAGCTTGAAGACCTTGGGCGCGGTCGTTCCATTCGCCTTGACGAAATGAATCAGAAAATCGATCATCAGGTTTTGCGCCCCAGCGCCAACGTTGCGCAGCGAAAAACCGAATTCAATCTCATTGCCGTATTGCAGAATCGCCGGCGCCAGCCGCAAGTCGGCAAGTTCAACCGCCGCCGGCCCATAACCCAGGATGGCCAGCGCGCGCCGATCGCCCCGCTTGACCAAAGTCCGCAGCGCATGATTGATCAGCCAGAGCCGTTCCTCGCTCGCGTCCCGCGACCAAGCTTCCATCCGCGCCAGGAGCAGTTCGGGATGATCCTTGCCGATATCGTTGAGGTGGTTGGCGACAGAGCGCCGGACGTAGAGCGATGGGTCGTCTTTCAAGCGCTCCAGCAATGCCAGGGCCGGCGTCGGGTCGGCAATGAAATCAGTCAGTTGTGGCCACCAGGGCAAACGTGGCCGGCTGCCTTCGCTGACCAGCCGCCGCACATGCTCGTTGTCGTCCAGCGCCCATTTGTGCAGGCGCGCCAGCGTCGCTTGCTGATGATGGATGATGAAGGGGCGAATCGCCGCCTCGCATGATGTATGCCGTGTAATCACAACCATCGCGTCTAGCGACGCGTCGAGGTGCTCGAGCCCATGCCGATAAACGAATGTCGGTATCGGCAGCAGGCGAAAACCGGCGTCTTCAATCGGCTCGAAGCGGCCACCGGCGTCATCCAGGATTTGCAGCAATATCTTCAGCGCCGTCGGATAATCGTCCGGCAAGTATTCCCTTAACTTGTCGGCGATCCAATTGAACCGCTGCTTTAGCTCCAGACTGTCCAATTCCGCCGTCACTGCCGTTACAAAGCCAGCGTGCTCAAATGCCGGATGCACGATAGCAATTCGGTCAGCAATCTGCACAGCCAATTGCCGATCAATCATGTCCTTCAGTAGAGGAAAGTCAGCCATATCGGTATTCTTTGGAAATTGTAGGGCTTGTCCGGTACTCTAGCGAAATGGTCGCTTTTTCTACCCCATCCCCCGGCCCCTTCCCCGAATCATCAGGGAAGGGGAGCTTTTCTTGGCGAATTAAGTAGAAATCTGTCGCCCTTCGCAAGTTAGGCCCGCATTTTAGTTTCGTTTTGGTGTAATTTTAGTTGTTGTTGCGTAAGAAATGCAGTACCGGACAAGCCTTGTAGGGGCGACACTTGGGTCGCCCGCTGGTCCGCTACGATGCCGCCTATCCCTGCCCCTCACTCACGCTCTGCCAGAAGGCGACCCGATTCCCGGTCGGATCCAGGAACATGCCCAGCGCGCCAAAGCCCGGCACCTCCTGCCGCGGCAAAATGACCGTCCCGCCGAGCTCCGGCACGCGCGCCATATCGGCATCCAGGTCATCGCTGTGGAAATACAAAATCACATCGCCGGGCTTCATGCCGTCGCCGACCGGAGACAGCGCCACGCCCTGGTCGACGCCGGTGTTGAACATGACATAGGTGAAGTCGTCGCCCATCGGGACTTCGTTCACCTGCCAGCCCAGCAGCGCGCTGTAAAACGCCTTCTGCGCATCGTTATCCGCCGAGGCAATCTCGACATGAACTATCGGACGCATAATCAACTCTCCTTCATTCTGTAGAAATTGATCTTCCCGTTGAGTCTAGATTGTTTGTTCTAGTCTTGTCAAGCCCCTTTTCTTGATGTTCCACGCCGGCATCCGGGCAATTCCAATGCACCTTTCGCCCGTATCCTGCGTATACTGATATGGGATTCGAAATCATGCAAATTGCAACTCAACTCTAACCAGCCAGAGGAGATTCAATGCGCGTTATAGTGCATACCGGCAAGGGGGGCGTCGGCAAAACCAGCATCTCGGCGGCGACCGCCCTGCGCTGCGCCGAGCTCGGCATGAAAACCATCGTCGTCAGCACCGACACCGCCCACAGTCTCGGCGACGCCCTTGATGTCGAGGTCGGTCCCGAAGCGATGCAGATCGCCGAAAACCTCTGGGCCCAAGAGCTCGACACTCGCTACTCCATGCAGAAATACTGGGGCAAAATCCAGGAATATCTCGGCGCTTTCTTCAACCGCGAAGGCATCGCCAAGGTCAACGCCTCCGAAGTCACCATCATCCCCGGCCTGGAAGAGGGCGCCCAGCTGCTTTGGATCAGCGAATACTTCCAGGCCGACGAATACGATGTGCTCATCGTCGACGCCGCGCCCACCGCCGAGACGATCCGCCTGCTCAGCTTGCCCGATGTGACGCGCTGGTGGGTGGAGCGGCTGATGCGCATCGCCCGCGGCCTTGACAGCGTCATCCGCCCGGTGCAGAAGTTATTCACCCGCGGCAAGAAAAATGATATCGGCATCGACATCGCCGAAAACGCCTGGGATCAGGTGCAGCTGCTCTTCGACACGCTCGATGGCGTACGCGAATTGCTCACCGATCCCGAGCGCGCCAGCATCCGCCTCGTCGTCAACCCCGAGCGCATGGTCATCCGCGAGACGCAGCGCACCTACACCTATCTCAATCTCTACGACTACGCCACCGACGCCATCTTGGTCAACCGCATTTTTCCTGAGGAAATCACTGACCCCTTCTTCAAGCGCTGGAAAGTGCGCCAGGCGGAGAATATCGCCTTCGTGCGCGAAGCTTTCGGCAGCCTGCCCCTGTTGAAGGCGCCGTTATTCGGCGAAGAAATGGGCGGCCTTGAGATGCTGCGCCGCCTCGCCGATGAGCTCTACGGTGATCGCAACCCGGCCGAGCGCCTGTTTGACGGCGTCGTGCACAAGCTGGAACAGCTCGATGGCGAATCCAGCTGGATGCTGCGTGTGCCCATCGGCTTCGCGCAAAAAGAACAGCTCGATCTATATCGCTCGCGCGAAGAAATCACCCTCAGCGTTGGTCCCTACCGCCGCAATATCGTCCTGCCCGCGGAGCTGCAGCACCTCGAAATCACCAGCGCCAAATTCGAGAAGAAGTTCCTCAACATCCGCTTCGAGGAACAAGCGTCATAGAGCCGCCCGCCGAAAAGGGAAATTGTAGGGGCGTCTCGCCGAGAGGCCCTAATCTATAATGGTACATGTTGGGCGTTTCAGCAAAACGCCCCTACAGTTTGCGTCTTCACGCCCACCTTCATGCCCGCGGTTTAATCGTCCAACTCGACCTTGATCTTGCCGCCCGCGCTGCCGGCGCCGCTGCTCTCGTCCTCTTCATCGTCAGCCGACAGATTGGCGCGCGCCTGCGCCTCATGCTCGGCCTCGCCACGGGCATCGTGGTCTTCCATTTCGCTGGCTTTCTTGATCTCATCAATGGCGGCGTCGATCAACACGCGGAAACCGGTGGCGAATTCGTTGCCTGCCGCTTGGGTATGTTCCTTGAAGCGAGGCGGCAGCAGCGACTCCATCGCCTTGCCAAATTCCTCCAGGCCGCGGCGCTGATGAAAAATGAACTGCTCTAGCGGCGTCCCGCCATCTTCGCCGAGCGGTTCCTCCGGCGCCGGATTCATGTCTTCGCTCATGCCGTCGCTCCTCGTTCGCCTTCCGTTATCAATTCACTATACGCCCCATCAGCGCAATGGTTTCACTTCATTGATGTCAAAATCACAAACGAGCGGCCAACCCGGCTGCCCGCTCAAGCACAAACATTGTAGGGGCAACTTATCAGAATCTGTTGAAGAATGTCCTCTGTTGCAGAATTGCACACATTTTCACCACAGAGGAAAGAAGGAAACACAGAGAACACAGAGACAATTTGCTGCGCTTTGTGTCGGTTTTTATTTAATTTCTCTCGTAGAAGCAGAGTTTTCCGACACCATCGAAACGATTCTATTCAAACAGAAAACTCTGTGCCCTCTGTGAATTCTCGGTGTACTCTGTGGTAAAAGCTATACGGTGTCCGCTACAGGGAAAATCTGCGTGATTTTCAACAGACTCTATCAAGCCGCCCGTTTTCCATCAGCCCGGCTCACCCGTCCTCGCCCGCCAACACCTGCAGCAGCGCCAAATCCTTCCGCAGAGCGCGCTCGCGCCAGAACAGGCTGCCAACCAAGGTGCCCAGGATGATGAACGCAGCCGCCAGACCCAGGGCCAAGTAAGTCGAATTGTCCGGCGTGATGAAAAAGCCAAGCAGCGTGCGATTGTAGGCATCGGCGAGCGCGGGCAATTGTTCAGCGGCCGATTCGGCAAGCGCCAAAAAACTGTCATTGCCGAAGACCATGCCCATCGCCGTATACCGCTCAGCGCTCAACACCATCCACTCCCCGCTCGGCAGCGCAAGCGACGCCTGCCGAAAGAATTCGACGGCCGGGTCAAGCAGCCTGCCCGTCGCAGCATCAATCTCGCCGCTGGCGTCGGCTTCTGATTCATCCGAGCGGGCGACCGCCAGCATGAGGATCCGGCCGGCCGGGTCGCTTTCGACGAAGCTGATGACGACAGTTTCGTTCTCCACATGCCGCGCCATGACAGACGCGCTGATGCGAGCGTCCGGTTCGTAGATCAGCACCGTCCAGGTGCCATCGGCGAGGTTCACTTTGTCCTGGTAACCCGGGCCTCCAAAATCGACGCCGAAGGCAGCGCGCAAGTCCGCGCCCGCCGCAGCCAGAATATCATCCTGCGGCACAATCGCCGTGCGAATTGTCGCCCCCGCCTCCGCCAGATAGAACTGCGCGACGGTTTCCGTGCTTTGGTCTTCCCAACCTGCGAGGATTGGCACATTGAAAGCCCGCGAACGAAAATAGGCGACGCCGTTCTGGTCGCCGTCTTGCGCATTAACAGCGCCGATGGCGAGCAGCGCCAATATGAAAGCCGCCAGTGTGATTGTGATTTTCATTTTTCTTCACTCGCTCAGCGCTTGCGTCTTCAGGCGGTTCAGCGCTTCGATCCGGTTCTCCAAACGAACGCGATGCCACATCAGCGTGAGCGGCATGAAGATTAACCAAAGCAACAGGCTTGGTATCAGCGCCATCACCACGCCGCTCGTCGCTTCAAACCCCCCCTGCGCATTCTGCGGGCTCGCGCCGACGATCACTGGATGGATTGTCTCCGGCACAATGCGGATGATGAAGAGCGTGATCAAGACCGTAACGAAGGCCAGGATGCCATAAACGGACATGAATGCGCGGCGCCGGTCCAAATCATCAATGCCGGCCCGCAGCATCAGATAGGCGGCGTAGGTCAGGCACATGATGGCCGCCGATGTCAAACGCGGGTCCCAGGTCCACCAGGTGTTCCAGATAGGACGCGCCCAGATCGAGCCGGTCAGCAGATTGATCAGCGAAAAGGCCAAGCCCACCTCGACGCCGGCCAGCGCGATCCGGTCCCATTTCTCGCGCCGGCGCGCCAAGTAAATCAGGCCGCCGACAAGGGTCAGACCGAAAGCGGTGAAGGCGCCAAAAAACGAGGGCATGTGAATATAAAATATCCGCTGGATCTCGCCCTGGAGAATATCCGTGCCGGCCGCCGCCAGCCCCAGGTATAAGCTCCCGGCGAATCCCAAGGCGGTGATAACGGTCAATATGCGCAGCAAGCGCGGCTGCGGGCGCCGCTCAATCTGCAAGTCGCTTGCCGCCAGCTTCGGTTTCTCTCCCATGCATATCTCCCCGAATCTCGGTAAAACTATCAAATTCTACCAATGAAAATCTATAAATTGTAGTTTCGATTCGCGCAAATTTCGCGGCGTCGAATTGACCCGGCGTCATTCTTCCACCACATATCTGTAAAGCAGCAGGCACATCACAAAATAGATCACGGTGATCGCGGCCAGCATGCCCAGCGAACTCTGCCATTCCCGTTCCACAGCGCCGTTGAGCAGCCCCGTCGTGGCGCGCACGGCCGTCAGCAAGAATGGCAAGACGATTGGCAGCATGGCGATTGGCAGCAAGGCTTCGCGGGCGCGGGTCTGGACTGTCAGCGTCGCCAGCAGCGTGCCGATGGCGGCGAAGCCGAAGACGCCAATGACCGTCGTCCCGATGACCCAGGCATCCAGCAGATTCTTCCCGTACAGAACGGTCATGAGCGGCAGCATCACCAAAGCCACGATCGCGGTGAAAAAGAAGTTGCCCAGCAGCTTGCCGAGGTAAATCGCCGAACGGGATACGGGCGCCGCCAACGTCGCGTCTAGCCCGCCCTGATCGCGCTCCTGCGCCATTCCCCGATTTAATCCCAGTATGCTGGCGAAGATCAGCGTCACCCACAATACGCCGCTGACCGCTTCCTCGCGCGCCTCCCGATCCAGCTCCAGCGCAAAGCTGAAGACGAGCACGCTCAGCAAGGTGAAGAGCCCCATCAAGCTGACTAGCTCGCGCGCGCGGAATTCGGCGCGCAAGTCCTTCTTTATGATGGCGGCGACAGAAGTGATAAATGGCGTTTTCATGCGCTGGCGGAGCGGTAAATCGCGTTCATATCGCGGCGGCCGATAGCATCGTCAAAGCTGATTCTACCACGCGACAAGACCAGAGCGCGCTCAGCCGCTTCCGGTATGCGCGTCAGTTGATGGGTGCTCATGATAATCGTGCGCCCCTCCCCGGTGGCGGCGGCCAGCATCGCGTCGAACAATTCCGCCGCCGCTTGGTCAAGCCCGCTGTATGGCTCGTCCAGCAGCAGGACATCCGGCTGATGCAGGGTCGCGCGCGCGATGCTCAGGCGCTGTTTCATCCCGCGGGAAAAAGTCCGCGCCAGGCTGTCCGCCCGTTTGAGCAAGCCAAGCTCGCGCAGCAGTTCTTGGATGCGCCCCTCGCGTTCGGCGCGGCCCATTCCATAGAGCGCGCCGTAAAAGTCCAGGTTTTCGCGCGCAGTCAGGTTCTCATAAAGCAGCGGTTGATGCGCCACCAGGCCGATCTGCGCCCGCACCGCCATCGCCTCGCCCGGCATCTCCCAACCACCCACGCGAATCAGGCCGGCCGCCGGTTTGCCCAAGCCGCTCAGCAGCCGCAGCAATGTCGACTTGCCGCTGCCGTTCGCGCCCAGCAGGACCACAAATTCGCCCCGCCGCACCCTGAAGTTGATGCCCCGCAGGGCCGGCAAGCTCCCGTAGACCTTGCTCATGCGCTCAACTTCGATGATAACAGGCGCCTCAGTCATCGGGTTTCACTCGCCGCTCGCCATCAACTCGGCCAGGCGCGCCTTCAAACCGCGCCGTCGATGGTGATAAAGATCATGGTTGATCCGCCCCTGATCGTGATCCTCCTCCAACCGCGCCAGCTCCGCCACGAGGCGGTCGATCTCGCCGGCCGAATCGTCGCCGCGCCGCTTCATCAAGGCGAAAGAAACGAACAGGGCGGCCGCCACAGCTGCCGCGCCGAGCAGCAGAATCGGCAGCGTTTCGCTGGTGATGATCAGCCCGTCATCGCTGCTGGCCGCGAAAGGATCGCCGCTGATGCCAAAACGCAGCTGCGGGTCGCGCTGCATCTGCAGGTCCGCTTCATAAACGCGGGCGCCGTCGCCGGTCTCTTTCTGGAGCAGCCCGTCGCCCTCGGCCCGCAGCTCACTCGACAGCGTCACCGTCAGGGCGGCATCCAGTGGATTGCTGAAGGCTTGCTCGAAAATTTCGGCGTCCGCGTAAGGCAGCCAGTATTCCAGCAGCACGCTGTGACCCTCGCCCGGCATCACCGGCATGGTGTCGATGACAGAATCCGGCAGCCGCTCCATGTCCTCAATCACGACATAGCGCCCGCCGCCATCGCCGCTCAAGAGGCGCGCGCGCCGCGGGAACTGAATCAGCAGGGTCGCTTCCCGTCCGTCATCAAAGCCGCGCCCGCTGGTATACAATCGATCCGAACTGTTGCGATAAGTCAGAATCTGCGTGATGGCCAGGCCCGTCCCCAGGTCGTCCAGCCGCAGCGGCTCAATGAACAGGTCAATGCGCGCCACGCTGAGTACGAAGGGATCATTCGTTTCATCGTAGACCGTGATCCTCAGGGCGTCGGCGTTTCGGCGCAAATCCGCCGCCGACAGGCGCTGGCTGAAAAGCCGCTCGTCATAGGCGCCCCCCAGCATGTACTCGAGCTTGTCGGCCAGGGGAATATCGTTGAATTGGAAGCCGCCATCGCCGTCGATGCTCGTTTCGGCGAAGCTGAAGCCTTCATCGCCATTGCCATAGCGCAGTTGGACGGTCGTATCGCCCGGCAGGACGCCGCCCGCCGTTCCATGAACGACAACTCCGCTGATCTTCCCCGGTTGAGCGGACGCGCCCGCTGTGCTCCGCCCCGCAGCAGACTCCAGCGAACCCATGCGCGCGTAGGCCACGGCCGCCGCCGCTTCCGCATCGCTCAAGGCCGCGCCGAAGCTTTCAGCGTTCAGCAGCGCGCCATAATCCGCATCGCTGTAGACCGGCGGGATTTGCGCCGGCAGCGCGCAATCGCCGCATGCTTCCCGCCAGAGCCGCTCGCCCATAGCCAGCAGCGCATCATCATAAGCCAGCGTATAGGCATAAAGCGCCACATCCCAGCGTTCCGCCTCGCTGAGCGCCCCCTCCCAAGGCGGCATCAAATTCTCAATTTTGCCCTGCGTGATGATCTCAAACCATTCCAGTGGCGACTTCGCAGCGACTTGCTCGCGGTCCGTCATATCGAGGGGCCGCTCAACGCTCCCCGCCAGCACCAGGTCGCCCCGTCCGTCGCCACTTAAGCCATGGCACTCGACGCAGCGCTCGCCGAAGATGCGCGCCCCGTTATCGATATCAGGCTGCCAGCTGTCTGCGACTGAGACAGCTGCGCGCGCCGCCGGCTCCATCTCCACCGTGGCGACGATCTGCGGCTCCCCGCCCAAACCGCCGCAGGCAGCCAGCGACAGCAGCATCAATAGTAGAGCAGACCAATTTAGGCGCTTCACGCTGACGCTTCTTCCTCGGCTCGTTCGCGCAATCGGCTCTCGCGATAAGCGGCCACCGCCTCTTCAATCGCCCGCTCAATCCCGTCGGCATCGTCTTCAGCGCCTTCAAGCTGATCTAGCGCCCGCAGCAGTCGAATCCCCCGCTGCGCCCAAACTTCGCGCTCCGTCCGGTAATCTTCTTCGTCGATCTTGCCCGTGCTCCTGTCCTCATCCAGGTCGCGCATGTTAGTCAACACGCGCTCATAATAGCTGAGGACTTGGTCGCGCTGTTCCCGCCGGTTGCTTTCCATCGCGCGCTCTCGGCGCGGGGGACGCAGCAGCGGGCGCGCCACAATCGCCAGGGCGATCAAGCTCAAGACCAGCGCAATCAAAATGCCCGGCAAGCTCATCGCTGTTCCGCCAGCAGCGCTTCAATGTCGTAGCGCGCATTGTCATAGCGAATGCTGCCGATGAAGACGCGGCGCACATGACCCGCGCGGTCGATCAGAAAACTCTCCGGTGGCGCTTCGACCCGATACAGATTCGTCACCTTCTCGCCGATGTCCTCGCCATTCGGATACGCGATGCCGAATTCGGCGATGAAATCGAGCGCCTTCCGCTGTGAACTCTCCAGCATATTCACGCCGATCACCGTGAAGCCCTCCGCCCGATAATCCTGATACAGCGCCTGTAAGTCGGGCGCTTCAGCGCGGCAGGGCGGGCACCAACTCGCCCAAAAATTGACCAACAGGACTCTCCCGCGATAATCGTTCAGGCGGATGCGCTCGCCAGAAAAAAGCGCCAACTCAAAATCGGGCGCGGACCCGCTCATCGGGCGCGTCGCATTCTGGCGCGAAAGCTGCAATGCAAGCACAAGCGTCAGCCCCAGCAAACCGGCCAGCAGCGCCAGCGACCCCGGGCTCAGCCCGCCGCGTTCCGGCGCGGCCTTGGGACGATGCACGAACTCCAATTGGTCATTCTGACCGGACATGGTCCTGTTTCCCGCGCGCCCTCAACGCCGTCCCCGCAGATCCGCTTCCAGACGCTGCCGATAAGCGTCGTCGCTCATCTCAACGGCGAGGGCGCTTTCTCCCGCCACGCTGAATTTCCGCCGCGCGCCGAACCGCCGAAATGTGAAAACGCCGACAGCGATGGCCAGCGCCGTCCCCAGCAGCGGCACGATGACGGTCAAGGCGCGCAAAACCGGATCCTGCGGCACGCCAACGACATTGTCGCCGAAGCGCGCGACAAAGCTGTCGATGACCGCTTGATCGTTCCGCCCCGCTTCCAGTTGCGCGCGGATCTCCGCCTTCCATTCGACGCAAGCGATCGTCTCGCAATCGTCCAGCGGAATATTCTCGCAAACCGGGCAGTACATCCGCTCCGCCACCCGATTCACATCATTGTCCGTCACGCTTTCTTCCTGCGCCCGTGCCATAGCTACTACGGCAGCCAACACGATTATCCCAATGATGCCGCCGGTCAAACGCAAGGACTCAACAATCTGAGAAAGACCTCTGACATTTGCTCCCCCTCCTTGATGCCTCGGGGAGGGGGCCGGGGGGTGGGGTTGGTTCATTTCGCCACCTTCGGATAGGCCGCGATCACCGTGCCGATAACCAGCAGAATGCCGCCCCACCACACCAGATTCACCAGCGGATTGACATAGATGCGGAAGGTGGCGCGCTCGCGATCACCGCTCATCAGCAGCACATAAAAATCGTTTTCAAGCGTACTGTGCGCGCCCGCGATCTTCATCGGCATTTGCGGATAATCATCAATCCGCGGCCTAAGGCGCGCGATTTCTTCGCCAGCGCGGTAAACCGTCACCGCCGCGATGTTCATCATCCGGCCATCGACCGCTTGCGCCCGAGTGAAGTCGTCATAACGCAGGCTGTAATCCAGCACATTTATCGTATCGCCACGGGCAATCGTATGCTGCGTTTCCGTCTGAAATACCGTGCTTGCCACGACGCCGATGCCTATCACCGTCACGCCGAGATGGACGATGTAGCCGCCATAACGCCGCTGATTGCGCCCGAACAGCGCCCCGACCGCCCGCAGCCAACCCTCGCCTAGTGACCGGCGGCGCGCCCTCGCCCCGCGGTAAATCTCGAACAGCGCGACGAATCCGGCGAACAGCGCGACGCCGTAACCAAGAATCGCCACCACAAGGCTCGTCCCGCTAAGCGCGAGCGCCCCAATACTCATGGCCGTGAACGCAAGCGGCGCCTTCAGCGCAGCGCCCAGCCGTCGCGCCGAGGTCGCGCCCCAGGCCGAAAGCGGCGCCAGGCCCATCAGCACGTACATGGCGATAAAAAGCGGCACGACATAAAACTCAAAGGTCTCCGCCCCGATTGTCACTTCCACGCCAAGCAGCAGCTCGGATGTGATCGGCAAGCCGAAGCTGCCCCAGAATATCGCCAGGAACAGCGCGATGAAGACCACATTGTTCAATACAAACATTGATTCGCGGCTGAGCAGGTTGGCGAATTGATGCTCGTCGCGCAATTCCCCCCGCCGCCAACGCCAAAGCAAAGTCGCCAGCGCCACAAAGGTCATAGCGGCCCAGAAGGCCAGCATCGGGAAGCCGACCTGGCTGCGCGCGAAGCTGTGCACGCTTTCGATGACGCCGCTGCGGGTGGCGAAGGTGCCGAACATCACCGCCGAAAAAGTAGCGATCACCAGCAGCATGTTCCACAGCTTCAACATGCCGCGCTTTTCCTGAATCATCACGCTGTGGATGAAGGCCGTGCCCATCAGCCAGGGCAGGAAAGCCGCGTTCTCCACCGGATCCCAACCCCAATAGCCGCCCCAACCCAGCACATCATAAGCCCAGCGCCCGCCCAGTATCAGCCCGGCGCTCAAGCAAATCCAGGCGATCAAGGACCAGCGCCGCGTCGCCCGGATCCAGCCCGTCGATAGATCCCCCGACGCCAGCGCCGACATGGCGAATGCGAAGGGTATCGTGAAACCGACGAAACCCAGATAGAGCATCGGCGGATGAATCACCATGCCGAAATGCCGCAGCAGCGGATTCAAGCCCTCAGCCCCCGCCCGCAGATTGGCTTCTGACGGCGCGATCGCCCGCGGCGGAATCAATACCGTCGAAATGACCTGCTCGGCCGGCGGCGCGTCCGGCAATATCCACCAGCGTTCGAAGGGATTCTCCACAAACAGCGACAGACCGAGGAAAAACGCCAGGGTCGCCATCATAAAGGCGACCGCATAAGGCATCAGCCGCCGCTCCACCCGCCAGTTCAGCCCGATGGCCGCGCTCGTGAAGGCGCTCATCAGCAGCGACCACAGCAGCAGCGAACCTTTCTGCGCGCCCCAGAGCGCCGTGAAACGATAGATCGCCGGCGTCTGCGGATCGGTCACGCTATAAACATAGGCGAGTTGATATTGCTCGGTCATCAGGGCGCTGACAAGGCAGCCGGTCGCCAGCAAAACCGCCGGGAACACCAAGAGCGCGGCATTGCGCCCGCTGAGCATCAACCCGGCCGCCGCCTTGCGCGCCCCCCAAGCGGAAGCGGCGATTGCGTAAACCGCCAGCGCGAATGCCAACGCCAGCGCCGCCAGTCCAATTTCAGCGGTCATGGCTCAAGCCGGATGTGGTAACAATTGCCGGTCGTCCCATTAGCGAAGTCTGTGCCGTTTTTATTTCACCACGGAGGACACAGAGAGGTCTGTTTGCTTCGCAAAGTTCGCATGCAATCGGGACTTAGCGCCTCCGCGGGCATCTTCAAATGCTGAATCACGAACCGCCGCAAATGTCAGACATTGGTCTTCGACGCCTCTGTGTTCTCTGTGTTTCCTCTTTTCCTCTGTGGTAAAACTATGTCTGATTCCGCACATCGCGCGATACTCAACAAACTGTCCAGGCCTACTGATGTTCCGGTATGCGGCTCAAGCCTTCGGGGGCGGTGCTCTCTTCAAAACGGCTCGGGCATTTCAGCAGCAATTCTGTCGCCGCAAAAACCCCGTCCCGCCCCAGCGCGCCGGTCAAGATCGCCTGCGCCTCATGCTGCAGCAAATCAGGAATCGCCGCGTCTTCCACCACAATCTTCAAGCGCCGCGCGTTCTTGTCGAGCAGGGCCTCGCGCAGGGCGGTTGCCAGGTCCTCATACTCATTCGGGATATTGACGATCTCGAAACGGATGATCGCCCGTTCGCTGTCGTAGTCGATGCTCTCGCCATCAACCGCGCCGGCAATGCGGACCGTGCGCCCTTGATACGCCGCATCGGAGAGCAGCTCGTCCACCGTGATGAAATAACGAGCGCCCTGCAGCGTGCCCGAGATCAGCAAGATCAGCACGGCGACCAAAATTATGAGGCCGGCGGCGATGAACTTCACCCGCTCGGAACGCTTCCTTTTCTGCGCTCCCTTTGGCTTTGCCCAGCTGACGTCCGTCATGTTTTGCCCGGTCCCGATTCCTATCCTCTAACTCCGATTATAGCGGAATTGTGATTTCTGTCACGATGACTTCTTCGGTCCCCCCGCCGGCCCTCAGCGACCGCGGCCCTTATGCCGACTCTCGCGGATCGAGCAAGGCCAACAATGCCGACCAGGATCAGCAGCAGCATGGCGAAGCTATGAACCGCAATGCCGCCGGGATGAAAACCGCCGTGATCAGCATGTAAGCGCGGGTCTTGCTGTATGGCCTCTGCACATGCCGTTCGCCACAAAGGCGCAGCCGCCGCTGTCAACCGGCGCTTCCGCTCAAGCCGCGCTGATGCCCAGGATGCTGATCAAAATGAAGAAGAGCGGCCCGACCACCGCCGGCGCCCATATCAAGGCGTTGACCGCCTCCGGGCTCAGCGGGCCGCTATCGAGCAAGACCGTGCGATCCAGATGAAAATAGGCGCTGCGGACCTGTGCTGGCGCGCTTATTCTTCGTCCTCGCCCGTTGATTGACCCCAGCGAATCACGAAGACGCCGATGATGCCGGCGATGCCCAAAAACAGCACCAGCATCGTCATGCCCTCGGGCGAGGAAGCGGCCTCGCCATCCTGCGCCAGCGCCCTTCCCGCGTGAAGGACAAGCAGGGTCAACGCGAGCGTGGCTCGTTTCGCGGCCCATCCACTTGCGATTGCTTTCATCGGTTTCTCCAGCATCGATTGCCCCTGTGTCCTCGGCGGTAGTTTTTTCAGCGCTCGACTCATAGCGTCCCCAGTTTCAAGATGTCGTACACCGTAAACGACGCCAGCAGAACCAGCGCCGCCGCCGCCAACACAAGATAACGCCAGCGATGGTCATAGCCAATCGTCCAGAATCGCCTGAGACTAAAGAAAATTGAAATCATTGCCAGGATATTGATCAACAGCAGGATCGGAACCGTCGCATCCGCCGCGATCCCTACGATGGGAAGCAAGAAGGGCAGCACAGCGTACTGCAAGATACAGCGCAAGCCCGAGAACATCAGCGAAAGGGTCAGCGCATTCTCCGCCCCCCGCATCTCCGCCCCCGCAGCGCCGCCGACCGCTGACCCGCCGCCGCCTCTGATGAACAGCAGCCTCGCCATCAAACTGTCCGCTCTGCTAAGCGCTGTAGTCAATTCTCTTCCATTTCAGATTCGCGTACTTGCATTTGCCTTCGTCGGCTCAGCCGACTCGCGCATTTTATCACAGTCAGACGCGCTGTTGTAGTGACCGCTTCGGCGCGTTGCGGTTTCTTGACGCATAATTGCTCAGGTGATAGGCTTTCCTGTCTGATATGATTGTGAGGGAATTGTGAGACATCTTTGGACGACGGTCACCACTGAACGCACGGTTACGCACGACGCTGGCGAACCAGAATGGCTTGACTTGCCTCTCGAGGATTTTATCGTTACCAGCATGCCCGATGTTGATGAGTTGCCATTTCTGTACGAGCTTGACTCGCCCTGGCAGCTTCGGTCAAAGTGGATGATGGATGAAGGCGACATTGGCTACCTGCTTGTGCCGCTTGTGGAGTATAGAGATCCCTTGGGAGTAACACTCTTTCAAGAGGAGGCAACGCTGGATAGGTCGGACGAACTCCAGTTTCCTCAAACCCTGATATCAGAGTCCTATATGGTTGAACAGGAGTTTCCGGAACTGTGGTATACTCTACCCGGACTCTATACTTTTGTTATCCGCTGGGTTGGCAGCCCAGCCACACGAGAAATAGGACAGTTTTCGCTGTTGATTGAAGAACTGTAGGGGGAAATCGCCATGACCCGCAAGCTCACGGCTGAACAACTGAAGAAACTCATCGGATTTCACAGAAGCCCTCGCGCAGCTCAGATGCGAAGAAGCGAAATTCGTGTATTCACGAATAATGAAGATTATGTCCAATGGCGGCGAGAGCGCCGAGAAGAGTATCTTGCTGAACGCAAACGCCATCAAGATAGCGAAAGCGATCAGCAGGACGACAGCGAAGCCAAACAATAGCGCCCTCGTCTAGCCAGATTCGGCTTGATGCCCTTGCAGGCCCCGCACTCACTCGCCCGCAAGCAACTGATCCTGACTGTCCAAAAACGCCACCAGATCCGCCAATTGCTGAATCGTCAACTGACTGCCATAAAATTCAGGCATCACTTCGGCATAATCCGGCGTGATGTAGTCCAGCGGCCGCAGGATGCTCTCCACCAGAAACTGCCGATGACTGTAATCCGCGAACTGCGGCAGCTTCAGCCGACTATCGTTGATCCGCGTCCAGGTGCCGGCGGTTAAAGGCGCGATCGCCTCATTCTCGTGGCAGCCGGCGCATCCCAGGGGATTGCCCCCCAGGGTCGGTTCCAGTCCGTTGTACAACACTTGGCCCGTCAGCGGATCGCCATAGAGGTCCTCCAGCTCAAGCAGGATCGCCTCCACATCGTCACCCACGGATTGCGCCGCGATCAAATCATCCAGCGAGGCGTAATCCAACACCTGCTCCAGCATCGCATTGACCTCGGCGGCGTTCGGCGCATAGCCGCAGTCCAGCGCCATCGCCTGATACAGCGCGCCCAGGCGAAATAGATTCGCCAGCGCCAAATCCCTGTCATTCTCGAAATCCAGCCTCAGATAGCCGGCCAGCGTTTCCTGCTGCCGCTGCATAGCGTCCGCGTCACAGATATCGCCCTGCGCCAGCGCCGGCGAAGGCAGTATGAGAATGAGGAGCAATAGAATCCGGAGCATCTTCATACTGCGTTCACTGGGCAAATGAAAAGGCCTCCGCTTCCGAAGGCACAATTTCGCGTTGAGGTAAACCTGTAGGAGGCCGCCCGTTGTTGCAGTTCACACCTTGCCGCCTAGCCCTGCGTCATCAGGAAGGCGACAATATCCGCCAGTTGCTGATCGGTCATGCGGGCGCCAAAGTTCGCGGGCATCAAACCGGAACTGTAGCTGTCGACCACATAGTCGCCCGGCCGCACGACGCTCTCGATCACGTATTGTTCGAAGCTGTAGCCGGCGAACTGCGGCAGCGTCAGCCTTTCGCTGGTCACCCGCGTGAAGGTGCCGATCGTGTCCGGCGCCGACGCGCCATCGCGGTGACAATCGGTACAGCCGAATTCCTTATCGTAGAGCGACTCGCCACTGACCGCGCTCCCGGCCACTTCATCGGCCTCCCAGCGCGCCAGGATGCCCAGTACATTATCACCGGCCGGCGGTGGCGGCGGTTCGCTCGGCAAGGAGCCATCCGCCAGTGGTTTGCCATATTGCGCCACCGAAATATAATCCTCAAAAGCCCAGCCCGCGCCCTTGTCCCAGTTGAGAATGTATTCCGCCAGGTCTTCGATCTGGTCCTGCCGCAAGGCGCCCCCGGCCGTCTGCGACCAAGCCGCCATGCCCTCGCTGTTGGGCCAGACGTTGCCGCTGCCCGGGCGGCCATGAATTAATGTAGTGATGATGTAACCGCGCAGGTCGCCAGCCCAGCCCACCTGCGCCAGCCGCGTCCCGTTGTTGGAGAAGAAGATCTCAACCTCGTTGGCGGCCGTCTGCTCGATGTCAACCACCGTATCCCACAGGGGGAAAAGTCCGTTGTCCACCGCCGTATCCAGCGATTCCAGGACGGTGATTCGCTCGGCGACCGCCGCTTCAATCCTGACGTTCTGCTCATCAACCTGCGCTTCCAAATCATTTAATGCCGCCAGGATCTCGTTCTGCCGCTCTTCGGAAGGCGGGTTGTCCGCATCCGTCAACTCGGCGAGTAGCGTGTCGATGTCTTTGTTCAAGCGCACCAAGGCGCGATTCGCGTTAATGATCGCCGCCGTCTGCAAACCAACCGGGTCGTAACCGAACAAATGCGGATTGTTCAAGCCCGGCGCGCGATCGCCCGCGCCATAGCCCTCTTCGCCATGGCACTCCGAACACAGCGACGCGTACAGCTCAGCTCCGCGCTCAATCGCCCGGCCGGTGTGCTGCTCCACGAAAGCCTGCATCCGCGCTTCTTCATTGATCGCCACCCAGCCGACCATGATCATCATGCCGACGAACATCGTGATGCCCATCAGAATGCGACCGTCGATTGACCTGATGAAGAGTAGATTCATTGTGCTTTCCTGTATCCGCTTCGCTCACTCAGGCGCGCAAAGCTGGCAGCCCGGCCTAATCGAAATACGCCGACGCCTGGTGAATGAATAAATGGTCGCTGTATATGCGCCGCACTGGAATGGGATTGCCTTCAGCATCGACCTGGTCCGAGAAAATCAAAATCGGGTCGCCATTGTCATCCACCTGGACCTTGCCGCCTTCAATCAATACGCTGTCCCAACTCACAATCCAATCCAGCCGCTTCAAGCTGCCCTGATTGTCCGTGATCACCAGCGCCCCCCAAACATTCGGCAGTTCCGTCGCCTCGACCGCCGCCAGATGATGATGGAAGTCTTCCATCACCCGCATCAGCTTGGGCGCCTCCACCGCCGGAATCGCGCGGAAGCGCAGCGGCAGTTGATTCGCCCCGACATGCTGAGCCTTCAACTCCTGAATCATCTGCTCGAATTGACCGTTCGCGGCGGCTTCGGCGTTGAATGCCGCGATGGCATCGCTCGCCGACAGGCCGTCGTGATGATCCATCTGCGCCGTCGTGTAAGCGCCCACGATCATCTGGTCGAAGGGAATCGTACGCCCGATGCCGACCTTGCTGTGCGCCGGCTCGAATGTCAATTCATGCACGATCTCGGTCTCGGCCGATGTCTGCACCGCGAACTTGGCCAAGCCCATGTAACTCAAAATCGTCGTCAGCGAAATCAACAGGCAGGCGATCGTCAACATGAAGCGGCGATGGGCATAACGCCGACTCGGCGTCACATCCAGATAAGGCAGCAGCGCCAGGCCGCCCAGCGCGATCGTCGGGAAAGCCACGCCCCAGAAGAATTTGTCGCCCAGCTTGAGCGCGCCCTGAATCCACAAGAAATACCAAGGCGCCGTCGTGCCCAGCGGCGTCACCTGCGGGTCAGCATGATTCTCCAGCGGCGCATGATAAAACCAGATGCACAGCACCGTGATGATGAAGGTGGTCGCCCCCAGCCACATCATTTCGTATGTCAGCATGTCGGGAATGAAATAAACGCGCTTGTCCAGCGGCACGCGCTTGGCCGTGTCCTCGCCGATGTTCTCCTTCTGCGGCGGCAGGCTGTGCCCGTGAATGACCACCTTGTAATAATGCACGCCGAAGAAAACGAAGAGCAGGGCGGGCAGCGCCAGCACATGCAGCAGATAAAAACGCAGCAGACCGTTCGCGCCCAGCTCCGGCGCGCCCCGCAGCAGCAGGTTGACCTGATCGCCCACCACCGGCGTCGCTTCCGCCATCGACGCGCCGATCGTCACCGCCCACAGCGACAACTGATCCCAAGGCAGCAAATAACCGGAAAAACTCAAAAAGCCCGTAATCACCAGCAATAACAAACCGGTGAACCAGGTGAACTGGCGCGGTTTCTTGTAAGATCCCGTGATCCAGGTTCGCATCATGTGCATCGACACCACCGCCACCATGAACTCGGCGCCCAGGCGGTGCATGTCGCGCATCAACTGACCCAGCGGCACATTGCTCAAAATCGTCAGCATATCGCCATAGGCGATCTCCGGCGACGGCGTGTACCAGAGCATCAGCAAAATGCCCGTGATCGTCTCGAAAAACACAAAATAGGATGACAGCCAGCCCAGCCGGAAAGTCGGATACATGCCCGTCACATCGCGATTGAAATAAGACGGGCGCATGTGCAGCCAAAAGCCATCGGCATGGGGCGTCAAACGCGGGTTCGGCCGCCGGCTGGCCGTCTCGCCGCGGAAAGCCTCGCGCAGGTCCTGTATGTTCAAGCCCGCGGTCAAGCGCTCGACCGAATCGTCGATGCCCTCGAAGACCGCTTTCTTGAAGCCTTTATCCTTGACGTCATCCAGGAAGGACGGGAAGGGGAGGATGCTCATGGATACTCCTCGTCTCAGCGCCGTTAGGGGTGCAGCCGGCCCATGATGCGCGCGCCGGTGTCAATCTGAATGCTCGTGATCTCCCGCGTCAAATCCAGCGGAATCGGCCCGCCATCGGTGGGCGTCACCGCCGTACTGCCATCGGCATACGTCACCGTCGCCACGAACCGGTCCAAGTGCCGCGGCGCCGGCCCCTCAATCCAGTCGCCAGTCAACTGAAACTTTGAACCGTGGCAGGGGCACTCAAAGCGGAAATTGGTCGGCACCCATTTCGGCAAACAGCCCAGATGCGTGCAGACCTGATACAGGGCGCGCAAGCCTTCCGGCGTGTGCGTGATGTGGAAGCGCCCGGAAGCGACCGTCACCGGCGGCGCGCCCGCGCTCGGCAGCTCCTCCGGGTCGAAAGCGAAAGTGCCGCCGAACTCGCCCTCTTTGAAGCGCGGGAAAGCGAACCAGATCAAACCGGCGGAAGTCTGCCCCAACAGCAGGGCCATCGACGCGCCCCAAATATAGTAGAGGAACTCGCGCCGGCTGGGCGCGGCGACCTGTACGCTGGGCCGCGCCGCTCGCCTTTCGACAGGCGCGCTTATCGCCGTTGGATTTGTGCGTTCTGCTGTTGCCATAAGCGGTCGTCGTCCTTCCAAACCAAGGGGACTTCAAGCGTCATTTCGCCAGCAAAGTTAGTTGAGACTGAGCTCAGTTTTTCCGATAGTTAAATATATCACAATCGAAGCGGGAGTTACAAGTGAAATGTTTCCCCAGTTGATTGGGTGCTTGAAACAAACATTCGATGGTAGTATAAATGTGCTATATTTGTATTATTGAAGTGATGCGTTGGATTTAAACATGCTACTTAAACAGAAAAGCTATTTTACGTTTTTGGATCAACCATGGCGAGTAATGATTTTGTCAGGAGAGTCCGACGTGATAGAAGCAGACGTCCGCATTCAAATCAACCGGAGTTTGGAATCTAAGGGTTGGATACTCCAGCCGGGTGAAGTCAGTCGAAATGTCTTTGTAGAGCAATCTGTAAAACATCGATTGTCCAATGCTGCTACCCGAGAGCTCGGCCAAAAGAGTCCAGACTATACTCTATTTGACGGTGTGGTCCCTATAGCCATTGTTGAAGTCAAAAAGCCGGCTGTTACGGACCTTGAAGCCGCGTTGGATCAAGCACGCAATTATGCAAAGCGAATTGGCGTGCAGATAGTGTTTGCATCTAACGGTTTCACTCTAAAGTCGCAGTTTCTTGGGAGCGGTTTGCCACTTTATTTAAATGGAGTAGAAGTCACTGAATTCCTGGATCTCGATGTTCTCCGACGATTTCACGTCCAAGCAAGCAATGAAGTCTTTACAGTTCCTAAGGAAGTAATTAAGTCGCGCGATGAGCTGATTGATATCTTTGCTGAGCTAAATGACGATTTGAGGACAGGTGAAGGACTGCAAGCAGGGATTCCGCGCTTTACTGAATTTGCAAATGTGCTGTTTCTCAAGTTGCTAAGTGAAAAAGGTGACAGCGACATCTGGAGTGAATTAACCCGACAGAAGGACAATTTGTTAATCGACTATCTGAATAATGTAGCAATGACGAGATTACAAGAGAATTACGGCGGGGACGTGATTACTCAAACGGCAATCAAGAATCCCGGCACGCTCAAGAAAATAGTAAGCACTTTGAATCCTCTTCAGTTAACCGACATTGATGAAGACATCAAAGGTGTAGCATTTGAACACTTCATCCAGCGAACAACTACACAGAATGATCTTGGTGAGTATTTTACGCCTCGTCACATTGTGAGATTCATGGTTCGATTGCTGAATCCGCGATATGGCGAAAGCGTCTATGATCCGTTTTGTGGTACTGGCGGATTCCTTACTGAGTCGTTTCGACATATTGGCCAGCAGAGTGGCTTTACGTATGACGCGATGAATACCTTAAACCACGACACTGTCTTCGGCGGAGAGATTACTACAACAGCGCGCATCGCAAAAATGAACATGATACTGTTTGGCGACGGACATTCTGGTGTGACACAGCAAGACAGTTTGCGTACGAACCGTGACGGACTTTATGACAATGTCCTTTCAAACATACCATTTTCGCTAAAACTGCCCGACGAAGTGCTTGAGATTGTAAGTGATGACGAATTCAATGTTAAGGACGCTGATGAAGCCTGCGTTATGAGATGCTTCAAGAGTCTAAAGCGTGGAGGCTCTATGGCAATTGTCGTACCGGAAGGACTGCTCGTAAACAGGGGAAGCAGGAAATTCCTCCAATACTTGCTTCAAAACTCGCGAGTGAGAATGTTGATCAGACTTCCTAGGGGCTGTTTTGCTCCCTATACGGAAGCCAAAACCGGAGTACTTTTCCTTACTGATAAGGGTAGTCGTAAAACCGAGTGGTTTTACAGGGCGACTGTAGAAAATGATGGCTTCGATAGTAAACGCAATCCCGTTAAAGGTATCAACGACTTAGATCGTATACTATTCTCGCATAATAGTCAGTCGCGTCCGGAAGCCTCACTGCCAGACGAAGTCGATATTAGTGTGGTTTCTGTGCGTAATCTTGAAAGCAAAGATTCGTTCGCTCTGCATACTGAATGGAATGTGGACAAGGAAACCGAGTATTACGCACTCAGAGATGTAGCCATATTGAAGAATGGCAAGTCAATTACAGAGGAAACTACTACAGAGGGTACGATTCCGGTCATTGCTGGCGGACGTGGCACTAGTCCTTATACTCACGGTGAACCAAATTATGATGGTAACGTTCTAACTGTTAGCAAGTCCGGTGCATACTCAGGCTACGTATGGTGGCATGACGAACCAATATGGGCATCCGATTCGATTGCTATCAAGAGCAAGGATGAAAGTCAGATTCTGACAAAATTTCTTTACATGTGCATGTCGCTCAAGCAGGATGAGATTTACTATCGTCAGCAGGGTACTGGTCAACCTCACATTTACATCAGTCATATTGAGGACTTTCCAATTCCAATTGTTCCAATCGAACAGCAGCGTACAATGTTGAAAGATCATGAAGAAGTTCATGCCCAGTTTAGAAGATTGGAAAAAGAAAGGGCCGCGCATAGAGAACGAATCAACGAAACGATTCAATCTCTGTACACTTCCGAATAATTGCAGAGGCGTCACCCAAAGACTTGGTCGCACACTGTGAAGATCTAACACGCGAATAGCTTGCCGATTATAAAGCTTGCCAATCGCCTGTGAATTTTGTATACTGTCCATACGTGGCAATAGAACCTTCCAAATTGACTGCACCTTTGCAGTCTTCACCGATGCGGAGTCTTACACCCATCGTGCTTCTATTGCCACAGCATCGTACCTCTTAGGTCCGATGTAGAGAGGGCTCCTCCACCGCAGGGGCGGCTGTTAAACGTACTGCGGCGGTGGAACCCTTTTGCATTGTATCACAGTTTGTGAGCCGCCGCGAGAGTTGCGGCTTGCTGGGCAGGGCAATCGCTTCAAAATTAGTGGAAAGGAAACGTCAGAAAGGCTCAATCAT
>JAPPEU010000053.1 GCA_028875245.1 Chloroflexota bacterium
TCCTTCTTTCCTTTGTGGTGAAAATGAATTTCCACCGACTTCGATACACTACCTCGCAAGGGATATCGCCTCTGCTGCGCAATCACATTCTTGGCGGCGTGACGCCAGTCTGCCCCTGATATTTGCCTTTCTTGTCGGCATAAGATTGCTCGCAGGTTTCGTCTGCCTCAAAAAAGAGCACCTGCGCCAGCCCCTCGTTGGCGTAGACCTTGGCCGGCAGGGGCGTCGTGTTGCTGATTTCGAGGGTGACATAGCCCTCCCATTCCGGCTCGAAGGGCGTGACGTTGACGATTAAGCCACAGCGCGCATAAGTCGACTTGCCGAGGCAGACGGTCAACACATTGCGCGGTATGCGAAAATACTCGACCGAGCGCGCCAGCACAAAGGAATTCGGCGGTATGAGACAGACATCGCCTTGATAATCGACGAAGGAATCGCTGGCGAAGCGCTTGGGATCGACGATTGCCGAGCGCACATTGGTGAAGATCTTGAATTCGTCGGAGACGCGCAGGTCATAGCCATACGAAGAGACGCCGTAGCTGATGGCGCCCTCGCGCACTTGCTGATCAACAAAAGGCTCGATCATGCGATGATTGCGCGCCATCTCCTTGATCCAGCGGTCGGGCTTGAGTCCCATGGCGCAGTCCCTCTATCTCGATTACATGCGTTCAGGGGCGGACATGCCCATGAGGCGCAAAAGGCGATAAAAGACCACTGAAGCCGCCCGGTAGAAACGCAGGCGCGCTTTGGCCGTCTCCGGCGGAACCTCACTGTGCAGCACGCGGACGCGGTCATAAATCGGATGAAAGACGGCCGCCAGCTCATGGGCGAAAAAGGCGATCTTGTGCGGCTCGTAGTGGGTCACCGCCTGCTCAATCACATTACCCAGTTCCAGCGCTTTGCGGATGAACCTGAGCTCGTCCTCGCCCAGCAGATTCAGGTCAGCGCCGTCGTCGGCGACGCCTCGCTCCGCGGCTTCGCGGAAGATGCCGGCGCAGCGCACGTAGGCATTCTGAATGTAATACACCGGATTCTCGTTCGATTGCTTCACAACTTGATCGACATCGAAATCCAACTGCGAGTTGGGGCTGCGCGCCAGCATGTGATAACGCACGGCGTCGGCGCTCGTCATTGCCACCAGGTCATCAAGGGTGTCAAAATCGCCGGCGCGTTTCGATTGCTTGACCGCCTCGTATTCTTCCAAATCCTCATTCCAGCGCACGGCGCGCACCATCTGATTGAATATGACATGGATAGGCTCGGGATCCATGCCCAAGGCGCGGATGCCATGTTTGACGACCTGGGCCTGGGAGAAATGGTCGGTGCCCAGCACGTTGACGGCGATGTCAAAACCACGCTCCAGCTTGTCGCAATGGTAAGCGATATCGGGCAGGGTGTAGGTCGGTTCGCCATCGCTCTTGACCATCACCCGATCTTTTTCATCGCCGAAGCTTGTGCTGCGGAACCAGGTGGCGGGCTGATAACCCTTGGCGCGGACGTCGGCGATTTCCTCCTCAGCGGCGCCTTCCCAATATGGCGACTCGTAGATATGCCCGTTTTCGCGCATGACATGAAGCACTTGCCAGATCTTGTCGGTTTCAAACAGCGAAGTCTCGTTGTAGAAGGCATCGTGTTCAATCTCGATGGACGCCAGCGAGCGCTTGATCCAGTCGAACATGCGTGATTCGGCCAGGGCGATAAACTGCTGCCAGGCTTCGTCGCGCAGCGAATCGCCATACTCGGCGACCAGGTCGGCCGCCACATCAACCAGGTATTCGCCCTGGTAATAACCCGCGGGGAGCTCGACAGCGGCGCCCAATCGCTCAAGGTAGCGCAGCCGCAAGCTTTTGCCCAGCTTGATCATTTGCGCCCCGGCGTTGTTGTAATAATATTCGCGCTGGACTTCATAACCAGCCGCTTCCAGCAAGCGCGCCATCGCATCGCCGACTACAGCGCCGCGCGTATGCCCGATGGTGATCGGCCCGCTGGGGTTGGCGCTGACGAACTCGACCTGCGCCCTCTTCCCGCTGCCGATATCAAGCTGAAACAGCGATTCCCCCTCGGCGATGATCGCATCGACTTGTCGCCTCAGGTATGCCCGGGAAATAAAGCAATTGATGAAACCCGGGGGCGCCAGCTCAAGCTCACAGGCGAATTCCAGGCTCGGCATTCCGCTCAGAACCAGGCTGGCGATATCGATTGGTTTCTTGCGCGCCAGCTTCGCCAGGCCCATCGCCGGATAGGACAGGTCGCCTTGATCGGCGCGTTTCGGCGGGCTGACCGGGATATTCGGTATCTTAAAGCGCGGCAATTCGCCGGCTTCCTGGGCGGCGCGCAAAGCCCCGGCGATCGCCTTCTCCAATTCCTTATTCAGCAGCTTCAAGCGGCTCTATCCTGCGTGCATGAGACAGCATAAACGGCTTCGGATTCTAGCAGACTTGCGGGGCTTAAGTAATGGCGACTTACGTTGCGGCCTTCAAGACCTCGGCCAGCTTCCCCGCGCCGACGGCTTGCGATTCTCCCGCCTTTCGCGCCCAGACCTGAGTGTAATCGTCCTGCCAGACCTGGAATTGAATGTCGCCCATGTCAAGCGCCTCCAACTCGCGCCGCATTTTCCCTTCGCTCCAGGCGCGGGACGGCATCCAGCGGGTGTCGATGCGAATGGTGGTGAGCAGGGTGCCGCCGGGGCGCAGCACACGAATCATTTCACGCAGGGCGGCCTGCGGATCCGGCAGAAATTCCAGCGCCTCAAGGCAGGTCACGGCATCAAAGCTGTCTCCGGCGAATGGCAGCTCACCGGCGTCATGGCGCATTAGCGTGATGTAGCCCTCGAAGCGCTCGGCGGCGACCTTCCGCCTGGCGGTATTCAGCATCCGGCGGCTGGCGTCCAGGCCAAGGACATGGCCCTGGAATCCGGCGTTTCGCGCCATAAGCAGCGGCAGGCGTCCCGTACCGGTGGCCACATCCAGGATTAGCGGGTCGGCCTGGGGGCGAGGCGCGCCATGATCGGCAGCGAAATCAGCGTCAGGTCGGCCTGCTCGTCGAATTGCTTGATGCGGTCGTAACGGGGAGCGACCAGATCATAAAGCGCGACGACAACTCGTCTGCCCAGGTAAACGCCTTCCGTCTCAATGATCAGCCACCAGATTAGAAATCCGGCGATTAAGAGAAACACGATGAACGCGAGCAAGATCATAATTCTCGAAGCGGCCAATCCTTGCTCATGTCGCTGCTCATGCCGCTGCCAAAGGTCCTGTCTAACCTGCGAGGAAAAGGTCGCTCTCGCGGAATTGCATCTCATACAGCCTGGCGTACAAGCCGCGCCGCGCCATCAATTCTTCGTGGCGGCCAACTTCGATGATGCGCCCCTGGTCCAGCACGACGATGCGATTGGCGACCCGCACCGTGCTCAGGCGATGGGCGATGATCAGCGTCGTTCGATCCCGCATCAGGCGGGCCAGCGCTTCTTGCACCAGCCGCTCGCTCTCGTTGTCCAGGCTCGATGTCGCTTCGTCCAGCAGCAGGATTGATGGATTCTTGAGCAGCGCCCGGGCGATCGCGACGCGCTGGCGCTGGCCGCCGCTCAGCTTGATGCCGCGCTCGCCGACGATGGTGTCGTAGCCATTCGGCGTATCCATGATGAAGTCATGCGCGTTGGCGGAAACGGCGGCTTCAACCATCTGGCTCTGCGTCGCATCCAGCTTTCCGTAAAGGATGTTTTCCCGAATCGTCCCGCCGAAGAGCAGCGTCTCCTGCGGCACGATGCCGATATGCCCGCGCAGGCTGCTCTGCGTTAAATCGCGGATGTCATGCCCGTCGATGGATATCGTGCCGGCGTCGGGATCATAAAAGCGCGGGATGAGGTTGAAGAGGGTGCTTTTGCCCGCCCCGCTGGGGCCAACCAGGGCAATAATCTCGCCCGCGCTGATCTCCAGATCTATATCGCGCAGGACTTCCAGATCGTCTTCATAGGCGAAACTGACGCCGCGCAGCGCAATCGCGCCCGTCACGTCAGCCAGTTCCTTCGCGTCCGGCCGATCGCGGATATCGGGCTGGGTATCCAGAATCTCGAATACGCGCTTGGTCGCCCCCAGCGCTTCCTGGACCTGGGAATACAAGCTGACCACGCCGGCGAAGTTGGCGGCCACCGTCAGCCCATAGATCAGAAAGGCAATCAATTCGCCCACGCTGAGCCGCCCGTCAAGCACTTCGCGCCCGCCGAACCACATAATCAGCGCCAGGCCGGCGAAGGCGAAGAAGCCGATGATAGGACCGAAGACCGAGCGAACGGTCAGCAGCTTAACCGCGGCGCGAAAGGCGACCGCGATGGCCGAGTTGTAACGGTCGATCTCGTAGCTTTCGCGAACGAAGCTCTTGACCTCGCGGATATTCTGCAAGACCTCCTCCGCGACGACGGTGGCGCCGGCGATTTCATCCTGCACGCGTGTGCTCGTGCGGCGAATGGCGCTGCCCAGCACGAAGGCGACCGCGACGATGATCGGCATCAGCACGATGATGAACAGCGTCAAACGCCAATTGAGGTAGAACATGATGGCCACCGAGCCGACCAACGTCAGCGTTTGCCCCAGGAAGGCGCTGATATTGCCCGTGAGCACGGTGCGGACGACGGTGACATCGGATGAAATGCGGCTGATCAATTCACCGACGCGCCTGTCGGCATAAAACTTAAGCGACAGCGTCTGAAAGTGCGCATACAACTCGCAGCGCATATCGGCGACGATCTTTTCGCCAACATAGCCGAGATTGTAGTTTTGCACGAAGCTCGCCAGGGACCGAAAAACAAAGACAGCCAGAAGCGCGAGCGTAATCCCGTCCAGCAGGGCGATATCGGCGTCAGTGAACACCGAGTCAATCACGCGTTGAATCACCGCCGGGAACACCAGGCTGAGGGCGGAAGCGAAACCCAGACCGATGGCGGCCAAGGCGATTCGCAGTTTGTGCGCCGTCAGATAAGACAGCAGCCGGCGCCACTGCATTTTCGTGGCTGGCACATCGCGTTTTCTGTCTCCGCCTGAGGAGCGGATTCGATAAATCATATCGCTTGGCGTCGAGCGCTAGGCCTTTGGGGCGCGGCAGGCGGGCAGGGAAATCCGCGCAGGCTTGAAACGGGCGCGCTAACGCCGGGGCGGGTCGACATCATCATCTTCGGGTGATCCCTCGCCTGTCCCCGGCCGGTCACTCGCTTCCTGCTCCGTCTGATCTTGGACAATGATGGTCAGGCGTTCATCATCGTCGGCTTCACTGGGCAGGGGCGCAGCGGGAGCATCGAGCGGCGCCGCCTCGGCGTCGAGCGTCTCAATCGGCGTCGGATCGTGGATCAACTGCCAGGGGGCGTCGGCGGGCAGCCCTACGCTGTGGCCCGAGGGAAATTCGATCACGGTCCCGTTGCCGTCGCGTTGGACGCTGACGCCGTGCTGCTTGACCGTAACCGGGCCGCCCCAGGTGAAATCGCCGCCGACCCAGACGCGGTCGGGCGCGACGACGCATACCCCCAGCACATCGCTGAGCAATTTTAGGGGGACGATCCCGCCGATGTGGTGATCTTCTCCGTAGCCTTTGGCCTCGTCTGCATGATAAAACTGTGACAGTTTGCCCTCCCGCGAAAGCACGCGCGTCAAGCCGTCCAGCGAGCGCTTGACCAGTTCAGTCGCTTCGTTGCGCAAGCCCGCCCGCACCATGCCTTCGCCGATCAGCGACAGCCAGTACATCCAGATGCCGCCGCCGCCGCGCGCGTTGGAGGGGTCAAAATTGCGGTCAGAAGCGCTGACCATCGTCAAGCCGTTCGGGCGAAAAAATTCCGATTCGTCAAGCGCAAGCCTCACAAGAGCGGCGGCGCGTTCCTGCCCCAGCCGCCCGCAGAACAAGGGCATCAAGGCGTTGACATCAAGCCGACTGCTGTCGACTGTCCGGGCGTATATCTTGTAGACCCGGCTCAATCCGGCGACTGTGATGCGCTGAATATGCGAGAGGGGCAGGGCGGTGGTGTACAGACCTTGACGATTCTGCCAGTCAAATTCGGCCGCCTCCGCTTCGATCGCGCATTTCGAACCCTGCGCGTCTCGCCCTTCCAGCTTGAGCCTGATGCGCGGTCGCTGGCTGACGCCGCCGACGATGCGGACGGTCACTCGAGCCGGCGCCAACAGGGCCTGATCCAGCTCGTGTACCTGATCGCCCGCGCCCGCGCTCAAGATTTCATCGGCTTCGATAGTCAGATGCGAATCACGATCGCGGTAGCGGTAATGCGCGCCGTCCCAAAACGTTTCCAGGCCCGCTTCCATCATCTCGCGCTGTTTGGACAGGACGTTTACGCTTTCGTCTTCCCCCAATTCAGCGGCGATCTCGCAGAGCGCATCGGCCTCCGAAATCAGATAGGCCAGCAGATCCGGCGTCTCCATCTGGCGGATATTCGCGCCTTGCGCCCAGAATTGTCCGCGGCCAAAAGTGGGGAAGGCGACATAACCCATCTGCCGCTCCGAGCGCCACTCCGGCACGCCGTCATCATCAGCGTCCATATCGCTGCTCAGCCAGCGCCCGAAGAAGGCGACGAGCGCCGGGTAAACCTCGGCCAGGAAGTCTCGGTCGCCCGCGCGTTGATAAACTGTCAGGCTCAGCCGCGCCAGCAGCGGCATCATCAGCAGCCCTTGACGTTGGCCGCCCAGCCCGGGCTGCCGGTCGATAAAGCCGCTGTCGTCTTGCGTCGTCAGGTAGTTGCGAATGATGCCCTTGGCCAGCTCGCCATCGATATTTGCGATGGCGCCGCCGGCGAGGTATGCCAGCGTCGGGTCTTGGCCGGACCAGGCGCGGATATGATCGCCCCCGTCGCCGCGCCGGCTCCAGCCGCGGTTGCCGACGCGGTTGGCAACGAACGAGGGATGCGGCAGGTGCTCGGTCGGCCGCATAAAGGCTTTGACGAGGTGGGCATAAGAAAGGTCGATGAGGCGGTCCCAATCGTCATTGCCGCTGCTGATCTTGGGTATCGCGGCGGCATTCTGGTCGATCTCTTCAAAGTGACGTTTCCAGGGGCGGGACATCCAGTTCATAGCCAGGCTGAAGGAATCGCGCATGTCTTCCAGGCCGGCGACGACAAAGGGCAGGCGCATTGGCTGCCCCGGCTGCAAATCCAGGACGCGGCCGATTTTCGGGCTGCTGATGCGGCCGCCATAAACCTCCGCGCTGGCGCCTTCCAGCGTGAGTACCGGGTTGATTTCGCCGAACTGCCCCAGGTGAAGCGCGAGTGTGCCGTCGCCCAGGGTCAGCACATTGAGCCTGACATTTCGGCTGTTGATGACCGCATGACCAAAGAGATCCAACTGCAGTCTGATGGCATCGGCGCCCGTGTTGCTCAGCGTGATTTCGCCGCCAGCGGCGCGTGACTCCATCGCCCAAAAGCGCGCCACCAGCGAGACATCGGCCACAGGCGACGCTTCCACCTGCATGAAATTGGGCGCGAAATAAGCAATTACGGGCTTTTGGGCGAAGTTCCACGCTTGATACACCAGGCCTTCATCGGCGCGAAACATGGGCACGAGGCTGACGAGACCGGCCCGCCCGCCGAACTGTGTTTGAAAGGCTATCGCGGCTTCGTCGCGCTGGCCCAGCCGTACGGTCCATACTTGATCATCGCAGTAATCCGTCCGGCTGCTGCGCGCGTCCGCCCCCAGGTGATACTCAAAAGGGGTGCTGGCGTCTATATGCTGGCGCCTGAGATTTCGCATGCCCGCGGCTTTCAGTTGTTGATCGACCAGGTGAACGATTCTTCATTAAACCTGAATTGATCGCCATTGAGGCTTGTCACCAGGTGGTAACCCGGCTCCGGCACATAGCTGTTGAAATCGTTGACAAATCCGCCATGATGGTATTCGTATGTTGTTGTGTGGCCCAGCTCGGCATCCAGCGCCCAGCCAATCGCCTGGCGGATTTCCGGATTCTCGCGCCAGAGCTTGCCGAAGCCGCGGATCGGCTGGAAGCGGCCCTCGGGCGGCAGAATCTGCGGGTCGGATTCGGCGTCGCCATCGGCGAAGGCATCGTCGTAAACGCTCCAGATGTTTTGCCCGTCCTCCGCCACGGACAGGACCCAGATCTGACTGTTGGGCTGAAGCCAGAACATCCAGCCGCTTTCAAATCGCTGCTCGGCTACATAGATGGAGCCGATTATCGGCGATGGAAAAGGATCCGGCGTGGGTGTTATCGTCGGGCTTGCAGTGGGCGCCGCGTCGGTGACCGCCTGGACCGCGGTTGCCGTCACCGCGAGGCTGTAAGCTGTGGCGACCGCCTGCGCCAGGGCTTCCGCGTCGGCGGTGGCGGTCTGGTCCGCCGGCGAGGTCGCCCCGCCTTGACATGCGGTCAAGAGCGCCAGGCATGAGAACAGGCTGAATACTCGTCGCAGCAGGTGCATGGCGGGCGCTCCACCGTGGCTATGCTTACAAAGGTGAAATCATTTTAGCAGAGCGAAATCGAAGCGCAAGTTTGGCAGGCTGGAACGGGGCCCAAATGCTCGCGGGCCGTCGCAGCTGGCGCGGCTTGAGGCTTTTCAGCGCTCCATCCTTTGCTTAGCATATACGAAATGAATGGCAAAAAGGCGCGCCGCATGGAATACAGACCGACGAATATCACGGTGGACCGCAACAAGGGCGATTTGGAAATCGTCTGGGACGATGGTCTCGTTAGTCGCTACCCGCTGGCGCACCTGCGCGAGGCCTGCCCCTGCGTCGAATGTCGTGGCGGGCATGCCAAGATGGGCATGGAGCACGCGCCCGAAGACATCCTCGAATTGACGCCGCGCCGCTCCTATGCGATCACAGGCATGAGCGCGGTCGGCAATTACGCCGTGCAGCCGAGCTGGGACGACGGCCACAATACCGGCATTTATACCTGGGAATACCTCCGCCTTATCTCGCCACAGCAAGAGAATTAGGTCAATTGGCGCGAGCGCGGCGCATGTGATTTGAAGCGGCGGCCAACATAGCCGGCGCCGGCGGACTTGGCTATACTTGGTTTCGTCTATCGCTTGACAGGAGGGCTGTATGCAGCCGCCCGCCCTTGATGTCGTAAAACGCGCCATCGGCAGTGAAGTTGCGCGAACCGTTTACCGCTACACGGAGCGGGATGTGGCTCTTTACGCCCTTGGCATCGGCGCGCCTGCCGACCCCCTCGATCAGGATGAATTGAAATTTGTCTACGAGTTGAGCGGCATCGGCTTTCAGGTCTTTCCCACCTTTCCCGTTGTCTTCGCTTATGAGTTCAATCGCAGGGTGCCGGCCGGCGAAATCGCCGGCATCAAGTACAACCCGATGATGACCGTCAGCGGCGAGCAGCATTTGCGCCTGCTCAAGCCATTGAAAGCCTCGGGGACGGTGACCTCGACGGTCGCGGTGTCCGACATCTTCGACAAGGGCAGCGGCTTGCTGATGATGACGGATGTGGACAGTTGTGATGAAAACGGTGAGCTGCTGGCCAAGGCCCGCGCTTCGCTCTTCATGCGCGGTTTGGGCGGCTTCGGTGGCGAGCGCGGACCATCCAGCCCTTGGGAGGCCCCGGCAGGCGCGCCTGATAGTGTCCATGAAGAGGAAACGCGTTCGACGCAGGCGCTGCTGTATCGATTGGCCGGCGATGACAATCCGTTGCATGCCGATCCGCTCATGGTGGCCAAGGGCGACTACGAAAGACCCATTCTGCACGGTTTATGCACGATGGGCTTCGCCGCCCGCGCCATCCTCAAGCGCTGCGCCAACAATGACCCCAGCCGCTTTGATTCCATCGGCGTCCGCTTCTCGCGGCCAGTGTTCCCGGGCGAAACGCTGGTGACCGAAATCTGGCACCGGGGAAAAGAAAAGATCGCCTTTCAGACCAAAGTGAAAGAACGGAACGTCGTCGTTTTGAGCCATGGTATGATCCGGCTGCGGGACTGAGGCGTGTCCTTCAATATCAGGGAGCATCCTCATCGTCGTTACAACCCGCTCCTCGACGAGTGGGTCTTGGTATCGCCCCAGCGGACGCAGCGCCCCTGGCAGGGACGCGCCGAACAGAAGCCGCCCGACCGGCGTCCGCGCTATGATCCGGATTGTTATCTTTGCCCTGGCAGCCTCCGCGCCAATGGCGAGCGCAATCCGAACTATGACAGCACCTTTGTCTTTGTCAATGACTTCGCCGCGGTCCTGCCGCATGCTCCAACCGCGCAAATGGCGGAGGATCCGCTGTTTCGCCTGGAATCGGTACGCGGCGAGGCGCGCGTCATCTGTTTTTCGCCGCGGCACGATTTGACACTGGCGGAGATCTCCGCCGCGGAGATAAGAATTGTGATTGATCTCTGGGCTCAGCAGAGCGCCGAGCTGGGCGAACGCTTCGCTTGGGTACAGGTTTTTGAAAACCGCGGCGAAATCATGGGCGCGTCGAATCCGCACCCGCATGGGCAGATCTGGGCGACGGAGACTATGGGCACAATCGCCGCGCGTGAAGACCGGCAGCAGCGAAACTACCATGAGCGTTACGGCGGAAGCCTGCTGCTCGATTATGCGGAACGGGAAAGGCGGATGGGCGAGCGCTGCGTCCTTGAGAATGAGCGCTGGCTGGTCGTCGTGCCCTATTGGGCCGTCTGGCCCTTTGAGACGCTCTTGCTGCCCAAGATGATAGTGCGGCGGCTGCCCGATCTGACCGAGCGGGCGCGAATTGACCTAGCCGCGATTCTCAAGCGCCTGCTCGTCAAATACGACAATCTCTTTGAAGTGTCTTTCCCTTATTCAATGGGTTGGCATGGCGCGCCTTTCAACGGCGAGGACAATGCGCATTGGCAATTGCACGCTCATTTCTTCCCGCCTCTGTTGCGTTCGGCCACGGTGAAGAAGTTCATGGTCGGCTACGAGATGCTGGCCGAAGCCCAGCGCGATATCACGCCCGAGGCTGCCGCCCAGCGCCTGCGCGATGCTCCCGCGAGGCATTTCCGGCGGCCATAAGCCGCGCCCTCAACCCTCCCAGGTCCATTGAAGCAGATCGCCGACCAGGGGATCGCCGAAGTAATTGCAGCTGTTGGCGTCGGGGATAATCCATTCGCGGCCAGTTGCTTGCGGACGATCGGGATTGTAGTGGTTGTAAACGCGGCGCGACACTTCGGCGAAGAGCGGCAAAGATTCTTGAAAGTTCAGCCACGCCGGCTGAAATAGCATCATTGCTATCACGTAGTCGCCGCCCGGTGTGAAGAACAAGGCGGCATTGCCATGCGTATCCGGTATCCAGCCATGCTTGTGGGCGACGCGCGTTTCGGCCGGCGCGCCGGACTTCAAGAGCGCGTCGACGGTATTGTTGCTCATCACATGCAGCATCTGGCGGCATTCGCGCGCTTCAATCCCGCCGCCGAAGCGATCGATCAACGCGCCGCCTCCTTCGTAAGCGCATTGGTATAGATTGGCGAGCAGCGAGCCGATTTCAACGACAGTCGTTTGATTGGAGGGGTCAGGCTCTGCCTTGACCTGGTCGGCTGAAGTTTGGGGAAAGCGAACGGGGAAGGGCGGCGGTTCAGGGGTGCCGAGCGTGGTGAAAGGGGCGGTCAGAAAAGAACGCGACAGCCCCAGCCGCTGGAAAAAATCCGTGACCGCTTCCGCGCCATAATAGGTATTGCCGCCCCCGATGATTGCGATCAGGCGATTGGTGGCGGCGTTTTCGCTGCAGATCATCGTATTGAGGATATCAGTGGCCGTCTCGATGGCGGGCGGCGTGTCAAGCGTTTCGTAGAGCTTGGCAAGAATGGCGATTTTGTTGAGGCTGGTGCCGCTGAAGGCGTAGTCGGCGCCGAAGGTGAAGGCTTCCCCGCTGGATATATCCAGGAAGAACAAAGCGCCGAAGCGGCTCGTCTGCGGGTCAAAGTTGTTCTGCAGCAGCAGAACCCACAAGTCCTCCGCCAGGCGCTTTAAGCCGGCGCTCAGTGGCAGGGGCTGTCCCTCGTTGATGGCGCTGGCGCGGACGGCCGCCGGCGTCGGCGTCAGGGGCGGCAGGCTGAATCGCGTCTGAGAGATCGCGGCTGTATTGAAGAGTCCGCCGTCGATTTCAAGCAGGTCGCGCGCCACCCAGGCTTGGCCGCCCGCCGCATCCGCATAACGGATCCGCACCCAGGGGAACTGCGTGTGATAACCGGTGACCTCGAAGCGATCGCCGGCATAAGCCACGCCGGCGCGCGGGTATTCGATGCCGGGCCCATAGCGGATGTTCACTTCGCCCGCCACGACGCCGCTGACTCCAAAGGCGCCAATTGTAGGCGTTTCCGTGGGCGAGGCGTGGGTGGCGGCCGGCTGCGGACCGGTCGCGGTGATCAAAGGCAAGGATGGCGCTTCCGCGTCGATTCGCAAGCCGGTGAAGGGCACGCGGTTGATGTCCCCGCTGACCAAGACCAGCGTTTCAAAAACCCAGCCCATTGGCCGGTCGGACTCGAATTCACCCAACAAGAGCCAGGGATAAAGCTGGCTTCGCCCCAGAACGGGATACTGGACGCCGGCTCTGATCTCGCCGACGAGGCGCGCTTCAATGCTGTCAGCGGCGCGCAAATTCGCCTGGCCGACGGCCTGGGCATAAACGCCGGTGTTTTGCAGCTGCGCCTGCGCCCCCCAGCCTGCAAAGCATAGCAGCGATACTGCAGCGGCCAGCGCTTGAATGGCTGCAAGCGCAAGACGCCGCCCGCGCAAACCAGCAATGAGTGGGGTGAAGCGCTTCAGACTGCCCTCTCCTCTCCTGGGGCGCTTGAGATCTCATCGTCCGAACGCGCCGCATTATATCACGCGTGAAGCGCATCCTGTATACGATTTGACGGATGTCTCCCCAGCCGCGTATTGACAAGCTGCCGCCGGCGTATATACTGTCGCTTAACCTATTGCCGAAGTGGCGGAATTGGCAGACGCGCTACGTTCAGGGCGTAGTTCTCTTCGGGGAGTGTGGGTTCGACTCCCACCTTCGGCACCACCTCAACCCGGTCCTGTGGCCGGGTTTTTTCTTACTGAGTGTTCGCTGACTTTCGAAGTGAAATCCTAAAGGCGCATTTGGAATAGAACCGGCCGAGCGCGGCGGCCGCGATTGTCTTGGCCTGCGCTGGCGCAATCCATCGCCTGTATTATCATTATCTTGAGGTCAAGCGGAGAGTCATGCAGGGCGATGGCGGAAGCGGAAATGAATGCCCCGGCCGCGGCGAGCGGCGCTGACCGGCGGGCAGACGGCCGGCGATTGACCAGTATTCAGGTCATGATGGCGGTGGCGCTTGCATTCGGCTTGATTGTCACGCTCAACTTCAGCGGCCGCATCACGCTGGATCGAGACCTGGGCCGCATCCACGCCCGCTTCTCCGCCGAGATTGACTCCTTGCTGGCCGAACAGCAAGACTTGATCGAAGAACTCAGCTATGTCAAGAGCGACGCCTATGTCGAATACTGGGCGCGCGATGAAGGCAAAATGATCCGCGAAGGTGAAGTCCTCATCATGCCCAAGAGCGGTGGCGAACCCGCCTCAACGCGCCAGTCGACCGTGCCATTGGTGGCTTTTGAAACGACCGCGTCCGAACCGGCCAATTGGGAATTGTGGTGGGCTTTGTTCTTTGATGGCGCGCCGCCGAGCTTTAACTGATTCAGCAATCTTCACACGTCAATTTCTCAGTTTCGCGCCCGTCATGGACTTTGCGGATGATCCGCCTCGCCGCTGGCTTCAGCGCGCCGGCGCCGCTTCCAGAACAAAAGGCGGCTGCGCGCCGGCGAAGTCCAACACGCTGGCTTCAATCCCGCCCGGTCCCACCGTCAGTTGGCTTCCCGCTCGCGCGCTGCGCAGCTTGAGCACAGCCAGCGCGTGGATCTCTCCGTCAGGCGCTTGAACGCTGCTGGTCAATGTGCCGCCGACGTGGCCTTCGGCATAAACCGGGGCCGGGGCCGCGATCATCGAAGCGAGGTCGACCTTGACAAGGGTCTTCGCCAGGCGCTGCCGGCTCTCCATGCGCGCGATGATCTCCTGGCCGGTGTAACAGCCTTTGCTGAAGCTGATCTCGTCCCACAAGCCCACCTCCAGCGGCATATAATCCGGCGACAGTTCCAAGCCCGCCGGCCTGCCGCTGCGTATGCGCAGGCTGTTGTAGGTCAGCGAACCGGCCGGAACCAGCCCGCAAGACGCCCCCCGCCGCAGCAGGTCGCGGTGAAGGGCGACGGCCGCTTCCCGCGCTGCGATGACGATCCAGTGAGCGCCGCAGATAGCTTTGCGCCGCGCGATTATCAGCCGCCCGAAGTCGGAGTCGATTTCAGCGCAGCCCAGCGTTGATATCGCCGATGCAGCGGGCGCAAGCCGCATCATCGCCGCGTCGGCCCGCTCGCCGTGCAGGGCGAATTGCGCCGTCTCCGCGCTGATGTCCTCGACAACGGCGTCATCGCCGAAGAAAATGTTCCGCCTCAGATAATTCGCCAGCGCCTCGCCTTGCCCCGCCTCGCTGATCAAGAGCAGCCCGCTTGAAAGGCTGTAGCCGCCGGCGCGAAACAAGACGCGCGCGTTGGCATTGGTGAAGACGGTCGGCTTGCCCTCGTGCTGAGCCAAGTCACTCATGTCGTTGGTTGACATGCGGTTGATCAACTCGAAGCGAGCGCGACCCGTCAACAAGATGCGGCCTTCATGCGAGCGGTCGAGCAGAATCGCCCCGCGTTGGGCCGCCGCGTATTCCAGCGCCATATCGCCATAATCCAGCGGGATATGATCGGGGGCCAGGCGCGCGCCCAGCGTTTCATGGTACTGCGATAGCTCATTCACAGCTTCTCTCCCAGCAAATGCCGCGCTTTTAATTCTCGCCCGATAATGGCGGCGGTCGCTTCAATGGCCTGCGCCAGGTCATCATTGACAACGATGTAATCACAACGCGTCCGATAAGGCAGTTCCAGCGTCCTCGCGCGTTCCAGGCGCTGCTCAATATCAGTGATCTGGTCGGCGCGTTCCTGCATTCTTCGCCGAAGCAGCGCCAACTGCTCGGGGACGGCGTCGCCCGGCACGCTGACGAATATCTGCACCACATTGCGCGGGAAGGCGGCGGCCAACTCGATGGCGCCCAGGACATCGATATCGGCGATGCGCGCGGCGCCAGCGGCCAGGGCCTCATTGACGGTGGCGCGCGGAATGCCGTAAAACTTGCCCGGCGTGACTTCTTGATGCTCCAGCAGTTCGCCAGCGCGTATCATCCGCTTGAACTCCCGCTCGCTCAGGAATAGGTGTTCGCGGCCCTGCTTCTCATCGGCGCGCATGGGCCGGCTGGTGGCGGTCGCCAATTGATGGATGTTCGGGAAGCCGGCGATGATCGCTTTCATAATCGCGTTTTTGCCGGCGCCGCCCGGGCCGATCATAACAAATATGACGCCGCGAAGTTTCTCGGAGAGGGTCACTCTGTGCTATCCTCAGATGTGATGACGGCGGGAGACAGTGTAACAACGGAGCGGGGCAATCTCCATAGCTATCCGTTGTCATAGAAGTTCCAATCTAGCCATGCAAACGGTAACTGCAGGCACACGCGCGGTGTAACTGCCGCCCACGCAAAATACCTTGCATCGCGCCGCGTCTTGCTCCCCCTCCCTGATGATGCTTCGGGGAGGGGGCCGGGGGGTGGGGTTGGTTGCCCGCAACGTAAACAGGGGCGTTTTGCCGAAAGGCCCAATGAAATGCGAATATTAATGTGGGCGTCTCAGCGAGACGCCCCTACAGTGGTCCTCACTTTTTGCATATCTTTATTGGAGCCGCTTCTTTGTACTTGTCGTCAAGGAAAAAGGATGCACGATGCCAGCGAACATAATTGATGGACGCCAGCTTGCCCGGCGCATTCAAGATGAGATTAAGCGCGCCGTCGCCGAACTCAAAACTGAAATGGGAAACTCGCCTGGATTGGGCGTCGTACTGGTCGGGGATGATCCGGCCTCCGCCATGTATGTGCGGATGAAACGGCGCGCTTGCGAACGCGCCGGCTTGCGCTCAGAAGCGCAGCTCCTGCCGGCCGCTTCAACGCAGGCGGAGGTGGAAAACGCCGTCCGCGCCTTCAATCGCAATCCCGAGATTCACGGCATCCTGGTGCAATTGCCCCTGCCCGCTCATATCGATGAGGAGGCCGTGCTCAACGAGATCAGCCTGGCCAAAGATGTCGATGGCATCCATCCCGTGAATTTGGGGCGGCTGGGCATGCGCGGGCGCGAGCCGACCTTCACGCCGGCGACGCCGACCGGTGTGATGGCGCTCATCGCGGAAACGGGCCAATCCATCGAGGGCAAGGCCGCTGTGGTGATCGGGCGAAGCAATATCGTCGGCTTGCCGGCCGCGCTGATGCTCACAAATGCCAACGCTACCGTGACGATCTGTCATAGCCGCACGCGCGATCTGCCCGCGCTGGTCAAGCGGGCCGATATCGTTGTCGCCGCGATCGGGCGCCCGGAATATGTCAAAGGCGATTGGATCAAGCCCGGCGCCATCGTCATCGATGTCGGCTCAAATTCCCTGCCCGACCCCGCCAGCGAAAAGGGATATCGATACGTGGGCGATGTCGAGTTTGCAGCGGCGCGCGCGGTGGCCGGTTTCATCACAAAAGTGCCCGGCGGCGTCGGACCGATGACCATCACCATGCTGCTGTCGAATACCCTGAAAGCGGCCCAAAGCGCTCAGAATGGCTGATCTTGTCAAGGACTACCGGCGCGGCGAAACCGCGGCCCGCGGCGCTATTCCACAACGGACGCATCTTGTGGCCTCATAAGCCTCAAGATATAGTAGATGCACTGATCGGGGACAGGCTATGTCTACGCTCTTGCTGAAGAATATTCGCTGCCTGGCGACCATGGACGATGACCGGCGCGAAATGGCCGGCGCCTGGATATTGATTCGCGACCGCCTGATCGTCGGCGTCGGACCGGCCGAGACCACCCCCGTAGACGGCGCGAGCCGCGTTGTTGACCTGTCCCGTCATGTCGTATTGCCCGGCCTGGTCAATTGCCATCATCACATGTTTCAAAGCTTGACCCGGGTCCTGGCGCAGGATTGCGAGCTCTTTGATTGGCTGGCTGCGCTCTATCCCATTTGGTCGCGCTTGCGGGGCGAGCATGTCTTCACGGCCGCCAAGTTGGCGCTGGCCGAGCTGATCCTGTCGGGCTGCACGACCGCCAGCGATCATCACTATCTGTTTCCCAATGATGTGCAGCTGGAAGACGAAATCCGCGCGGCCGGCGAGACCGGCATTCGTTTTCATGCGGCGCGCGGCTGCATGAGCCTGGGCGAAAGCGCCGGCGGCCTGCCTCCCGACAGCCTGGTCGAAAGCGAGCCGGACATCCTGCGCGATACGCAGCGATTGATCGAGACCTGGCACGACCCGGCGCCCCAATCAATGCTGCGGATCGCCGTGGCGCCTTGTTCGCCTTTCAGCGTCACACAGGACTTGATGCGCGAGGCCGCTGCCCTGGCGCGCCATTTTGGCGTCCGTCTGCATACGCATCTGGCTGAAAACGAGAAAGATGTCGCCTACAGCCTGGCCAGCTTTGGCGTCGGTCCCGGTCAATATGCGGCCGATGCCGGCTGGCTGGGCGACGATGTATGGCATGCGCACTGCGTAAAATTGAGCGCCGACGAGATCTATCAATTTGGGCGCAGCGGCACCGGCGTTTGCCATTGTCCCTCATCCAATATGCGGCTGGCATCGGGCATCGCGCCGATCCGCCAGATGCTCGATTGCCGGGTCAAGGTGGGCTTGGGCGTGGACGGCTCCGCCTCAAATGACAGCGGGCATCTACTGGGCGAAGCGAGACAAGCGCTGCTCTTGCAGCGGGCGCAAGGCGATCCGGCCGCCCTGTCCGCCCGGGAAGCGCTGGAGCTGGCGACTCGGGGCGGCGCCGCCATCCTGGGACGGGATGACATCGGCCAAATCGCCGCCGGCAAGTCCGCCGACATCGTCGCTTTTCGGCTTGACGGCTTGGAGATGGCGGGCGGCTTGCATGACCCGCTCGCCGCCTTGATCTTTTGCCAGCCGCCATCAGTCGACCTGTCCATTATCAACGGCGAGATCGTCGTGGAGGACGGCAATTTGCTCACTGTCGACTTGCCGCTTCTGATTGAGAAGCACAACAAAATATCGCTGCAATTGATTCGGGGTGAAACTTGATGCCGCTCCCTCTTCCAGCGCCGGCAAAAGTGAGGAAGGCCAATGTCTATTGTTGACCGCCTGGCCGCGGCCCGCGCCGATGCGCCGGCTGATTTGATCCTGCGTAATGGACGGCTTGTCAATGTCATCAGCGGCGAGATCTACCGCACAGACATCGTCGTGCATGATCGGCATATAGTCGCCTTGGGCGAAGGCTATCAAGGAGAGCGGGAAGTCGATCTCGCCGGCAAATATGTCGCCCCCGGTCTCATCGACGCCCATGTGCATATCGAGAGCAGCCTGGTGACGCCGCCGGAGTTCGCCCGCGCCGTCCTGCCCCATGGCGTTACCACTGTCGTCACCGATCCGCACGAGATCGCCAACGTCCTCGGGCTTGAAGGCATGCGCTATATGCTGGAGAGCGCCAAGCACGGCCTGCTCAATATGTTCGTGATGGCCTCAAGCTGCGTGCCGGCGACCACAATGGAGACATCAGGCGCCCGGCTGGAAGCGGAGGACCTGGCGCCCCTGTTGGATCACCCTTGGGTGCTCGGCCTGGCGGAGTTGATGAATTATCCCGGCGTCGCGCTGGCCGACGAGGGCATGCTGGACAAGATCGCCCTATTTGAAAATAAAGTGCTGGATGGCCATGCGCCCGATATGAGCGGGGCGATGCTGAATGCCTATGTCGCCGCCGGCGTTGAGAGCGAACACGAATGCACCACGGTCCCCGAAGCTCTCGAGAAGCTGCGCCTGGGCTTGACCATTTTCATCCGCGAGGGGACGACCACGCGAAACCTCGAACCCCTGCTGCCGCTGATCACAGCCGAGAACCACAGCGCCATCTGCTTTTGCACCGATGACCGCATTCCGGCCGACCTCATCGATCACGGATCCATCGATTATATGATCCGCGTCGCCATCGCTGGCGGCATCGATCCCGTCATGGCGATCCGCATGGGCAGCTACAACAGCGCCCGTCATTTCCGCTTGAAGAAATACGGCGCCCTGGCCCCGGGGAAATACGCTGACATCCTGGTCCTCCCCGATTTGGAGGACTTCCGCCCCGAACAGGTTTACCGCGGAGGCCAGCTCGTGGCGCGGGATGGCGCGATGGTCGCGGCCCGCCCGGAATCCCGCCGCTTTGACTTGCGGAGCACGGTCAACATCGCCGCGGATGAATTGGATTTTTCGATCGCGGCGAAGAGCGGCAGCATTCGCGTCATCGGTACGATAAAAGACCAGGTGGTGACCGAGCATCTGGTGGAACCGGCGAAGATCGTGGCAGGCTTGGCCGTCAGCAATATCGAGCGCGACATACTTAAATTCGCCATGGTTGAACGCCATCGGGCCAGCGGACATATCGGCCTGGGTTTCGTCAAGGGCTTTGGCCTGCGGCGCGGGGCAATCGCCGGCACAGTGGCGCACGATCACCACAATCTCGCCGTCATAGGCGTCGACGATGAAAGCATGAAAACCGCTGTCGCCGCCATCAGCGCGATGGGCGGCGGCCTGGCCATCGCCGACGGCGAAGTGGTCCTGGCCCGTTTGCCCTTGCCCGTGGCTGGCTTGATGAGCGAGCTGCCGATTGAAGCGGCGCGCGGACAATATGACGACATGATCGCGGCCGCGCGGGAGCTGGGCAGCCCCATGAGCGACCCCTACATGGTGATGAGCTTTATGGGCCTTGAGGTGATCCCAAAGCTCAAACTGACGGATCTTGGATTGGTGGATGTCGAACAATTTCAGTTGGTTGACTTGTTCCTTTAATAGTGCGCTTGCGTCAATATCATTGCTGGCGCATGAAGGCTCTCATTTATTTTCCCGATTTCTGTGCTAAAGTATCAGCGTTCTGTAACGCAATTCACTAACAGGTATCGACATGGTAGACCACACACGATTGCAGGGTTTGAGGCGTCGCGTAGAAGCGCAGCGCAGCGACATCATCACATTTCTGCGCGAGATCTGCGCTATACCGAGCATGGAGAACCAGATTCGCGCTTGTGGCGAACGGATCGCCGCCGAGATGGAAAGGCTAGGCTACGACAAGATCTTCTGGGACAAGATGGGCAATATCGTCGGCGTCATCGGCGACGGCGACAAGGTCTTGCTGTACGATAGCCATATCGACACCGTTGGCATCGGCGACCCAGACGAGTGGAGTTGGGACCCCTTCGAAGGCAAAATCGAAAACGGCATCCTTTTCGCCCGCGGCGCTTGCGATGAAAAAGGCAGCACGCCCGGCATGGTCTATGGCTTGGCGCTGGCCCGCGAGCTGGGTCTGCTGGATGGCTTCACCGCCTATTACTTCGGCAATATGGAAGAGTGGAACGATGGCCAGGCGCCCCATGCCTTTGTGCAGACCGAGGGCGTCAAGCCGGATTTTGTCGTCATTGGCGAGCCGACCAAAATGCAGATTTACCGCGGGCACAAAGGGCGGGTGGAATTCAAGATAGTGGCCAAGGGCAAGAGCGCCCACGCCGCCAGCAATTACCTGGGCGACAACGCCATTTACAAGCTGCTGCCGATCATCGAGCGCATCAGCCACATCGAGCCCGAACTGGGCGATCATGACTTCCTCGGCCAGGGCCGCATCACGGTCACGGATATGGAAGTCAAAACGCCCAGCATAAACGCCGTGCCCGATGAGGCTACGATCTATGTCGACCGGCGCATCACCTTCGGCGAAGAACCGGCGATCGAGCTGCAGCGCTTGCGAGCGATCATCGGCGAACGCGATGATATCCGGGCTGAGATCCTGGTCTATGACGAGCCGAGTTACACCGGCTTCGTCTTCCCGCTGGATAAGATTTACCCGGCCTGGGCATTTGAAAAAGACGAACCGATTGTCAAGGCCGGTTTGTCCGCGGCCGAGGTGCTTTACGGCCAGGTGGATACGGGCAAGTGGGATTTCTCCACTAACGGCATTTATTGGGCGGGCAAGGCGGGCATCCCCAGCATCGGCTTCGCGCCAGGCAATGAAATCCACGCGCACACGGTGCTGGATCAGGTGCCGCTGGAAGATGTCGTCCGCTCGACCGAATGGTACGCGCTCTTTCCGGCGGTGCTGCGGCAAACGTTGAACGGCGGGGCTGAAAGATAAATGGAAATGCAGGGGCGAGACGGTGGCTCGCCCGCAAAAGAGAACGATCTGTAGGGGCGAGACAGTGGCAAAATATCAGGCCTTGTAGGGACGAGACGGCGGCTCGCCCACACAACGAAGCAAGATCAATATTGAAAGCACTCAGGAGCATGCAATGCAAACGGACCTCAGAGGGCGCGACCTCATCAGCACCCAAGATTGGACAAAAGAAGAGATTGAGACGCTGCTGGATGTAGCTTGGGACCTGAAGCGAAAGCGGGCTTTGGGCGAGCCCCATGCCTTGCTCCGCGATAAAGTGCTGGCGCTGCTCTTCTTCTTCACCAGCACGCGCACCCGCATCAGCTTTGAAGCCGGCATGGCCCAACTGGGCGGGCATGCCCAATTCATCGACAGCACAACGACCCAAATCAGTCATGGCGATACCGCCAAAGAAATCGGCGAAATCGTCGGTCGCTACACCGATGGCATCGCCATTCGCCAGTGCGATTGGGGCATTGGCAATGCCTACATTAACGCGGTGGCGGAGGCGAGCCGCGTGCCGGTTCTGAATATGCAATGCGAGATTTATCATCCCTTCCAGATCCTGGCGGATCTGATGACCATCCAGGAGAAATTCGGCCGCGACCTGCGCGGCAAGACCATCAACATCAGTTGGGCTTACGCGTCCAGCTACCAGAAACCGATTTCAGTGCCGCAGAGCCTCGTCCTGCTGATGTCCCGCTTCGGCATGAATGTCCGCCTGACGCGGCCGCCGGAATACAAGCTGATGCCGGATATTGTCGAACAAGCGAAAGCAAACACAGCGAAACACGGCGGCTCCTTTGAAATCCTCGATGACTTTGACGCAGGCTTCGCTGGCGCCGATATCCTCTATCCCAAGAGTTGGGGCAGTTGGCTGACGACGGAAGACGACGCGGAATCGGCGGAGATCGGCGCTCAGTATACGGATTGGATCGCCGATGACCGGCGGATGGCCCTGGCCGAGGCCGATGCGATCTATATGCACTGCCTGCCCGCTGATCGCAACATCGAGGTCAGGGACAGCGTGATCGACGGCCCCCAAAGCGTTGTATACGATGAAGCCGAAAACCGCCTGCATGTGCAGAAGGCGGCCATGGCCTTAACCATGCGCTAGTTGTCATCAACATGAGAAACCACGGCAATGCGACACACAGGACTTTTGAAAGCGCCCGGCGATGATCGATAAACTGGTGGTGGTGGCGATCGGCGGCAATTCGCTAATACCCGACCCGACAAATCCCCATATAGACGAACAATGGGAGGCGGCGCGCGAGACCTGCCGGCATATCGCCGATATGATCGCCGATGGCTGGCAGGTTGTGATCACCCATGGCAATGGCCCTCAGGCTGGTTATATCATGCAGCGGTCCGAGATCGCCATGCGCGCGGCCGGCCTTCATGAGGTGCCGCTTGACCTGGTGGTGGCCGATACTCAGGGCAGCATCGGCTACATGCTGCAGCAAGCTCTCGACAACAAGCTGCGGAACGTCGGCAAAAACCAGACCGTGGTCACCATCATCACGCAGATGCGAGTCGATCCGGAGGATCCGGCTTTCCAGAATCCGGACAAACCCGTCGGCGGCTTCATGTCGCGGGAGCAGGCAATAAAGGCGGAGGCCGACGGCTGGCAGGTGGCCGAAGAGCGCGGCCGGGGCTGGCGGCGCGTCGTCGCCTCGCCCAAACCCCTGGTGATCAACGAAATCAACGCGATCCAGGCTCTGGTGCTGGCTGGTTATATCGTGATTGTCTGCGGCGGCGGCGGCGTGCCAGTGGTGCGCAACGAAATCGGCCGGCTGCGCGGGATCGCGGCGGTGATCGACAAGGACCACGCCAGTAGTCTCTTGGCGCAGACATTGCGCGCCGATCTGTTTCTGATATCGACCGGCGTAGAAAAAGTCTGCCTGAACTTCAACACGCCGACGCAGATCGAGCTCGATGAGATCACCTTGCTAGAGGCGCGCCGCCACCTGGAACAGGGTCATTTCGCCCGTGGCAGCATGTACCCCAAGGTCAAAGCCGCCATCGACTTCGTTCATAACGGCGGACCGCGGGCGATCATCACCAGTCCGGAGAACCTGACGCGGGCGCTGCACAATGAGACCGGCACGAGCATCGTGCCCGGCGGCACGGGATAATCGGCGAATTGGTGTATAGTTCAAGGGTGGGCGCTGCTTACCGCGAAGACGACGAGGCAATGGCGGACCTGGCGGAATTGCGCTGTGTTATCGGGGATTGTCGCTTTGGCATTGATGAAGTCGACTATACCTGCCCCGAACATGGCGAGCTGGGCACATTCGATATTCTTTACGATTACGACGGCTTGCGCGCGCAGCTGGACCGAGATGCCATCAGCGCGTCAAGCATCGCCAACTGCTGGCGCTACAAGCCGCTGCTGCCGCTGGCGCCGGATGCGGCCGTTCCGCCTTTGGCCGTCGGCTGGACGCCGCTCTATGACGCGCCGCGAATCGCTCGCAAGCTGGGCTTGCGACAGGTCTGGGTGAAGGACGAAGGCCTCAATCCCACTGGATCGCTGAAGGACCGCGCCAGCGCGCTGGTATTGGCGCGCGCGCTGGAGCGGGGCATCAAAACGGTGAGCGCGGCCAGCACCGGAAACGCGGCGGCCGCCCTGGCCGGCCTGGGCGCGTCGCTGCCTGAGATCGACATCGTGATATTTGTGCCGGCGGACGCGCCTCCGGCCAAAATCGCGCAGTTGCTGGTCTATGGCGCGGAAGTGCTGCTGGTGGAAGGCAGCTACGATGAGGCCTTTGATCTGTGTATGGAGACTTGCGCCGCCCAGGGCTGGTATTCTCGCAACACCGGCGTCAACCCCTTTACGACCGAGGGCAAAAAGACGGCCGCTTTGGAAATCGCCGAACAGTTGACTTGGCGCGCCCCGGATGTCGTCGCCGTCAGCGTCGGCGATGGCAGCATCATCAGCGGTCTGTACAAGGGCTTTTACGATCTGCAGCGATTGGGCTGGATCGATTCCATACCGCGGCTGATCGGCATTCAGGCGGAAGGCAGCGCGGTTCTGGCAAGTGCCTTTCACAAGGGCCTAGCCGCGCAAGACATTAGGCCTGAACCGGCGTCGACCATAGCGGACAGCATCGCATCGTCGCTGCCGCGTGATCGGGCGAAAGCCCTGCGGGCCCTGCGGCGCACGGGCGGCACTTTCCTCACCGTCGCCGATGCCGAAATCCAGGCGGCTATACCCGAGCTGGCGCAGTTGAGCGGCGTATTCGCCGAACCGGCGGCGGCCGCGGCCTACGCCGGCCTGAAAGCTGCCGCTCGAGCTGGCGTCATTGAACCAGGCGAGAGCGCTTGCATTCTGAGCACGGGCAATGGCCTGAAAGATGTCGCCCGCGCCAGGAAGTCGGTAAAAGGCGGGATCCGGGTGGCGGCCGATTTCCACGCTGTTGCGAACGCGCTGGGCAGCGCCGGGCTGATATGAGCGAAGTCCCGATTTACTCGATCGTCGCGCCCGTCTACAATGAGGCGGGCAATCTGCGGCGCTTCTACGCGGAAGTCGTGAAAGCGCTTGATCCAATTGGCGAGGCTTGGGAATTGCTGATCGTCAATGACGGCAGTTCTGACGGCTCATTAGCGCTCATGCAGGAGCTTGCGGCCGAGGACGGCCGGGTGCGCGTCATCAGCTTCGCGCGCAACTTCGGCCACCAGATCGCGGTGACGGCCGGCGTCGACTATGCCAGCGGCCGCGCGATCATTTTGATAGATGCCGATTTGCAGGATCCGCCGGCGGTTATCCCGCGCTTGATCGCCAAATGGAAAGAAGGCTACGATGTCGTTTACGCCGTGCGCTCCCAGCGGCGGGGCGAAAGCATTCTGAAGCGCATGAGCGCCAAGGCCTTTTATCGCATGATTCATCGCATCACCGACATCAATATACCGGTTGACACCGGCGATTTCCGCTTGATGGACGAGCGGGTGGCGCGCGTGCTGCGGCAAATGCGCGAACATCGCCGCTTCATTCGCGGCATGACCAGCTGGGTCGGTTATAAGCAGACCGGCGTCGAGTATGTGCGCGAACAGCGCGTCTGGGGCGAGACCAAATATCCGCTGGGCAAGATGCTCGCCTTCGCCCTGGACGCCGTCACCAGTTTTTCTTTCTTCCCCTTGCAGATCATGATCACCATCAGTTTGATTCTGGCCGCCCTTTCCCTGCTCGTAGGCTTGGTGATATCCGTCTTGCGCCTCACTATGGGCGAAGAATTCTTCGGTGGCCAGGCGACCACGATCGTGCTTCTGCTCCTGTTGAGTTCCTTTCAGCTTTTTTTTCTTTTCATCATCGGCCAATATGTCGCGCGCACCTACGATGAATCGCGCGATCGACCGCTCTATGTCGTGGCATCGACAGTCGGCTTGCCGGAAGCGCAAGTGGCGAACCAGCGCCATGCCAACGAGGGGGCGCCAAGCGCGGCGAAATCGGAGCTCGGGCGCCATGACGGCGAATAATGGCGGACAACTGGGATTGGTTCGGCGCTATCGTAAACTGGTCGAAGCCTATGAAGTGCTGGATGGCGAGATTGACGAACTGCTGACGGCCGCCCGCGGCAAAACCGAGCGCATGTCGGCGGCCGATTTGCGCCAATATCGCGGGTTGGCGCGGAAACGGACCGAGCTGCTGAACGATATGCGCCAGTTGGAACAAGCCTTGAATCTGACGGGCGACGACAAGCCAAGCACAAACTGAGGAGCGCTGTATGATCACTGGGCCCACCTTTGAAGAAATGCTGCATCCAGAGACGATGAACCCGAGCGTGCGCGCCGAGGCGGTCGCCGCTTTGGATGCGGATCCGCTTAATCCGCTCAATCTGTACAATATCACTTGGCGCGATCCTCAAAATCGGGTCTACCATATCGTGCTCCCGCGCGAATTGACCGGGGTGGAGGCGCCGATCGTGCTGATTTACGGCAAGCGCTTCCCCTCCGGCAGTCATAAGGTAGGGGCGGCCTACTCGGTCCTGCTGGAGCAGCAGCTCTTGGGCGAAGTCGACCCGGCCGTCCATACCCTGGTCTGGCCATCGACCGGCAATTATGGCATCGGCGGCGCCTTCATCGGCTGTCGCATGGAGTATGACAGCGTTGTCGTGCTGCCAGAGCAAATGAGCCGGGAGCGCTTTGAACGCATCAGCAGCTATGGCGCCCGCATCATCCGCACGCCCGGCAGCGAGAGCAATGTCAAAGAGATTTATGACGAGGTCAAACGACTGCGCGGGAGCGACCCCAAGATTCGCGTTCTCAATCAGTTTGAAGTGATGGGCAATTATCGCTTCCATTATCATGTGACCGGCAATACGCTGGTGGAGCTGGCGGCCGAGCTGGCGAGCGCGGGCATCGGCGCGGGAAAGATTTCGGCCTTCGTCTCGGCCGTGGGCAGCGCCGGCACGATAGCGGCGGGCGACCGGCTCAAGCAGGTCTGGCCGGAGCACAAGATCGTCGGTCTCGAGCCGATCCAATGCCCCACCTTGTTCAATAACGGCTATGGCGCGCATGAAATCCAGGGCATCGGCGACAAACATGTGACTTGGATTCACAACGTATTCAACATGGATGCGCTGATGGCCATCGATGATATGGACGCGCTGAACGGCCTGCGCGTTCTGGCGGAAGCGGCCGGGCGCGAGGTCCTGGTCAAACGATATGGACTGGCGGAAGCGATGGTGGCGCAATTGGCGCATACCATGGGCATAAGCGGCATTTGCAATATCATCGGCGCGATCAAGACGGCCAAGTACTACAATTTGAGCGAGGGTGATGTCGTGGCGACTGTGGCGACCGACGCCTTCGAAAGGTATGGTTCAGTGATGGATCAGCTGCGCAGCGCGCAGGGCGCGCTCGACGAAGCGCGGGCGGCCGCCATCGTCGACGGCGTCTACCGCCGCGCCGGCTTGGACTGGATCATGGAAGGGGGGCGCGAGGCGCGCGAACGCTGGCACAACCTGAAGTATTACACCTGGGTCGAACAGCAGGGCAAAACCGTGAGCGAGCTCGACGCCCAGCGCGACCCGGCATGGTGGCTGGGGCATCAGGCCCAGGTGGCCGAGATCGACAGGCGTTTACTGGCGCAGCGCGCCGCGAGCTAGATGATCGGGAAAGAACATGTATGCTGACGATCGCGTGCTGGTTGGCGTCGTCAATCGCGCCATAGACTTCGAAATCGCCCGCCGCCATAACTGGTATCGCATTCCCGAAAAGCAATTGCCGCGCGGTTTGAACGCCGAATACATCGCCTTCTTCCTGAGCGGAAAACCCTTCAAGGAGCGCAGTGGCAGCGTCGCCTACTTCGCCCGCATCACCGGCCTGGAGCTGGCGCGGCGCCGCGATTTGCTGCCCGCTGAAGCCAGGCGAGCCGACGAAATCTATTACAAAGTGCAATTTCGCCAATTGCTGCCCAAGGAACCGCCGATCCGCAATCTGCCTTCTCGCTCGATAAGTTTCATTCGCACGACCTGGGACCGCTTCATCAGCGCGGAAACGATCAGCGACCTGTACCAAAAGGGCGACTTCTTTGTCGATCGGGTTTATCACGCGCTGCGAAATTGACATTTTTCTGTCGGGAAGCGAGCACTGCAAATGCTAATTGTAAACGCCAATCTGATCACGCTTGGGGACGATCCGAGCATTCTGCCCGATCAGGCGCTATACATCGCCGGCGGCGAAATCGGCGCCATCGGCGCGCCGGAAGCGCTGCGGGCGCAGTACCCCGAGGCCGAGGTTTTGGACGCCCGCGGGCAATATGTCATGCCGGGCAATATATGCGCGCACACGCATTTTTACGGCGCTTATGCGCGCGGCATGGCGATACCGGGGCCGGCCCCGCGTGATTTTCCGCAAATCCTCGAGCGGCTGTGGTGGCCGCTGGATAAGGCCCTCGACCGGGAGAGCGTGCGCGCCAGCGCCTTGGTCTGCCTGGTTGACGCCATCAAACATGGCGCCACCAGCCTGATTGATCATCATGCCAGCCCCAACTTCATCGAAGGCAGCCTCGATGTCATCGGCGACGCGGTAGAGGCGGCCGGTTTGCGCGCCGTGCTCTGTTATGAGGTCAGCGATCGCGATGGGCCGGAGGCGATGCGGGCGGGCATCGCCGAAAACCAGCGCTTCATGCGGGCGGTCTCCGGTCATGAGCGCCTGCGGGGGACCTTTGGACTGCATGCCAGTTTGACCCTGGACGACGAAAGTTTGGGCGCCTGCGCCGATGCCATACCGGCCGACGCCGGTTTTCATATCCACGTGGCCGAGCATGAAGCGGATGAGGCGGACAGCCTGCGCCGGAGCGGATTGCGGGTGGTGGAACGCCTTGATCGATACGGCATCTGGCGCGATTCGACGATCGCCGCGCACTGTGTGCATATCGATGAGCGAGAACGCGACATTCTGTTGGAACGCGGCGTTTGGGTCAGTCATCAGCCGCGCTCAAATATGAACAATGGCGTGGGCGCGGCCGATATCGATGGCCTGCTCGCCGCCGGCATCAAACTCTGCCTGGGCAACGACGGCTTCAGCAACAATATGTGGGCGGAGTGGAAGGCGGCTTATCTGCTGCACAAGGTCGTGAATCGCGATCCGCGCCGCGCCGATGGCATGAATATCGCGCGCATGGCCTGGGACAACAATGCCCGCCTGATGGAGCGCTTCTTCCCCGATATTCGGATTGGCGAAATCAGCCTGGGCGCCGTCGCCGACCTGATCTTCGTCGATTATCAGCCCTTCACGCCGCTGACCGCCGGCAATCTGCCCTGGCACCTGCTCTTTGGCTTTGAAGCCTCCATGATCACGACCACCATTTGCGCCGGCCAAGTCTTGATGCGGGATCGACGGCTGCTCACGCTTGACGAAACCGCGATCGCGGCCGAGGCGAGGTCGCTGGCGCCGGCGCTTTGGGAAAAGTATACGCGAAACGCCGAAGATACTTTACAATGATGGTCCGTGGCCAATTGAGACCTGTGCAGAGGCGAATATGAAGACATTGGCGATCCTGGGCGGCACGGGCAAAGAAGGGGCCGGCTTGGCAATGCGCTGGGCGCTTCAGGGCTACTCGGTGATCATAGGCTCGCGCTCGGAAGAAAAAGCCAGGACGCGCGCCGCTGAAATGAATGCCGAATTAGGCGCCGACCATCTGACTGGACTGGAAAACGCGGCGGCGGCGGCGGCGGCCGATATCGTCGTCCTGAGCGTGCCCTACAGCGCGCACAAAGCTACGCTCCAGGCTGTGCGCGAGCCTTGCCAGGGTAAGATCCTGGTCGATTTGACCGTGCCCCTGCGGCCGCCGGAAATCATGGCAGTCAATCTGCCCGCGGGCGGCGCGGCCGCCTTGGAGGCGCAGGCGCTCCTCGGGCCCGCTGCGCGCGTCGCCGCCGCCTTTCAGAATGTCAGCGCGGTCAAACTCAGGCGGCTGGAGCGAGAAGTCGACTGTGATGTGCTCGTTTGCGCCGATGATAAAGCGGCCAAAGCGGCGGCGGTCGAATTGGCTGCGGCGGCCGGCATGCGCGGCCTGGACGCCGGCGGGCTCAAGAACGCCGTGGCTGTCGAGTCCTTGACGCCAGTATTGCTGCACATCAACCGCGCTTACGGCGTACAAGGCGCTGGCATTCGCATCACCGGCCTGGACGATGGAAAATGACCTGCACGCCGAAACTTGTCGCTCATGCGATCCCGGGCATTCCCCTGATTCAAGCCGCCGACGACATCGTCGCCATCATAATCAATAGAGCCGCCGAAGCGGGCCTGCATCTGCGCGCGGGCGACGCCCTCGTCATCTCCTCCAAAATCGTCTCCAAGTCGAAGGGACGGCTGATCGCCCTGGACGGGGTTGAACCCTCCGCCGACGCGAGGACTCTGGCCGCCGAAACGGGCAAAGATCCGCGCTTGGTCGAGTTGATTCTGCGCGAATCAAGACGCGTCTCGCGAAAACGCCCGGGGGTATTGGTCACTGAACATCGCTTGGGATTGGTCTCGGCCAATGCCGGCGTCGATCAGAGCAATATCGAGGCCGGCGATGACATGGCGCTGCTGCTGCCGGTGGATCCGGATGGCGCCGCTCGCGATTATCGCGCGGCTATAAAACGGCGCCTGGGCATTGAGGTGGCGGTGATCATCAGCGACTCGCATGGGCGACCCTTTCGCGTGGGCAATGTCGGCGTCGCCATTGGCGCTGCCGGCCTGCCAACGGTGAAGGACCTGCGCGGCCAGCGGGATCTTTACGGGCGCATGCTGGAAGTTACGCAGGTCGCTTATGCCGATCTCATCGCCTCGGCGGCCCATCTGCTTTGCGGCGAGGCCGATGAAGGGCTGCCGGTTGTATTGCTGCGCGGCCTGGATTTGAGCGCGCCGCATGGCTGCGCGGCTGATCTGAATCGCGCTGCCGAACACGACCTGTATCGTTGAAGGAACGATGAACGCGGCGAAATTGCTGGACTTCATGCGGGCGAGACGGTCTTTGCGCGCTTATCGCGATGAGCCCGTGCCGCGGGATCGGGTCGAAGGCCTGCTTGAGGCGGCCATCTGGGCGCCTTCAGCGCACAATCGCCAGCCCTGGCGCTTTGTGATCATTGACAAACCGGCGACCAAAGAGCGGCTGGCGCGGGAAATGGGGGCGCTTTTGCGCCGCGATCTCACTGCCGACGGCGCGCCGCCGGAGGTCATCGAGGCGGATGTCGGGCGCTCGTACCGGCGGATCAGCTCGGCGCCGCTCTTGATCCTGGTCTGCATGAGCCTGAGCGATATGGACCAGTATGCGGATGAGCAGCGCAACAGCCACGAAAGCGCCATGGCGCAGCAGAGCGCGGCGATGGCGGGGCAGAATATGCTGCTGATGGCTGAGAGCTTGGGCTTGGGCGCCTGTTGGATGTGCGCGCCCCTGTTCTGTCAGGAGTTGGTCATGACTGTGCTCGACTTGCCGGCGGATTGGCTGCCGCAGGGTTTGATCACAGTCGGGTTTCCATCTCAACGGCGGGAGCGCAGCCGCGAACCCTGGGAGACGAAAGCGCTATGGCGTTGACGGGAAACGTAGTCGTCTTGACCGGCGGCGTTGGCGGCGCCAAGCTGGCTCGCGGCCTGGTGGAGGTCCTGCCATCCGAGCGCTTGACATTCATCGTCAATACCGGCGACGATTTCTGGCGCCTGGGGCTGAAGATCTGCCCTGACCTCGATACGCTGATGTATACATTGGCCGATGTGGTCAATCCCGAAACGGGCTGGGGCTTGCGCGACGATTCGCTGATCACCCTGGAAAGCCTGGAACGGCATTACCGGATCGAGCCCTGGTTCCGGCTGGGCGACAAGGACCTGGCGACGCATTTGCTGCGAAGCCATTGGCTGCGGGGTGGTTGCAGCCTGACGGCGGTGACCGCCCGCCTGGCGGAGCGGCTCGGCAGCGGCGCGAGGATTCTGCCGATGACCGATGCGGAAGTGCCAACGCTGGTGGATACAGTCGAATGCGGCACGCTCGGTTTCCAGCAGTATTTTGTAAAATACGCCTGGCAGCCTGTTATACGCGGCATAAGGCATCAGGATTGCGAAAATGCCCGGCTCTCCGGCCCCGTCCGCAGCGCCCTCCTTGAAGCCGATGCTGTGTTGATCGCGCCTTCCAATCCCTGGCTGTCGCTGGCGCCCATATTGGCGATTCCCGGCGCGCGCGCATTGCTGGCCGGGCTGTCGGCGCCGGTGGTGGCTATCACGCCGATCATCGGCGGCGAGGCGGTCAAAGGACCAACGGCGAAGATCATGCGCGAACTGGGGCTGGAGGCCAGCGCCGGCAGCGTCGCCGATTTTTATCAGGACATCATCGACGGATTCGTGGATGACGCGCGAAATGAAGCATTTGCCAGACAAGGTTTGCGGATTACTCAGATGGACACGCTGATGAACGATCTGTCGGACAAGATTGCCTTGGCGCGCGGAACTTTGGAGTGGATCGGGAGCTGGACCGCATGAGCCTGTGGGCGATTGTCCCGGTCAAGCCCTTGAAGAACGCGAAGAGCCGCCTGTCGCCGGTGCTCTTGCCGGATCAACGTTTCGAATTGGCGCAGGCGATGTTCCGTCATGTGCTTTCGGTAACGACTTCGACTAAGCAGATAACCGGCGTTTTGGTGATTTCGCGCGACACCAAAGCGCTGGCGATCGCGCGCGAGATGGGCGCCAAGACCCTGCAAGAGGGCAGCATTTCCAACCTGAATCCGGCCCTGCTGCGCGCGACGGTGGTGGTCAGGAGCTGGCGCGCCGACGCGGTGCTCATCTTGCCGGCCGACCTGCCCTTCATCAATGCGGAAGACATTCGCGGCCTGATTCAGCTGGCCCTCGATCGTTCGATTGTGATCGCAACGGACAAGGGGCGCGACGGCACCAACGCCCTGCTCGTCAAGCCGCCCGGGGCGCTCGAATATGAATATGGTCCTGGCAGCTATCAGCGGCATCTGCATGGGGCTGAAGCGGCCGGATTGGCGGTCCAGGTCTATGAGTCTGACCGGCTGGCGCTGGATATCGATGTGCCGCAGGATCTTGAGACTTATCAGCAAATCCTGGCTGGCGGGCGTTTTGGGCATTTGCCATCGTTTTCGCTCGCTTGCGACGCTGGCTGAAGAGGAAGCGGGCATTTGCCTCGCGCTTGTATTTTGGTTGATAATATCGAATGGACCGCGCAATGCGGAAACAGGGAGAGGCTTCATGGCTGATCGTGTAGCACTATATTTGCAAGACGCGCACCCGCTGGCGGATGCGATCGAGTATGTCAAATATGCCGAACTGTGTGGATTCGAAGCGGTATGGCAGGCGGAAAGTCGGCTCGTCCGCGACGCGATTGTGCCGATGGCGGCTTTTGCCGCGGTCACATCGCGCATCAAGATCGGCTCCGGCGTCATCAACAACTGGACGCGCAACGCCGCCGTGATCGCGGCCACCTTCCTCACGCTGGATGACCTGGCGCAAGATCGCATCTATTGCGGTGTTGGCGCCTGGTGGGATCCGCTGGCGGCCAAGGTCGGCATCGAGCGGCGCCGGAATCTGCTGGCCATGCGCGAGGTGGTGACTGTCGTGCGCCGGCTGCTCAACCGAGAGCGCGTGAGTTTTGACGGCGAATTCGTGCAAATGGATGATGTCGAACTGGATGTCGTGCATGGGCGCAAAGAACCGCGAAACGTGCCGATTTACATCGGCGCGACCGGACCCAAGATGATGGCCCTGACCGGTGAAATTGCCGACGGCGCCGTGCTCAATTATCTGGTATCGCCCAAATACAACGAGATGGCGCTGGCTCAGCTGGAGATCGGCGCGAGGAAAGCGGGCAAATCGATTGACGATATCGACCGGCCGCAATTGGTGGTCTGCTCGGTGGACAATGATCGGGCGGCGGCGCTCGATGGCGCGCGCAAGCTGGTGACGCAGTATTTGGGTCAGCAGCCGCATATTATGAAAGCCAGCGGCGTCAGCCAAGATTTGCTTGATGAGATCGGCCAAGTATTGACCTGGCCGGCGACGGAAGCGCAGATTCTGGAGGCGATGAAACTGGTGCCCGACGATGTGGTGCAGATGATCACCGCCTCCGGCACACCCGCCGAGGTCAAGGCGAAAGTGCGCGAATACATCGCGGCCGGGGCGACCTGCCCGATACTCTACCCCCTCGGCGACGATGTGCGTTTGATGATCGACACATTCGCCAGCGGCTATTCGAATTAACTGGCGGCGTTTCAGGCGCGGCAATGGTCCGGTAAGCAAAGGCGCGGGGCGCGGTGAAGATTCTTTGTGTAAGCGATACCGAAATGCCACAGCTGCACAATGCGGCGAACCTGCGGCGCCAATACAACGACATAGACATGATCGTCAGCTGCGGCGACATGCGGCCGAGTTATCTTGATTTCATCTCAAGCATTATTGGCGTCCCCCTGTTTTATGTCCGGGGCAATCACGACGAAATCTATGCGGATGAGCCGCCGGGCGGCATCGACCTTCACGGGCAAGTTGTGCGCTTCGGCGGGATCACCATGGCCGGCCTGGAAGGCTCGATCCGCTACAACCAAGGCGCGATTCAATATACGCAGACGCAGATGCACGGCAAGGTGCTTGGGCTGGCGCCGGTCCTCTTGTGGAATCGCTGGGTCCGCGGGCGCGGCATTGACCTCTTTGTCACCCATTCACCCGCGCGCGATATTCATGACGGGAAGGATTTCGCGCACCGCGGCTTCGACAGCTTTCTGAATTTTATGAAGTGGTTCCGGCCGCGCTATATGCTGCACGGGCATGTGCATACCTGGGACCGGCGCAAAACGGTGCGTACGCAATTTCAATCCACCTGCGTCTTGAACATCAATCCCTTCACCGTTTTGGAACTCGAAGCGCCCTAGCCGAACCAGACCGCCGCAAACCAAGGAGGCCGGTGAAACATGTGGGAAGCCTACCATAGTGTCAGCAGCATCACGGAAGCCCTGGCGCTCCTGGACGAATATAGGAGCACGACGCGGATCGTCGCTGGCGGCACCGACCTCATCATCGAAATGGAGCGGGGCGCCCATCCGCAGCTAAAGCGGCTGATTGACATCACACGCGTGCCCGGCCTGGACCGCATCACGCTGGATGACAACAGAATCATCCTGGGCCCGCTGGCGACGCATAACCATGTGGTCGCGAGTCGACTGATTCGCGAGCGGGCTCTGCCCCTCGCGCAGGCCTCCTGGGAGGTTGGCGCGCCGCAAATCCGCAATCGCGCCACCGTAGCCGGCAATCTCATCACCGCCTCGCCCGCCAATGACACAATCACACCGTTGATCGCTTTGGATGCCGAAGTCTCGCTAGTCTCGGTCGCCGGGGAACGCAGCCTCAAACTGGAAGATTTTTACAGCGGCTTTCGGCGGACGGTGCTGCGGCCGAATGAGCTGCTGCGCTCCATACGGATCCCGCCCATGGCTGAGGACCAGCGCGGCGTTTTCCTCAAGCTGGGTCTGCGGCGCGCGCAAGCGATATCCGTGGTCGATGCTGCGATTGTCATCCGGCTTGATGAATCGGGCCGGGTCAGCGAGGCCAGGATCGCTCTTGGTAGCGTAGCGCCGACGATCGTGCGCGCGGCGGCGGCGGAAGCCTCGTTAATCGGGCAGCGCCTCTCCGTCGAAACACTCGCCGACGCGGGGCGGCTGGCCGCGGATTCGGTCACGCCCATCGACGATGTGCGCGGCAGCGCCGAATACCGGGATGAAATGGTCAAGGCGCTCGTCGTCCGCGCCTTGCGCATGTTGACGGCGGGCAGGCCCGAAAGCGGCATCCCGCATGAACCGCCTATGCTTTGGGGCGCTGATGAAGGCGCTGTCAAGCAAGGGCTGCCGGCCCAACTGACTCATTTCCCGGGGACGCCCATCAGAAGCCGCGTCAACGGGGTCGATGTGTGTATCGCCGGCGGGGGGCAGAAATCACTGCTGCATTGGCTGCGCGATGAGGTCAAGCTGCCTGGCGCGAAAGAAGGCTGCGCCGAAGGCGAATGCGGCGCCTGTACCGTCTTCTTGGATGATGTGGCGGTCATGTCCTGCATGGTCCATGCGCCACGCGCGCATGACGCCGAGATCGTCACGGTCGAAGGTTTGCAGCGCGGCGACGCCCTGCATCCCATTCAGCAGGCTTTCATCGATCAGGCGGCGGTGCAGTGCGGCTACTGTACGCCCGGCTTTTTGATGGCCGGCGCCAAGCTGCTGGACGAGATCGCGTCGCCCGATGATGAGCAGATCAATTACAGCATCAGCGGCAATCTCTGCCGCTGCACCGGCTACTACAAAATTGTCGAGGCTTTTCGCCAGGCGGCGCGCGCCAATGCGGAGGTCTGAGATATGGATCGAACCGTACCGCAGACCGGCAGTGAAGAAATTGAACTCTATATGCGAACCTATTATTCGCTTCTGCGTTCGAGCGACAGCATCAAAATCGAAACGCTGGTCGAAAGTCATTTGGCGATGCGCTCGTCCTTGCATGAGCATGCCGCCGACGCCGAACCCGATGCCTCCGCCCTGATGTACAGCGCCCTGCGCCTGCCGCCCTGCATCATCCAGACCGAAGAAGTCTTGATTGGGCAGATGGACCGCTCCTTCATCGCCGCCGGTTACCGCGATATCGAAGCCTGGCCGCGCGTCTACGCCACCGGCCGCCGGCGCCGCACGCACTTCAACGGCGAGGACAGCCTGGCGGTTTATGCCCAGAGCCGCTCGGATATCGATGATCTTGTGCCGATCTTGACCGCCTTTCAAATCGAATGGAACAAGCTGCATCAACTGCTGCAAAATCCGGAACTGACTGATCTGCTGCGTCCCCGCGCCGACGCGGGCGACCTGCCGGAGGAAGAGTTCGCCGCGCTGGCGGCCGGCCTGCGCATGCGCGTGAGCGATTTGAAGCGGCTGCATTTGCTCTGGACTGAAGAATTTGCCAGGAACTTGCTCACTATCGGCGAGATTCGCAAGAGCATGACGCTACGGTTGATTGCCGGCTCCCTGGCCGATTATCGCCGCGCAACGGCTTCCTGGTGGCAGGAGCTCGGTGAAGAATTGGCCGCGGTCGACATAGACCCCGGGGAACGCCCGGTATATTTTGTCTCGAGCAATACTCATTCCTTGATCAATCTGCTGGCCGGTTTCGCCCGCCGTTTTGAAGAAAGCCTGGTCAATTACATCGAGAGCTTTCAAGAGAAATCCCTGCTGACCGAATACGAAGATACCAAAGAGAGCTATCACAAGAGTACGGATAACTTCCTGTATTTTGTCTTGCGTCAATATCTTTCCGAGAAAGGCAACCGCGCGCGCAGCGTCTTCGCCAAAGAAGAATCCCGCCTGGGCATCCACCGCATCCCCAGCCGGCACGGCTTCGAGATGGAAACGCAGGTCATCGAATTGGGCAAGCTGGAAGCGCGCTGGTTTGATCCGCGGCTGGGGCGGGCTGATGATCTGGCGCCACTGCGGCATAGCAGCGCGATCATCATCAATATCGATTACCCCTTGGGCATGGCTTCTTATGAGCTGCTAAGCCGCATATCGCAAGGCGTTGGTCGGCTCGATGGCGTCTATGTCATGGGCAAGGCGGCCACCTTGAACGGTCGCATCGGCGATGTGATGATCCCCAATGTGATTCATGACGAGCATTCAAAGAACACATTCCTGTTCCGCAATTGCTTTACGGCGCGCCATGTGCGCAGTTATATGCAGCATGGCAATGTGCTGGATAATCAGAAAGCGGTCACGGTGCTGGGCACCTTTTTGCAGAATCCCAACTACATGAGCGTCTTCTACAAAGAAGGTTATACCGATATTGAAATGGAGGGGGGACCCTACCTGTCGGCGGTTTACGAAGCCTTCCGGCCTCAACGCCATCCGATGAACGAGATTGTCAATTTGCATTCGGTCAAGTTCGATATTGGCTTTCTGCATTACGCATCGGACAAGCCGATGAAAACAGGCCAAAATCTGGGCGCTGGCAGCTTGAGTTACGGTGGCGTGGAACCGACCTATGCCGCCGCCATCGCCATCCTGCGCCGCATTTTTTTCAACGAAACAGAAAAACTAATCGAGACCACTTTTGAGGCGCTGCCGTCCTTTTGAACGGGGCCAGCCGCCCAAGCAGCTTTATCAAGGAATCCACCGTGCAGAATAAGAAAACCGCCGCCATCAGCCAATCCGTCACGCGCATCGACGCCCGCGGCAAGGTCACGGGCGAGACGCCATATCCCGGCGATATCGATATCGAGGGGCAGTTATGGATGCGCATCAAATTCAGCGATCGCGCTCATGCCCGGGTCCGCAACGTCGATGCCAGCCGCGCGGAGGCGCTGCCGGGCGTGGCGCGCGTCTTCACCAGCCGCGATGTGCCAGTCAACGAATATGGCCTGGTCATCAAGGATCAGCCGGTGCTCTGCGGTCCCGGCGGCGCCAAAGCCGGCGCCGATGTCGTTCGCTGCTACATGGACATGGTGGCGACCGTCGTGGCGGAGACAGACGCGATCGCGCAAGCGGCGCTGGAACTCATTGAGGTGCAGTATGAGGACCTGCCCGCCGTATTTGATCCCGAGGCGGCAATGGCGGCTTCGGCGCCACAGCTGCATCCTGACGCGCCTGACAATCTGGTGGCGCGCTACCGCATCCGCAAAGGCGACATGAAAGCCGGCTGGGCGGCCGCTGATGTCGTTGTTGAAGGCGAATACGAGACGACCTGGCAGGAACATGCCTACCTGCAACCGGAGGCGGGCCTGGCTTACCTCGACGATGTAGACCGGGTCACCGTCCTGGTCGCTGGCCAGTGGACGCATGAAGATCAAGAGCAGATCTATCATGCGCTGGACCTGCCGCCGGAACAGGTGCGGGTCATCTATCCGGCCATCGGCGGCGCTTTCGGCGGGCGCGAAGATATGTCGGTGCAAATCATCCTGGCGCTGGCCGCCTGGAAGCTGCGCCAGCCGGTCAAGATACAATGGAGCCGCGAGGAGTCGATTCTATATCACCACAAGCGGCATCCGATTAAGGTGCGGGCCAAATGGGGGGCGACGAACGAAGGCCTGCTGACCGCAGGCTCCGCAGAAGTGATCGGCGACGCCGGCGCCTACAATTACACATCAAACAAGGTCCTCGGCAACGCGCAGCTGACCGTGACCGGGCCCTATGAAATACCCCATGTCCATGTCGATACCTACACCGTCTACACCAACAACATTCCCTCCGGCGCTTTCCGCGGTTTCGGCGCGCCCCAGGCCCTTTTCGCCGCCGAAGGCCAAATGAATCGGCTGGCGGCCGCCCTGAATATGGATCCGCTGGAGATCCGCCTGAAGAACAGCATCCGCGAAGGCAGCATCGGCTCGGTGGACAGTCCCTTTCCCGCCGGCGTCACCATGCCGCAGGTGTTTGAAGCATGCGGGCTGGAATCCTGGTGGGGCGAGACGGAGTCCGGCTGGCGGCTGCGCCCGCCCGAACAGCCAGAGGATCCAAGCAAGCGGCGCGGGCGCGGTCTGGCCGGCGGCTTCAAGAATGTCGGTTTCAGCTTCGGCTTTCCCGAACATTGCTGGGCCGGCATCGAATTGCAGGGGAATGCCGAGATTGAAAAGGTCATCCTCTTTCACGCCGCCGCCGATGTCGGGCAAGGCGCGCATACCGCCTTGAATCAAATGGCGGCTGATGCCGTCGGCGTCCCCTTTGACCGGGTGGAGATCCTGGCCTCCGATACGGCGACTTCGGGCTCCTCCGGCAGCGCGTCAGCCTCGCGCCTGACCTTTATGTCCGGCAATGCCATCCGCGGCGCCGCCGAAATCGCCCGCCGCAAGTGGCAGGATGAGGAGCGCCCGGCCAGGGGCGAATATATGTACCGCCCGCCGGCGACCACGCCCTTTGACCCGCAGACAGGCCGCGCCGAGCCGAATTTCGCCTATGGTTATGTGGCGGAAGCGGTTGAGGTGGAAGTCGACATTGAGACCGGCCAAGTGCAAGTGCTGGAAGTCGTCTGCGCCAACGATGTGGGCAAGGTCGTCAATCCCCAGCAGCTGCAGGGACAGATTGAAGGCGCGATCGTGCAGGCCCAGGGTTATGCGCTGATGGAATATCTGGTGTCGGAGGAGGGCCGCATACGCAATCCTTTTCTTTCGACTTATCTGATTCCAACATCTCTTGATGTGCCGCCGCGGATTAAATCCGTTATCCTGGAGAATCCGGATCCAATCGGGCCCTGGGGTGTGCGCGGTATGGCGGAGATGCCCTTCCTCCCGCTGGCGCCCGCCATCGCCGCCGCGATCTATGATGCGACAGGCGTCTGGATCGATTCCCAGCCATTCACCGCGCAAAAGGTGGTCAAGGCGCTGCGCCAACGGGGCATAGGCGCGCTCTAGGCGCTCTCAGCTTTCATGAACCTGCTAGATTCCAACTGCAACAATGGCGAAATCTGTAGGGCTTGTCCGGTACTCTAGCGAAATTGCCGCTTTTTCTACCCCATCCCCCGGCCATGTGCCCCCTCGGTCCCCCGCCTCACGGGGGATGCTTCCCGAATCATCAGGGAAGGGGAGCTTTTCTTGGCGAATTAAGTAGAAATCTGTCGCCCTTCGCAAGTTAGGCCCGCATTTTAGTTTCGTTTTGGTGTAATTTCAGTTGTTGTTGCGTAAGAAATGCAGTGCCGGACAAGCCTTGTAGGGGCGTTTCGCTGAAACGCCCGCGCATTTGACAGTGCGTACTTTAGCTGCGACGGGCGACCAAGTTGGTCGCCCCTACACGTTCTCGCTGTGCAGAGTTCATTATTTTGTATGAGCCGAGTTGTGACTCGCGAGGGATTGTGATAACAAATCCGATCCAGTTCCGCTAACGCGCCGTGGGATAAACACGGGCACTCCCGGGCTTTCGTGTTATCATTAACCTAGCAATTGTATTAATTCGCGCGACCAGTGAAAAGCGGATGCGGTTCGAGCAAGCGTTTGAGGTAGTGCCTGGCGATGTCGTCGCCTTCATCGGGGCGGGCGGCAAAACCTCTCTTATGGTGGGCTTGGGCTATGACCTGGCCGAAGCCGGCTGGCGCGTGTTGGCGACGACTACCACCAGACTTTCAACGGATCAGTTGGATCTGTTTCCCTGCACCATGTCCTCCATGGCCGCCCCGCGCAAAATATCGGAGGCGCTCACCGAGCATCAATTCGTCTTGCTGCACGACCAAATTCGCGGCGGGCATGTCTACGGTCCGCCGGTCGGATGGACCCGGAACCTGCTGGACAGCGTCGACTCGGATATCTTGCTGGTCGAAGCGGATGACGCCGCGGGCAAACCCTTCAAAGCGCCGCGGGCGGATGAACCGCAGGTGCCGCATGAGACCTCTCTCGTCATTTCGGTCGCTTCCCTCCGCGCGCTGGGCCTGCCGCTGGATAACGAGCGCATCTACAATCCGGCGGCGATGATCCAAAGGTATGGCTTCGTCGAAAACAGCCCGGTGAAGTCGCCCTGGTTGGCGCAGGTATTGCGCGACGATCAGCTCGGCTTGCGCGGCGTGCCGGCGTCTGCCCGCGTCATCGTCTTTCTGAATCATACGCCGGAACGCGGTTTCATGCGTGGGCGCGCCCGCATGATCGCCCGCCTCAGCTTGCAGAGCGAGCGCATCAACGCCGTTGCTTTGGGCTCGGTGCGCGGCGTCGAACCCGTGTTTGAGCTTCAGCGTCCGGTAGGCGCGCTCGTGCTCGCGACCGGTTATTCGCCTTGCAAAGACCTCGATGGAATACTGCGGCCAGCCGCGCGCGGGCGGGCGGCCCTGGCTCATGTCGCCGAGAAGCTGCTGCGTTCGCGCATCGATCATATCCGCGTCGTTACCGGCTGGAGGGGGGCGGAAGCGCGGGCCGCCATCAGGCATCTGGCTTTGAAGACCGTCCATGATCGCGCGCGGCAAAACGGGGGCGCGGTTTCGGCGCTGAAAGCCGGGCTGCGCGCCTTGCCGGCGCACGTATCGGCCGCGCTTGTCGTGCCCGGCGATCAAGTCCGCATGCAGCCGCGAGTGATTTACCACATCCTGGCCGCTTACGCCCGCGGCGAAGGCGACTTCATCATTCCGCGATACGGGGCCCGCTGCGGCTACCCCGCTTTGATCGGCTGCCGTCACTGGCGCGAGCTCTTGAAGATGCCCGGCCACAGCGATTTCCGCGCCATCGCGCAGCGCTTTCGGGATGACATCAGTTTTCATGACGTGGATACCGACAGCATCTTCCACGACATCAATAGGCTGCCGCTGCCAGGAACGCCCCGGCGCGGCTTTCGGGTTCGGGATGGCGAAACCTAAGGGCTAGCCGCCTTCCTGCTGCTGTATCAACTCGCGGATCATATCCCTGGACCATAGGCCGCTGGCTGTCACATCCACTTGCACCCTGAGCGTGGCCGGCCGTTTGTCCTTGTGCCCGGTGGCGTCGGCGCGCATTTCATCAAAGTACTCCATCGGCGTGATGACGATCAGCACCTCTTGCGCTTGCAGCCGATGGTCAGGCGGCGGCGTGTAAAGGAACTCCCGCCGGTTGGCGCGGCGAATGCCAATCACACCGGCTCGATAGCGCATGGATAATGACAGCTCGGTAATTGTCTTGCCGATCCAGGGGGAGTCGTCTTCCATATAAAGTTCGGCCGTTTCCAGCCCGGTGATCTCGTTGTAAAGCACGTGCTGCAGGAAGTCGGCGATTTCCGGACGGGTGGTGGATAAGAGCACGAACTGAGCGGCGACATGAAAAGGGCTGACGACGCGGTCGGCGCCCGACCGCTGCAGCTTTTCAATCATGTCATCGGTCGTGGCGGTGACGGAAATCAGCAGTGACTTGCTGATGCTGCGCGCGGAGAGAACAGCAAGCACCGCGGCCGCCTTGTCCTGAATCGATATCATGATCGCCTGCGCCCGCTCGACGCCGGCTTTCTTCAGCGTCGATTCCTTGGCCGGGTCGCCATGGATCACGCGGAAGCCGCGGTCCAGCCATTTATGGGTCACGCCCTCGTCATTGCTGATCAAGACAAAGGGACGCGCGGGATCGAGGAAGCGGACGGCGCTCTGGATGATGTGGTCCTTGCCGCAAATTATAAAATGCTTGCTCATGCTTTCGATAGCGGCTTCGCTCTCTTCCAGGCTGTAGGTCGCCTCCAGGCTCTTGGATTCGCGCGTTGGAATCAGTCGCTGGTAGCTGAAAAAGCGCATCTCGTTCCGGCCCTGCGGGCGGCACTCATTCTGCAAAACCGGCACCCTTTGACCGGGCGCTATGGCGAGCAGAATCTCGTCTTCCTGCAGTCTCCGGCCGCCGCCGGGCGCGTATACATAATCCCCCGCCTCAAGCCGAATGCCCAGGACTCCCGCATCGTGCCGCGGGCGCAATTCCAAATCGGCAATGCGCTGCCCAATCCAGGGCGAATCATCCTCCAGTTCCAGCTGCGTGATCTGGTGCTGTGTGTCTTGTTGGAAAAGAATGCTGTTGAAGAAGTCGTTGACAGCCGGGCGCAAGGTGGCGCTGTTGAGAAATTGGGCCGCCACTTCATACGGGGCTAAAACGACATTGGCGCCCGCTTTGATCATTTTCAGTGTGAGTTCTTCTTCGATGGCGGCCGCCGTAATATACAGCCGCGGATTGAGATTGCGCGCTGTCAAGACGGTCAGCAGGCTCTCGGTATCCTGATTGAGCATGACCATGATGGCTCTGGCCCGCTCGATGCCGGCGGAAAACAGTTCATCGTCATCGGTCGGGTCGCCATCAATGACCAGAATGCCGGCGCTGCGCAAGTGCTCGGCGTATTCGGCATCCTCGGTCACAACCACGAGCAAGTCCAGCAATGTTGTATGGGCGACAAAATGGTCGTGATAAATGATGAACAAGCGATGCAAAAGCCCCCGCAATGCGGGCAAGCGCCCCCGTTTCTCCGCCCCCAGAATGCGATTCAAAGCATTTCGTATGGGGCGATAAAGGCTTTCGCGGTGCTGCTTGCGGCGGATCTCCGCTCCTTGGAGAATAAAGCCGATTGTTTTGTCCACCATCTCGCCCGACCCGCAGATGATGTAATGACGCTCAAGCTTGTTTATCGTTTGCTTTGTCTTGAATAGCCGGCGGCGCGCCATCGCTTCCGAGCTGAAGAGCAGGGCGAATGAGGAAGACAGGAAGAATAGCAGGGCGCTCATGCCCGCGCCGACCAACCCAAGCGTGAAGAGCCTGCCCAGCCCCGTTTTTGGCGTCAGATCGCCATATCCGATTGTCGTCAGCGTGATGATTGTCAGATAGATCGCGTCAAAGAAGGACATGCCCTCAATCCAGGCGAAACCGGCGACGCCGATCGGCAAAACGATGAAGATGAGTATCGCCGCCGCGCGAAACTGCCTGCGCACATCGTTCACGGGCGCTGTCCCTGCCGTTGCCTATACATCCACTTCGCTCATTATATCGGAGAACATCCTCTTGTGTTAATATGGCGCTAATGCCGGATGGCGGCGTCAAGATCACTTGAGTCATTCCTCGAAGGACGTTATGGGAGGATCCCCGTGTACAATCGTGAAGAATTTCAGCGCGCGGCGGAGTTTATCCAATCAAGGATATCAGCGCAGCCATCGATCGGCCTGGTATTGGGCTCCGGTTTGGGAAAGCTGGCCGACGAGCTTGCAGACCGGGCCGTCATTCCCTACGCTGATATCCCGGGCTGGCCCCGGTCGACGGTGGTCGGGCATGGCGGCAATCTGGTAGTCGGCGAGCTTGAAGGGCAGATCGTCGCGGCTCAGCAGGGACGCGCACACTTCTATGAAGGGTACACGCTGCAGGAAGTGACCTTTCCTGTTCGTGTCATGAAGGAGTTGGGCATTCACTCGCTGCTCTTGACCAACGCCGCCGGCGGTGTAAATCCGGCTTATCAGGTGGGCGACATCATGCTGCTCGAAGATCACATCAATTTCCTCGGCCTTGCGGGCGCCAACCCCCTCATGGGCCCGAACGATGAATCGCTTGGCCTGCGCTTTGTTGGCATGTCGCAAACTTATGATCGGCCTCTGCGGCAGCGCGCCCTTGAAGTCGCCGGCGAGGGCGGCATTCCCCTGCATAGCGGCGTTTATTTCGGCTTGTCCGGCCCTTTCTTTGAGACGCCGGCGGAGATAAGAATGATCCGCGCTTTGGGCGGCGACGCGGTCGGCATGTCGACAGTGAATGAAGTGCTGGTGGCGCGTCATGGCGGCTTGCGGGTCATGGCCTGTTCCGGCATTACGAACCGCGCCATTGATGTGGTGGACACGGAGCTGGAGACCAATCATGAAGAGGTATTGGAAGCCGGCGCCGTCATCGTACCGCGGCTGACCACTATTTTGAAAGGTGTGCTCAGCAATTTCCCGACATGACAGCCCTTATCGCGCTCATTGATCAGGTCGCAGTCGGCGTTTATTTTTTGATCGCCGCCGGCATCCTGTTGGCTTTAAGGCGTTATGTCATTCATGGAGAAGAATACCGATCCTCATACTTTGAGCTTGAACGCGATTTGTCGCGCTACCGGCGTACAAATGCCGTTACCGCGATGATTTTCCTGGCGGAGCTGGCCCTTATCGTCCTGGGCATACAAGCGGTTGTCGTGCCGGAGCTGCTGCAGGATCGCCAGATTGAAGCGCTTGTGGCCGTCGCTCGGACGGACGACGGCGTCTTCCACACCCCCGTGCCGGCGCCGCCCGCTTCCGATCTGGGCATTGATCCGGTCGCGATGCCGCGCTCGGCCGGGGCCGTCAATCAGATACAGGCCACCCCTTTGCCCACATCAACGCCAGTTGGCACCATCATCCCCTCGGATCCGCCAATCGGCTGCGACAAGCCGGAAGCCCGTCTTCTGATACCCGGCAACGGCATGCGCGTGTTCCAGCCCATACCGGTCATCGGCACGGTATTTGCCGATCAATTTTCTTATGCCTCGATAGAAATCAACGGTCCCAGCACTCTCGGCAGCTTCCAGGTGATCGACGAACAGCATGTAGAAGTTCCCGAGCTGGCGGAATTTGGACAATTCGTGCCCGCGGCCTACGAGGCGGGCGAATATGAATTTCGCTTGATGGTCTTTGACATCACCAACACGCTGAAGGCATCCTGTCTGGTTCACATCTACATTTCCGATCCGCTGCCAACGTTGACGCCCGTGCGCTGAGGGTTGCGTCCCGGTCAATCGGCTTTCGACTTGACGCTTTGTATCCAGGCGCTGCTCCGCATGCGGCGCCCGCCGATTCAAGATTGCAAATCACGCACTCTGCTGTTGACGCGGCGGCGCCAGCGGCGTGAACGTGAACGCCATTTGGCGATGCGGTATTGCACGTGGCGGCGCTGTCTGTTGAGGAGGGAACCATGCTGCTCGCTCGGCTTGGGGATGCCCCAGCGAATGACCATTGACGCCCAGGTCAAACCGCCGCCGAAGCCCACCAAGGCGATATGATCCTTGTTTTGAATGCGTCTTTCTTCGATGGCTTCGCATAAGGCGATGGGAATCGAGGCGGCGGAGGTATTGCCATAGCGCTCGACGTTGCTCATGAATTTGTCGCTGTCGATGCCGAGCTTGCGGGCGGCCGCTTGCAATATGCGCAGATTCGCTTGATGGGGTATCACCAGATTGATGTCTTCAACGTTGATGTCCGCCAGTTTGCAAGCCTGTTCAACGCTTTCGCTCACGACGCGGGTGGCGAACTTGAAGACCTCGCCCCCCGCCATATACATTTTGTACAGCTTGTAACCGTTGGCGCCGGCCCGTGATTGATTGGCGTCTATGCTGCCGACGCTCGGGATCGCAAGCAGGTCGCCACCGGCCCCGTCCGAACGCAGTACGCTGGAAAGCACGCCGCCAGGCGTCTCGTTGGCTTGCAAGACCACCGCGCCCGCGCCATCGCCGAAGAGGATGCAGGTGCTGCGATCTTGCCAATCCAAAATTCGGCTCATGGTTTCCGCGCCGATGACAAGCGCCGAGTCAATCGAGCCGGCCCGAATGGAATCGGCCGCCATGTTCATGGCATAGACGAAACCGGAGCAGGCCGCGCTCAAGTCAAAGGCGCCGGCTTCGTGCGCGTTCAACCAGTCTTGCACCAGGCTGGCCGTGCTGGGGAATATATTCTCCGCTGTGGATGTAGCGACCACAACGAGATCGAGGTCCGTCGGCAAAATGTCCGCCACTTCCAAGGCCTGCTGCGCCGCCAGATAAGCCAGCGTCGCCGTGGACTCGCCCTCATTGGCGATGAAACGCTGCTTGATGCCGGTGCGCGCATAGATCCAGTCGTCGCTGGTATCTACAAACGCGGACAGGTCATCATTGGTCATGGCCGTTTCCGGCACGGCCATTCCCCAGCCGATGACGTGCGCATGCCGCGCCGAGACGGCTGCATTCGCATTGGCGCTCTTGTCAGAGGTTGTCATTGTCTCCATATTCACCAAAGATCACTACCGCGTTATGTCCGCCAAATCCAAACGCGTTGGACATGGCATAGCTGACCTCATGCTGGCAGCCCGCGTTGGGCACATAATTGAGATCGCAAGTTGGGTCCGGCGCTTCCAAATGGATGGTCGGCGGGATGAAATTCTCGCGGATCGCCATAATGGAAAAAACCGCCTCAATCGCCGCGCCGCCGCCCAGCAGATGCCCAGTCATAGACTTCGTCGAACTGACGGGGATTTCATAAACGGTTTCGCCCAGCGCCCGTTTCAGCGCATTGGTTTCCGCCCGGTCGTTCAAGGGCGTGCTGGTGCCGTGGGCGTTGATGTAGTTGATGTCGGCCGCCTTCAGTTCGGCGTCTCGCAGCGCAAATTCAACCGCCTTGGCCGCGCCCTCGCCGCTTTCCATCGGGGCGGTCACGTGATAGGCATCCGATGTATGCCCGTAACCGAGGAGCTCCGCATAGATTTCCGCCCCGCGTTCCAAGGCGTGTTCGAGCTCTTCCAACACCAGGACGCCCGCTCCCTCGCCCGGTACAAATCCATCCCGATTCAAATCAAAGGGGCGCGAGGCTGTTTCCGGATCTTCATTTCGGCTGAGGGCGGTCATATTGTTGAAGCCGGCGACGCACAGCGGGACGATGGCCGCTTCCGACGCGCCCGCGACCATGGCTGTCGCATCGCCCCGGCGTATGATGTGCATGGCTTCGCCGATCGCATTATTGCCCGAAGCGCAGGCGGTGACGATGCAATGATTGGGCCCGCGCATATTGTAAGCCAGCGAAACCGCGCCCGAACAGCTGTCGCTCAAAATCTTGGGGATGCCCATAGGTTTGATGCCGCGGTGACCCCGTTTGTCTATGCCCTGCTGCGATTCGACGAAGGAATTGATGCCGCCGACGCCCGAGCCAATGACGCAGCCGACATCATACATATTGTCGCCCGCAACCTGCAGGCCGCTGTCTTCCATTGCCTGGCGGCTGGCTTCCAGGGCAAACTGCGCCACGCGGTCCAATCGGCGCGCTTCTTTCCGGCCGAACAGCGCATCCGGGTCAAAATCCTTGACTTCGCCAGCCAACTGATTCTGCGTCAACTGTCGGTCATAACGCGTGATGAATCCGATGCCGTTCATGCCGGCTGCCGTGTTTGCCCAGGCCTCGGCGACATTGTTGCCGGTCGGGCAGACGATTCCCATGCCCGTTATGACGATCCGCTTCTTCTCCAATCAACCCTCCAACTTGCCCGGCCGCGCGGCCCTCGCTTCCCACTCATTGTAACACTGCTGGCGCCCGTCCGTTGCTTTACAGGCGTCTTCCCGCCTCCTATAATACAGCATTCATTCTCCATTGCAGGAAACCAGGCAGCAAGGGCAATGCAATTGCGTGAAAAGCTGGAGGCCCGATGATCTTGATAACGGGCGCGACGGGGCTCGTGGGGCGCCATCTGATACGGCGATTAATGCGGGAGTCCCTGCCGACGCGGGTCCTGCTGCCCGAAAGACGCATGCGGCGCCTGCCCTGGGACGCGGCTGATCCGCAGGCGCCCGAGCTCTTCGCCGGGGATGTCCTGGATGAGGAGGCCTTCTTCCGCGCCGTCACTGGCTGCCACGCCGTGATCCATTTGGAAAACGCCCAATGGTGGGGGCGGCGGCGGGACCTGGAACAGGTCGAGTTGTCTGGCGCGCGCGCCTTGGCCTCCGTGGCGCGGGCGGCGCGCGTCGGGCGCATCATCACCGTTAGTCACCTGGGGGCGGCGCCCTCATCCGCCTACGCCTTGCATCGCGTCAAGGGCGAAGTCGAAGACTTGCTGCGAAACAGCGGCGTCGCTTACACCGTCATCCGAAGCGGCATCATCTTCGCGCCCGATGACGCGTTCATCAATCATGTCGCCAGCATGCTGCGGATTAACCCGGCTTTCTTTTTGATGCCGGGCCACGGCGAGGTCGTCCTGCATCCCATCTATATTGACGATCTGGTCGAAGCCATATATCGTAGTCTCGACCGCGTGCGGCTGGTGGATTCAATCGTTGAGATCGGCGGGCCGGAGTACGTGTCGCTGCGGGATCTCATTCTGACGATCATGCGCGTAACCGGGATGCGGCGCCCTGTCATTGGCGTCCCGCCTTATTTGCTGCGTTGGATCACGAGCGTGTACAGCCGCATTTTGCCGCGCTCGCTCATGACCGCCCAGTGGCTCGATATCCTGGCGGCCAATCGCACCGCGCCCTTGGGCGGCACATACGATTATTTTGGTTTCCAACCCAGACGATTTGAAGATACGCTGCTTCGCTACCTGCCGCAGCGAGCGCATTTCATGGGTTTGCTGCGCGATAGCTTCCGCCCGCGGCCGCGCCGCTCGTGATGCGCAGGACAGGTGTATGAGCACAATAAACATCCGGCGTCTGTTGACAGCGCGCGAGCACGATCGGGCGGTCGAGCTGCAGAAGCTGTATTGGGGCGATGAGGCCGAGAATCTGGTTCCGCGGCACATGCTCCACTCAATCTCGCATTATGGCGGGCATGTTCTGGGCGCCTGCGATGGCGAGGAACTGGTCGGCTTGGTGATGGGTTTCATCGGTACAGACATCGATATCGAGGCGCCCGACGCTCGGCCGGCGATGGCCAATCTGCTGATCATGTCCAAACGCATGGTGGTGCGGCCCGAATATCGCGGGCGGAATATCGGCTTCCGCCTGAAGATGGCCCAGCGCGATCTTGCCTTGAAGCAGGCGATACGATTGGTAACCTGGACGGTGGATCCGCTGCTGGCCGCCAACGCGCACTTCAACATCCGCAAATTGGGCGCCGTCGTCCAGCGTTACGCGGTCAATTACATTGAACTGGTGGAGGCGACGGGGCTGAAATCCGACCGACTCGTCGTCGAATGGTGGGTGACGCAGCGCCGCGTCAAGGAGCGGGCCAAAGGCGCGGGGGGCAAGCTGACGCTGCAGCAATACTTCGATGTCGGCGCGCCCATTGTCAATCGGGCGGACGGGTCCGGCGAGTGGCTGCTGCCGCGGCGCATGACGGAAGCGCCACATACGACTTTCGCGCTCATCGAGATTCCGCCGGATTTCCCCGCGCTCGAAGCGGCCGACCCAAACCTGGCGGATGCCTGGCGCAGTCATATCCGCGATGTGTTTCCGCCAATGTTAGACGCCGGCTATATCGTCACCGATTTTGTCACGGGTGAATTTGAAGGCAGGCCGCGAAGCTTTTATCTGCTAAGCCGTTACTTTGATGAAGAGAACCGCAATAACTGAGGAACGAAGATGGCATTCAATGGCGAGAAGATTGCATTTGTCGGCGCGGGCGTGATGGGCGAAGCCATGATCAAGGGTCTGCTGAGCCAGGAGTTGCTGCCGGCGGAAAACATCGTGGCGGCTGATCCGCGCGCGGAGCGCCTGAATGCCCTGCGCGAGCGTTACGACATCCTGGTCACAACTGACAACAGGGAAGCGGCGCGCGGGGCGGATGTGCTTGTGCTCGCGGTCAAACCGCAAGTGATGGGCGCCGTGCTGGCGGAATTGTGCGGGCAGGTCGACGCGGTGCAGCTAATCGTCAGCATTGTCGCCGGCGTCCCCTTGAATACAATCGCCGACAGCCTGCGGAACGCTCGAGTCCTGCGGTCCATGCCCAACACGCCGGGGCAGATCGGGCGGGGCATCACAGTCTGGACCGCTTTCCCCGAAGTCCGCGCCGAGCAGCGAGCGCAAGCCGAAGCCTTGCTGGGCGCCCTGGGCGAACATATCTATGCCGCCGATGAGCGCTTTCTCGATATGGCGACGGCGCTCAGCGGCTCCGGCCCCGCTTATGTTTTTATGTTCATGGAGGCGCTGGTCGATTCTGGCGTCCACATGGGTTTCGCGCGGCGCGACGCCGAAAAGCTGGTGACGCAGACGCTGCTTGGTTCCGTGCTCTACGCGCAGCAATCGGGCTTGCACCCGGCTGAATTGCGCAACCAGGTGACCAGCCCCGGCGGCACGACGGCGGCGGCGCTGCACGAGATGGAAAAGGGCGGCCTGCGCACTGTTCTGTCGGAAGGCGTCTGGGCCGCCTATCGCCGGTCGCAGGAATTGGGCTCATGACCCTGACCGATTGCGCCGCGCAGTTCATAGTTCTAGGTATTGTGTTTTCCCAGTAAGCGCAAATGAGTCATACAACAATATCTCGCACCTACATTACCTTCCTTTGACGCTGCCAAAATCCGTTTGTGAAAATATAGACAAGCGCTTTCAATTGAGCTAGAATGACGGGAAGTTTCGCCCGACCACAGGCGCGCAGGGGCGATGCGCCTAATCGGGGCGAAGATTTCGGATTCTGAACAAGCGCCTGTAAGCTGAGCATGACGACCCGCTCGAAAAGGCAATACCGCAAGGAGCCTGCGAATGGCAGACAATATCTATGAATCGATTCTGGAACAGATTAAAGACATCGAGCTGGGCAAGCTCGAATCGGTCGAAGTCGGCTATGTGGAAGAGGTCGGCGATGGGATCGCGCGCATCTCGGGGCTGGAAAACGTGCGCTACAACGAGCTGGTCCAATTCGAAAATGGCGTCGCCGGCATCGCCTTCAACCTTGAGAAAGACAACGTCGGCGTCATCATCATGGGCGCCTACGACGACATTCAGGAAGGCGATACAGTCAGCGCGCTCGGGCGCATCGCCTCGGTGCCGGTTGGCATGGGGCTGGTCGGGCGCGTGGTAAACGCTTTGGGCGAGCCGATTGATGGCCGCGGCCCGGTGCAATTCGATGAATATTACAATATCGAGCGCATCGCTCCCGGCGTGATGGAACGGCGCAGCGTCGACCGCCCGGTGCAGACGGGCATCCTGGCGATTGATACGATGATCCCAATCGGACGGGGGCAGCGCGAATTAATCATCGGCGACCGCCAGACCGGCAAGACGGCCTTGGCCCTTGACACGATTGTCAATCAGCAGGGCGAAGACATGTATTGCATCTACGTCGCCATCGGCAAGCGCCGCGGCGAGGTCGCCCGCATCCGCGAGACGCTTGAGCGTGAAGGGGCGATGGAGTATACGACGATCGTCGTCGCTTCCGCTTCCGATGCCGCCGCCCTGCAGTATCTGTCTCCATATTCCGGCTGCGCTATCGGCGAGTGGTTCATGGAGAACGGCAAAGACGCGCTGGTCATTTATGACGACCTTTCCAAACATGCCAACGCCTACCGCCAAGTATCGCTCCTGATGCGGCGCCCGCCGGGACGCGAGGCTTTCCCGGGCGATGTGTTTTATTTGCACAGCCGCCTGCTGGAGCGCGCCGCCCAGCTCAGCGAGGAACGCGGCAATGGCAGCTTGACCGCGCTGCCCATCATCGAAACGCTGCTCGGCGATGTATCGGCCTTCATCCCCACCAATGTCATCTCCATCACCGACGGCCAGATCTATCTTGAATCGGAACTTTTCAACGCTGGCTTGCGCCCGGCCCTCAACACGGGCATCAGCGTCAGCCGCGTCGGCAGCACCGCGCAAACACGCGCGATGAAAGATGTCGCCGGTGGCTTGAAGCTGCAGATGGCGCAATTCCGCGACTTGGCGGCCTTCGCCCAATTCGGCTCCAATCTCGACAAGGCGACGCAGCAGCAGCTTGATCGCGGTCTGCGCTTGACCGAACTCTTCAAGCAAGTGCAATTCCAGACCCTGTCCCTCGAAGATCAGGTTGCCCTGACCTACGCCGGCACCAGCGGCCTCACCGATGAGGTCCCGGTCGAGCGGATGCTGGCCTGGAAAGACGAATTCCTGCGTTCTTTCCGTACGCAATTCTCCGACGCGGGCGATTTCATACGCGAGAATCGCAACGAAAAAGCGGGAGACGAGATTCAGGCGAAGCTGGATACCGCCATCAAGACCTTCAACGAGGCTTGGTCATAAGTGTCGCCATCCTGTGCAGAAAGGAGGCGCTAAGTGCCAACTCTCAGGGAAGTCAAAAACCGAATCCGCAGCGTCAGGAATATCGCCCAGATCACGCGGGCGCTGGAAGCGGTGTCGGCATCGCGCGTTCGGCGGGCGCAGGCCCGCGTCCTGGCCAGCCGGATCTATGCCGAGAAAGCCTGGGAGATCCTGGTCAACGTGCAAGCGGCCAGCAAGAACCTGCCCTTGCACCCGCTCTTGACCGAACGCGAAGACATCAACAAAGTGATGGTTGTCGTCATCACCTCCGATCGCGGGCTGGCGGGCGCCTATAACACCAATATCCTGCGCGTGGCTCAGCGCTTTGCCACCAGGTTGGGCAAGCCGGTCGATTATGTAACCGTCGGCCGCAAAGGGCGTGATTCGCTGGCGCGCCAGGGCGCCAATGTCGTCGCCTCGTTCACAGATATATCGGCCGAACCCAAAATTTCGGACATTACGCCAATCGCCCGCATCGCAATGGACGCCTACTTGACTGGCGAGGTTGATGAGGTTTTGATCGCTTATACTGACTTCATCAATATGCTGACGCAGCGCCCGGCGGTCTTGGGCTGGCTGCCCCTGACGACGCACACCGTCGCGCAGCAGGTGGCGGCTGAATATGTCAAAGATGTCGCCACCGTCAGCGGCGGCGCGCAGAATTATGAGTATGAGCCAAGCGCGACCGCCGTAGTCGACGAGATTGTGCCGCGCTTCACCGAGCTGCAGCTCTATCAGGCCCTGCTTGAGGCGCAGGCGAGCGAGCATGCGGCGCGCATGGCCGCTATGAAGAACGCCACCGATAACGCGACCCAGCTGACCATCGACCTGACGCTGCAATACAACAAGGCGCGCCAGGCGGAGATCACGGCCGAGATTCTCGATATTGTCGGCGGCGCCAATGCCTTGCAGCAGGCGATTGAAAATACCGCGGCCGACATCCTAGATCAAAGCGAGATGAATGAGCAATTGCAGGATGCCTGAAGCAAGCGAAACGCGACCCAAAGTGAATGTAGGGGCGACCCGGTGCGGCGCCCACGCAAGTCGAAACTAAGGAGATGTCTACATGGCGGAAATCCAGGGAACAGTGACGCAGGTACTGGGCAATGTGGTGGATGTTGAATTTCCAGCGGGCCAACTGCCCGATATTTTTGACGCGGTCGAGGTCCCGCGCGAGGATGAAGACAACCTGATCCTGGAGGTGGAGCTGCACCTCGGCGACAGCGCCGTGCGCACAGTGGCGATGGATTCCACCGATGGCCTGGCACGCGGGGCGGCGGCCTACGCGACTGGCCAGCCAATCGCGGTGCCCGTTGGCGAACCGACGCTTGGACGCATCTTCAACGTGCTGGGCCGCCCAATCGACATGGGGGAAGCCGTGCCCGATGATTCCGAGCGCCGCCCGATTCATGCCGACGCGCCCTCCTTCGAAGATCAATCGCCGACGATCGAAGTCTTCGAGACGGGTATGAAAGTGATTGACCTGGTAGCGCCGATGACCAAAGGCGGCAAGACCGGCATCTTCGGCGGCGCCGGGGTCGGCAAGACGGTCACCATTCAGGAGCTGATCAATTCGATCGCGACGCAGCACGACGGCTTGTCTGTCTTCGCCGGCGTCGGCGAGCGCACGCGCGAAGGCACCGACCTTTATCACGAGATGAAGGAAGCCAACGTGCTCGACAAATTGGCGATGGTCTTCGGCCAAATGAACGAGCCGCCCGGCGTCCGCCTGCGCGTGGGCCTGTCCGGCCTGACGATGGCCGAGCATTTTCGCGATCAAGGCCGCGACGTCCTCATCTTCATCGACAACATCTTCCGCTACTCGCTCGCCGGGGCGGAAGTATCGGCGCTGTTGGGGCGCATGCCGTCGGCCGTCGGCTACCAGCCTAATCTGAGCGAAGAGATGGGCATGCTGCAAGAGCGCATCACCTCGACCCGCAGCGGCTCGATCACATCAATGCAGGCGGTTTATGTGCCGGCGGATGATTACTCCGATCCGGCGCCGGTCGCGGTCTTCACCCATTTGGACAGCACCATCGCGCTGGAACGCTCAATCGCCGCCCGCGGCCTATTCCCGGCTGTCGATCCCCTTGCGAGCACGAGCAATATCTTGCAGCCGGAAGTGGTCGGCGAGGATCACTACAGCGCGGCGCGCGAAGTGCAGCAAGTCCTGCAACGCTATAAAGATTTGCAGGACATCATTGCCATCCTCGGCGTGGAAGAGCTCTCCGACGACGACAAGGTGCTGGTGGCGCGCGCGCGCAAAATGGAGAACTTCCTCAGCCAGCCCATGGTCGTTGCCGAGCAATTCACCGGGCAAGCCGGCCGCTATGTTTCCATCAAAGACACGGTGCATGGCTTCCGCATGATTCTGGATGGCGAAGTTGACCATATTCCCGAGCAAGACTTTTACATGTGCGGCGGCATCGACGATGTGCTCGAACGCTACGAAAGCCGCGACGCCGCCTAGGAGACGCTCATGCCGATTCATCTCGAGTTGGTGACGCAAGAAGAGAAGGTTTTCGAAGAGCCGGAAGCCGATATCGTTTTGGTGCCGGCCGTGGAAGGCGAGATGGGCGTTTTGCCTAATCATGCGCCTGTCCTGACAACGCTCGGCTTCGGCGAGTTGATCGTGCGCAAGGGCGCTGCCGAAGAGCGGTTCGCCGTTTATGGCGGCGTCGTCGATGTGCGGCCGGATAAGGTCGTCGTCCTGGCGGATCTGGCCGAGTCCTCTTTCGCCCTCGACCTGGAAAAAGCGCAGGAAGCGCGCGAACAGGCGCGGCAGGCCCTCGATGACGCGCCGGGCGAAGCCGAGAATCGCGAGGCGATCATGGCGCTGCGGCGGGCAAACCTGGCGGTGCGCATCAGCCAGAAGATCCGCAGTCGCGGCCCGGGGCTGCGCATTCTCGACGAAGAGAGCGACGAGTTCTGATCGCGGCAGGCTGAACTTCCACACGCGAATGAGTACAGCACCCGGTACTGCGAAGGCAGACCGGGTTTTTTGTTTTGCTGTAAAATAAGGGTGGCAAGCGCCCCAGTGTAGTTAGGGATCAGCCATGGCTCGCTTTGGAAAGCGACTCGGCGTCGATTTGGGCACGGTGAATGTTCTGATTTACGATAGCGGTCGTATCGTCCTGCAGGAGCCGTCCCTCGTCGCCTTGCTGGCGGAAGAAGAGCGAATTGTCGACTTCGGCAACCCGGCGCGGGAAATGCTCGGTCGCGTAGACGATGAAGACATCCAGGTGATGCGTCCGCTTCAGAATGGCGTAATCGCCGACTATGAAGTGACCGAAGCAATGCTCGAATACTTTTTTGGCAGGATCGCCGGGCGCATCCGGCTGTTTCGCCCCTCGGTCATGGTGTCGGTGCCCTACGGCGCAACCAGCGTCGAAAGGCGGGCCGTGCGCGAAGCGATACTGGCGGCTGGCGCGCGCGAGGTCCAGTTGATTTGGGAACCGCTGGCGTCGGCCCTGGGCGCCGGGCTGCCGGTGGGCACGCCCGCTGGCGGGATGGTGGTCAATATCGGCGGCGGCATCACCGAGGCGGCCGTTCTGACCATGAACAACATTGTTCGCGCCGAAAGCGGCCGCGTCGGCGGCTTGCGCCTGGACGACGGCATCATCAGTTATGTGCGCCGCAAATACAATCTGACCGTCGGGCAGCCCACTGCCGAATCAATCAAGATTCAGATCGGCGCCGCCGTCGACCAGCCCCAGGAAATGACGATGGAGATCCAGGGTCGTGATAACGTCTCAGGGCTGCCGCGCACCGTCCGCGTTACAACCGGGGAGGTGGTTGAAGCCCTGGCCGAGCCTTTGGGTCAAATCGCCAGCGTCGTCAAGGCGGTGCTATCGACCACTCCGCCTGAACTCTCGTCGGATATTATCGATCGTGGAATCGTGCTGACCGGTGGCGGCGCCTTGCTGCGTGGCATTGACAGCTATCTCACGCGCGAGACGGGCGTACCCGTTTATCAAGCCGATAATCCGCTGATCAATGTTGTGGTGGGTTGCGGCCGCGCGCTGGACGACCCGGCGATCATGCGGCGCCTGGCGCAAACGAATTACTTCTAGCCGTCTGGAATTTCCACAAGCGAAAATCGCAAACGCCGCGCCCTATTCGGCCAGATAATAGGTCATGTGCTGCAGGTGCGTAACCGGGTCAATGTACTGAATTTGCACGTCGGCCGGCACGTTGATGTTGATCGGCGCGTAATTCAAAATGCCCTGCACGCCCGCTTCCACCAATTGATCGGCAACGCCTTGCGCGTCCTCCGCCGGGACGGCCAGCATCGCAATCTTGATGCCTTCCCGCCGAATAATGTCGCGCATTGAGCGCACCGGCTGCACAACAAATTCGCCGATGCGTTCACCAATCTTTTGCGGACTGACGTCGAAAAGATGGGCGATGCGAAAGCCGCGGTCCTGGAAGCCGCGGTAATGCGAAATGGCAATACCCAGATTGCCCGCGCCGACAACGACGACCATCCACTCCTTGTTGACCTGCAGCACTTCCTGCAGCCGGTCAACCAAAAACTCAATTTGATAACCGGTGCCCTGCTTGCCGAAACCGCCAAAATGCGACAGGTCTTTTCGAATCTGCGCCGAGCTGATATCCAGCCGCTTGCCTAGCTCATGCGAAGAGGTGACCGCCTTGTCCTCTTGCTGCAAGCGCCTGAGCGCGCGCAAATACAGCGGCAATCTTCCGATAACGATATCAGGAATGGCGGGAGATGGGCTGACGGACATCGCAGCGACGAACCTCATGTCTGCGCTTGTGAAACTTTATACAATTATCATCTTACCACCCGACTGATAACGGCGCTACAGCACTGGCGCGCAATCGTGTTGGCTGGCCACATGCGCTGGAAGAAAGCAGCAGCGATGCGCTACAATAGGACTGCCGGGTTGACCGAGGGAATCGCGGCAGGTCAGTGACCTGTCGAGGAAAGTCCGCACTCCATAGGGCGACGATGCCGGTTAATGGCCGGGCAGGGCAACCTGACGGCAAGTGCAACAGAGAGCAGATTGCAGCGGAGACGCTGCGAGGGTGAAAGGGTGCGGTAAGGGCGCACCGGCATCGGCAGTGATGTCGATGGCCAGGCAAACCCCATCGGGAGCAAGGTGAAACAGGCGCCGGGGAGTGGCCCGCTCCAATGAAAGCGCCGGGTGCACCGCTAGAGGTCGGCGGCAACGGCGATCCCAGATAGATGATTCCCCCGTCTGCGACGGACAGAATGCGGCTTATGGCGTCAGCCCGGTACAATATGCCCCTCCCACATGAAGAGGGGCATGCTGGTTTGTCTTGCGTCTGCTCTGCTCGCGGGCGAGCCACCGTCTCGCCCCTACAGCGTTTCAACTGAATGTTGCCAGTAGGGGCCAGACGGTGGCTGACCCGTTGCGACAACTTACTTGCTTTTACCGAGCAAGGGGACAATATGAATCAAGACGAAAGCAGCCCCAACATTCTTTGGATTTGCACGGATCAGCAGCGCTATGACACGATTTCGGCGCTGGGCTATCCGCATCTGTCGACGCCAAACCTTGACCAGCTGGCGGCTGAAGGCGCCGCATTTGAACGCGCCTACTGCCAGGCGCCAATTTGTACGCCGAGCCGCGCCAGCTTTCTCACCGGCATGTATCCCAGTTCAATCCACGTCAATCGCAACGGCAACCCGACATTCTCTGACTTCCCGCCCTTGATCAGCAAGCGGCTGGCCGACGCGGGCTACACCTGTGGACTGATCGGAAAATTGCACTTGACCAGCGCATACGGCCGCGTGGAGGCGAGGACCGCCGACGGCTACAGCTATTGGCAGTACAGCCATGCGCCGCGCGATGATTGGGAGCGGGGTCATGATTACGCGGATTGGCTGCGATCGAAAGGCGCTGAGCTGTCTGAATTGACCAAAGACCCGGCCGGCGTCCCGGCAGAGCTGCATCAAACGACCTGGTGCGCGGAAAAAACAATCGAATTCATTGAAGCCAATCGCGACCATCCCTGGTTCGCCAGCGTCAACATTTACGATCCGCATCCGCCATTCAATCCACCGCAGGCCTATCGCGACAAGTTCGATCCACGCGCGGTCAAGCCACCCCTTTTTCGCGAGAGCGACCTGGCGCAGCAGGCCAAACTTGCGGCCATTGATTTCCAGTCCGAAGCGCGGCAGCCGGCGGATCTGGACATCAAAAGCCCGATCCTGCCGCAATCTCCAGCGCGCGCTTACATTGAGCCGCAAACAGCCGGCGAGCGAGACGCGCGCACCTTGATCGCCGCCTATTATGCGATGATCAGCCTCATTGATGATCAAGTGGGAAGGATTCTGGAGGGGCTGGAGGCGAATGGGCAGCGCGAAAACACCATCATCATCTTCACCAGCGATCATGGCGAGACCCTGGGCGACCACGGTCTGATACAAAAGGGCTGTCGATTTTATGAGGGATTGGTTCGCGTCCCGCTAATCTGGTCATGGCGGGGCCGCTTTGTAAATGGCTTGCGCAGCAGCGCGCTGGTGGAATTGACGGACATTGCGCCGACGCTGCTGGACATCTGCGGCTTGGAGGCGCCGGATTACATGGTCGGCAAGTCGCTGCGGCCGATATTGAGCGGAGAAGCCGCGCCGGACGCGCATCGCGATGTTGTGCGCTGTGAGTTTATAGACGCGCTGGATATGCCGGATGCCTCAGTCGCGACGATGCATTTCGACGGGCGCTATAAGCTGATCGTGTATCACAACCACCACCTGGGCGAGCTGTATGACCTGGAGGCGGATCCAGGCGAGTTCGACGATCTGTGGGAGAGCCCGGCGCACCAGAGCTTGAAGGCGGAATTATTGCTGCGCAGCTTTGATACGACGATGCTGACGTTTTATCGCGGGCCGGACCGCATCGGGCCGATGTAGCAGCGTCTTTCTTGCGGCGGTGTGAGAAAGCGCTTGGGTTCTCTATGCCTCAATTGAAAACGCGATATCGGAGAAGCGTCCAGGCGGCGATCGGCGCATCGGTCCATTTGATCTTTTTCCCCTCATCGTATTCGCGCCCGTAATAAGAGATCGGGACTTCAACAATGCGGATGCCTTGCCGCAGGACCTTGGCGGTGAATTCCGGCTCAAATTCAAATCCGCGCGCGTTGATCTTCATGCCATCGACGACTTCGCGCCGGAAGCATTTGTAACAGGTCTCCATATCGCTGAGGATGGCGTTGAACAGGATATTCGTGATCAACGTCAGGCACTTGTTGGCGACCATATTCCAGAAGTTCATCGCCTTGCGCGGGCCGCCTAAAAAGCGCGATCCATACACGACCGTGGCCACTCCCTCTTGTATCGGCCGGAGCAAGAGGGCGTATTCGCGCGGATCATACTCAAAATCGGCGTCTTGAATAACGATCACTTCGCAAGTCGTCTTTTGGAAACCGGTCACCAGCGCCGCGCCCTTGCCCCGGTTGCGTTCATGATAGATTACGCTCACGCGGCTGTCGGCCTCCGCTTCAATCTGCTTGAGCAGTTCGCGCGTGCCGTCCGTGGAGCCGTCGTCAACGATGACCACCTCGTCAACGATGGATTCAGCCAGCACGCGCGTTACAACATCCTGCACGGTATTGACTTCGTTATAACAGGGGATGACCACGCTGAAAGAAGGTTTCGGCGCATTGGGATCGGGCGGATTCGATGGCGGATGTCTCATGTCCGGCCTTCAGCAACTATGTCAGCGGTACAAGCGCTTGAGCATTCGGTCATTATATCATGGCCGCCAGGGCGCGACATTGCCCCCGCCGCCTGAACACCTGCGCTCTATTACAGCGCTCGCGGGCTGAATGCGCACCGGCCGTCTACGGGCTTGGGGCCAAGCGTTATTGAATCTCGCCGGGTATCGTCTGCATGATGGCGGCGCTGCTGGCGATGATGCGGATCTCGCAATGAAGGGAGCGCGCGCGATAAAGCCGCGCATAATCGGTTATCGAGGCGTAGGCGTCGGGGAATTGATGAATCGCTTCTCCCACGAGCCCGGCCTCCAACATCAAAGCGACGCAGTCATCGCGCTCGGCGATTTCAAAGTCGGCGCCAAGCCAGCTCATTGGCGCCTGGATATAGGCGACATCGGAAAACAATATGAAGAAGGCCGGCTGGCTGCGCTGCCCCTGATAGACGCTGAGGTACAAACGGGAGAGCTTGCGATGGTAATGAAATACCTGGCAGCGATAGCGGGCTGGATTAGTAATGTTGAATGCGTTCTTGCTGCCCTGCGCTGATTTCACCATGATCCGCAATAAGTTGTGGCGTTACTCAATAGCACTCAGTTTATTCAGACGGGAAGGGGCCGCTTCAATTTCGCGACCGCAAGCCGTCCCCGCTCAAGGCTTGCAGTAGTGTATCCATTTCGGTGGAAACAAAAAATCTTTACCACCGAGGACACCGAAAAACGTAGACTATATGCAATTTCTTTGTGTCCTTCTTTCCTTTGTGGTGAAAAT
>JAPPEU010000030.1 GCA_028875245.1 Chloroflexota bacterium
CTGTGATTGACATACAATGTCATTATATGTCGATCCAGTTTTTCAACACTGTCTGGCAGCTCGCCCCTACAAAAATCGTGGTTCAAGTTAGAACACAATGATACCGTGCGCCAGCTCGCCGCTCAACATATCGGCGTAGGCCTGGTTGATGTCGCCCAGCCGATAGCGGCGCGTAATCAGCTGATCCAGCTTGAGCTTGCCGGCCGCATAAAGATCCAGCAGCAGCGGAATATCACGCTGCGGATTTACTGAGCCGTAGGAACAGCCGCGTATGACTTTCTCCGTCCGCGTGATGACGGCGCCGGGCAGATTGCTTGCGCTGCCATTCGGCGCGGTGCCGACCAGCGTCAGAGTCCCGCTGGGGCGGATTGCCTCGAAGGCGCGTTCTTGCAAGACGGGTATGCCAACCGCCTCAAAGGCGCGGTCGACGCCCCGGCCGCCGGTGAGCGCCTGGATGCCCGCGAGGGTGGTCTCATCAGAGGGCAGGCTGTGCGTCGCGCCGAATTGCCTGGCAAGAGCGGCTTTTGCCTCGCTCGCATCTATGGCGATGATCGGCTGGGCGCCGCAGAGCTGCGCGCCGTGAATGATGTTCAGGCCGATGCCGCCGGCGCCAAAGACGGCGACGCTTTCGCCCGCGTTGACGCCCGCCGTGTACATGGCTGCGCCGACGCCCGTGGCCACAGCGCAGCCGACCAGCGCGGCAATATCAAGCGGCAAATCGCGGCTGATGGGCACGCAGCTTGCTTCCCGCACGACGGCATACTCAGCGAAACTGCCCAGGCCGGCGAGGATGTAAACCGGCTCGCCGCGCCAGCGGATTGACGACCAGGCGATCGTGCGCCCTTTTCGGTTAAAATTCTTTGAGCCATTCATCGAATTATATCATCAACCCCAAATACCTAAGATTTTGTAGGGGCGACGCTTGAGTCGCCCACTGTCAAACCGCCGACGGGCGGGCCAAGGCTCGCCCCTACAGACTGCTAGGTGGATGCAAATTACCTAATTTCAACCGAATTCGATACTACTCCACGGCCGCCCGCGCAGACAGGTCAGGACGGCGCTGTGAAGGCGGATTAAGACTTGATCGCGCCGACGGTCAGCCCTTGCACGAACTGCTTCTGCAAAGCGAGGAAGAGCAGCAAAATCGGCAGCGTCGACAGCAGGGACGCCGCCATTACGACGCCGTATTCCATGCGGTACAGATTCACCATGCCGGCCATCACGACGGGCAGCGTCTGTAGTTCGCGGCTGCGCAGCACCACCAGCGGCCAGACGAAATCGTTCCAGGAGCCCATGAAGGCCAGCACCGCCAGCACGGCCAGCGCCGGACGCACCAGCGGCAGCGCGATCTGCCAATAGATGCGAAACTCGGAAGCGCCATCGATGCGGGCGGAATCCAGCAGCTCGCCCGGCACGGCTTCCATGCTCTGCTTCATGAAAAAGATGCCGAAGGCGCCGGCGACGCCGGGGAGGATAACGCCGGCGTAACTGTCGACCAGGCCGAGGCGTATGACCAAGACGAAGAGCGGGATGAAGATGGTGTAGAGCGGCACCATCATTGAACCGAGCAGGACCAGAAACAGAAAGTTCTTTAGCGGGAAGCTGTATTTGGCGAAGGCGAAACCGGCCAGCGACGCCAGGAAAAGATGCGAGGCTGTATGAACCACGGCGATGAAGGCGCTGTTGAGAAAATGCTTGTGGAAGTCGAAATCTTCGAAGAGGCTGACGTAATTGCGCAGGTGCGGCTCGTCCGGAATGAGCGTCGGCGGCATCTGAAAAATCTCCGACTGCTCTTTAATGGTATTGGAGATCATCCAGACGAAGGGCGTCGCCATCGAAATCAGGATGAAGAAAAGAAAGCCGTAGGCAATTGTGCGCTGGGCGCGGACTGTGAGTGTGCTGTCCATCGCCTCAGTCTTCCTTCCTGAAGGCGCCAAAAAGGTAGAGCTGGAAGAAGGACAAGCCGAAGATGATCAGCGCCAGCACCCAGCCGATGGCCGAGCCGTAGCCGAGCTTGGCGTTGGTGAAGCCCATGCGGTAGAGGTAGTTGGCGATGGTCAGGCTGGCGTCATTGGGTCCGCCGTTGGCCAGCAGCAAGGGCTCGGCGAAGAGTTGAAAGGAGCCGATCATGGTGACGACGCCGACGAAGAGCGCGATCGGCCGCAGCTGCGGGAGGGTGATGTAGCGGAATTGCGCCCAGGTTCCGGCGCCGTCCACCTGCGCCGCTTCGTAGAGTTCGGGCGGGATGCTCTGCAAACCGGTGAGGAAATACAAGACGTTGATGCCGGTATAACGCCAGGTCACCACCGCCAACACCGATATCTTGACCAGCTCTTCGTCGAGCCATTTTAGCGCCGGGATGCCCAGCGACGCCAAGCCCTGGTTAATCAGCCCGAATTGATTGTTGAAGATGAGCAGGAACATGATGGTGGCGGCGACCGTGCTGGTGAGGATGGGCAGGAAATAGCCGATGCGGAAAAGGCTCTTCATGCGGATCAGCGTTGAGTTGATCAGCAGGGCCAGCAGCAGGGCCAGCGGCAAGATGAAGAGAAATGCGCCGATGGCGTAGTAAACCGTGTTCCAGAGTGACTTGAGGAAGACTGGGTCGCCGGCCAGGTACGTATAGTTGCCCAAGCCGACGTGCCGCATGGGACCGGTGCCGGGCCAGCGATGCAAGCTGAGGTAGAGGGCGTAGAAAAGCGGACCGACCGAGAAGACGATGAAGAGGATGTAGAACGGCGAGATGAAGGCATAAGGCACGATCTTGCGCTCGGAGCGGCTCCACCAAGCGCGCAAGCCGCGTTCTTCAACGATTGAGGCGCTGCTCACGAATTATCCTCTTCCCGTCATGACCACTGTAGGGGCGACCCTTGGGTCGCCCGAAACATCAGAATCATGACCGGCGGGCGACATAATATGTCGCCCCTACGTCTTCACATTTGTGATATGCGTTTGGCTCTAACCGAAATCGATCTGCCGGCGCAGCTCTTCAGCGGCGTCATTCAGCGCTTGCTCGGCCGTCTTCTCGCCTTGGACAGCTTCAAATATGGCGTTACCGACCAGCGTACTGGCTTCATTGAACCAGGGACCGCGCGCTTGATGCGGCACTTCCGGCGCCAACTCCAGGAAGAGCTCGCCCAGCGACTGGTTGTCGAAGTAGGGGTCGGGACCCAGCAGCGCTTCGTTATCCAGATGGGACAGCACCGGCGGCAGCAGGTTGTTCACCTCAAATTCGAAGATCTTGTTGTCTTCATTGAACAAGGCGAATTCTATGAAAGACCAAGCTTCATCCTTGTGCTCGCTTTGCTGCGTGATCGAGTAGGCGGTGCCGCCGTGTGTGCTGGTGCGGGCGCCGCCCTCTTCAAAGGCGGGCAAGGGCGCCGCGCGCCAGAGGCCTTCGGTATCGGCGACATTGTTCTTGATGAAGCCGCCATACCAATCGGCGCCGGCCCGGGCCGCTATCTTGCCCTCCGCCATCAGCCCGTAGGTGCTTTGCGAATCGCCCGGCGCGATCGCAACACCGCTCTCGAGCAAGCCCAGATACCATTCCAGCAGGGCGATAGTCTCGGCGCTGTCGACGATGACATTGCCCTCGGCATCAAAGAAACCGGGGCTGCCCGATTGCAGCAGCAGGATGTAGAAATCGCCCCAGCTGCGGTCGTCCAATACAAGCGCCGCGATGCCCTGTTCCGTCAGCGCAGCCGCCGCGTCGACAAATTCGTCCCAGGTGGCGATGGGCATTTCAATGCCGGCATCGGCGAAAATGTCGTGGCGATAGTACAGGACGACCGGGCAGAGGCAGTGATCAATGCCGTAGATGGCGCCCTGATGCGCGTACAAGCCCGTCTTGGCCATGATGTAGTCGTCTTCATGGGGCGCGATCAGGTCATTCAGCGCGATCAGACCGGGCTCGCCTTTGAGGAAACGGCTGATGACGCCTTGCTCCACATCAACGATATCAGGCGCGCCGACGCCGGCGACGAAAGCGCCTTGCAAGTTGTCGTAGAGCTGGCCATAGGGGATTTCTTCGACCTCGATGCTGACATGGGGCGCGATTTCTTTGTAGTTGGCTTCAATGCCTTCGTAAAAATCGGTGAAGAAAGAGCCAAAGGTCCAAATCGTCAGGGTGACATCGTCTTGCGCCGAAGCCGTCCCGGCGCCGAGAAGCATGCTGACAGTCAGAAGCAGAACGAAAAATTGACGAGCAGTATTCATGAGAGTCCCTTTCATAATCTTGACTGGAAACTATTTTGCCAAAAATTGGGCTGAAATACAAAATCGCAAGTATCCGATGACGAATTAGCGAAGCAACCCTATCTTACGCTACCGGCTCGTCTTCCGGCGCAAAGGGCTGGATCAATTGGCGCGTTTCGGTATCAACGATCCCTTTATCGGTGAATTTCGCGTAGGGGCTGACGCTCAAGCTCATGATTGAAAATGCCAGGAAGGGGCGTGTTTGATGCGCGCCGATGCGGCGCATGGCGTCTTCCACCGCCGCCAGCCCATCCGCGACTTCGGCGACCGGCTCATCACTCAGCAATCCAAAAAAAGGCAGCCGCAAGGAGGCTGTGACGCCTTCGCGCGTCGCAACGGCCACGCCGCCATCCAGCGCATGGACCGCATTGGCCGCCAGCGCCATCGCTTCCCGGCAGCGGCCAATCACCAGCAGATTATGGCAATCATGCGCGACGCTGCTGGCCCAGGCGCCCTCTCTCAGTCCGGTATTGGCGATGAGACCCACCATCCGTGATGACCCATCCCGCGCGATCACGCAGGCCAGCGCCAAGCCGTCATCCTCCTGAAATTGCGCGCAGCCATCCTGCAAACGCAGCGCCGCCTGCTCAAGTCTGGTCAGCGTCGACTCCACATTTTCGAGCGCAACGACCTGCGCACCCACGATCCCGCTCCCGCCATTGCCATCCAGCTTGAAATCACCGGCGGCGAAGGGACCGGGAATGCCCGGATAATCCGGCTGCGCTGGATTTTCGCGCGCAATATCCGCGTCCATTTCGCCCGCGCTCGCCACTCGCTGGCCGCTGAGGTAGACTTGGGCCGGCGGGAAGGTGGCGATGTCGTCCATTACCAGGAAGTCAGCCAGGAAACCGGGGGCAATCGCGCCGTGATCGCGCAAACCAAGATAACGCGCCGGGCGAATGGTGGCGGCTGCAATCGCTTCCAGCGGCGGCATTCCAGTTTCGATGGCCAGCGCCACAATGCGCGACAAATGCCCGTCTATTAGCAGTGAAGGTTCGATGTCATCGGTGACGAGAATGATATGTGACCGATCCGGCAATTGCGCAAGGGCGGCCATATTCTCCGGCGTCAAGGACTTGGTTTGCAGCATGACCGCCAAACCTTTTGAAATCTGCTCCTGAATTTTGGCGGGGAAGGTCAGCGTGTGGTCGGAGCTGATCCCATGCGCGAGATATTGCGAGAGTTCAGTTCCTGCCAGCGTCGGGATGTGCCCTTCAATCAGCAGATTGTTTTCTCTGGCCGCCCGCACAATCGCCCGCAATCGTTCGTTCGGTCCCAGCAAACCGCGATAATCCATCACCTCGCCCAATGCGATGACCGTAGGCTGCCCAGCCAGACGCCGAATTGTAGCGGCGTCAAAGACCCGATATGTCCACTCAATTTCCGGCGAGGTGGCGGGAACGCAACTCGGTATCGAATGATATATCCTGAGCGGCAAATCCTGCGATGCCGCAATCATCCATTTCACACCGTCCTCGCCCGCGACATTGCCGACTTCATGCGGGTCGCTGAGAATGGTGGTCGTGCCGAAGGGCAAGACGGCTTCGGCAAAGCGGCGCGGCGTCAGCAAGCTGGACTCAATGTGCAAATGCGAATCTATCAAGCCGGGCATGATGATGCGCCCGGCAAGGTCCCGGGTTTCTTTCGCGCGGATGCCTTGCGGCGGGTCCCCCGCTTCTACCGCGATAAAGCGCCCGTCACGGATGCCAACCCAGCCCTCGAAAAGCCGGTAACGGAAGACATCGGCAATCCGGGCATGAAGCAGCAGCAAATCGAATTCCATCATGATGTCCCTTCCAGCAATTGCACCGCTCGCAGCGCGGTCCGGATCGTCTTTTGTTCGCCTTGCATGTAAAGCGCCTCTTTTTCTGGGAGCGTGGGTTGTTCGTCCAGGTAAATGTTGGAATCGGTGGCGACCACGCAGCCGACCCTCGCCCGCCGGTGCGCCCCGACAATGAACAATGTTGATGCTTCCATTTCCGCCGCGACTACGCCGACCTGCCGCAATCGTTCGTTGAGTTCCGGATGGCGCGCATAAAAGGCGCTGCGCGTCGTGCCAATGCCCGTCCAGGCGCTATACCCCAATTCCTTTGCCGCCTGGATCAAAGCATTACTCACATCAAGGTCAGCCACTGCCGGAAAGCCCAGCGGCAGGTACTCGTCCGATACGCCGTCGCCGCGGTAGGCAGCCGTCAGCACCACCAGGGAGCCGATCGGTATATCTTTGCGCCGTCCACCGGCAGAGCCGACCCGAATGAAAAGCTCCGCGCCGACATTGCGCAATTCTTCCAGGGCGATGGCCGCCGAAGAGCCGCCTATGCCGGTCGAGCATACGCTCACCGCGACCCCGTTACTTGTCCCGGTGAAGACCACATATTCTCGGTTTTCAGCGATCAAGCGGGCTTCATCAAGCTCTTCGGCAATGCGCCGGGCGCGCGCCGGGTCGCCCGGCAAAAGCACGCTGCGCGCGACAGCTCCCGGCAGGCAGCGAATATGCTTTTGGACTTCAACCTTTTCTGAAGCAGTCATGCGGTTTCCTCATGTTTCTTCCAGGATGGCGATCCACTTTTCTGTGTGCGGCCGCACCCGCACCGCTGCGCCAGGTTCGAAGCGTTCACTGGCGCTGTCTTGCATGATGCTGAATTCGCCGACTTGAGTTTCTACCAGGTATCGCAATGAATTGCCATGAAAGGTATGCAGGATGACTTGCCCAGGGAGCCCTTGCCTTTCCGTTCCCGCTAGCAGGCTGGCATTGTCTGCGCGAAAAAAGATCTCAGCCCTGGCGCCGGGGTGGGGCGAGCCAAGCTTGGAGCGCCATTGCAGTTCGATGGGAGCGCCGCCCCAATTCACCGTCAACTTGCCATCTTTCACCGACAAGACCGCCGCGCTGAAGTGATTGTCGAAACCCATGAAGTCGGCGACAAACACCGTTTCGGGGGCCGCGAAAATGCGCTCCGGCGTCCCGATCTGCTCAATTGCGCCTTGATTCATGACCACCACGCGGTCGGAGATGCTCATCGCCTCTACCTGATCGTGGGTTACATAGAGGGTTGTGATGCCGAGCTGCTGCTGTAAGCGCCGTATCTCCTGCCGCATATCCACGCGCAGCCGCGCATCCAGATTGCTCAAGGGTTCGTCCAGCAGCAGGACTTGCGGTTCAATGACGGTGGCGCGGGCGAGAGCGACGCGCTGCTGTTGGCCGCCCGAAAGCTGTGACGGACGGCGGTCGGCAAAGGCTTCCAGCCCCACCATTTTCAGGGCATTGCTGACGCGGCTATGGACCTCTGCCTTGGGAATGCGCCGCATCCGCAAGCCGAAGGCGACATTGTAGAAGACTGTCAAATGCGGAAAGAGCGCATAGCTCTGGAAAACCAGACCGATGTCGCGCTTGTTGGGGGGCAGGCGCGTATAATCCCGGTCATTGATGACAATCCGGCCGGCATCCGGTTGAATGAAGCCGGCTACGCTGCGCAGGGTTGTCGTCTTTCCGCAGCCGCTCGGCCCCAGCAGCGACAGTAATTCTCCTTGTTCAACATTCAAGCTGAACCGCTCCAGCGTTGGCTTGTTCTTTTCGTAGGAGACGGTCAAGTCATGGATTTCCAAATGAGGCATAAGCTACACAAACTGTGACAGGCCAAGTACGCGTTCCGCCGCCTGTACGAGCACGACGGTAAAAATGACGAGCAGCGTCGAGAGGGCGGCGATGGTCGGGTCAAAATAATATTCCAGATAACTGAGCATGGAAACCGGCAGCGTGGTCACACCGGGGCCGCTCAGGAAAAGCGAGACCGGGACGTTGTTGAATGATGTGATGAAGCCCAGGACAAAGGCGGCTGCGATCCCGGCCTGCATATTGGGCAGCACGACCAGCAGAAACCCGCGGAGGCGGTTCGCGCCCAGGCTGACCGCGGCATCCTCCACGTAGGGGTCAAGGTTGCGCAGGCTGGCGGAAATGACGCGTACGCTGTAGGGGAACAGTATTGCAGTGTGGCCGATGAACAAGCCCGTCATGACCTGCATATCACCCAGGAGAACGAAAAAATTCAACATGGCAAAGCCGATGACCAGCCCCGGAACGAGTATCGGCGCTGAAAAGACAGTCTCTACCGTGCCAGACGCCGCAAAGTCAAAACGCGTCAGCGCATAGGCGACCGGCATCCCCATGACCAGCGAGACGATGGTGGATAGCAGAGCGAGCTGCAGGCTGATCCAGAAGCTGTCAATAAATTGGGATGTCTCGAAAACATTCGCGAACCAATCCAGCGTGAAACCTTGTGGCGGAAAGGCCAGATTTGCATTGGCGCCGAAGCTCGCCATAAAAATGATGATGAAGGGGCCGAGCAAGAAGCAATAGAGAATGACCAGGCTGATATACATCCAGCGCGAAATCATCCAACGCGCTCCTAGCTCTGTTTCACGCGCAGGACGCGCAGCAGCAGGTTCACCGCCAGCGTCGTCACAATCATCACAACCGCGACCACAGCCGCCGCGTGCTGGTCAAAGAGGATCACCGCCTTTTGCCGCAACAGCGTCGACATCAGCAGCAAACGCGAACCGCCGAGTATTGCCGGGGTGACAAATGCCGTTACCGAGCCGGTGAATACGAGCGTCGCGCCCAGAACGAGGCCATCCGATGACAAGGGCACGACGATGCGCAGGAATGTCGTGAGCCGGTTGGCGCCGAGGCTGCGCGCCGCTTCCAGCACATCATCCGGGATATTCTCCATCGCGCTCACCAGCGGCAAGACCATCAGCGGCAGAAACAATTGCGTCAGACCCAGCACAATCGCGGTTTCGGTGAAAATGAAGCGCAGCGGAGTCTCGACCAGGTCCAAGGACAAGAGCGTCTGGTTGATCATGCCGCGCCGCCCCAGAATGATCAGCCAGGCGAATGTGCGCGCCACCGCGTTGGTCATCAGGGGGAGAATCACCAGCGACATCAAGAACGAACGGCGGCGGGCCGGCATCCGCGCCAGCACAAAAGCGGCCGGGTAGCTCATCAGCACGCAGATGCCCGTGACGATGAGGCCGAGCCTGAGTGTGCGCAGGTAGACGATGCGCGACACACGACTTTGGAAAAAGTCGAGATAGCCCGTCAGCGTGAAGCTGCCGTCTTCCAGCACGACGCTTTGTGAGAGCAGGAAAATCAGCGGCAAGATGAAGAAGACTATTACAAAAACAATTGCCGGGGCGACCAGCAAAATGATAGTGCGTGACTGATTGGGTCGTCGAATCATGATTCAGAACAGGGGGCGCGCAGGCCCCCTAGAACAGAATCGTCGGTATTCTGACCTGTGCCGTCAGCGCACCATGACTTCATTCCAGCGCTCTAGCCAATCTTCCAGGCGGTCCGACACTTGCGCTTGATCCAGCACAATCATGGTATCAAGCATCTCGCCACAGGTAAGCAGCGCGCAAATGTCTTCCGGCAGCTCGACCGTGGCGTTGACGGGCGAATCGATCAGGTCGAGCGCTTCGGCCAGCTGGACATCGTGCGAAATGAACCAGTCGATGTAGGCATGCGCCAGATCCGCCTGGTCGCTGGCCGCCGTAATGCTGATCATGTTCGTCTGGCCGACGACGCCTTCTTCCGGAACGACTGTGCTCAGGTCATGACCCGTGTTGATCAAGTTGCCAATCGCAAAACTGGCATAAGGCGCAACCCAGACTTCTTCTTCCTGTACCAGAGTGGTCAGCGCTGAACTGCGAATATAAGTCGTCACCAGGTTGTCAGCCAGTTGGGGCAAGGCATCCCAGGCCATATCGGCATCGTAGTTGATTTCTCCCATCTCGTCGCCCATCTCTCCCATCGCAAGCGCGCGGTCAATCATGATGAGCGTGGCCGGGCCAAAGGTGGTGGACATCTCTGGAATGCTGACGAAACCGGCCACATCGTCACGCAGCAGGTCGGCCCAGGAGGTGATGGCCTCTTCAATCAGGTCGGAGCGGTAAATCAGACTGAGGCTGTTGACTGTGTAGCCGACGCCGGCCTGATTGCCCAGCGGGTCTTTCGCCCAATCGTACAATTCGTCCAGGTTTTCCAGCATGTCCGGATTGTAAGACTGCAGCAGATCTTCTTGGCTGGCCAAATAAGTGAACTGCGTGGCGAAATGCACCACGTCAATATCGGTGTTTTCGCCCTCGGCTTGAAGCCGCGCCAGCCGATCCGAATTGTTGCCGGTATCCAGCACGATGTCTACGTTGTGCATCTCTTCAAACGGCGCGAAGACATTCTCTTCGAGCACATCGAGGTTAAAGCCCCAGATAGAAACAGTCAGGGTTTGGGTATCCTGGGCGGCGGCCATCGGCCCAAACATGCCCAAAACCAAAAGCGCCAGCAAGAGTATAGCAGATGGGTGGCTTCTCATGTGTTGATCTCCAGTACTAGATAAGTAAACGAGGCAAGCACGATTATAGCACAGGCCTGCTGTGAAATCTCGTTGTCGGGGACGGGCTGATCGCCATACACAACAGCCGTTGGAGAGCCAGACCGATGCGCGGAAGCGACGTTGATTCAGTATGCGCTGTAGGGATCGCCTTCCCATTGACGCTCCCAGCTTTCCCAGGTGGCCACGGATGCCGGATCAGCCTCGCTGCGGGCGATGAAACCTTTGTCGCGGCCGCCGATTTCGACATTGTATTCATCGATAAAGGCATCAGCGATGGATTGATAACGCAAGTCAATTGACCAACGCACGGCATCGGATTTATTGGGCAGGGCGGCATGCGGCGTCAGCTGGGTGAAGCAGAGCGCGTCGCCCGCCTCCATCTCGATGGGAATGCCCGGCAGCGCAGCGCGTTCTTCTTTGGAGATGCCGAGGAAGCCGGTCTCTTCGTCTTCGGTGATGGCATACATATCGCCGCGGTGATAACCCTCAGCGACTTGCAGGCAGCTGTTTTCGGCCGTCACGCGCATCAGCGGCATCCAGATCGAGAGTGTGTGCACCTGGGCGATTGAGGGGTAATACTGCGAATCCTGATGCCAGGGCGTGCGCGTCCAGCGCTGATCGGGCAGTTTCGGCCGCAGATTGAAAACCCCGTGCATGAAAACCTCGGGACTGCCCAGCAGGTCTTCGGCAATGTCGATCACATGGGGTTCGCTCATGAACTCAAAGAGCTCAGGGCTTACGATTTGCCGGCGCGGACTGCGCTGATACATCGGTTTGCCCGCCTCGTTCCAGGCGTCCGTCAGCCGATGCTCCAGGTCGAGATGCGCGAGCCCGTCATCCAGCAAGCCCTGGTCAACCCAAGCCTGCACCGTGCGATCGACCCAGTCGGCGCAGACTTTGCGCCCCAACTCGATGCTGCGCGGCGGGATGACATTTTCGACCTTGAGCCAGCCTTTGTCATGGTAGAAGGCGATTTGGTCTTCGGTCAGTATTTTGGGCATGAGATAATCCTGAATTTATTCGTGAGAAAATCCTCATACGACTATAGCGCAAAGGTCGCGACGCTTCAAATCGCCCCTACAACCTTTCGATTGTTATGGCAATTTCCGTTTGTTCTGCGATTGTCTCATTACTTTCTTGGAACTACTTCTGCGTCTCTGTGGCGAAAAGCTTTCGAAATCCCGCGCTAGAAGAAGCCCCGCCGCTGAAAGCGTTCTTCTCTCCAGAAGTCGCCATCGTTGTGATAACCCCCCTGCTCCCAGAAGCCGGGCTTGTCCACCGGGCTGAACTCGAGGGCGCGCAGGAACTTGGCGCTCTTCCAAAAATAGCGCTTAGGCACGACCGTGCGCAGCGGACCGCCGTGCTCCATCAGCTCGGGTTCGTGCAGGAAGCGCCCCTCGTATTTGTAGGCCAGCATGACATCGTTATCGTTCATCACTTCCAGCGGCAGGTTGGTGCTGTAACCGTATTCGCAGTGGGCGATGACGAAGCGCGCTTCATCGGTCAGCTCGAGTTGGCGCAGGAAATCGCGGAACATGACGCCTTCCCAGGCCGTGTCAAACTTGCTCCAGCGGGTGACGCAGTGGATGTCCACCGTCATCGTCCCGGTGGGCAGCCGCAGGAATTCATCCCAGGTCCAGCGCCGCTCTCGCTGCACGGCGCCGAAGACGCGCAGGTCCCAGGTCTCGCGCTTGAACTTGGGGGTGGGTCCGTAGGTGAGGACGGGGAATTTCTCGGTCAGGGATTGGCCGGCGGGCAGGCGGCCGGCGGCGCGCATTTCGCGTTCTTTTTTTCGGCGGTTCAGTTGGGACATGGGATGTTTCCTGGATTCGCTCGTTGTTCGCGGGCGACCCAATGGCTCGCCCTTACAATCATTCTTTTGTATCACAGAGTCAACTGCAAAATCGTGCGCAGCAGCACATTGGCGCCCAGCTCGACATGCCGCCATTCGGTGAATTCTCTGGGATTATGGCTGATGCCATCGACCGAAGGCAAGAAGATCATCCCGGCCGGCACCATTTGGTTCATGATTTGGGCGTTGTGGCCCGAATAGCTGGCGATGGGCATGCAGCGGACATCTTCGGCGCGGCAGGCGCTTTCGATCTGCTTGACGAGATAGCCGGACATGCGCTCGGCTTCTCGATAGAGCTCGCGCTGCGTCGAAACCGTGAGCCGGTGATCGCGCGCGCATTCCCGCGCCAGGCGGATGAGGCGGGCTTCCATCTCCATCAGCGTCGGCGTGTCGGGATGGCGGATCTCCATGCGCAGCGAGGCCTCGGCCGGCACGACGTTGAAACTGTCCGGCACGACGCTGAGGTGCCCGCAATTGACGACGCCCGTCGGATATTCCGACCGGATCAGTTGATGGGCTGCGGTAATATAGGCGGCTGCGCCTTGCAGCGCGTCGCGGCGTTCATCGGCGGTGGTGGTGCCGGCGTGCGCGGCTTCGCCATAAAAGAGGACGTTGTAAGTGCTGCGCCCGACGATGGTCTTGACGATGCCCAGGTCGAGGTCTCGTTCATGCAGGGTCTTGCCCTGTTCGATATGAATCTCGAGGAAGCCCAGGATGGCATCGGGGTCGCGGCGGGCGCTCTGGATCTCTTCCAGCATGATGCCGGCGCGGTAGAGGGCGGCGCGGAAGGGCATGTTGTCTTGCAGGGCGTCATCGATGTCGGCGGCCGAGATCTTGCCGATGACGCCGTTGCTGCCGAAGAGCGATTTCCAGGTGCCTTCTTCGTCGGTGAAGTTGATCGCCTCCAGGTGACATCGCAGCTTGACATCGCTTTCGTTGATGCGGCGCAGGCATTCCAGCGCGATCAAGACGCCGATGGCGCCGTCATAGCGCCCGCCGTTGGGCACGGTATCCAGATGCGAGCCGATCATCAAGGTTTTGGCATCGGGGTCGCTGGCGCAGAGCAGGCCGCTGAGGTTGCCGACCTCGTCATCGCGCACTTGCAGGCCGGCTTCCTCGATGCGGTCGGCGAACCAGGAACGCGCCGCCAAATCTTCGTTGGATAGCGCCAAACGAGATACGCCGCCGCCGACGGTGGCGCCGATTTCGGATAGCTGATCAAAATCCCGCTGGAGTCGCTCGCTGTTGATTCGCAGCGTCGGACATTTTGAAGGCATGTTACCTGCCCATCGCGCTGTCATTAGTTGAGAAACGATTATAGTGGCTATTCACGATTGGACAACACGGCGCGGCTAAGGATGCCCTGTACACGCCCGCTTGCGAGTAACGACTTGGCTCACACATGATAACGAAACCGCGGCAAAAGAAGGCTGTAGGGGCGTTTCGCTGGAACGCCCGCTGGCCTGTGGGGTGGCGGGAGGGCGAGACAAGTCTCGCCCCCACAGATGCAAAAGGTGAGGGTAAATCGTCATCGTAGGCGCAATGCGTTCTGGCGCGATCGCACTGGCCGCGTCCGCCCGTCCCTAGTATTCGCGCCAGATTCAATTACGATATTGCGATTGTTCGTTAAGACTTCTGTCTGCTGTCATTAGATGCCCCCAGTTGTCGCGCCAGCCGACCGTCAGGATTCGCCTTATCGCTGGGTGATTCTGGCGATGGTCACCCTGTCGGGTTTCCTGGTCATGGGCTTCCCAACGACGGGCCTGTCGGCGCTTTTCAGCGAGATCGCCGCTTCGCTCGATTTGGACCTGGTTGAAATCGGCGTGGTTTGGGGCGTCGGCTCGCTGATGGGCATCTTCACCGCGTTGATCGGCGGCACTTTGATCGATCAGTTTGGCACGCGGCGCACGCTGGTCGTGCTATGCCTGGCGACCGGGCTTTCCGGCGCCTTGCGCGGTATGGCCTTCGACTTTTGGTCGCTGTTTTTTTCTTCGTTCTTTTTCGGCATGGTGCAGCCGATACTGCCGATGAACTTCGTCAAGCTCAATCGCGAGTGGTTTCGCTCGCGTCAGCTGGGTTTTGCCTCCGGCGTGATGTCGGCGGGTTTCGCCACCGGCTTGATGCTGGGCTCGCGTATGAGCGCGACGGTGCTCTCCCCGCTGCTGGGCGGCTGGCGGGCGGTGCTGATTTTCCTGGGCCTTTGCGCCATCGTTCTCGCCGTGCTCTGGGCCCTCGTCCATCCACCGGTCGAGCGGCGCGCCGGGGGGCGGCCGGCGCTAGGAAAGATCATCGGCAACTATCGCTATGTCAGCCGCTTCCGCGAATTGTGGGTGATCGCTCTGGCCGTTTTTGGCGTGCTCGGTTTGATGCGTGGATTGAGCGGCTACGTGCCCACCTATTTGCGCGAAATCGGCTGGGACCCGGTCAGCGCCGATACCGCCATCACGATTTTCTTTTTCAGCAGCTTGATCGGCGTCGTGCCGATATCGCATTTGTCCGATCGGCTGGGCAATCGGCGCCTTGTGATGGCTTTTGGCACAACGATGATGGCGATCGGCTGCGCGTTGATGTACTTCGTCGGGGACAGCTTCTGGGGCGTGATGCTGGCGATGGTGATTGGCGGCTTCTGCTTCGACAGTTTCATGGCTTTGAAGGGCGCGGCCACCACCGAAGTCGAGGGCTTGGAGTTGGCCTTGGTGGGCAGCGCGCTGGGCTTCGTCGGCATGCTGCAGAATATCGGCGCGTCATTTGTGCCGCCGCTCGGCAATGCGCTCAGCACCGTCGCCTTGAACGTGCCTTTCCTGCTCTGGGCGGGGTCCGGGCTCTTCGCCACCGCTGTGCTGCTGAGCTACCGCCGGCGCAAAGTCAAGTGAGCGCCGCCGCCTCAGCCTTTAATGCCGATGGATGCCAGCCCGCCAATGAGATGACGCTGGGCGAAGAAGTAGACCACCAGGATCGGAATGATTGAGACAAGCGTCGCGCCCATGAACAGGTGCCACTCGACGCTGTAGCGCCCCTGGAAGAAAGCCAAACCCACCGAAATCGGATAAGAATCCCAATCGCGCAAGAAGATGATCGGCTCGAGGAAGTCGTTCCAGACCCAGAGAAAGGTGAAGACCACGATCACGGTCAGCGCCGGGCGGCTCAAGGGAATGATGACGCGGTAGAGAATGCCCCAGGCGCCGGCGCCGTCGATGCGGGCGGCGTCGTCCAGCTCGCGCGGGATCGTGCGAATGAATTGCGTCATCAGAAAGATGAAGAAGGGATTGCCGAAATAGGCCGGCAATATCAGGGGCCAGTAGGTGTCGATCATATCCAGGCGGCTGTAAAGCCAGAAGAGCGGTATGAGCTTGATATGACCGGGCACCATCATGGTGCTCAGCATCAGCAGGAAGAGCGCGTTCTTGAAGGGGAAATCGAAGCGAGCGAAACCGTAGGCGATAATCGGCACCGAAAAAAGCGCGCCGATGATGTTGGCGACGACCAGGATCGCGCTGTTCAACATGTAGCGCGCGAGCGGATACTTGGAAAAAGCTTCGGCGTAGTTGTCCCATTGCGGGGTAGACGGGAGCCATTCGGGCGGCCAGGCAAAAATGTCTTGCGGCAGCTTCAGCGAGGTGGAGGCCATCCAGAATATCGGCAGCATGAAGACGCAAGCGAGGCAGACCATGAAGGCATAGACGATGGCGTAGCCAATCAGCTTCTTGGCGCGGCGCCAGTTGTTGCTGCGCTTCAATTGCGCTGCGGCGTCAGTTCTCATAGTAGACCCATCGTCCGGAGGTCCGATAGACCAAGACCGTGCAACCCATAATCACCACAAGCAGGAAGAGCGCCAGCGCCGAGGCGTAGCCCATGTTGAAATTGCGGAAGGCTTCTTCATAAAAGTAATACAGAAAAAAGTAAGTCGCCTTCAGGGGCCCGCCCTTGGTGATGACAAAGGCTTCGGTGAAGATCTTGAAAGCGTCGATGAGCTCAATGATAAGTTGGAAGAAAAGGGTCGGCGTCAGGAGGGGCAGGGTGATGCGCCAGAAGCGCCGCCATTTGCCAGCGCCGTCAATCTCAGCCGCTTCGTAGAGATGCGCCGGGATATTCTGCAAGCCGGCCAGATAAATGATGGCCGCGCCGCCGACCTTCCAGATGCTCATGATGGCGACCGATGGCAAAGCCCAGTCCTTGTCCCAGAACCAGTATGGACCTTGCACGCCGACATAATGCAACAAGGTGTTGACCACGCCGGTATCCGGATTGAGAAACCAGATCCACATGAGGGAGACAGCCACGCCTGAGATGACCGCCGGGATAAAAAAGACCGTGCGGAAGACGTTCATGCCCGGGATCTTGAGGTTGAGCAGCAGGGCGAGCATCAAGCCCAGCACCAGCTTCAGCGGCAGGGATAGGACGACGAAGAGCGTCGTGGCTTTCAGTGAGCTGAGGAATAGCGGATCGCGCGTGAACATGCGCGCGTAGTTGGCCAGCCCGACCCAGACTGGTGGATCAACCAGCGTCCATTGGGTCAAGCTGAAATAGAAGGTGGCGAGGATGGGGAAGGCGAAAAAGACGGCGAAGCCCACCATCCAGGGCGAAAGCGCCAGGTAACCAGTCTTGGCGTCCCGGCGCTCTTGCGTCGTCATGTTGCGCCAGCGCGTCAGAATCACCAGATATTTGTCCCAAACAATCGGCTGTCGCTTGCAAAGGCGTCTACGACGGCAACCATGTAAGTCGGGCGACCCGGCGAGCCGCCCTTACAACAGGTCTGTTGAAATCGAAATATCTCTGTGCCTCTGTGGCTAAGCTACCCGCCCAGGCGCGGCACGCACTCGTCGAGCGCCGCTTGCCCCGGCTCGACCATGGCATCCAGCGTCGCCTGGACTTCGTCGCGCTCGATTTCGCCGAGCATGATCAGGTCCCAGGCATCGCTGACGGCGCGGATGACGGCCCCGCGCCAGCAGGGATGGGTTGCGCGCCATTCGGCTGTCTGCGTGGCGTTTAGCACGCCCATAAAGCCTTGGAAATAATCGGCCTCGGCATCGGGATAATCCTCGAGCACGGCGGGCAGCGACGGCATCAGCGCGCCGATTTCCATGTTGATCCGTTGCCCTTCCGGTCCCGCCCAGAAGCTGAGGAATTCATAGGCTTCGTCAGGGTGCTCGGTGCCGGCCCAAATGGAAGCGCGCAGCGCCCAGGCGTGCACGAAGCGCTCGTTGTCCGGCACATGCGGCTCGGGCACAACGCCGAAGTTGACGCCGGCATTCGCGGCTGTGATCATGTGTCCGTTGTTGAGCGTCGCCATGCCCAGGCGGCCGGCGATGAACAGATCGACCGGTCCCGTGCCTTCGGTGCCGAGGACTTCGATATCGGCCGGCGTTGGCGTGGCGCCGCTATCAACCAGATCCCAGAGCCAGGTATAGGCGGCGACGGCGTCAGGACCGTTGATGTAGCCTTCGACCGTGGCGCTGTCATCGCTGTAGGGCTTGGTCGCGCCGATATTGCGCCAGATCGCGCGGAAGGGACCGCGGGGCCGGTCGCCGCCCCAGCGCCGTTTATCGGGGTCGGTCAAGGCTGTGGCGATCTCGATATATTCCCAAGGCGTCCAGTCGGCGGTGGGATAGTCCACGCCGGCTTCATCAAAGACGTCCTTGTTATACATGACGAAGTTGGCGCCGACGGTGAATGGCAGACCGACGACTCTACCGTTATAGACCGCCCAGTTGTTGAAGTATTCTTCGAAGTAGTCGTCGCGGCTGAGGTCGGGATCGGCTTCTAGGCGGTCAGTGATGTCCAGGGTGTGCGGCAGCCAGGGCGTCTCCCAGAAATAGGCGATATCGGGCGCGCCTTCGCCAGCGCCGATGGTCGTATTCATCAGGTCGCCGTAAGCTGATTCGGCCATGATGGTCACGTCAACCTTGATATTGGGGTGTTCAGCTTCAAAGGCTTCGACTACCGCGCGGATGGCGGGCTCGGGCGATTCCGCCGACGCCAGCGTCCACCAGGTGATGGTGACCGGGTCTTGCGCGCCGGCGCCGCCGACGCTCCCAAGCAGCAGCAATAGCAGGCTGACGAGGACGAGCGCTCTTCTGCCAATCAGGTGTTTCATGGTCTGTCTCCTTATGAAAACGCTTTTGGATGTTTGGCGATTGCCATGAAGGTCATGGCGCTAGCGTATAGTAGCGCATAAGCGCGCCGCGCCGCAAATTGTGGAAGTGTAACCTTTTCGGTTGAAATTAGGAAAATTGCATCCACCTAGCAGTCTGTAGGGGCGAGCCATTGGGTCGCCCGTCGGAGATTTGACAGTGGGCGACTCAAGAGTCGCCCCTACGAAATCTTACAAATTTGGGGTTGATGATATAATTCGAGGATTGGCTCAAAGAATTTCAACCGAATTCGATACACTGCCGAGACTTGACGCGCTTGGCTGGGAGCCGGAAAACGAAAAAGGGCGACCCGATGAGCCGCCCTAGAGATTTCGCAAACCCGTGCTTGCCGCGGAGGCTAATCCCGCCCGCCGCCGAAAAGACGCAGCATGAACAGGAAGAGGTTGATGAAGTCGAGGTAGAGGGTCAAGGCGCCCATGATGCTGAACTTCAGCGTGTCTTGCGAATCCACCTTCATCTGTTGGCTGGCGGCCATATTGGCGATGCGCTGCGTGTCATAGGCGGTCAAGCCGGTGAAGAGCAGGACGCCAAAGATGCTGATGAGGAAGTCCAGGCCTGAGCTGCCGATGAAGATATTGATCACGCTGGCGATGATCACCCCGATCAAGCCCATCATGAAGTAGCTGCGATATTGGGTCAGGTCGGTTTTGGTGGTCATGCCGACGATGGTCATGGCGCCGAAAACGCCGGCCGTGCTGAAGAAGGCGGCCGCGATGGAGCCTAGCGAAAAGGCAAGGAACAAGATGGAGAAAGTGAAGCCGGTCAAAGCGGAATAGACGAAGAAGAGCATGCCGGCCGCCGTCGCCGATATCCGCCTGATGGCGAAGCTCAAGCCCAGCACGATGCCGAACTGAGCGATTATCGCCAGCCAAAGCACCGCCTGCGACGGGAAAAAGCCGCTGTTGGCGACGGCCAGCGCGACCGTCGCCGTCACTAGCAGACCCATCGTCATCCAGCCATAGACATTGCGCATCACGGCATTGAGCTGCAAGCCCTCAAGCGGCTTGGCCTTGCCCGGCGCGTCAACGATGAAGCTGTCGTTTCTGAAATTCATATCTGCACCTCCTGATAGCGCCGCCGCCGCGACGCCTGAATATCACCTGTTAGTACAGCTATTATAACGAATAACGCGCGTAATGGATGCGGCGCTTTTGCGATTTTACACGGTTCTTACCGTTTGAATCCATAGGTTCATGGCAGCTGCAGCTTGGCGCGCAAGTATTCCATGCCGCGATTGCCTTTGACACGGTTGCAGGCGCCGCAGAGCAGCTGCAAGTTCTCGATGTGGTCGGTGCCGCCTTTCCCGCGCGAGATGATGTGGTCCACCTCGAGGTTGCGCAGTTGGAAATGCTGCCCGCAGCCGGCGCAGTCGCCCGCCTGCATGCCATAGAGCCGCTGCCTGTTTTCGCTGCTGTTATAGCCCGGCGGCTTGCCCAGGTCCCTGCGCTTGGGGATGTCTTCTCGGTGAACGATATCGCGGAACAAGCCTTGCCGGTCCGCAATGCGCCGCACGACAAACTCGGCCGCTTTGGGGGAAATATCGATCCCGATCCAATCTCGCCCCAAGTCATCGGCGGCGACGCAAGTTGTTGCGCAGCCGCAGAAAGGATCGAGCACGATATCGCCGGGCTGGCTGCTGGCTTTGATGATGCGGTTGAGCAGCGCCAGCGGTTTCTGCGTCGGGTAGCCGACGCGTTCTTTGGCTTGCGAATTGAGATAAGAGATTTCCCAGACATCTCTCATCGCTTTTTGGCGACTCTCATCGTCCGTATACCATTGTTCAAGCTGCCCCTCTTCATTCACCGCGCTACGCCTTGCGCGTTTGTGTTTGGATTTCGGGCTATAGGGTTCGGTTAATAGATTAAAGGTGGCATCTGGCATAGCGTAAAACAATACAATATCGTGCATGCGCTGGAAATGCCGCGCCGCGCCAGTCCAACGCTGGTAGCTCCACACAATCTCATTGCGAAAATTGTGTTGCCCAAAGATGGCGTCCATAAGCACCTTAAGATAGTGGCTCATGGTTGGGTCGCAGTGAAGGTAAATGCTGCCATTTGGCTTCAGCACCCGCCTAAGTTCCAGCAACCTTGCCGCCATATACACCAAGTAGGACTTATCGCTAGGCGTTGTAGCGGCAAGCAGCACCCGATATAGCGCCGGATGCCGCGCTTCAATCAGGTTAATCCATTCGACATCGAGGTCTGTCAGCGTCCAAGTGTCTTTGAAAGCGGCGCCGGCGGCTTGGCTGCCAATAGGGGCGGCATAATCGGCGTTGGAGTTAAATGGCGGGTCGAGGTAAATGAGGTCGACGCTTTGGGAATTCATCCCGCGCAGGATATAAAGGCAATCTTCTGTCCACATAACCTTGCTGGGCCAGTTTTTCTCCGCCATTGTCGCTACCTCCCAAGCCCAAATAGTATCAGACGCGGGTATGCCTGTCTATGTAGCGCGCTGGCCATGCTGCTATAATCCGCCACAGTTTGACCCGAGGAATGGTCGGTTTATGCGCATGATACTCGCTTCATCCTCGCCGCGGCGGCAAGAACTCTTGACCCAGATTGGTTTGCGCTTCGAGGTGTTGAAGCCGGAGATCGACGAAACGCGCCAAATCGGCGAAGGGCTTGTCGATTACGCCGAGAGACTGAGCGTCGAAAAGGCCTGGGCGGTCGCGCGCATGCTTGACGGCGGGCGGGCCCTCGTCATTGCGGCGGACACGATTGTGATTGACCATGAGGGCGAGTTGCTGGGCAAGCCGGCGGACGAAGCCGATGCGCGCTTTATGCTGCGCCATTTGCGGTCGCGCGCCCACCAAGTCCTCACCGCATTCAGCTTGCATCGAACGGGCGATCCGCCGAAAATCATCACCGGTCATGCGCGTACGACGGTCCACATGCGCGATTACAGCGATGAAGAAATCGATGCCTATATCGCCAGTGGCGATTCATTCGACAAGGCAGGCGGCTACGCGATCCAGAACGCGGACTTTCATCCGGTCGCTCGGATTGACGGCAGCTACAGCAATGTGGTCGGCTTGCCGCTGGGCAGCATCAAATCCGCCCTGATCCAAATCGGATTTTCACCGTCGAGGTAAAACATGTGAGGTAAAACATGTGGATGAAAGCGCGGGTCGCCGGCGGTATTGCATTGCATGACCTGCTCTGTACGCTCCGTATCCAGGCAATTGCGCTTGCGTCTGGCTGGCAGATTCCGTAGCATGAATAATAAGATGCGCCGATTCGCTTGTCCGCAGAATCACCGGGGAGGTACACTATGTATCGACGATTAAAGCATTTTTGCCACGCCGACAGGCCTGGGCAAGATCGACGCCGGGCCGCTGGCTCTCTCTCGAGCAGGCTGCCGCTCATCGCCGCACTCTTGTTGCTTCTGGCAGCCCCTTTCGCTGTCGCGGCCGATGATGACAAGCCGACGGTCGCGTTTCTGCGTTTCGGCCAGTCGCCGTCCTTCGCATTGACCGATATGGCCGTGCTGGACATGCTGGAAGTTTATGGCTTTATCAGCGCGGAAGAACGCGACACGCTGGAAGGGGACAATGACCTGCGCGGCGAAAACATAAACATTCTCTATCGCGATGCCGGCTTCGATTTTCCCACCGCCAACATCATGGTGGAAGACGCTCTGGATGAAGGGGCGGATGTATTCTTGACGGTCTCGACGCAGGTGGGCATGATCGCCTTGGGCGCCATGAGCGACATTGAAGATCCGCCGGCTCTGATTTTCGCGATCGTGACCGAACCTTATTCAACGGGTCTGGCGGCCGCAACCTGCATCAAGCCGCCAAACGTGACCGGCACCTTGATGCACTTTGACTATGAGGAATACACCAATATCATCTACATGCAGGATCCGGATTTCCAGATCATTGGCGTGCTGGCAAATGCCGATGACCCGGCATCAGCCGACTACGTCAGCTCTGTTGAGCTCTTCGGCGAGCGATTCGGTTTCACGGTTGAAGTGGCGACGGTGGTAACGGCGGCCGATTACGCGCCGGGCACGGATGCTTTGATTGACAAGAACGTTGACGCGATCGCGTTGCCGCCGCGCACCGGTTCCTCAGGCGGCGTGCCGGCCATCGTGGACGCGGCCTATGACGTGCCGGTTTTTTCATCTTTGGTATCGGATGTCATCCATGGCGTGACGATAGCTGCTGGATTCGAGGGTTGGTATCGTGAAGGGCAGCAGGCGGCGCGAATGTTAATCGCTTATCTGGAAGGCAACCTGGATATCGCGACCACGGCCGTCGCCTCAACGCCTGGTTTCGCCGTCGCCGTCAATCTCGATTCGGCCGAGGCGCAGGGTGTGGTGATCGCCGATAAACTGCTGGCGCGGGCCGATTACATTGTTGAAGGTGGCGCCGGCGCGGGCGTGACGATAGAAATACCGGGCGAGATCGGCTTGGCGGAAATGACATTGGAGGAGCGCCGAGCGGAAGATGCCGCCTTTCTTGCGAACTTGCATTGCAGTCCCGATATGATCGCCGAGCAGCTTTCCGCTTTGCCGGCCGAGGATCAACACTGATATGAGCGCCATAGATATTGCCAATAAACTGGTAGCGGCGGGCAAAGGCATCATGGCGGCTGACCGCCCGTCGCCGGCCTTCTACAAGCTGCTGGAAGACGAAGGCATCAGCGCTGACGGCGACAGCTACCGCAATTGGTCGGAGCTGCTCTTCCTGACGCCGGGTCTGAACGAGCATGTCAGCGGCATCATCATGACCGATGAGCAAGTTCGTCTGACTGGCAAGGCGGGTGGCTCGCTGATCGAGCAAGTGATCGAGCGCGGCATGATACCGGGTATTTCGCCCTTCAAGGGCATGGTCCACCTGGCGGGCAGCGCCGGCGAGACGGTCGGCAGCGGGCTGGATGGCCTGCGCGAGCGGCTGGCGGAATACGCGGCCCTGGGCGTCGGCTTCAGCAAGTGGCGCGCCGCCTTCCAGATCGGGCCGGGGACGCCGTCCACCTACGCGATTGAAGCCAACGCCTATGTCATGGCGCAGGTGGCCGCGCTCTCGCAGGAAGCCGGCATCGTTCCTATCGTCGAGCCCGAGGTGATGCTGCTGGGCGACCACAGTATCGAGCGCTGTTTTGCGGTGACCGAGCGGGTGCTGAGCCGGACCTTCGAGGCGCTTTATCTGCATCGTGCCGATCTTGAGCATACGCTGGTCAAAGCGAGCATGGCGCTCTCGGGGAATGAATGCGCTGAGCAAGCCGATGTCGATGCGGTCGCCGAGCAGACGGTCAAAGTCTTCCGGCGGGGTATACCGGCGGCGATACCGGGCATCGTTTTCCTCTCCGGCGGCCAATCCGACTATCACGCGACCGCTCATCTCAACGCGATGAACGCCAACTACGATTTGCCCTGGAAGCTGAGCTTCTCCTACGCGCGCGCCCTGCAGCGCGAGCCGATGACGATCTGGCGCAATCGGCCCGAGAATGTGCCGGCCGCGCAAGCCGCGCTTCATCACCGCGCCAGGATGAACGGGCTGGCGGCGCTTGGCTTGTGGACGGCGGATTTGGAGGGCGAAGCGGCCGCGCCATAGCCACCCATTTTGGAACGGAGCCACGAGATGAATCAGCAGGCAATACTCGATATCCTGCCCGGCCATGTTGACGGCCGGCGCGACATGATGATCTTCGGGCATTTTCTGGAGCATTTTCACCGGCAGATTTACGGCGGCGTCTATGACCCGGGCAGCCACCTGGCGGATGAGAATGGCTTCCGACGCGATGTCATTGCGGCGCTGCGCAAGATCAAAACGCCGATCATACGCTGGCCGGGCGGCTGCTTCGTCTCGGCTTATCCTTGGAAGAAGGGCGTCGGGCAGCGCGTCCCCTATTACGACAAAGCTTGGCGCGTCGAAGAGCCCAATAGCTTCGGCACTGATGAGTTTCTCGCCTTCTGTCGCGAAGTGGGCGCGGCGCCATTCATCTGCACCAACGCCGGCGCCGGCGCCTTGGAAGACATGGCCGATTGGGTTGAGTATTGCAATCTCGAAATCGGCGAGTGGGCGGCGCTGCGGCGGGCGAACGGGCATGACGAGCCCTTCAACGTGCGCTACTGGAGCATCGGCAACGAGAATTACGGCGCCTGGGAGATCGGCGCCAAGACCGCCGACGAGTGGGCGCGCCTCGTCCTGGAAGCGGCCAAGATGATGAAGCGCGTCGATCACGAGATTGAGCTCGCCATCGCCTCGATCCCTGATCTCGATTGGAATGCCAAGGTCCTGCGCGCGGCGGGCGACCTGCTGGATTGGATTTCGATCCATGGTTATTGGTCACGCGCAAGCGATCAGGGCGTCTTCGAAAAGGGCTACGACAATCTCATCGCGCGCGCCTTCGAGCCGGAAGAGCGGATTGTTACCGTCAAGCATATCCTGGGTTCGCTGGGTTATTTGGGGAAGCTGCGCATCGCTTTTGACGAGTGGAATCTGCGCGGTTGGTGCCATCCCAATTTCATGAGTTTCGGTCCCGCCGATCGCGCGCTGATGGACGCCAACGACATCAACAGCAATTACAATTTGGCCGACGCCGTCTTCACCGCCTGCTTCCTCAACAGCTGTCTGCGCCATTGCGATGTGGTGGGCATGGCGAATTTTTCGCCCGTGGTGAACACAGTGGGCGCGATCTTCACCCATACCGGCGGCATTGTGCTGCGGCCGACCTATCACGCCTTCGATTTGTTCGCAAACCACAGCTACGGCGAAGTCTTGCATTCGGCGCTCAAATCGCCGTCTTTTGAAGTGGCGCTGGCAGACGGCGGGGCGCGCTCGGTACAGCATCTGGACGCGGTTGCGACGCGAGATTCGGCCAGCGGCGCTTTGGGCATCACGTTGGTGAACCTGCACGGGCAAGACGCCATTAGCTGCCGCATTCGCGGATTAGGCGGGGCTGAATTCGACAGCGCCGTCTTGCGCACGGTCAACGGCGAATCGGTTGAGAGCTACAACGATGTCGATCAGCCGGACGCGGTCTCAATCAGCGAGAGACCGCTGACGATTGACGACATGAATGATTTCAGCGTCGATTGCCCCGCCCATTCGGTCTCGCTGCTAAACCTGTTCTGAAGGGTTCAGCCTTTTGCCAGCAGCTTTTCAAATGAGCGCTTCCAACCAGGGGAGAGCGCGTCGATCCGCAGGGCGCGTTCGGCGGCGGCCGGCTCCTTCGACAGGTAGAGGGCGGCGTTGACTTCGGCGACGGTCATGCCGATAGGTCCGTTGCTGACCAGCTCAATCGACGCGCCCGCCTCGACCAGGCCTGCTTCGAGCACGCGGAGGTAGAAACCGGAGCGATTGGCGCGCAGGAATGTTTTGTCGAAGCCCGGAATGCCCAGCTTGTCGGCCAGCTTGTAACAGGGCACGCGCGGCTGCGTCACCTGAACCAGGGCGCCGCCGACCTGGAAGACATCGCCGATGCAGACCTCGCGCTCCAGCAGGCCTTCCAGCGTGAAGTTCTCGCCGAATTGCCCGAACTGGAAGTCGCCGCGCGCCAGTTGATTCGCCCAGTAGGCGTAATGTTCATGCGGATAACAATAGACGGCTTGGTATTCTCCGCCGTGATTCTTCATGTCGCCTTGGCCGTCGCCGGTCAGATTGTGCCGGGCGAGCCGCCGGGGACCGCTGACGGCTGTTTTGTAGATGCCGGTCTTGTAGGTTCTTCCGTTGATGGAAACGGTCTTGGGCAGGGAGATATTAAGCGAAAGCAGTTTCACGCGTCGTCGTCCCCGGCCAGGCGCCGCTTGCGCGATTTGATTTGATCGAGGATTTCTTCCGTCGGGCTCGCGGTATCAAAGTAGGCGTTCTGCGCTCGTTGCAGGGCGCTCAGGCGTTGACGGGCCGCGGCCTCGTCTTCATCATCATTGCCGGCCTGCTCTTCGCTCATTACCGCGTCGATGCCGCTGTCGAGGACCGCGCCGACTGAGGCGGCGACTTCGTCCTCCATGACTTCGGCCCTGTCCCGCCCTTCGATCACGAGCTTGTAAAAGACGAAGGCGATGCCGGCTGCGATTGCAAGCGGGACGAGCAAACTGAAAGCGGTGGAGATGATGTTCAGCAGACCCAGCGCCAGCACGACGACCAGCACGGCGATCAGCAGATAACGAAGGCGTTTGTCGTCCAGGAATTGTCTCACCGTGATAACTCGCTCGACTCGCAACAATTATAGCGCAAGACAAGTTCAGACGGCTTCGGAGATTTCCGCCGCGCGCGGGCGGGACTGCGCTAGCCGCAGCGTCCAGGTTTCGCGCAGGCTCCAGGCGGCCACAATGGCAAAGGACAGCGCATATATCAGCAAGTAGGGGCACAATTCGCGCTGCAGCGCCCAGGCGAGCGACGCCGCCCAAAGCGCGTAGCCCATCAGCGCCAATTCCAGCCAGAGGGTGAGGCCGGTGGACAGGGCGTAGGGGCTGCGCTCCCAGCCGCGCTTGAATTTCGGCGTGCGGCGGAATGGGGGTTTGCAGCCCAGCAGCGCGGCGAAGACAGCCAAACTGTTGTTCAGGGACAGGCCGGCGCCGATGAAGAGCAGGGCGGGAAAGTCACTCAGCATATTCAGCGCGCCGCGGTTCCCGTAGAGCCGCGTTTGGCTGGCGATGTACATGAGGGGCGGGGCCAGCCCAATGATGCCGAGCGGCGCCAGCGACAGGCCGGCCAGCGCTTCCGCCTGCAGCAGCGGCGGCGTCAGCAAGAGCATCAGCAGCATCAAGGGCTGCGGCAGATATTGACAGAGATGCTGAATCGCCATGATCTTCTGCCAGGCGCCCAGATTTGACGACAGAATAGGGCGGGCCAATTTGCGCAGGCACTGGGTATTGCCGGTCGCCCAGCGCGTTTGCTGCTGTTTGTAGGCGGCCAGCTGCGGCGGGATCTCGCCCGGCACTTCGACCTCGGGCAGGAAATGCGAGCGCCAGCCGGCCAGTTGGGCGCGGTAGCTCAGGTCGAGGTCTTCGGTCAGGGTATCGGCGGACCAGCCACCGGCGTCTTCAATGCAGCTGCGCCGCCAGACGCCGCCGGTGCCGTTGAAGGGTATCAGCCAGCCGCTGCGGTTGCGGGCCGCCTGCTCGACCACAAAATGCGTATCGATAGACAGCCGCTGCGCCCGCGTCAGGCTGTTCTCTTCGGCGTTGAGGTGACCCCAGCGGCTCTGCGCGATGCCGACGGCGGGGTCGGCAAGCAGGCGCTGCATCGTCCGGCGCAGGAATGCGGGCGGCGGCAGGAAGTCGGCGTCAAATATGGCGACGTACTCGCTGTCGCAATGCCGCAAACCTTCAGCCAGGGCGCCGGCTTTGAAGCCCGCGCGATCAGCCCGGCGGATATGCTGGACGCGGTAGCCGCGCGCCTCCAGGTCGGCCAGCTTCCTCGCCACCAGGGACACGGTCAAGTCGTCCGAATCGTCCAGCGCTTGTATCAGGAGTTTGTCGCGCGGGTAATCGAAGGCGGCCACCGCGTCTATCAGGCGGTCGGCCACATTGGCTTCGTTATATAGCGGCAGCTGCACGGTAACCGGGGGCAGCTGCTGGAGCGGCGGCGGCGCTGCTGTTGGCCGGTGGCTGCGCCAATAGCGCCATAGCAGAAAGGCCTGCCCCGCCGTGTAGAAACCCAGCGAGAGCGCGCAGAGGGCATAAATGATCTGCAGTAGCGTCAACATCGCTGCGATTCTAAATTGTCATGATAGGACTGACAAGATGCATGTGCGCCGCCCCGTATTGGGGACGCAGGGTTGGCGTCGGTTTGGCGCAAGGGAAGATGGCTCGGGGGGACTGTATCATAAGCAGCGAGCTTGCGGGCCGCTCGCAGGTTGCGATTCATCAAGCAAAAGAAAGGAGGCGGCCTTCTATGCAAATTTATTACGTCCGCTTCATGTTATTGCTCGGCGTATGCGCCTTTGTCTTCCATCTGCTTTCATCTTGAGCGTTGCCGCGCAGAACGTCTGTAAAGGCGTTCCGCTGAAACGTCACATGTACGAACAATATCATACGACGGGCGAGCCACCGTCTCGCCCCTACCGCCTCCTTTTGTCGCGGGTTCGTCTTCTGCGTGAACCTAGTCGCGCTTTGGTTTCGCCTGTTTTCGCAGGGGCTGCCTAGCCGATATAATGAAGGGCATTCCCTTTGTGGCGAGGATGGTCGAGCGATGTCGGAGCAGGGTGTTGCCGTTTTTGAGATCAAGAATTATATGGTGATATGGCGTCAGCTTGAGGAGCGGGACTTCGCCGGCGTGGGCGCGCGGATTCGCGGATTGGTGCGCTGCAATGGCGTCGGGGCGGAAGACGAGGAAAGCTATCGCCTCGATGTGTATTTCCTCGCGCCGGATAGCGACGTGCCCGACCCGCAGGTGGATATCGCCAACCGGCGCGGCGCCATCTTCATGTCAATCGGGGACATCCATGCCTTTGTTGACATTTTGCGCAATGAGAGGCCGATATTTGGCCACCTGCGCGGCGATTACCCGCAATGGACGAGCGTCACCACCAGCAATGAACCGGTTGGCACGGGCGATGAAGACCATCGCTCCGGCGATTGAGCCGCATGTCGAGTGCCAGGACGACAACATGATGAGCCACCCGATCCGCGTTTTGCATTTCGCCGATGTGCATATCGGTATGGAAAACTACGGGACGACCGACCCCGAGACCGGGGTCAGCAGCCGGGTCTTCGATTTTTTGGCGCGTATGGACGAGATGATTGAATACGCGCGCGAAGGCGATGTCGATCTCGTCATCTTCGCCGGCGACGCCTTTCGCAGCCGCAGCCCGAATCCAACGTATCAGCGCGAGTTTGCCGCGCGCATCCGCCGGCTTTCGCAATTGGCGCCGACTGTGCTGCTGGCTGGCAATCACGACATTCCGATGAACGCGGCCAAAGCCAGCACGGTCGAAATCTATCGGACGCTTGATGTGCCGGGCGTCTGGGCGGCGCAGGATTATGACGCGCGCCGGCTGGAGACCAAGCGCGGGCCGGTCGTCATCGGCGCGGCGCCCTATCCAATTCGCGCGCGTTTGCTGGAGGCGGGGTCGACGCGCGGCATGACCATCGCCGAGCAGGATGATGCATTGGCGCGGACGCTGCATGAGCGGCTTGAGGCGCTCAAGGACCGGGCCGATGAACTGGCGGCGGCCGACACCCCGCGTCTGCTATGCGGGCATTTCAGCGTGGCCGGCGCCCTTTGGGGCAGCGAACGGCGCGTGATGCTGGGGCGGGATGTGGTCGCCGATCTGAAGGCGCTGGCGGACCCGGCCTGGGATTATGTCGCGCTGGGGCATATACACCGCCATCAGAACTTGACGGCGGGCCGCGCCGATGCGCCGCCGGTGGTGTACGCAGGCAGCCTGGAGCGCATCGACTTCGGCGAGGAGAAGGATACCAAGGGCTTCTGCTGGGTGGAGTTGGCACGGGGCGGCGCGAGCTGGGAATTTGTTGAGGCCCCCGCCCGCAAGCTGCTGACGCTGTCGGTGGATGCGCGCGCGCTGGACAACCCGACCGGCGAGGTGCTGGCGGCGATGAAGCGGCATGACCTAAAGGACGCGGTGCTGCGCCTGGTCATCAAACTGACGCCGGAGAGCGAAACGCAGCTGAATGACAACGTGATCATCAAAGAATTGAAGCGGGCCGGCGTCTTCCATATCGCCAGCATCAGCAAGGATGTCGACAGGCGGGCGCGCTCCCGCTTGGGCCTGAGCCCGGAGGGCTTGACGGCGCTGGAGTTGCTTGAGCGCTACTTCGAGGGGCGTGATGTGGAGGCCGAGCGGCGGGCGGAACTGCTGCGGCTGGCGCGGGAGATTGTGGCGGGGGAGTAGGAATCGGCGCCCATTCAGTTACGCGGCAGTTGAGAATAGACGATTCTGGCACGACACTTATACTAACTCTTCCAATTACATCACATTTCAATTTGTGTTCAGATATTCATGAGGGGAAGGAGAAAAACACTCGTGACGCAGGATCAACTCGTGCAGATAAGTGCCACAGATGAATCGTTCGACTACTGGATAGGCCGCGATTATGTTTCCGCCGAACTACGTGAACGACTCTCAGAAGCAAACGTTCTCTTCACGCCGTACCCTGGCTATCTAGAGTATGAGGGGCCTTTATTTCCTATCGAGACTTCTGAATTCTTTCGGTACTTGCAAGGAAACGCCGGTGACGGAGTGATAGCCGATGTTTGCATTGAAGATGAGGACTTGGAGTACCTGTCCTTGAATCACGACGTTCTCGAATTGCCAAATGTACTGGTTAAGCTTCTTGTTGCGCCAATGTTGGTAAATCTGATATGTGGATACATTCTGTATAGGTTAGGCTCGCGGATAAAGGATGCTTCTGTAGAGCAAGAATTAACCATTGAGGATTCTCGCACCGGCCTAAGGCTTAAGACCAAGTACAAAGGGCCTGCGTCGAAATATGACGAATTCGTCGGTTCCATTGTTCGGCTTCTCAAAGATGGCGATGACCTTAGGACGCTAGCCGAATTGGAAGACGCTGCTCACGAAGAACGAATTACGCGGCTTTCAGAGCGAAGGAAAAGATAGGGTGGCTGATAACCAAGATAAACTCAAACGAATCGACCAGCATCTTCGCAGCATTACCAATCGAGTGCCCGACAATGATTTGGATAACGCAGCTTCTCAGCTTTTGAGAGACCTTAAGGACGACGCGGTCCAAGAGGGCGACCAAGATTTCGCAAAGCAAATGTGGTGCCTTGATGCCGTGAAAGAATGCCAGAATGGCTTTATCAAGGCGTTTAATGATATGAAGCGCAGACATTTTTTTGGTGCGTGGATAAGTCTAGCGCGTTGTGAGAACATTCTGGCAAACCTGGAGCGACATTTTGGACTTGATGTTGACGGTAGTGACGCGTATCGGCTAGTTCATATTGCCAAATGCGCACCTCAATTCCAGCGGCTTTACCCCTACAAACAGTTCTTTAGTGCTGGATTCATAGTGCAAGAAGTAGCCTGCTCAATTTGTGGGCAAGAACTTTCATTGCGCGATTCATGCGGACACGTTGTCGGCGAAATCTATAGCGGAGAACTATGTGGCGGAGAAATAAGGAAGGCTGACCTACTTGAAGTGTCATTTGTTGAAAATCCTCGATTCAAGCATGCAGTTCCTTTCGTAAACAATAGTGTGACTGGCAAGTCCGAAGACCATTACAATTATGCTTCTGTTCACTACGCAGTTGAGAACTTAACGAGTCCGTTTGCAGCTTGGGATCTAATCGTCCATAAGCGGCAAAGACTAGTATCCGATTTCAATTACGTTGGTCGCAACGATCCGTGCCCTTGCGGGTCGGGCGATAAGTTCAAAAAGTGCTGCATGCGAAAAAAGTACTTGCTTCGGCAACACTATGACATTGGGTTTCCAGATGGAAATCCTGAGCATTTGCCGCCAATTGTTGACAACGCCATTGTAAGGGGCAAACCACGATATCCACTTGATAATGTTGGCGCTTCGCTTTAGCGATATAATCCCATTTGTCTACACCAACTCGCGCGCGACAGGTGAGTAGCCTGACACAACCGACTTTAACTCAAACAGCCGCAATCCACATCTTACCGCACATTGGTTGGCACGACTGTCCATGTGGTAACATCCACGATTATCGTCAGAACCGGTGATTGACCTATCCGAATGTATCAGGGCGAATGCATGATGATCCCTCGCAACCCCCAAGACATCCACCGCCCGACCTACCACTTCCTGCCGGCCGCCAACTGGATGAACGACCCCAACGGCGTGATCCAGTGGCGGGGGCGTTATCACTTGTTTTTCCAGTACAACCCCGATGGCGCCTACCACGCCAATATGCACTGGGGGCATGCCGTCAGTGATGACCTCGCGCATTGGGAGGAGCTGCCGATCGCCATCGCGCCGACGCCGCACTCGCCCGATCAGGCTGGCATTTGGTCCGGCTGCATGGTGGATGACGGCGGCATGCCCACTGCGATCTACACCGGCGTCAACGATGATTACTCGCGGCAGGTTCAATGCCTGGCTTTTGGGAATGAAGACCTCAGGCGCTGGACCAAGCACAGCGGCAACCCGGTGCTGGCCGAGATCCCGGCGCACTGCTTCCAGGCGCGCGATTTCCGCGATCCCTTCGTTTGGCGCGGCGATGACGGCTGGTATATGATCCTCAGCGGTCACATCAATGGGCTTGGCGGGGCGGCGCTGCTCTACCGCTCGGACGATCTGCGCGAGTGGCAGTACCTCCATCCGCTCTTCGTCGGCGACAGCGCGCGCCACGGCCACAATTTCGAATGCGTGAACTTCTTCCCGCTGGGCGAGAAATGGGTGCTGATTATATCGAGCATGTACGATGGCGGCGGCGCTACCGTCCTGGCGCTTGTCGGGCGCTATGAGAACCAGCGCTTCGTCCCTGAAAGCGAGACGGTCTACGATGCCGGCTACGCTTACGCGCCCCTGACGCATGTCGATGATCAAGGCCGGCGGCTGATCTGGGCCTGGCTGCGCGAGGGCCGCGGTACTGATCGACAGAGGCAGGCCGGCTGGAGCGGCGTTCAGGCGATTCCGCGGGTGCTCAGTCTGGACAGCAAGCACCGGCTCATCAGTCATCCCGTGCCGGAAATCGAGGCCCTGCGCCGGGATGGATTCCATGCTGAAGCGGGCGACTTGACGGATAAAGACTTGCCGCTGCGCGGGCTGGCGCTGGATATCGAAGCCGCGTTCGACGTCTCAGAAGCCGAAACTTGCGGGATTGAGTTGGCGCGCTCGCCCGATGGCGCGGAGAAGGTCGCCATCACTTATGACGCGAGCAATGAAGCGCTGCGCGTCACGCGGGACTACGCCGGCGAGGAGAGCGAACTCGACAGCGAGGCGCAGGGCATGGTCCATCGGCTGGACCCGGGCGAAAATCTGCAGCTGCGCATCTTGCTGGATGGCTCGGTGATTGAGTTGATCGCCAACGGGCGGAGCCGCGTCACGAGCCGCTTCTATCCCTCCGACGCGGGGAACCAGGGGCTGCGGGTGATCAACCCGGAAGCTGTGCGCGCGCTGGATGTATGGGAGATGGCGTCGATTTGATGACCGCTCCATTCTACTCAAAGGGTCAGTCCCAGTTTTCCCGCCAGATCTTCCAGATGACCGAGTTCATGCACGCTTAAACCGCGCGCCCAATGATAGACCGATTCGCTCCGTTTGACGCCCTCGCGCCGGATCGATCGCTCCCACTGCGGGCCGGTCAAAGCTCGCAGAATGTTGAGCAGGGCCGCCCGCCGAAAATCGAAATAAGCCATCAGTTCGGGGATTTCAAAGGCCTCATAAGCCATCAGCGCGCCCCAATCCCGCTCGGCGTGGATGCGCGGAATGAATGGCTCTTTCAGCAGCAGCGCCTGGAAGATGGGGTCGGCGCCGCGCTCGGCGCAGTAAATCAGATGCGTCAAGTCGCGCTTGAAGCTGCGCTCGCCTTCGCCCAGCGGCGTCGTCAGTTCCGCATCCGATAGGCCCGCGCTCAAGTTTCGCAGCCGCCCGGGCGTCGCCGCCAGGACTTGCAGTATCAGCGCGATGCGCTCGTCCGAAGGCTGGGTGCTCAGGACCTTGTGCAGCGCGACGTTGCTCCTTGTTAGGCCGCTCGTCATCGCCGCTCTCGCAAATCCACCAAGCGGACCATTTTGCTTTCTCCGTCTTCGCCTTCGACCGGCGTATACAATTCCTCAGGGTCTCGCAGGCGATCGAGAAATAGAATGCCATCGAGGTGATCGATCTCGTGGTGCAAGACGCGCGCGTCCATGCCCGTCAGGCGCCGGATTATCTCGCCGCCGTCTTCGCCGCGGGCGCGGAAACGGAGCCAGCGCGGGCGGGGCGTGTCCCAGGTATAGATGTCGGGGATGCTTAGGCAGCCGTCAAAGCCGGTTTCGGCTACGCCGGCTTCAATGATCTCGGGATTGATCAAGGTCAGCATCGGCTGCTCTTCGTCATCGTCGTTTTGGCCGAATTTGGCCACGGCGACTCGCTTGTGAATGCCGATTTGGGGCGCGGCAATGGCGGCGCCGGGTTGCGATTCAAGGGTGTCTTTCAAATCTTGTATGAGCCGCTTGAGCTGCTTGTTCTTGAGATTGCGGACCGGCAGGCTCTTCTGCCGGAGCAGCGCTTCGTCTTGCGGATAATAGATCAGTCGCTTGATTGCCATTGCGCGAATTATTCTGTCGCTTTTCACAGCAACTTTAGCGCATCAAGCGGTGAAGGTGTAGGGGCGTCTCGCGACGCCGCCCGCAGCAAACTAGCGCGTCGTTGAGCCATCGTCGAAGATGCCGGTCGGGTGGCAGCCGCGGCCGGCCGCCGCCGCTTCCTGCTCCAGCCTGAGGAATTCGTCGTAATGCGCGTCATTGGGCGGATAAAGCACCGCTTCAGCCCAGCCACCTTCGACGAGCGCGCGATTGACGAGCAAATCACCGACGTAGATGAAGCGCAGCAGCCGGTCGTAGCGGTCAACCCGTTCTTCATCCGGCACGAGGCGCACGGTTTGGCCGGCGACGAGCTCGGCGTTGGCTTGCGTCGATTCGCGGAAGCAGGGTTCATCGCGCTCGGGCGTATTCATCTGCAGGTAGCGTATGCGGGTGTTGACGCCGTTGAGAAGCACATCGATTGTATCCCCGTCGACGACGCGGGTTACAGGTCCGATTTCGGCGGCGCCGGGCGGCGAAGTTGGAATGGTTGTTGGCGCGATAGCGGCAAATCTGGTGGCGATGGCTGGGACGTCCGTCCCTTTGCAAATTGATTCGCAGGGAACGCCATCGTTGTTGGAATCTCGAGTGCTGTCGCCGCAAACGTAGAGTTTGTAAACTGCTTCTTCGCAGGAGCTCATATCCTTGCAGTACTTTGACGCGCAGTCGTATTCTGCCAGCGCTTCAATCTCAGGCTGACTTTCGGACAGCCTTGAAACAGATACGACGGCTTCGGCGGGTTTGCCTTCGGCCAGGACGGTCGCGACCTGCTCGACAACGGCCGTGCCCACTTGAACGGCGACCTCGGTGCTGATTCGCGGCGCCATCTCTTCGTTGACTTGCGAGGAAAGCGCGGCGCAAGCGGCGAGACTCAAGACGGCGATGATACAAAAGCAAATTCGGATACGCATTTCACTCCTCCAGAAGGCCGGATCAAAGTCACTGTCGATACCCTTCTATCCCAAAATATCGCACAAATGTGCTATATTGTCAAGCGCATGTCAGTGATGGCGCGGCGGCTGCTATAATGCAGCGAGGCTTCGCGTTTGGACCAAAGGAGCATGACTGTGGGAACGCGGACAATGAAGTTTTTGTCGTATTACCGGCCTTATCTCGGGCTTTTGTCGCTTGACCTCTTCTGCGCTTTCATCGTTTCGGTGATTACGCTGGTCCTGCCGCTTTGCGTCCGGCACATCACGCAGAACCTGTTGGGCGCGGGCGCCGTCAATCCCATCGGCGATATCGCGTTGATGGCCGGCGTCATGCTGGCGCTGGTCGCCGCGCATACGCTCTGCAGTTTATTCGTCGATTATCAGGGGCATATGATGGGCGCGATGATCGAGAGCGATATGCGGCGCGAGCTCTTCGCCCATTATCAGAAGCTGTCTTTCAGCTTCTATGATGAGCAGAAGACGGGGCAACTGATGTCCCGCATTACCAGCGATTTATTCGCGATTTCGGAGCTGGCGCATCATGGCCCGGAAGACCTGTTCCTGGGCATCGTCAAGTTCGTCGGCGTCTTCCTAATCACGCTCAGCATCAACCCGAGTTTGAGCCTGATCGTCATCATGCTCTTGCCGTTCATGTTCGTCTTCTCGCTGCATTTCAACCGCAAGATGAACCGCGCCATGCGCTTGAGCAAGGAGCGCGTCGCCGAGGTGAACGCGCAGGTGGAAGACACGCTGGCCGGCATCCGCGTGGTGCAGTCCTTCGCCAATGAGGCGCTGGAGCAGGCGAAGTTTGACGCGGCCAACGCGCGCTTCGTCGAGAGCCGCCGGCTGGAATACAAGAGCGAGGGCTACTTTTACAACGGCATGACCGCCTTCACGCAGTTGATGACGGTGATGGTGGTCGTCTTCGGCGCGATCGCCATCACAGGGGCGGCGCTCGACCTGTCGGATTTGATCACTTTTCTGCTCTATGTCGGCATTTTGATCGAGCCGATTCAGCGGCTTGTGAATTTCGCCCGTTGGTATCAAGAGGGCATCACCGGCTTTCATCGCTTCATGGACATCGTTGAGCTGCCGCCGGCGATTCGGGATCCCGCCCCGGCGCATGAGCCGCAGCGAGTGCGCGGTCAGCTGGAGCTGCGGAATGTCAGCTTCGCTTATCGGGCGGATTTTGGCAGCGTCTTGCAGGACCTGTCACTGAAGATCGCTGTCGGCGAATATGTGGCCTTGGTGGGCGCGTCAGGCGTGGGCAAGACGACGCTCAGCGCCTTGATACCGCGCTTTTATGATGCCGATGCCGGGCGTATCTGCCTGGATGGCGTCGACATTCGCGAATACAGCCTGGGCGCGCTGCGGCGCAATATCGGTACGGTGGCGCAGGATGTCTACCTTTTCGGCGCCACAGTGGCCGAGAACATTCGCTACGGCAAGCCGGACGCCAGCGACGCCGAGGTGGTGGCGGCGGCCAAGCAGGCCTACGCGCATCGGTTCATCATGGCGCTGCCGCAGGGATACGACACCGAAATCGGCCAGCGCGGCGTCAAGCTGTCGGCCGGGCAGCGTCAGCGGCTGAGCATCGCCCGCCTCTTCTTGAAGGATCCGCCGCTGATCATCCTCGATGAAGCGACCAGCGCGCTGGACAATGAGAGCGAACGGGTGGTCCAGCAGTCCCTGGAGCGGCTGATCGAGAACCGCAGCACACTGGTCATCGCGCATCGCCTGTCGACGATTCGCAATGCCGACCGCATCCTGGTGTTGACGCCGCAGGGGATTCAGGAGCAGGGCAGCCACGAGGAGCTGCTTGAGAGCGATGGCGTCTATGCGAGCCTGTATGATTTGCAGCTGGCGCGATAATCAGATGGAAATCCTACGACGCTCGACCCAACTCGATGCCTGCCGCACTTCTGTTTGCCGGTGCAAGGAGTCTGACATACAGAGACAGGATTCGACGGATATTCTTGTCGCAAGTCATTCGGACAGTTTGGCGATGTTGCCATCCGCATCAATCAGATCTTGGAGCGTAATGGTAATCTCTCGGCTTTTGATCTTACGATTCAATTCCGGACACGTTTTCTTGGATACATAGACTTCATAGTTCTTTGGATCACTGTACAAGTGTTCCGTCTTGCGAAAGATCTCTCTACGATCAAGATTCTTACTTTTCTTGACGGCCATTAGACTTTGCCTTTTCGGATAGACTTAAACTCATTAATCATCCGCCTGAAAGCTTGACGGTCGGCATCTGACCAATCATCTCTGCAAGCGCCGAAATAGATGTCAATAAGCGCGACAACCTCAAGGCTGCGAGAATAGTAAGATATGACGCAGAATCCTTGCACCTCGTGCTGTCTGGCGCCTCCAGCGCCCCAAATCTTTTCTCCGCACTTTGGTCTACTGCTATAGTATTCCAAAAGGGCGAAGTATTCAACTTTTGGAATACCGATTCGCGGCGCTACTTCTCTGAACAACGGGGTAAGAACAACCTGCGTCAACGGTCTGTAATTCCTAGGAAGCAGTGGTGAACAGTAGCGGGAGAGGGGCTCGAACCCTCACGCCCTTCCGGGCAGGCGCTTTTAAGGCGCCCGTGTCTGCCATTCCACCATCCCGCCGCAGGCATCAGTATAGCTTGAGCGGGTTGAGTGTCAATTCCAACCCCATCCCTGGCCCTTCCCGCCATCTCTATGGCGGGCATCCCAATGAATTAGGGAAGGGCGTCTAATCGTGAACACTGCATACCCGCAGCTGGTGGAGAGTTAGACGCGGCGGATGTCGTCGTCGTTTTTGCGCTTGCCGTTGATGGTCGGGCGGTACTTGCCGCCGAAGAGCATGAACAAGCCGATGCCGATCAGAATTAACGGGAACATCTGCCAGAAGGCGCCGGCGATGTCGCCAATGAGGCCGGGGATGCCGAAGACGACGCCGATGCCGATTAGCCAGAGGGCGCCAGTCGCCGATTGCCAGCGTTCGCCCGCAGCCAGCGTCCCCGCCAGCATCGAAGCGGCGATGACAAACATGATGCCGGGCCACCACCAGCCGGTGAAGAACAATAAACCCAGCCCAACGAAAAACACACCCGTGCTGGCTTGCGAGGCTTTTTCTTCCATTTGCATTTTGAATCCATCCCAAATCATAAGATGCGCGCTACTGATAATACGCGTCGAGGCGGGGCGGGTTGCGTTGCGGGGCTGGGACCCGATAGGTGTTCAGATTGGGCGGGTGGCGAGCCGCCGTCTCGGCCCTACGAAAATGTCTTGGGCGGGCTTAGCGGCGCGGCATATCAGGTTTCGACGAAGGTGATGCGCCAGGATTTCAGCGTGCTGCGGTTGGCGGTGTAGCATGCGCCGGTGCTCAGGCTGGCGTCCAGGGGATCGGCGGCGCCCGGCATATCGATGGCGTAATCGATGCCTTCTTCCATCTGAAAATCGGCGTAGGATGGGCCGCGATCGACCTTGAGCCCGCTGAGGAAAATGTCCTCTTGGTCGCTCCAGCGGACGCGAATCCGCTGTCCCGGGATGCCGCGCCCCAGATAATCCAGCACATGGACCTCGATCAGCGCGGGGTTGGCGGCGTCGCAAAAGGAGCGTGCCGCGCGGGCCTCGAAGCTGCGCTGTGCCGCTGGCGTCGGGACGAGGCGACGGCTGGAGGCGCCGCCCTGGCTGTCGCGAAGCGGTGGTTTGGTCGGGAGCGGCGTGGCGAAACCGGCGTCGGCTGCACGCTCGACGGCGGGCTCGGGCGCGCTGTCTGTCGCGCTCAGTGGCAGCAGCTGCTCGGCGCAGCCCGTCCGCCCGTCGACTGAATAGAGAGCCACAGCGCCGCGCAAAGCTTTGATGCCGCTTTCGCTGCCCAGGTAACCGCTGCTGCCCAGGGCGCAGGCCGCGTCCGCCAGGGCGTCGAGTGGATGTTGGGCCGGGCGCAGCGCAATCAGCTTGTTCAGCGTCCGCCCCATATTGCCGCTATGTTGATGTTCCAGCGCGATGGCGATGGCGAAGTGATGGCGTTCGTCGGCGCGCAGCTGCCAGGGTTCGGCATTGCTGCGCTGCAAGGGCCCTTGCATGCGCGTGAAGGCCAGCCCCAGCGCCAGCCCAATGACCAGGCTCCAGGCGAAGACGGGGTAGGAAAAGTAGCCGGGGGCGAGTTTGCGCGTTTCTTCTCGCTGCGGGTCTGGCCGAATCATGGATCGCCGCCGTCCAGTTCAAGGAAGGGTTGCATCGCCGGGGTCAATTGTCCCAGGTCATGCGCCAGCCGCACGAGCAGGCGAATATCGTCGAAGTCTCGCGCTGAGCTGCGGATGATCCGTTCGGTCGCGCCCCGCAGGTAGGCGGAGACATCGTCGGCCTCGAGTTTGCCGAGACGCTCCAGGGCGCCGGCTGCATCGCGATCGACGGCGTAACCGGCCGCTATCATGACGGTATAATCGTCGCGGTGGCGCTGGGCCAGCTCGCTGATGGCGCTGTTGCGATTGGCGGGCGGGAACTGGATCCAGCCGAAATAAAGGCCGGCCAGCGTGCCAAGGAGCAGTCCCAAGATAAGCGATCTCAAAAAGCGGCGCATGCTGTGAATATCCGCCTGGCTTACGCTTGTAATCATATAATGGATTCGGCGATTGGGAAAAAGGGCGGCTCGCCGGGTCGCTGGCAGGCCGCGACATGGCTCACAAAAAATAAGAAACCAGCGATAAAGGGATTCTGTAGGGGCGTTTGACCCGCAGTGTCCACGCGCGGCGCCGAAACGCCCGTCTTACTGATAGAATGCGCTTTCGGGCGACTTGATAAGTCGCCCCTACATTTGTAAATGTATCGACGTGGGATTGGGCGGGCCGGTCAGCGTTGCAGCGCCGCGATCGTCTCGCAGGCGGGGCAGCTGCCATCGGGCCGGATGATGGCGTAGCCGGCTTGCGGATCGGCGCCATAATAGTCAAAGTCGATGTTCCAGATGATCAGCAGGTCAACCGGCATACGCGTGTAATTGGCGGCCATCTGGATCGCCTGCGCGAGCCAATCGGCCTGGCGGGCGACGGTGACGCGGCTGGCCCATGTGAAGCCCTGCGGCAAGGGACCGTAGCCCTCGCGGCTGAGATAACCCGTTTCGGTCAGGCACATGGGGATGTCGCTATTGCCAAAGGGCCAGGCGACTCGGTTCAGCATGGGCAGGAAATAGCGCGTCGGATAATCGTTAGCGCGCGGGTCGCCGCCTTGGGCGGTCGGCGGCAGGACGCCTTCGTTGTAGTGGACGCCAATGCAATCGGCATATTCAGCCACACCGGCGTTGGCCATGCCCAGATAGTAGCGGTCATCATTCCAGACCTTTGCCAGCCCGAAAGCGCCCTCGGCGCCCGTTGGGGCAAGCGCGCCGGTGATGACCATGGTGTCGGGGTTGGCCGCTTTGATGGCGCTGTAGGCTTTCTGCAGCATGACGGCGTAACGCCGGGGATTGATCTGCCCGGTGGGCCATTCGCGGTCGAGGTTCATCTCGTTCCAGACTTCGATGGCGTCCGCGCCCAGCGCCGCCACCTCGCCCAAAAATGCCGCATAGGCGTCCAGATATTCGTCGCCGCCTTCGGCCAGGTCATGCTTGTGGCCGGTGATGCTGAGCAAGACGCGCAGGCCGGCGCTGTGGCTGCGGTTGATGCGATCACGGGCGACGAAATCATCAATGCCGATGTGGAAGGGAATCTGCCATTTGACCCAGGTCATGCCCGCTGAGGTCATCGCCTCTTGCGCCGCGTCATGGAAATGGGCGACGTGGCCGCCGACGGGCAGGGGCAGCCGATCGTCGATGTCGGGACTGGGGACCATGCCGTCCGCCCTTTGCGCCCCTGGCATCGCGACGACTTCAACCGGCTCGAGATTCACCAGATCGCTGTTGTTGTTGATCAGAATGGGCGCCAGCACCAAATAGCTGTTCTCATTCGCGCTGTTGACCGCATGCAAGCGCAGTTGGTAGAAGCCATCGGCGAAGCGGCCGGTGTCCCAGGCGCCCAGCGGGCCATCCACGACCGGCGTCATCACATAGCTCGTTACCGGTTGCCAGGTCGGCTCTTCTGCGGCGTCCCAGGGCGCGGCCTCCAGGAAGAAGTAAAACTGATCGGCGATGTTGGCGCTGCCGACGATGTCGATGTTTCCCCTTATGGTATTGCGCACGGGGTCCCAATTCAGTTCCAGTTCAGGAGCTTGGGCGCCAGCGTTGCCCGCCAAGGAAAGGACCATGAGGAAAATCAAGGTAAGGCGTCGCATTTGCACTCCGTCATCAGCTCGCGTTTCGTCTTCGATTATAGGGCATAGCCGCCGGCCTGCCTATCGCTTTTGCCACCGGCTGGTTCAAAGCGCTGGGCAGGAATCCGTATGTTTTTCACCACAGCCCCTCGCGAGTGACAACTCGGCTCACACAAAATTATGAATCCGCGAAATAGGAATCTGTAGGGGCGTTTGACCCGCAGTGTCTACGCGCGGCGCTGAAACGCCCGTCCATGCGATAGCGCGAGGTTTAGGGCTACAAATTTCGCTATGATTGCAGATGGAATTTGGCAGGTTCATTAAATAAGAGAACGCAGAGAGCGCGGAGAAAGCCAAATTAGGTGTTCCATTTTTCGGGCGATTCACAGAATCGCCCCTACAGATTACGCAAGTTGTGGGGAAAGTAGTTGATTTCAGCGCCATTTCAAGTTGATGCGATTGGCCCTGGCAGAGTTTGTCTTTTGACGGGCGCAGCGTATACAATTTGCGCATTGATAAAAACTGTATTTTACACAGGCAAATTTCAACATGAATTCTCTGGACAGCGGCTGGCAAGGTGAGCATGACACGGTGACAGTTTATCGCGAGCGGACGGCCGCCTCGCGCGCCCGGCACGAAGAGGCGCGGCGTTTCCTGCCCGGCGGCGAGACGCGCAGCGCCACCTGGTTCGCGCCTTACCCGACCTACATGGTCGCCGGCGAGGGCGCCTGGCTCATTGATTGCGACGGGAATCGCTATCTCGACTTCCTCAACAACTTTACCTCGCTGATCCATGGTCACGCGCAGCCGGCCATCGTTGAAGATGCCGCTGACCAATTGACGCGGGGCACCGTCTTCGGCTCGGCGTCGGCGCCGCAGGTCGAGCTGGCCAGGCTGTTGATCGAACGTGTGCCGAGCATTGAGCTGCTGCGCTTCACCAATTCGGGCACCGAGGCGACCATGATGATGATGCGGGCGGCGCGCGCCTTCACCGGGCGCGACATCATCGTCAAGATGGATGGCGGTTATCATGGATCCCATGATTTCGTTGAAGTGAGCGTGCATCCCGATATGGCGGCGGCTGACCAGCCGGCCGCGCGTCTGGAGGGGCGGGGCGTACCGAAGGCGGTGCTCAACGCCGTCATGGTGGTCCCCTTCAACGACCTGGCGGCGATGGAGCGGCTCTTAAGCGAACATCATCAGCGCGTCGCCGGCATCCTCATCGAGCCGATGCCGAACGCGGGCGGCATGGTGCCGCCGGCGCCCGGTTACCTGGCCGGCCTGCGCCAATTGGCGGATCGCTTCGGCGTGCTGCTGCTTTTTGATGAGATTGTGACTTTGCGCCTCAGCCGCGGCGGCTTGCAAGAAGCGGAAGGCGCCGTTCCCGATATGACCGCCATGGCCAAGATCATCGGCGGCGGCTTCCCGGTCGGCGCCTTTGGCGGGCGGGCGGACATCATGGGGCAATTCGATCCGGCCTCGGGCGCTGATTCGCTCTTCCACAGCGGTACATTCAACGGCAACAACATCACCATGACCGCTGGGGCCGCCGCGATGAGTCGCCTGGATCAGGCGGCGATTGACCGCATCAATCAACTGGGCGAGCGCCTGGGGGCGGGGGTCAACGACTTGTTCGCGCGGCTGGGGATTCGCGCGCAATGCCTCGGTTATGGCTCGCTGCAGCAGATTCAGTGGACGGACGGATCGGTGGTCACGCTGAAGGATGCCGCCCGCGCCGGGGCTGACAGCGGGGCGCTGCGCGAATTGCTGCATCTCGAGCTGCTGAATCGGGGCATTTACACGAGCAACCGCGGCATGTTCTGCATCTCGACGCCGATGGGCGGCGGGGAGATCGATCTGGCGCTGGCGGCCTTGGAGGCGGCGCTGCGGGCGCTGAAGCCGACTATGCGCGAGCTGGCGCCGCGATTGTTAGTGGAGTGACCCCACCCGAGACCGCTGAAGATTTGTCGGGGCGGCCGCCTGCCAATCCGAATTCTAGGGGCGCCTGACGGTCAGTGTCTACGCGACCCGCCGAGAGGCCCGAAACAGAATGGACGGGAACAGGGCGCTTCAGCGCTGCGTGTAGACACAGCGGGTCAAAGGCTCCTAAAGACTGTTGTGTTTGGGTGGCGCGCTAAACGGTTGACGCGGCGGGAAATTGCCCGACCGATGCGTCAAGCTTTGCCGGCTGCTCTCATGTGCTTCTGGATGAGGCCGAAAAAGCGCTCCTCCGAATTGTCTTGTGGCGCGTAGCCGATGACGCGGCGGGCGTTGGCGATGCTCCAGATGGCATGTGAGTTGGCGCTGATGCCATAGAAGATCTGGAAGGGCACACCCAGGTCATCGCGGATGTCTTCGGTTTCGATGCTCTTGATGAATAGCTGCGACATATCGCGCTGGCTGATGTAGACGGCGAGGGCGCGGCGCATCCGGCGCAGGTCGCCAAGTGGCGCTTCGGCGACGTCGGTCTCGCGCGGTCCGCCAATGCGAATCTGCACATTCTCCAGCGGTCGCCCGCCATGGGTGACGCCGCTGGCGTAAACTTGCCCGATCTGTTCAAAGGCGATCTTCGCCCAGCCGTACCAATTGTCTGACGCGTTCCGGTCGGGCGTCACCATCGGCACGCGACCGTCAAGCGCGTAATTCTCGTAGAAGTCGGCGGCGTGATTGGTGCTGGCGGCCACCAGACGCCGCACGCGCTCTTCCCAAGCGACCTGATAGACGTTGTAGGTTAACTGCAGATTCTCCAGCTCGGACGAGAAGTAGACATCGTCGCCTTGATCGCCGATGCGGTAATAAGCGCAATGCAGGACCGCGTCTGCGCCGGCGAAGTGATGACGATAGCGGTCACGATCTTTGTTGAGCAGGTCGACGACCTGGACGCCCTCGACCTGGACGCCGTTTTTGTCGGTCGCGCGACTGTCCAGCAGGGTGAGGTCGTAGCGTTGACGCAGGGCGGGCAGGAGGACGCCGGCGATGGTGCCGCAGGCGCCGGTGATGACAACTTTTCGCTTGGGCATAAGGGCTTTTCCCGTTTCATGTGGACAGGGGGATTGTAGCGCAAAATGTGTTAAATTCTCGGGGGCAAAACCGCTGGCGTATATAGCGCAATAGAGTTGACACTGCGCACTTGTCGCGCATACAATGGCTTTGAATCGCATGTGGAGTGCGTGAGGTTCTTATTGATGAACGAGCAAAAAAGAGAAATCGTACGCAAGTATTTGCTGCCGGAGCGTCCCTTCCTCTTTGGCATGGCGAGCGCTTTTGATCTGTTTGGCCTGCTAGATCAAGGTAGGAGTGAGCAAGTCCTTGTCAACTTACGAGAGGATTTGCGTACGCTTGAACGGAAAAGAGCGCGCTCCGTCTGGCCAGGAATTGGCGAGACCTTGTATTGGGCGATGAAAAAATATGAAAAAGAAGCGGGCGAAAGTATTCGCGAATGAGTAATCGAGACGACGAACAGCCCGAAACAAAAGGCGATCTTGCTGAACCTCCTGACGACCCGGTATTTCCCTCTGAAATCCTTGAACACATACCTGTAGACAAGCGAGAAGAGTTCAGTCGCAATCTTATTAGTTTTGGTCTTCGGGTGACAAGGAAAGAAGTTTACGGCAGTAGTCTCCCATCACACAAGGAAGCCGCTGGCTGGAATTCGCCGCGTTCAGATTCAGATACCTAGCGCTCAATGTACTTATACACCCGCGCGCCATTCTGCTCGAAAACCAGCTCTAGCGGCATGTCTTCTGGCGGCGGCATGCCGGCCGGCACAAAGACATAATCGACCTCAGCCCTGCCCAGCCCCGCGCCTTCAATCAGATCCCACTCAAAATATCGGACGGCGCGAAAATCGGACGCGCGCCGCTCGGCGAAGACGGGCAGCCAGGCGTCGCCATCGGCCGCCATGACGACGGCGTCGGCGGCTGTGTTCTCCCGCAGCCAGGTCAGCGCGGCGGCGTCATCCCGCGAAATGGTCGCTGGCGGGAAGCCCAGCAATTCCAAAAGCGGCTGGAAATTCAAACTCAGCAGCAGGAGGAGAGTCGCTGCCAGCACAATCAGGGGGTAGGCAGAAGCGCGCAGGCGCAGCTTGAGACCGGCGGACAGGCGGTCGTCCCAGATCTGAAGCAGGGCGACGCCGCCGAACCAGCTGAAGGGCAGGGCGACGCCGTGCCGCGCCAGATTTGGCGCATTCGTGAGCGCCCCCAGGGGCGGCAGCAATCGACCAATGACGCCGAAGGAAGACAGCTCGATGATGAGCAGCAGCCAGATGAGCATCAGCAGCGAAACGAAGCGCAGGATGCCATCGGCGCGCAGCCCGGTCCAGATGCCCCAGAGCGCCAGCAGGCAAATGAAGATGCCCTGCTCGCCGATGATGAGCGCGAGATTGCCGGGGTCAGCCGAGAAGGGCGATGGGCTTATCGGCCACATCAGCGGCAAGTTGTTGACCAGCCAAGGCGCGATGCCCAGCAGGGCGACGAGGGGCGGGCCGATGGTCAGCGCCCAACGCGAGGCGGCGCTAACTTCGCGGCGCGCGCGCGCCCAGACCAGGACGAGCAGTGTGACCCAGGCCAGCAGCGTGGCGATGCTCAAGCTGAGGCTGGTGTAGGCGACCGCGCCCATCATGAGGCCGGCGGCGACGAGATCGGCGAGGTTGAATTGGCGCAGCAGGCGCAGGGCATAGAGCAGGAAGGCGGCCAGGAAAAGCAGCGCCAGCAGTTCGGCGACGTGTCCGTCGAGATAGCTGCGAGCCAGGCCAAAACACAGCAGCGTCGCGGCGGCCAAAGCGCGTCCGAGCCTTTTGTCCTGCAACTCGGCGCCAAAATCATAAGCGAGCCAGACGGACAGCAGCATTGCCACCGCTGCAACGCTCAATTGAATCAGCGGAATGGACTGATCCAGCTGGGCGCTCAAATAGGCGGACAGGGCGTGCAGGCCAGGCGCGATGAGGACTGTTTCGCTAGGATGGTATGGCGCGAGCGAATTGAATGATCCGCCGTCGCGGGCCGCCAGGCTGTGGAAGCCGCTGATTTGCCCAGCTTCTCCCTGGGGAGCTGCGATTTGAAAGAGAGCTATCAAGAGGAGGAGGGCCACAAAGGCGAAGAAGGCCAGGTCGGCCGGCCCGGGCCAGCCTTGATCGCGGTCTGCCAGCCGCTCGCCGCGGGCTTCGGCGCGGGCTTGGGCGGTGGAGAGCGTTCCGCCGAGGACCACAGCCGAGAGCAGGGCGAAGAGAATATAATCCACCACCAGCGTGTCCCAGCCGATAGTTTCGGCGTAGAACACGGCGCCGCCCAGGACGAGACCCAGGCAAAGGACCGCGGCGAGGGCGATGCGAGGCTGGGCGCTGCGCCAGGCGGGGGAGAGCATCGCGCCCGCGCCCAACAATACCGCAGCGAGTATGAAGAAGACGAACAGGCTCATTGCGGGCGGGCTGGGCTACCAGATGCGCTGGACGGCGTATTGGTCGAAGGCGGCGTCGCTGGTGAGGATGGGCAGATTCTCAACCTGGCTTTGCGCGATGAGCAGACGGTCGAATGGATCGCGATGGTGGAGGGGCAAACGCGCCAAACGTCTCAAATATGGAATGCGAATGTAAAGGATCCTGAGGCTGTAGTTGTGAATCGTCATATCGACAAAGTCGTCGAAAGGCACGGGAAGAGTTAGCTTGCCTATTTTGAACTTGATGGCGATTTCCAAGATGCTGGCCAGGCTCAAGTGAATGGTAGAATCGGGATCTGTTAATCGATCCCTCGCGAATGCGCTGAGCCTGTGGACATCTGACACGTACCAGAGGAAGGACGATGTGTCTAACAAATACCTCATTTCATGTACGGTTCAAACTCGGGCAAGGGATCATCAAAGTCTTCAGCGATATTGATCTTGCCCTCGAACATGCCGGGCTTGCGCGGCTTGTTGACCGGCATCTGCTTGAGGATCAGTTCGTATTCCCGACCATCGCTGCCAATGATATAGACGGTCAATCCTTCCTGAGCGTCTTTCATCAGTTCGTCGAAATTGGCGACCGCCTCTTTCATCGTGTATGTCTTCATTGTGGGGCTCCTGATGTTCCTTGCATGCAGATTATACACCAAGCGGTCCGGAACTAATCAAGCGTTAGCCGGCAACCGGACTTCCATAGAGCCACCAGAAGGTCTCCCTTGGGTACACCGGCGCCAGCATCGGCGGCCAGATGAAGTCGCGGGCTTGCAAGAGTTGGCGGAGGGTCTGATCGGCATGTTGAACGGCGGCCGCCGCCTCGCGCCGCTCGTAGCCAAATCTCGCCATCGCCATGAGGATTTCCTGGATGATGGCCCGGCGCAGCGCCTCGATGGGGTAGGCGCCGGCGGAATCGCGCGGGCTTTCGCTGCATTCGCGGAAGAAGCCGGCCATCAGCTTGAGCCGCATCGGGACTTCGCGTTGGAGTTTCTGCTCGTAATGCAGCGTCCATTCGCGCTGCAGGCTGTCGTGCCGCGCCAGCGCGCTGTCGAGGCGGAAGCTATTCGCGCGCTTTAACTTGCCGCGGAGCTTCGCGAGACGCCGCCGCCGAAGCAGCAGCGCGCCGAGGGTCATTTGCGGTGTGCTGGCGCCGCGGAAGAAGCCGCCGCCGACCGGCAGGTACATGGCGTCGCCCAAGAGGTAGTCGCCCAGCCGCTCGACCATCCGCTCCAGTTCGTCCAGATCGCGCGCGAGCGAGTAGCGGGATGACATGCGCAGCCTAGGCCGAGTTGATCGCTTCCCAGATTCGGCGCGGCGTCAGCGGCATATCGAGATGGCGCAGGCCGTAGGGTTCGAGCGCGTCGACCACCGCGTTGACCACGGCCGGCGTCGAGCCGATTGTGGCGGCTTCGCCGATGCCTTTGGCCCCGAGCGGATTGAGCGTCGTCTCGGTGACCGTTTTGGCGATGGTGAATGATGGGAAGTTATCGGCGCGCGGCATGGTGTAATCCATCAGCGTGCCGGTCAAGAGCTGACCCTGCTCGTCGAAGACGATCTCCTCCAGCAGTGCTTGTCCGATGCCCTGCGCCAGCCCGCCGTGGATCTGCCCCTCGACCAGCAGCGGGCTGATGCGCGGCCCGCAGTCATCGATGGAGTAGAATTCGCGCAGGCTGATGAGACCGGTGTCTTTTTCGACCTCGACCACCGCGACATGCGTGCCGAAGGGGTAGATGAAATCGGGCGGGCGGAAGAAGTCGGTGGCTTCCAAACCGGTGTCGATGTCATCGGGCAGGTTATCCGAATAGGCGCGCGCGGCGATTTCGCTCAAGCCCAGGCTGCGGCTCGGCAGGCCCTTGACGCGGTACTCGCCATCGGCGAATTCGATATCGCCCGGCGAAGCTTCCAGCATGTGGGCGGCGATTCTGATCGCTTTCTCGCGCACTTTCTCCGAGGCGCGCACAATGGCGGAGCCGCCGATCGCCAGGCTGCGGCTGCCGAAGGTGCCGACGCCGACCGGCTGCGAACCGGTATCGCCATGACGCACGACAATATCCTCGTAATCGGCGCCGATCTCGTCCGCGACCATCTGGGCGAAGGTCGTCTGCAGGCCTTGCCCGTGGGGTGATGTGCCAGTGTAGACGGTGACGGTGCCGCTGGGTTCGACGCGCACCAGGCCGCTCTCGTATGGACCGAAGCCACACATTTCGACATAAGTCGCCAGGCCGATGCCGAGCAGCGCCTCCGAGCCATTCGCGCGGCGCTCGGCCTGTTCGGCGCGCAGGGCGGCGTAATTGGCTGTTTCCAGCGCCGCATCCAGGTTGGTTTCGTAGTCGCCGGTGTCATAGGTGGAGCCGGTGGGTGTTTTGTAGGGGAATTGCTCGGGCTTGATGTAATTGCGGCGGCGCACATCGGCGGCGTCGATGCCGAGCTCGTCGGCGATCATTTCGATGGCGCGCTCGACGTAATAGATGGCTTCCGGGCGGCCGGCGCCGCGGTAAGCCGCCACCGCGACCGTATTGGTGAATACATTGCTCGCTTTGAAATGCACCGATTGGATATCGTAGTTGCCGGTGGCCATCAAGCCGGTCAGGTGGGCGATGTCGTAGAAGGGCGGGTAGGCGCCCAATTCGCCGATCACGTGCATGCGCAAGCCGAGGATGCGGCCATCGCCGTTGAAAGCGACTTCGATATCGGCGATTTGCGAACGGCCGTGGGTGGTCGAAATGAAGTGCTCGACGCGCGTCCCGGCCCATTTGAGCGGCATGTTGTGAATTTGCGCCAACTTGGCGACAGCGATCTCTTCCGGGTAGAGTTGGTTCTTGACGCCGAAGCCGCCGCCGACATTAGGCGCGATCACCCGCAGCATGCTTTCGGGCAGGCGCAAGACGCCGGCCAGCGCAGTTCGGACGCCGTGCGGGATCTGTGTGCTCGTCCAGAGTGTGAGGCCGCCGGTGACGGCATCGGGCGCGGCGGCCACCGCCCGCACTTCCATCGGCACGCCGGCCAGGCGCTGGTTCAACATGCGCTGGCTGATGATATGGGGCGCGTCCGCGAAGACCTGGTCGATGTCGTCTGTCTTTGTCTCGCCCTCGTCCACGATGTTGGTGTCCATGCTCTCGAAGACGGGCGGGGCGTCGCCGCTGTAGGCGCTGAGCAGATCGGCGGCGGCGGGCAGCTCCTCCCATTCCACCTCGATATCGTCGAGCGCGTCTTCGGCGATCTCGGCGCTGGTCGCGATGACGGCCGCCACCACTTCACCGACATGCCGCACGCGCTCCAGCGACAGGGCGAGATGGCTGTAATGTTCGAGCGCGTGGTCGCCGCCGGCGACGGGAACGGGTTCCCACTGATCGCGCATGTCTTCGCCGGTGACCACCGCCAGGACGCCCTCGCGCGCCCCCGCCGCCGATGTGTTGATGCTCAGAATCCTGGCGTGGGCATAGGGGCTGCGCAGGAAGGCGACGTGGCCCATGCCGGGCAGCTTGACATCGCCGACGTACTTGCCGGCACCGGTTATGAGGCTGGGGTCCTCTTTGCGTTTGACACTTGCCCCGATCATCGAGCGTAAGACCATTGCCTGGATCTCCTTAGTAATCGATTAGTTCATTAAGCCGAATGGTCGCGGTCGTCCCGCGCGACCTTACTCCGACGCTTCGCCTTCGATCTTGTAGCCTTTCTTCATCCAGCCCTTGGTGCCATCTTCCAGATTGAAGATCAGGTCCTGGTCGTATCCCATGCCGGCGAGAAACAGCGCGGCCTGCGAAGAACGGACGCCGGTATTGCAGACGAGGACCACGGGCGCGTCTTCGCTGATTTCGTCCAGGCGCGCCGCGAACTCGCTCAGGGGGATATTGATCGCGCCCGGAATATGGACCTCGGCGTGTTCTTCTTCTTCGCGCACATCAACAAACTGGTATTCGCCGCTTTCGCCACTGGCGAATTGCTGGCGGAAGTCTTCGCTGTTGAGATCGGTGTACATGCTGACCGCTCTTCGGACGGGACGGCAGTTGCGGGCATTATAGCGACGGCGCGCCCGCTTGCCAAATGGGGAGGGCGAGTCACCGCCTCGCCCCTACGAATGGTTGGTATGGGGAGGGGGGCGCAGGCCATAGCAACGACTGCAGGGGGTTTAGCTGAAACGCTCGCGCCTCGCCCCTACGCAACGGTGGTGGGTCGCCGGTACGCGCGATACCAATCCACCGTCCGGCGGAGGCCTTCTTCGAAGCTGACGGTCGGCGCAAAACCGAGCAGGTGGCGCGCTTTGGCGATGTCGGCACGCGAGTGTTTGATGTCGCCAGGGCGTTCAGCGGCATGAATCGGGGCCAGGTCGGTCCCGAGGATCTTATTGAGCTGCGCGACCAGATGATTGACCGCGACTTGTCCGCCGGTCGCCAGATTGATAGTCTCGCCGACGGCGTCTGGCGCAGCGCAGGCGAGCAGGTTCCCCCGCGCGATGTTCTCAACATAAGTGAAGTCGCGGGTTTGCTCGCCATCGCCATAGATCGCTGGCTGTTCGCCGCGCAGCATCAAACTGATGAATTTGGGGATGGCGGCGGCGTAGGTCGAAGTTGGATCCTGGCGTGGACCGAAGACATTGAAATAGCGCAGCGAGACCGTCTCCAAGCCATAGCTGTGGCAGAAGGCGGCGGCGTAATATTCGCCGATCAGCTTGGCGGCGCCATAGGGCGAGATGGGCGCGGGCAGCATGGTCTCGACCTTGGTAGCGCCGGCTTGGTCGCCGTAGGCTGAGCCGGAAGCGGCATAAACGACGCGACTGACGCCGGCGTCGCGGGCGGCGATCAGCACGTTGAGCGTGCCGGTGACGCAGTGCTTGTGGGTTTCCAGCGGCGCGGCGATGCTGCGCGGGACGGATGGCAGGGCGGCTTGATGCAACACGTAATCGGCGCCGCGGCAGATTTCCCGCATGATATCGCCGTCGGTGATGCTGCCGATGGTGATGGACAGGTCGCCCCCGAGCGATTTCAGGAAATCGAGGTTTTCGCATTTGCCGGTGAGGAGGTTGTCGATGACGCGCACACGCGCCCCGTCGCGCAGCAATCGCTCAGCGATATGCGAGCCGATGAAGCCGGCGGCGCCGGTTACGACATAAGTTTCGGGCATAGGGCTCCTCATTTGCAGTCCGCGCAAGATTTTAGACGCGCGATCAAATTACCGATAGTGTCGGTTATAATGATTGCGTTGTGAGCGCGGCAATTGGAGGATGACGCAATGGCGGAGTAGCGCGTCGAAAAAGAGAAAAAGCGCCAGAAGCCGAACATCACGACGCATCCATTCCTTCGCAGCGGGCGGCCCTGCATCGAGGGCACGACGATCATGGTGACAACGATCGCGGGATTGCAAAAATTCCACGGTATGGATGCGCAGCAGATCGCTGACCATCTCTGGCTTGAGTTGTTTATGGTGCGGAACGCGCTGAATTATTACGCTGCTCACAAGCAGTACATTGATGTATGCAACGAGCTCTCCAGCATAAATCACGATCAGATGGTGGAATCCCCTTATGGCAACTGGACGCGTGAGCTTTTATCTCGACGAGAGTCTGTCACCTGAGATCGTCGCGCAGTTGAGCTTTGGCGATGATGGGTGGCAATCTTGAATTCCAGCAGCCGTCAGGCGTATAATGGGAACGCGTCATATTTGGCGCAGTTGCGGGCGAAAGGGCAATGTGATGACAGCAGAAACAGGAGTCGAGACTCTCGAGCGAAGGGGAGCGGCTTCACGGAAAGATTATGATGGCGTCAAGTTTCATACGCTGGCGCCGGGCATCACGACGCACCCATTGATTAGGAGCGGGAAACCCTGTATCGAGGGGACCGGCTTGAAAGTGACGGACATTGTCGGGTTGAAGAACTTCCAGAATATGAAACCGGCGGATATCGCGAAATATTACGAGCTAGGTCTCGCGCAAGTCAATGACGCCTTGAATTACTACGCGGCGCATCGAGACTACATTGATACCGATCTCGAGATAGACGGTCTAAATGACGTACAGCTGTCGGATGCGCAATATGGAACCAGACCCGATTCGATTCTATCTCGACGAAAACCTGTCCCCTGAAATTGCCAGCCAATTGGCGCGACACGGAATAGACGTTATACGAGGACCGCTTAGGGAGGCAGACATAAGCCATCTTAAGCGAGCCAGCGCCTTGGGGCGCGTCCTGTGTACGAGGGATCGAGACTTTCTTCAATTGCAGGCAATGGTGGAAGAGCACGCGGGAATCATCAAAGGCTTGAAGCACCACGGCATTGGCGACAAGGTCCGGCGGCAGAAGTGGTGCTGTGGGCAAGCGCTTATTTTGCGCAGTGAGTCGGCTATAATAGCTGCGCAACGGGCGCGATGCATGTGTATGGAGGGCGGTGCAATGGCGGAGAAGCGCGTTGAAAAAGAGATCGAGCGTCAGAAGCCGAACATTCGCGAGCATATCGACGGCGTCAAGTTTCACGAGTTGGCGCCGGGCGTCACGACGCATCCGCTCGTTCGCAGCGGGCGGCCATGTATTGAAGGCACAACAATCATGGTGATGACCATTGCGGGTCTGCAGGAATTCCACAATATGGACGCGCGGGAAATCGCCGACCACCTGTGGCTTGAATTGTTCATGGTGCAGAACGCGCTGAACTACTACGCCGGCCACAAGCAATACATTGACATTTGCAACGAGTTGTCCAGCATTAATGGCAAGCAGATGATGGAATCCCCTTATGGCGACTGGACGCGTGAGCTTCTATCTCGACGAGAGTCTTTCTCCAAAGATCGTCAGACAGTTGAGAATGCAGGGCATTGATATCATTCGGGGACCGCTGAAAGTCGATGATGTTGTCCATTTGGAGTGGGCTACCAAAATGGGACGCGTCGTGTGTACCGTGGATGACGACTTCCTCAAGTTGGTATCGCGGGGAAAAATTCACGCTGGCATTATCTGGTGTGAGCAAGACGAGTTCACCATTGGCGATTGGGTCAGATTCTTGCGTTTTGTCCACGCGCTCTCCGACGCGGATGAAATGCGGAACAAAGTTACCTACTTGTTTCGCGTAGACTGACGAGCGCCGCAGAACTATCTTGAATAGACGGACGATAAAATGGAAAACCCTACACGCCTCAAAGCGAAAGCGACAGAACTGGAACTGATCCTCGATCTCTGGGAGCGGACGCTGTTAGGATTAAAATGGTTGCGCAACGGGCTCGATGCCCCAAAGTAGGAGGATGTTGCAATGGCAGAGAAGCGCGTCGAAAGAGAGATAGAGCGCCAGAAGCCGGATATTCAAGAGCATATAAAAGGCGTCAAGTTTCACGAGTTGGCGCCGGGCGTCACGACGCATCCGCTCGTTCGCAGCGGGCGGCCATGTATTGAAGGCACGGGCATTATGGTCACCACGATCGCGGGTCTCCAGAAATACCGCAATATGGATGCGCAGCAAATCGCCGACCATTTGCGGCTTGAGCTGTTTATGGTGCAGGACGCGTTGAACTACTACGCCTCGCACATCGACTATATCGAGACCGAGTTACAGCTTGATGACATAAACCATGAGCAGCTGGCGGAATCTCACTATGGCGACTTCAGCCGTGAAATTCTATCTCGACGAGAATCTACCGCCCGAGATACTTAAGCAGTTGCGTTTGCATGGCATTGATGTCATTCGTGGTCCGCTGCGCGCTCAAGATCAGCGACATTTGCGCAATGCTGCTGCGATGGGTCGTGTGGTGTTTACAGAGGACAGAGATTTTCTCAAGCTCGCCGCGGCGGGCATGGAGCATGCTGGCATCATCAGAGGCAGGCAGCGACGGCACTCAGTTGGAGATTGGGTCAGGTGTCTACGGTTAGTTCATGGGGCCTGTGATGCGGCTGAATTGCGCAACATGGTAATTTACCTGTTTCACGTCGATTAACAGGCGCTGCAAAACCGACTTCAGCAGACGGAAATCGAGATGGAAAACCCTGCACCACGCCTCAAAGCGAAAGCGACAGAACTGGAACTGATCCTTGATCGCTGGGAGCGGCGCTATGAGTGGCGTCGGCTTTCGCGCACGGTCCCGCGCTCGCTCATCGCCGCTTTGCTGCTCGGCCTGGTTGTCAGCGCGGTCGGCGCCTTCCGTTTTCGGCTGGCGACGGAGCAGCTGGCTTTGATTGCGGCCGGGCTCTGCGCGCTTGGCGGCCTGCTCAACATCGTCTACACCTTGATTTTCCCTCGTTCGCTGGGGGAAAAGGCGCGTTACTTCGATCTTGAATTTGGCCTGCGGGAGCGGATTTCGACCGCTTTCGAGCTCATGCATGGCCGGATCAAGACGCATCCGGAGATTGAAGCGCGGCAGATCGCCGATGCCCTGGCGCATGCGCGCGTCATTGACCCAGGCGAGCGAATTCTCATGGACTTCCGGCCGCGAGAGCTGGGGCTTCTGGCCCTGTTGTCCTTGGCGATGCTGGGCATGATCCTGCTGCCGGCTCTCATCGGGGAGGAATTCCTGCCGGACCCGCCGTCAGCGGCTGCCGAAGCGGCCAAGGAAGACCTGCGCGAAATCATCGAGACGGTCGCCAAAGATACGGACCTGGATGATGTGGACCGGCAGGATTTACTCGAAGCATTGGAGATCGCGCTGGAGCGGCTGGAAGAGGAGGACATCAGCGAGGAAGAGGCCTTCGCCGCAATGAGCCAGCTGCAATCGCAACTGGAGGCGCTGGAGAACAAACTGGAAGACACGATCGAGCTCGATCAATCGACGATGGAAGCGGCCCTGGAAGCGCTGGAAGATTTTATCGCGCCGGCGGAAGCTGAAGAGCAGGGCGCGCTGCCCTCAAACGAGGTGGAGGAATCGTCGGCGTTGCAGGAGATGCTGAACGCTTTGGAGCCTTTGTCGCAGGAAGCAGCCCAAATGAGCGCCGAGGAGGCGCAAGCTTTGGCCGATGCGCTGCAGCGCTCCGCCGAAGAAATGGCGCGCATGAGCGAGATGATGGCGGAGCAAATGGAGGCGCTGGCGGAGGCTTTGGAGAATGGCGACCTGGAGGGCTTCCAGGAAGAGATGGACGCCCTGCGGGAACAGCTCGAAGAATCGCAGCGACAGCAGGAGATGGATCAGAGCGCGCGCGCCATGCTGCAGGAACAGGCTGAGCTGGCGCAAGAGGCGGCCGAAGAGATCGCGCAACAGCAGGCGCAAGAGGGGCAGCCACAGCCGGGAGACCCGCAGGAGGGCCAGCCGGAACAATCGGGCGCGGGCCAGCAGCCCAGCGGGCAGCAGAACGATCAGCCCTCGGCGACATCGCGGCAGGGCAATCAGCCAGCGGACCGCAACCGTCCCGCAACCGGCGAAAACAGCGGGACCAACCAGGACCCGCGTTCATCGGGCGGCGGCGCGGGAGAAGGCGAGGCGAGCAACGTCAGCCTTCCGGGCAGCGGCGGCGAAGATCAAGGCGCGGAAACCGACAATCGCACCACCGGGCTGGGCGAGATCGAATACGAAGCGATCTACAGCCCGAGCGGCATCAGCGGCGGCGGCGGCGAGGAGATGCGCTTGCAGACTGACCCCGGCGATACGACGGTGGCGGAGGGCGAATTTGACGACAACCCGGTCGGCGAATCGCGGGTGAGTTACGATACCGTCTTCGGTGAGTATCAGAATGTCGCCAATCGCGCGCTGGAAAGCGATTATGTGCCGCTGGGCTTGCGCGATGTGGTGCGGGAGTATTTTACATCGCTGGAGCCGCGGGCCGGGTGAGATATGCCGATGCTTGATTTATTAATTACAGACGCCAAGGTCCTCCAATTGCGGGATGAAAGCGCCGAGATCCTGGTCGGCTGTGACATCGCCGTCAGCGGGAACCGGATCGAGTCGATCAGCCCTGGCGGCGCGATTGATGTTTCCCGGGCCAGGACGGTGATTGACGCCGGCGGTCAACTGGCGATGCCCGGTTTCATCAACACGCACGCGCATGTGCCGATGGTCCTTTGGCGGGGCTTGGGTGAAGATGTCAATGTCGAGAGTTGGTTTAACGATATCATCTGGAAACTGGAAGCCAACCTGACGCCGGAAGATGTCTACTGGGGCATGCAGCTGGGCATGCTGGAGATGATCGAGGCCGGCATCACCGCGGTCGCCGATCATTACTGGCACATGGATTACGCGGCGCGGGCGGTTGAAAAAGCCGGCATGCGCGCGCTGCTGGGGCAGGCGATGTTCAGCGCGAATGGCATGGGGCAGATCGACGAGACGGCCGCCTTCGTCAAGCGCTGGGATGGCGCGGCGAACGGGCGGATTCGCGCGATCATGGCGCCGCACGCGCCCTATACCTGTGATGATGAGTTTCTGCGGGCGAGCGCGCGCATGGCGGAAAAGATCGGCAGCGGCATTCACATCCATGTCGCCGAGACCCGCGCCCAGACCCAAGCCAGTTTGCAGAAACGCGGGCAGACCCCGATAGAAGTTGCGCTGGAATGCGGGATCTTCGCCGTGCCGACCATCCTGGCGCATGTCAAAGGGGCGACGCCGGGCGACCTGGAAATTCTGGCCGACCTGGAGGCGCCGGCGGGCATCGCGCATTGCCCGAAGACCTACGCCAAGCTGGCCACGGGTTTGAACAATCTGGTCGAATTGAGAGCGCTTGGCATCGCGGTCGGCTTGGGCAGTGATGGCGCGGTCAGCAATAATACGCTTGACCTCTGGGAGGCGATGCGCTTGACGGCGCTGGGGCAGAAGCAATTGACCGGCAACGCCGAGAATTTGACGATTCCGCAGGCGCTGGCCATCGCGACGACCGAAAGCGCGCGCGTCTACGGGCAGCCGGATGAGCTGGGCGATCTGGCGGCGGGCAAGCTGGCCGATATCATCCTGGTCGATTTGAGCGGGGCGCACCATTATCCGCTCAACAGCGTGACGGCGAGCCTGGTTTATAACGCCCGCGCGAGCGATGTGCGGACGGTGATCTGCGACGGGCAAGTCATCATGCGGGAGCGCGAGCACCTGACCCTGGATAAAGCGGAAATCATCGCCCATATCGAGCCGCGGCTGGAGCGCCTGCGCCGGCGGGAGGGCGCCGGAAGCATTCAGACTTACAATCCCTGATATTTGCCCGTCAAGCCAACTTGATGACAGCATCCAGGGCGGCGCGCAGGCTGCCCGGGTCGGCGATGCCCTTGCCGGCGATATCGAAGGCGGTGCCGTGGGCGGTGGTGGCGCCGATGACCGGCAAGCCCATCCAGAGCGTCGCGATGTCGCCGCGGTCCCGCAGCTTGCGCGCGATGTTCATCTGGTCGTGATACATGCAGACGACGCCATCGAACTCGCCATCAAGGGCGCGCTTGAAGACGATATCAGCCGGCACGGGCCCGCTGACATCGATATCCTGCGCCTGCGCTTCCAGAATGGCGGGCGCGATAATGTTGATTTCTTCGCTGCCGAAGAGGCCGCCTTCACCGGCGTGTGGATTCAGGGCGGCGCAGGCGATCCGCGGCGCGGCATAGCCGAGCTTGCGCAGGACGCCGTGCAGATGCGCGATTCGGCGGCCGACGCGGCTGACGCTGAGCGACTCGACGATGTCCTTAAAAGGGATGTGCTCGGTGACGGTCAGCGCCCATATCGGCCCGGCGGCGCCAAGGATGAAGGGATCGTCGCTGCCCGTGAGCTCGCCGAGGAATTGCAGTTCGTCCAGATAGTCATAGCCGGCGGCGCGGAACGATTCCTTGTTCATCGGCGCCATCACGACGCCATCGACGCGCGATTGCAGCGCCAGTTCGTATGCCAGCGCCAGGCAGCGCGCGGCCGCCTCGCCCAGCTTGGGATGCGCTTGTGGCGGCGGGAGCGGACCGAGCTCGAAGCCGGGCGGGTTGAGCAGGTCTATGACACCCGGCTCGAAGCGGGCTTGGTCGAGCTCGCCGATTGCATTGAAGCGCAGGGCGGCGTCGAGCTGAACCGCGTTGGCGCGCATGGCCTTGATGTCGCCGATGATGAAGGGGCGGCAGCGTTCGGATACTTCGGCGTCGCTCAGTACCTTGACGATAAGCTCGGGACCGATGCCGGCCGGGTCGCCCATGGCGATGGCGATCACGGGTTTGCGCTTCATGGATGCTCCTGCATTATTGAACGTCAGCGTATCGTAACGGAAGGATAGGCCTCGTGCCACCACTGCTGGCGAGTCTGACCCGGTTCGCGCAAAATTATCAACCCGCGCATACGAGGACATGTAGGGGCGAGCCATTGGGTCGCCCGCTGAAGGAAATAACCGTGTTTTCGGGCGACTTGATAAGTGGCCTTTGTTTACGTTGCGGGCAACCAACCCCACCCCCCGGCCCCCTCCCGCCATCTCTATGGCGGGCATCCGAAGCATCAGGGAGGGGGAGCAAGACGCGGCGCGATGCAAGGTATTTTGCGTGGGCGGCGGTTACACCGCGCGTGTGTCTACAGGTGTCTTTCACGCGTCAAGCGCGGCGGAAGTGTATCCCTTTCGGTGGAAACAAAAAAACTTTACCACCGAGGACACC
>JAPPEU010000079.1 GCA_028875245.1 Chloroflexota bacterium
TATACAGCTCGCAGTGGGTTAAGCCATCGCTGATTTTGATGAGCCTGTTCTCGGTTGGCCCAATCATGATTATCCTGCTGGCCGGCTTGCAGGGCGTACCAAAAGAATTGTACGAATCGGCTGAAATTGATGGCGCCGGCAACTGGGCGAAATTCCGCAATGTGACGCTGCCCATGCTTTCACCAGTGCTTTTCTTCGTGATTATCATTTCTGTCGTGAGTTCATTCCAAAACTTCACCGAAATACGGGTGATGACCGAGGGTGGTCCTGGCGAATCTAGCAATGTGTTGATTTGGTACTTGTGGGAGAACGCATTCATCTTTTTGCAATTGGGCATCGCCGCCGCGGTCGCGTGGATCATGTTTGTCATTCTGATGGTGCTGACCGGCATTCAATTCCGCGTGGGCCGGCGCTGGGTCTACTACGAGGTTGATTCCTGATGACAGCGCGCAAACGCAATGATAGCGTCTCCTGGCGCAAATCGGTTAAAGGGCGCCGCGCAATCGGCATCATCATCACCTTTGCCCTGCTCGTGCCCCTTGGCGTCGCCTTCGTCCTGCCCTTCATCGTCATGGTCTCGACGGCGCTGAAACCGCTGAATCAGGTCTTCGCTTTTCCGCCGCGGCTCATCCCGGAAACGGTGCAGTGGCAGAACTTCGCCGATGGCTGGTACGGTTACGGCTATGTCGATTTCACCACCTGCACCTGGAATTCGCTGAAAATCACCATCAACAACATCATCGGCAACCTGGTCTCCTGCACCCTGGCCGCTTATGCCTTCGCCCGCCTCAAGGCGCGCGGGAAGAACTTTTTCTTCGCGCTCGTCCTGGCGACCATGCTCCTGCCCAATGAAGCGCTTGTCGTGCCGCAGTATGTGCTGTTCAACCGGTTCGGCTGGTTGGATACTCATCTGCCGCTGATGGTGCCGCCCTGGTTCGGTTGGCCCTTCTTCATCTTCCTGCTGCGGCAATTCTTCTTGACGATTCCGGAAGAATTGGTTGATGCCGCCAAGATCGACGGCGCCGGCCATGCGCGCATTCTGCTGCAAATCTTTATCCCGCTCTCCAAACCGGCGCTGGCGACGCTCGCTATCTTCGCCTTCATCGGCAACTGGAACAACTTCTTCGGGCCGCTGCTCTATCTGCGTACGCCCAATGTGCAGACGCTGCCGGTATGCCTGGTGCAGTATCAAGGCGCTTACGGCAACACCGAGTGGCACCTGATGATGGCGGTGGCGACGATCGCGGTGATCCCGGTGCTGCTCATCTTCGTCTTCGGTCAGCGTTACTTCGTCGAGGGCATCGCCACCTCCGGCGTCAAGCGTTGATTGCGCCGCCGCCCCTTGCAAGTCAGGACTCGGCAAACACAAAATAATGAACTCGGGAAATGGGAATCTCTAGGGGCGAGCCATTGGGTCGCCCTTGCTTGAAATAGCGCGTGCTCGTAGGGCGAGACAAGTCTCGCTCCTACAGAATTCGACACGATCGAGAACGGATCTGATGGTTCTTGAAAAAAGAGGTGCCGAGGGCACAGAGACTTTCTTTTGTAGTCAGATGAAGTCCCTTGTCCGCCTCGCCATACTTATCCTCTGCATCAGTTTTCTTACAGCGGTTGGCAAGCTCGAACCCTTTGTAGACGTCAGCGAATCGGCCGGCATCGGCGCCACGCACAGCGGCGACTGGCAGCTCTTCGACAAAGACTTCATCACCGGCTACCTCGGCATCGGCCAAGCCTGGGGCGATTATGACCGCGATGGCTGGCTCGATCTTTATGTCACCGGCAATCGCGATCCCAGCGTGCTCTACCGCAACAATGGCGATGGCACATTCTCCCGGTCCGATTTGTCGCCACAGGTCGCTCTGGCCGATGCCGAGACCGGCGGCGCCGTCTGGGCCGATTACGACAACGACGGCTGGCTCGATCTCTACGTGCTGAACCATGGCGCCAATACGCTCTTCCATAACGACGGCGGGCGCGGCTTCACCGATGTCACGGAGCGGGCCGGGGCAGGCGATGCCGGCAAGGGCACCACCGCGGCCTGGGGCGATTACGATGGCGACAGCTTCCTCGATCTCTATGTCGTCAACTGGTCATGCTTTCCCGAATGCGGCGACCCCAACATCACGCGCGAACACGACGAAGCCCGCGACACTCTCTACCACAATCGCGGCGACGGCAGCTTCGAGGACGTCACCCATTTGCTGGATTACGACTTGCTGCTGGGCGCCGGCTTCAGCGCCAGCTTCACCGATTACGACAACGATGGCGACCCCGATATTTATGTTGTCAACGATCAATTCAAGAATATGTTGGGCAACATCCTCTGGCGCAACGACGGGCCCGGCTGCGGCGGCTGGTGCTGGCGCGAGGTCTCAATCGAAGCGGGCGCGCGCACCTTCATTCACGGCATGGGCCTGGCGGTCGGCGATTACGACAATGACCTCGATCTGGACTTTTATTTCTCGGATATGGTCAATGGCATGGTGCTGCTGCAGAACCAGGGCGACGGCAGCTTTGACGATGTGGCGGAAGAGGCCGGCGTCGTGGTGGGTCCCAGCAGCGCCGTCGGCTGGGGCACGATATTCTTCGATTACAACAACGACGCCTGGCTTGATCTGATACTGACCGCCACCGAATTCATTCAGTTCGATATCGAATCCGGCCCCGAAGGCATGATGTTTGAATACCGCGATTTTTTATTCAAGAATCGCGGCGACGGCAGCTTCGCCGATGTCACGCCGCAGGATTGGCTCGTCGATCTCAAGCCGAGCATGGGCTTGGCCTACGCCGATTACGACCGGGACGGTTTCCTGGATTTCGTTATGGGAAACTGGAACGAAGGCTACGTCCTCTACCGCAACACCGGCGCGGATGGCGGCGCGAACAACTGGATCAATATTCGCCTCATTGGCGCCGGCGATATCAACCGCGACGCCATCGGCGCGCGCGTCTATATCAGGACGGATGACGGGCGGACGCTGCTGCAAGAGGTCAAAAGCGGCTCCAGCCTGGGCGCCGGCAACGACACCGCCCTGCACTTCGGGCTGAGCGACGCGGGCATTCGCGAGCTGCTTATCCGCTGGCCGAATGGCGTCGAAGAGACGCTGCGAGATGTCGCCGTCAATCAGTTTCTGGAAGTTGCGTATACCCGTTAGACGGCAGGTGTAAGCGGTCGCCCGTTGCACAATTGCGGAGCGGTAGTGACGCGGCGGGCGAGCCAAGGCCCGTCCCTACAATGAATCTCTGTTTAGGATTTTAAGTACAGCTTGATCACCGGCACCTCCGTCCGCGGCTGAATCACAGGCAGCTGCATGCTCGCCGTTCCCGCTTCATCAACAGTGAAGTGAATTTCGCTGCCATCGTGCAGGAATTCGGCGTATTCGATGCGATCGCCGATGTCATCGATATGCAAATGCCGGAAGGGGTAAGCGAAGATATGCGCGTAGAGCAGGTCGCCATTCTGCGTCAGGCGGCAATCTTGGGGCGGGGTCAGGGCGCTGGCGGTGCAGCCGTAGATCGATTCGCTGTGCTGCGCCATCCAGTCGCGATAAACGCCGAGGGCGTCCTCCGCCCGGCTGTCCAGTTCTCCCAGCGCCGTCGGCCCCACATTCATCAGCAGGTTGCCGCCGGTCGACACCGTGTTCACTAACATGCGGATTAGCTGGCCCGGGCTCTTCCAGGTGGCTTCATCGCGATGATAACCCCAGGAGCCGCTGAATGTCTGGCAGGTTTCCCAGACGACCGGCTGGCCATCGACATGCACCCATTCCCGCGGCTGAAATTGTTCCGGCGTGTAGATATCGGCCGACGACGGCAGATCGAGCCGATTGTTGATGATAATCTCCGGCTGGAGACTGCGGCTCAGCGTTTCCAGCCCTTCGCTGTCCCAATCGTCGCGGCCCTTGCCATCAGGGCCGGGGTAGGAGAAGTCGTACCAAATGACATCAATCACCCCGAAATTGCTTAGCAGCTCGCGCACCTGATTCTTCATATAAGTCCGATACTTGCTCATGTCCCGCCCCGCGTTCAGCCCGGCGCGGTCGGGGTGGTTGCGCTGCGAATGCCGCATGTCGACGGTGAAATCGGGATGATGCCAGTCGATCAGCGAATAATAGAAGCCGACCTTCAGGCCGCGGCTGCGAAAGGCGCGAACGACTTCGCCAAGCAGGTCTTTGCCCCAGGGCGTGTTGGTCGCCTTGTAATCGGTGTATTGCGAATCCCAGAGGCAGAAGCCCTCGTGATGCTTGGAGGTGATGACCATGTATTTCATGCCGGCCGCCTGCGCCAGATCAGCCCAATGGTCGGGATTGAAGCGCTTCGGATTGAAGTATTTGAAGTAGGGCGCATATTGCTCGTCGGTCAGTTCTTCGCGGTTTTTCACCCACTCGTGCCGCGCCGGCAGCGCATAAAGCCCCCAGTGGATGAACATGCCGAAGCGGTCATGCGTGAACCAGTCGGTGTTGCCCTTGGTCGGTTTCGGTTGATACATCGCGTCTGCTCCTTGTTGATCGGTCTCCGAACGCTATTCCGCGAGACGATTTGTGGGGGCGGGCAATTCGGTCGTCCGCTCGCGCCAATCTAAGGTCGGCGCTTGTTCCGAACGAGTGTAGCGGCAGGCAGGGCGCGCGGCAAGCGGCGAACGCGGGTCATTTGCCACAGACCTCGCCATTATGCTAACATTCTGTGTCGCGCCATATACGCTAACGAAGGACGCCACATGAAACCAGCCAACCTGCTCTTCATCATCTCCGATCAGCATCAGGGCGCGGCGATGGGCTGCGCCGGGCATCCGCTGGTGCAGACGCCTAACCTCGATCGGCTGGCGGCGGGCGGAACGCGCTTCAGCAAGGCCTACACCAATTGCGCCATCTGCGTGCCGGCGCGCGCGTCTCTGGCGACCGGTCAATATGTGCATAAAATCGGCAATTGGGATAACGGCTTCCCCTACGACGGGTCGACGCCCAGCTGGGGGCATCAACTGAAAGACAAGGGCATCAGAGTCGATTCCATCGGCAAGCTGCACTTCCGCAGCGCCGATGACGACAACGGCTTCAGCGAAGAAATCGAACCCCTGCACGTCGTTGAGGGCATTGGCGACCCCGCAAGCGGCATCCGCGATGGCTCGATTCGCCGCGATTGGCGGCCCGGCATCGAAGAAGCGGGGCCGGCCGATTCGACCTACCAGCAATATGATGGCCGCAACCGCGACAACGCCATCCGCTGGCTGCGCGCGCGCGCAAACGATGAGCAGCCCTGGGCGCTCTTCCTTTCATTCGTGACGCCGCATCCGCCCTGGTTTTCGCCGGCGGAGACCTATGCCCTTTATCCACATGACAAAATCAGCATGCCGCCTCAGTGGCAAGCGGAGGACTGGCCGCGCCACCCGGCCTACGACTATATGCGGCGCTTCTTCAGCAGCGAGCAGCCTTCCCCCGAAGCGACCATCCGCCGCTTGATCGCGGTCTACTATGGCATCTGCACCTTCCTCGACCAGCAAATCGGGCAAGTCCTTGCAGCGCTGGACGATTTGAACCTGCGCGATTCGACGCGCGTCATCTATACATCCGATCACGGCGAGCATATCGGCGCGCGCGGCATCTTCGGCAAATTCACCATGTATGAAGAAGCATCGAACATCCCCTTCATCATGTCCGGCCCCGATGTGCCGGCGGGCAAAACCGTCGATACGCCGATCTCGCTCATCGACTGCTACCCAACAATCCTGGAAGCCGTTGGCTGCGAACCGCCGGAGGATGGGCTGGAGCGGCCGGGCACTTCGCTTTGGGATCTCGCCGCCGCCCCGGACCAGGACAGAACGGTCTTCGCCGAATATCATGCCATCGGTTCGCGCAACGCCTATTACATGCTGCGCGACCGGCGCTACAAATACATCTATCACGTTGACGCGCCCGCCCAGCTTTTCGATTTGCTCGCCGACCCCGACGAGTTGCAGGATCTGGCGCTGGCGCCAGACGCGCAGACAAGCCAGTTGCTCGCCGAATATGAATCGCAATTGCGCGGGATCATGGATCCGGAGGCGGTCGACAGGCGGGCCAAGGCCGATCAGGCAGCGCGCATCGAGTCCCTCGGCGGTCGCGAGGCGGTGATCGCGCGCGGCGTCTTCACCAACTCGCCGGCGCCGGGTGAAACGCCCAGGTTCCGGCGATTTGTCAAAGCCGGTGATTGACGGGCGCGTCACCAAGACGCCCCTGCATTATGTAGTTCTATTGGGCAACCATGCAGAGGCGAGCCTTGGGGCGCCAGTGTTGCGCCGCTCCTTTATGCGTCCACCTGCGCCAGCGCCAGTTTCTCGTGGAAGGTCAAGCGCTTGCGCCGCTCCACAACCACGCGCTCGTGATAAATGTCAGGGTCGTGATCAAGCCCGGTTTCCCGATCGAGGAAGAGCGGGAAATCTTCCCGCGGCGGCTTGGCATAATCGTAGCCGTTCTGGTAGCTGCGCATGATGATGCGCTGCTCGCGATTCAGGGTCTTCAACCACTCAGGGTCGGACTGGATGCGGTCGGCCGCCGTGACCCAGGCCGGGCAATAAGCGATGAAGAAATTCTTGCGCGTGACATTGCTGAGGTTCGGCTCGACTTTGTGCCAGATGCTGCTGTGCATCACCGTCATCGTGCCGGCCGGCACCTGCAGAATTAACTCGCCGGGGAGCGTGTCGTAGGTGTCGTAAGCATCCTGGTATTGTGTGCGGTGGCTGCCGGGCAAGACGACCAGATTGCCCATATCCGCCGTTGGCAAGTCGGTCAGCCAGTAGGCGACCTTGATTTGCAATGGCAGCACGGGCGAGAAGACGCCGTAGGGCACGACGCGCGCTCCATCGGGATGCCATTGGTTGCGCTGCTTCTGCAATGGCTCGCGCAGGAACAACTGCGTCTGGTGCAGCTTGAGCAATTCGCCGAAGATATCGTAGGCGTAACCCACATGCCGCGGGTGATCAATCAGCCCCGCCAACGTCGGATCCAGCTCGACGAAATTCTCGCGGTAAAAGCGGTCGCCCTCTTTATAATCGGGGTCGGCGGAGGTGAGGCGATCAATCGCCGCCAGATACTCTTCAACTTCATCTTGTGACAGCGCGTTCTCCAGAATAATGATGCCGTCGCGTAAAAAGCAATCCCATTGCTCGGCTGTGAAGCCCGGCGGCGCGACTTTATAGCCATTCTCGACCATTACTTTTGCCCCTAAATCCCTTAAATTTTCAAGTCATTGCCAAGTATGACGCATGCGAGACGGGCTAACCACGGATCAGCGCCGGTCATCTTTGGGTAGTGCGAAAAAGAAAAGCCAGCGCGCGGCCGGCTCTCTGCGTCGTGCCTGGAGAGATTCGAACTCCCGACACCTGGTTCCGTAGACCAGTGCTCTATCCACTGAGCTACAGGCACTTGAACACATACGAGCATAATCTGCGCGCCGTCATAAGTCAAGTGGAACCTGAGCGGGGCCCAGGGCAATCGCTTCAAATTTGAGAGAGTAGTTGCAATAAGAAAGAATCATCA
>JAPPEU010000069.1 GCA_028875245.1 Chloroflexota bacterium
AGGCGCTATGAAGGGGGTCCGGCAAGCTTTTCGCGATCAAATAGAGCGCGAAGGCGGCCGGAATTACGGGAGCCAGCGACAACCAGACGTTGCTGCTTCTCAGTTCTTCGATATCCGCTTGCAGTCCGTCGACCGCAGTCCTTGTATTTGCCATTGCCCATGCTCCCTTTCGGCCGAGCGGAGTCACGCAGCGCGCGTCGCCGAGATCTGGCTCGATGATAACAAAGAGTGGGATAGCGAGTCGACCAGACCGGGTTGGCTGGCAAATCCAGGAGAAGAAGCGCCGTCACGCCAGAACCGACATGGAGCGAAATGCCCATGTCCTGCGGTCTTGAGAATCGACACCGGAGGCCCTCGCTAACTGTTTAGTCTCGCTGAGACGCCCGTTCTTCTAGTCACAAATTGCCGGCGATTCGCCGAAAGGCCTTTGCAACGCGCATGATTCGCGAGAATCCCATCGCATTGCTGATTGTCCTCTGAACGCTCGGTATACTCGATGCTAAGTTTTCAAAGTCCTGCTTGGATTCACTTAGAACTCGCCGCCGATGAGATGACCGAGTTCGTCGATGCTGGTCTGCGCCACATCCGGCACTTCATGCACCCGGCCGGCGTAGAACACGAAGATGCGGTCGCTGAAGGTGACCAGCTCTTCCAGATCTGAGGAGTTGAAGATGATGGCGGCGCCCCGGCGGCAGCGCTCGAGCAATTGCGTCCAGATCCAACGCGCCGAATCCACATCAAGGCCGCGCGTCGGCTGTTCCAGGATGAGCAGTTTGGGGTCATCCGGCAGCAGACCGATGAGCACGCGCTGCTGGTTGCCGCCGGAAAGCTGTTCGATATTATCGGCGGCGCGGCCTTTGATGCGGTAGTGTTCGATACGCGATACGGTGCGCTCCCCGACCGATTTCCAGTCGATTTGCAGCTTGTCGTCGCTTACCAGGGCGCTGTGTTCCGTCAGGGTCAAGCCGGCGATCAAGCCTTCCTCCAAGCGCCCGGCAGCGCCAAAGACACAGCCGCGCCGGAACAACTGACGATAGCTCGCGCCGGTGACATTGTCCCCGTCGAAGCGCAGCGCCCCGCTGTTAACGCGCCCCAGGCGAGCGCAAGCGCGCATGAAAATCTCTTGACCGCTGCCGCCCAGGCCGGCCAGGCCGATCACTTCGCCCGCATGCGCTGTCAGCGAGATCGGCTGCATATCGAGGCGCGGATCATGCACGACGATCTCCTCGGCGGCGAAGACCGGCGCGCCGATTTCATAATGAGGCCGGCTTTGCGTTTCCAGCTCTTCGCCGAACATCATGGTGACCAGGCCTTGTTTCGTCTCGGCGACGACGACGCTGGTCAGGCTGTTGCCGCTGGCCGGCATCTCCATCTCGCCGACCATTAAGCCGGCGCGCAAGACGACGACTTCATCGCAGAGGTCGATCACATCTTCGAGCTTATGCGAGACCAGCAGGATGATCATGCCTTCGTCCTGCGCCAGCTCGCGCAGCGCGTTGAAGAGAATGTCCTTTTGCTCGGCGGAGATGCCGGTGGTCGGTTCGTCCAGGATCAGCGTTTCGACGCCCAAAGCCAACAATCGAATGATCTCCAGTTGCTGCCGCTGGGCAATCAACAGATTGTCGATGGGCTGGTGGGGGTCCAGTTCAAAACCGAAACGCGCGCTCAGCTCGCTCAAGCGCGCTTCAGCTTGCGACCGTTGCAACGTGAGGCCGTCGGCGCCGCCATAGATGAAGTTCTCCAGGACTGTGAAAGCGCCGACATCCAGCGGGTCCTGCTGCAGCATGCCGATGCCATTGGCGATGGCCGCCGTCGGGCCGGTATAGTCGATCACCCGATCATCGATCAGGATCTCGCCAGCGTCCGCCGGTTGGAAGCCGGAAAGAATCTTCATCAGGGTCGATTTGCCAGCGCCATTTTCGCCGAGAATGCCGACGATCCGGCCATGGCTGAACTGGACGTTGATGTCGTTATTCGCGTGGATGGCGCCAAAACGCTTGTGGATGTTCCGCAGTTCGATATCCATCGCCGCAGCCGAACTGTCTTCTAGCAGGCAATGCCTTATTGTAGCGCAGCCTCGCTATTTGACCAATTTGCCCGAGGCATGGAAGTGTATCCCTTTCGGTGGAAACAAAAAAACTTTACCACCGAGGACACCGAGAAACGTAGACTATATGCAATTTCTTTGTGTCCTTCTTTCCTTTGTGGTGAAAATGAATTTCCACCGACTTCGATACACTACCCGAGGCATGGCGCCTTAGCCGGCCGGGATAACTTCCAGCGCGATGATATGCGGGTGGCTGGCGGCGCCATCGGCGTTGTAAGCGAAAACCGCGAACTTGTGCCAGCCCGGTTCCCTGGCGTACCAATTCATGGTGACGCGGTAGTCCCGCGCCCGGCCGCTTTCGCTTTCGCTGGTTTGCTGCAGCTGCTCGTCAACATAGAGCTCGACCCGCTGAATGCCGGCCCGCGCGTCCGAGGCGAGGATGTCGATGTCAAAGATGACGCCCTCGATCGCCTGCTGGTTGTGCGCGGGGGAAAGGATTTGCGCGCGGGGCAGCGCCGGCGTGGCTGTGGATGTTGTGATTGGCGCTGAGGTCGCAAGATTGCAGGCGGCGAGGCAAGCGACGATGGGCGCAAATAGCAATCGGACGCGGGTATGAAGTCCCAGCTTGGGCATGCTCGTGACCACCATCGTCTGCAACTTTCCAGCGAAAGCGCACCGTTCAATTCTGATTATGCGGTTTCGGATTCGCCAGCGCAAGCGCCTCAAATGCTTTTCGCCGAAAAGCCCGCGCATGTGAAAGCGCGCGCTTTCGGGCGAGCCACCGTCTCGCCCCTACAACGTTTCATTTGCCCGCAAGGTCTAGCTCCCCTTCCCTAATTCATTGGGATGCTCGCCATAGAGATGGCGAGAGGGCCGGGGGATAGGGTTTGCTGCCAGCATCTCATTGTGAAAGTCTTGCAAGCGCATCCAGGACAAAAGCCTCCGCCCGCGGGCGGATCTGCTCGGCTGTCAGCTTGTCCGCCGTCGGGTCCAGGCGCCAGGCCAAGGCGCGGTCAATGAGCGCAGCCCAGTGCGGGAGGCGCCCTTTGGCCCAGGCGGCCGCCTTGATCTTGGAGGCCGGCTCGCCGTGGCTGAGGGTGTAGAGACCGCGGGAGACCGTCAAGATAATGTATGAAAGCGCGGACTTGTTATGCGGCTTCTTGACCGAATCGCGATAACGGCAAATGTGCTCGCTGACGGCGGACAAGTATTCATCAGTCGAGATCTCGTCGATGAGGGATTCTATCGGCGGCCCGAGGAGCGCCTGCCCGTCTTCGCGCAGCGCGTGCCAACTGATCAGCCAATCGCTGCCCGCTTCCAGCAAATGGAAAGGTTCGCCCGGGCTGATGATGCCGATTGTGCTGGTCTGGTGGCGGAAACTGCGCAGCGCCGCCTCTGAGATGTAGGCCAGCTCCAGACGATCATGCCATTCCGGGTATCGCTCGACGACGCTTTGGTGCAGCTTGTGCAGCGCCTTGAACTTGACCGAATCAAGCGCCGCGGTCATGACGACAACGAGATCGACATCGCTGACGCCGGGGGCGAAATCGCCGGTGATCAGCGAGCCGTAGAGATAGATGCCGACCAGTTGCCCGCCCAGGATGGAGCGCAGTCCGTCCGTCAATTGCGCGAGAACGGGACTGACTGTGGCGTCTGTGGTGAAGGATGGCTGTTGGGTCACGATTTGCTTCGCTGCCTCCCAATAATCGCGATTGGCGCGAATTCGGTAGAATCCGCTAGACTATAACGAATTGAATCGCCTGGAAAAAGCGCGCTTATGAAGATTGAACGCATCGAAACGCATGTGGTTGAGCAGGCGCTTGACACGCCCTTTTATTTCTCCCAGTTTGAATTTCGCTCGCGGCAAGTCTGTATGGTCAAGGTCATTGCCGCCGATGGGACTTACGGCTGGGGCGAGGGCTATGGTCCCGCGAACGTCGTCAAGGCCGGCGTCGAGTTTCTGGCGCTCTTGGCGCTGGGCGAGGATCCGCTGCAGGTCGAAGCGATTTGGAACAAGATGCACCTGCGCGCGCTGGATTATGCCCGGCGCGGCGTGCTGGTGGCGGCGATAAGCGCCATCGATATCGCCCTGTGGGATTTGCGCGGCAAGCTGCTCGGGCAGCCGGTTTCCGTGCTGCTTGGCGGGCGGCGGCGGGAGCGGATCATGGTCTACGCGACCGGCATGTACTTCACAGAGACCGAGGACCTGGCCGGCAAGCTGGCGGACGAGGCGCAACGCTATGCCGCCCAGGGCTTCCGCGCGCTGAAGATGAAAGTGGGGCTGGGCGTTGAGACCGATGTCAAACATGTGCGGGCGGTGCGGGCGGCGCTCGGGGATGAATTGCAGCTGATGGTGGACGCCAATCATGCTTATTCGCTCAGCGAGGCCCTGCGTTTCGCGCGGCAGGTTGAGGCGCTGGATATCGGCTTTTTCGAGGAGCCGGTTTCGCCCGAGGATTACGACGGCTACCGCGAGCTGCGTCAGCGAACTTCGATCCCGATCGCCGGCGGAGAATGCGAATACCTGCTGGCGGGCTTCCGTCAATTGCTGAGCCAGCGCTGCGTCGATATCGCCCAGCCCGATATCTGTGGCGCCGGCGGCTTGACCGAGGCGAAGCGAATCGCGGCGCTCGCCTATGCTTTTCAGACGAATGTCATTCCGCATAGCTGGGGTACTGGCATCGCTTTCGCCGCTGGCTTGCACCTGGTCAGCACACTGGATATCGTGCCGGGTCGGCTGCGCATGCCCGAGGCGATGCTGGAAATGGACCGCTCGGAAAACGCCCTGCGCGAGAATCTCACCTATCCGAAGTTCCGCCTTGAAGACGGGCGGGTGACGGCGCCGACCGCGCCCGGGCTCGGCGTCGATGTCGATCCGGACGCCCTGGCGCATTATGCGCGAGTTGATTGAGTGATTCCCCTCGAAGCGATACAGCAGGCCGCTGAACGGTTGCGCGCGCGCGAACTGGCGCTGCGCACTCCGCTGCTGCGCCTGCATGTCGAGGACGGGCCGGCCGAAATCTATCTAAAGCTGGAAAACATCCAGCCGATCGGCTCCTTCAAGCTGCGGGGCGCGGGCAACGCGATGGCGCGGGCGGGCGCCGAGGCGTTGGCGAAAGGCGTCTACACGGCGAGCGCGGGCAACATGGCGCAGGGCGTCGCCTGGAATGCGCGCCGGCTTGGCCTGCCCTGCAGCGTGATCGTGCCGGATCATGCGCCGGAGACGAAGCTGACGGCGATTCGGCGGCTGGGCGGCGAGGTCATCAAGGTTCCCTTCGCGCGCTGGTGGGAGGTGATCGTCAGCGGCGAGTTCGATGGCTTGGACGGACGCTTCATCCATCCGGTGCGCGACGGCGATGTGATGGCGGGCAATGGCACAATCGGGCTGGAGATCCTCGAGGATTTGCCGGCTGTCGACGCGGTGCTCATCCCCTATGGCGGGGGCGGCTTGAGCGTCGGCATCGCGTCGGCCATCCGGGCGCTGAAGCCGGATACGCGGCTCTACGCCGTCGAAGTCGAAACGGCGGCGCCACTGGCGGCTTCGCTGCGGGCGGGGCGGCCGGTCGAGGTCGAGTATATGCCGAGCTTCGTCGATGGCATCGGCGGCAAGAGTGTGCTGCCGGAGATCTGGCCGCTGGCGTGGGACCTGCTGGATGGCTCGCTGGTTGCCTCGCTGGAGGCGGTGCGGGCGGCGATACGGCTGCTGGCGGCGCGGGGACGCTTGATCGCCGAGGGCGCGGGGGCGGCTCCGCTAGCGGCGGCGCTGGCTGGCATGGCGGGCGGCGGGAAGGTCGCCTGTGTGGTATCGGGCGGGAATATCGATGCGACGGTGCTGGCGGGGATTTTGGCCGGCGAATAGTGCGAACGGCGGGCGGCATGATATGTCGCCCCTACAGAGACCATTCCACCCATTAGTCGCTGGGCGGGACGGAGGCGAGCACGGGCAGGCCGGCGCCGGCTTCCAGGTCTTCGCGGCGGCGCACGATGGCGCTTTCCAGATACTCCAGCACGAAGGTGATGACGCCGCCGATGAATACCCCGGCGATCAAGCCGACCAGCGTATTGATGCGCGTGTTGGGGCGGGCGAGCACGGTGACAGGGCGGTCTTGCAGGCTGGCTTCGATGCGGTCTTCGCGGCGCGCCTTCTGATTCTGATCGTTCCGATAGAGCACGAGCAACTGCGCCCATTCGGCGGCGATGCGTTCGGCTTGGGCCGGGCTGTTGTGTTCGGCGTCAAGCTGGATGACCAGGCTGTCGAGGTCGGGCGCGATGCGGACATCAGCGCGCAGCTGCTCGGGCGTCATGTCCATTTGCAGGCGGTCGATGACCTCGGCGGCGCGCAGGGAGCTATCGAGCCAGGCGACATGGCTGTTGAGGGTTTGCTTGGCGGCCTGGGTCAAGCCGAAGTCGCTGCGGCTGGGCACGATGAGCACCTTCTGGGTGGCGCGGTAGACGGGGTCCATGGTTCGGCTGAAGGCGTAGGCGGCGCCGGCGGCGATGATGGCGAGCAGGAGCATGATCCAGCCGCGGCGGATGAGGATGTTGGCGTAGTCGATGAGGTTCATGGGGTGATTTTACCACCGAGTACACCGAGTTCACAGAGAGATTTCACCACAGAGGCACAGAGAACACAGAGGTTTTTTCGCCGTTTGCTTTTGACGGGATTGGGCGGCGCGATTATACTGGATGCGAACGAAAGGGGGCGCATGCAAGGGAAATACCAGGTATTGCAAGACGCGCAGGATGAGGTGTTTGACAAGGTGGACAGTCTTGAGGCGGCGCTGCTGGGTTTGACGGAAGCGGTCAGCCACAACAGCGAGCAAATCCAAGCGCTTGCGGAAGCGGTCGTTCAAAACGGCGAGCGGATAACAGCGCTGGAGCGGCGCATAGACGTGATTGACGATAAGTTGGACGCCATCATGAAGTACCTGGAAGTGCCGTACAAGCCGCCCACGGGTTTCGTGAAGGATTGATGGGCGGGATTGAACTACAGAGAACGCAGAGGGCGCGGAGGGCGCGGGCGGTCATGTGATGAGGGTCGCATGGTTGTGCGGGGAAGGGGTGAGTGGATGGTCGCGCGGATTTGGATTTGGCACAAGGGCGCGTACGTAGCGGTCCGAAGATTGTTGCTTTCTTGCTATTTGTAAATATTAGGTTACACTTCCGTCAAGTGTTGCCAGTTCGTGCAGTTGCTATGTACATCTTTTCAGGATTTCATAAATGCCCAGACCTTCTTCACACATAATTCCGGACTTACAGTTGGCTTATGTAGACGCGGTCGTAGCTAGGGCGGGCTACACCTGCGATCATGTCCGAGATTCCAATGATTATGGAACGGATGTGATGATAAGTGATACAATGGAGGAAGACGGAAAGTATTCAGATACAGGCGCTCCTGTCAGATGCCAGTTGAAGGCGTCAATTAACTTTGAAGTAAAACCTGAACACGTTGCATGTGACTTGGAAGTTGACGCATATAACAAGCTTGTTAATCCGCGCCGAGGGTTCATAATCTTGATTGTCTTCAAGCTCCCAAAAGACGAGAAAGAATGGCTCAAGATTAACGACGACTGCATGTCTTTAAGGAATTGTTGTTATTGGGACCGCATTATAGGCGAGAAATCGGAGAAGAAGGATAAGAAACGCGTAAAGATTCCTAGAATTCAGAGATTTGATCCCCCGGCTGTCGCTCAAATTCTCAGACTTTCGAGGCAGTACTATAATGTTAATTGAGATATCTGCCCCTGTTTACGACCTACCAGTAGAACACATAGCCTCATATTTGCAGTTTCAGGGTTGGGAACTAGCACATCAGAATAGGCGCTGGCTTGTATTTCATGGACGGAAGAGCACTAGTGGCGATCCTTTTGAGATAGTGTTGCCCAGAGACATTGATGAATCTGACTATCGATTCTACGTTGGTCAGGCCATCAAAATCTTGTCATCTCTAAACAGGCAGACGCCCGCGACAACTGCCAATGATATCTTGCGTTATGATCTCAACAAATACGACCGTGACATATTCAATATCCGCATTCTCGACAATGCCGATATGAGTTCAATTCCATTGCGCTTGGCGCACAAGGCAATCGCTGGGTTACAAGAACTCTTTGCTAGTGCTACCATCTCGGAAGAGAAGAAACCCCGACCATATTTTCCTAGGGTGAGGTCTAACCCCAGTAAGATTCTGGATATGATTCGCTTCGGTCACACATTTTCAGGGAGTTTCGGCTATAGTGTGGAATCTCCAGTCAAAATTCAGAATCCAGGGCAACAGGATATGTTTCCGCTCCAGCGACGTGTGCTGGAGAGAATCGTAAGGGGTCTCGTGAATGCAGACAAAGCGGCTAAGGATCAGAAAGTGGAGCCGCTTTTGGACGGATTTGAATTTGGATTCAGCGCAAATATGTGCGATGCAATTCTTGGTATATCCGATGACCACAACAAAGTCGCGATTGAATACAGCATTGAGTGGTCAAATGAGATTGTCGTTGCCGAGGATCTGAGGACATTTAAGGGGGTATACATACAGCAAGATCATTTAGAATTCTTGGCACAAGCCAGTGAGATTATGCGACAAGTTCAGCCGGAATTGGTGACAATTGAAGGTCATATTGTCAACCTTCGATCCCCGGACGACCCTCAGAGCGAAGCAGATGTTGACCGGAAAGTGACCGTAGAATGGAACAAGGATGATGGCACGACGCGCAAGGTCGTCGTGAAGCTGGACAAAGAGCAATACAACGAAGCCCTTACAGCGCACAAGTACAATAGGTTACTGTCTGTTACGGGCTTGATTGAGGACACCGAGCGAGAGCTATGCATGCCGCGCGATTTCAAAATCATTGGCTGACAAGACATCAGTAATCTCACCCACCCTCCACAATCGCCACTTCATCCTCGCTCAGCCCGTACAGCTCATAAACAAGCGCGTCGATTTCGCTATCGACTGTGCCAATGAGCGCCTCCGTAATCCGGCGGCCTTCGCCGGTCAAGGCGGGGAGTTGCTTGTGCAGCTTAAGCATCTCATCGACGAGTTCGACCATCTTGTCGTGCATTGCGACATCGGCTGGATTGTCGAAGTCGATTTCGCTGATTGGGAGTTGGGCGATATGCCCACGTTTGACTTGAGCTAAAGCCTCGCCAACTTCATGATTAATGACTCTCTGATAGAACCAGCATAAGAATCTGGAGTTGAGTAATCCGAGCAAGTATTTCAGCGACAGTGTGACGTTTTCTCGTTGGACAATGGTATATAGATTGTCACGTACGATGAATTGTTCTTCATCCAATGTAGCTACTAAACTGTCGCCGGTTTGCCTGATTACTATTTTGCTCGGGGCATCATAGTTTGCTGAATAACGCGGCTCGGCTAGCCAATCACCGAAGCTGATATAGTAGTTTTCTTCCCATTTGTTCTGATATCGCTGGATAAGGCTGCCGCGTAGAAGTGGGCGAAAACTCGAATCTTTTGCCACCGTAGCAACAAAAGGCTTGTCATTCACAATCTGACGTGTCTGTTTCGGTTTCCCTTTTCCAGTCTGAAAGGGCTTTGTGCCTTGAGTAGTTTTGAAAATGGTGTCCAAATTCCGGAATTGGCCAGCTTTTTCAACTATCGGCAAATACTCTGCGCGTAGGAAAATGTTGATTGGTTGCCCTTGACGATTCTTCCAGAAGGTCTGAGGCACTTTATGCTCAATGTAATTCCCCGACTTGGTGATTATTGAGATTTCGACCTCGTGATTATCTGCGGGTTTCCGATTCATAAAGATATTGACTTGTGTATCTACAGTTGCATCCCTAAAGACAGGCGTCATGTAGTGCACAATATTTTTGATTGAAATGTTGTCTATAAGAAATCGTCGAATGTCTGGTGTCATCAAATTCAACAACCAAGTATTAGGAACGATTACTCCGATAAGTCCGGCGTTGGCCGCTAATGTTTGGGACTTTTCCAAAAAAAGAAGATAACTATCTAATTGGTAGTTTTGAAGCTGATAGTTTTCTAAGAGATAATCGTTTTCGATGGTAGAAAGTGCGGCTCCATAAGGCGGATTCCCAATCACAGCATCAAAGCCGCCCGCCGCCATGATCGCGCCGAAGCCAGCCTCGCTCTCCCAATCGAAGGCTTTGACCTTGAGCATGGCTTCTTCATCATCAAAAAGACCCGCCTGCGTCCCGCGGAAGTAGTCGCTGCCGATGAGGGAGTTGCCCCATTTGATGTTGTCGCTGAGGTCGGGCAGGATGCGCTCGCCAGCCGAGAACATGACCGTCTGCAAACCGGTGGCGTCCGAGCCGTCTTCGTTCTCCAGCATCTTGAGCAGCAGGGAGAGCTTGCTGACTTCGACGGCGTTCTGGTCGAGGTCGACGCCGTAGATGTTGTCTTGCAGGATGCGGCGTTTTTCGGCGGTCGTGAGTATCATGCCGTCGGCGGTTTCGCGGCGGCGATTGCGGAACTGATTGGGATGCTCTTGATAGTATTTCAAGTGCCAGTCCAGCAGGCATTGATAAGCGCCGACGAGGAAGGAGCCGCTGCCGCAGGCCGGGTCAAGGATGCGCAGTTTCGCGGCCTCGTCGGGCGTTTTCTCTTTGAGCAGCTCGCCGACGGTGTTTTCCACGATGTAGTCGACGATGTACGCCGGCGTGTAATAGACGCCGCCGGCTTTGCGCACTTCGGGCTTTTCTTCGACGCTGACCGCGCCGCCAGGGCTTAATTCGATGACTTTGCCGAGGAATTGCTCGTATACCTGGCCCAGAATTTCGGGCGGCATGACGGAGAATTCAAAGGGGCTGGAGGGAAAATACAGATTGTTGATGATGTGGCGCAGCGGCTCGTCGGGGATGTGGATCTTCAGCGAATCGCGGTCGGGCTGGCTGGCGCGTTCATCTGCCCCAAAGTTAAACAAGCCCGAATTGTACTTGTCGTCGGCCTCGATGAAGAGGATTTTCAACGCTTCGTAGACTTGCCTGCCCTCTCCGGCGGCGCTGCGCAGGCGTCTATACGCTTCAATGTCGCGGTCTTCGGCGATGCGCAGGAAGACGATGCGGTCAATCGTGCGCTGCACCAGCAAATTGAGTTGGCGCTGGCTGAGGCCGGGATTGTGCAGGGCGATGTCTGCCGCCAGCAGTTCGCGCCACTCTTCCATCTTGCGCAGGAAAGATTGGTCGACGCTTAGGATGCCGCGGACGCGCTCGCCCTCGACCCACTCGCGCAGCGCGCCTTGGGCCACGGCTTCGCGGCTGAAGCGCGATTCAAGCTCGTCCCATTTGTCGATGTAGTCGGTGTATCGACTATAGAGCAGGCGGGCCGTTGCCGCGGGGTCTTTTTGATGTGGTTCGATTCGGCAGTCGTAGACACAGAATTCTTCAAAGTCGGTCAAGACGCTGACGGGTGTTTTGCCCGAATAACCATAGCGCCGCAACTGAAAAGCCGGCGTGGAGTTGCCCGCCAGGTTCACATGCGGCATTTTGGTCTCGACGAAGAAATGCCTGGTGTTGCCGATATGGAAGCTGTAATCGGGCCGCTTGGATCGTTCGAGGCCCGCTTCCCGCACTTTGATGCTCGGTTCCTTCCGCACCTGCTGTTTTGCGCGTAGATCCCAGCCCAGCGCCGCGAAAAGCGGATCGACATACCAGTCTCGCAACTCGGTTTCGCTGTCGGGCTTGTCGCGGTCGAACTTCTCGACCAGTTGGCAGATGCCGTCGGGCGCGCTCATTTTCTTGGTTAGCCCTCCATGTCAATCACGATCTTGACCGCGCCTTCGTCCTGGATGCGGTGCAGCTCATAAGCCTCGAAGACATCTTCAAACTTGAAGGTATGCGTGATCATGGGCGCGACCGGGACCGTCCCATCGCTGATCCATTGCAGCGCCTGGCGCGTGCTGACGTGGTTCGGTTCTTGAATCGTGCCGACATTGGAGCGGGCGGTGAGCGACTTCCAAAAGTACTCAAAGATGGGGAAGTCCATAGTCTCAAAGCGGGGCACGCCGAAGTAGAGGACGAAACCGTTTTCGCGCGCGATATCGATGGCGAGGCGGATCGATTCTTCTTCGCCGGCCGCTTCAATGACGACATCGGGCAGTTGGCCGCCGTTGATTTCGCGCAGCGCGTCGGCGGTTGAGCCATCGGCGTTGTGCAGGGTGTGGGTGGCGCCATAGGTTTTGCTGTAGGCGAGGCGATAGGCTTTGAGGTCGAGGGCGATGATCTTGGCGGCGTTGCGGCGCTGCAGGGCGAGATTGAACCAGAGGCCGGCGGAACCCTGGCCGATGACGGCGGCGGTCTTGCCGCGCAGGTCGGGCAGGAACTTGGCGGCGAAGAGCACGGTGCCGAATTGCTGGGCCTGGACGGCATGCTCGAGCGGGGTGCCGGGGGCGATGGGTAGCAGGCGGTCGATCGGGGCGCGGTAGTATTCCTGCATGGCGCGGTGATCGGGGGCGAGGCAAAGCACGGCGTCGCCCGGTTTGACGCTGCCGCCATCAAATGTGGAGTCGATGGCTTCGACGATGCCGACCATCTCGTGGCCGGTTTCGCCGATTGCTGAGGGATAACGGTGGTCGGGCAAGTAATGGATATGACGGACATCGCTGCCGCAGAGGGCAAGGCGCAGGGTTTTGACGATGGCGCTGCCCGGCTGCAGGCTCGGTTTGGGCGCGTCGACAAAGGCGCACTGGCCGCGGGCGATAATCTGGACGGCTTTCATCGGGTCGGTTCTCCGGCTGTTTTTCGGCAGACTGGCGTGGAGTATAGCAGTTTCGCCTGGCTTGGACATGCTGCCCTTCTTGGCGGACACCGGTAAATCGAGCGAAACATGAATGGCTGTCAATGGCATCGACGGGCGCGCCGCCGGCTCGTCCCTGCACTCATTCCGTTTCTGAGCGTCTGGGATAGAATGGGCGCATGAGATCCTTCGTATTTTGTCTGTTGGCGGTGGTTCTGTTGGCGGGCTGCGCGCGGGGAGGGGATGCGCCGACGGCGACCACCCTGCTGCGCTTGACGCCGGAAGCGACCGCGACATCGACGCGGCCGGCGACAGTCGCAGTCTATCCCACCTTGACGCCGCATGTCTTTTGCGAGGGGACGCTGGAGTCTTTTCTGATTGTGGGCGAGCGCGGGCGGGTCACGCTGACGGAGGATGGCAAGTGGCTGAACCTGCGGGCGGGCCCGGGCACGGACTTCGATGTGATCGGTCGGATGGCGCCGCTGGAGGAATTCCTGGTGCTGGATGGCGCGCGCTGCGCCGGGCCATATACCTGGTTTCAAGTGGATTACGATGGCGCGCTGGGTTGGATCGCCGAGGGGGCGGATGGGCAGTATTTCGCTGAGCCCTGGCTGCCGGGGTAGGGGGCAGGTCTGTATTGTAGAAGTGTTTTGCTAAACCGAATCTTACTGTAAGCTACCTAGAGTAAATGTTGTGAAAGGTCTTGCTACGTAATGTCTGATCGAGACAGCAAATACCTCAAAATCATTTTTGACCGTCTTGAAGTGTGCAAGATGTACAAACCTAAATTTGGACGTGGTCGAGAGGGAATCGACTATCAGACATTTCGCCAGATTTATAGTGAAGACGTATTCTATGTTTGGTTTGGGCTGGACAATCCCTTAATTTATTCTGCACACAAGGCGGCGGGTGGCATAACTTCTGTATATCGCCAAATAGGTTTAGGAAGCGAAGAACTCATACGGAGGATACTGCAAGATGAATTTGATTTAACAGAAGACCAAGCAACCTGGTCTTATCAGCTTGAGGCAGATGCCGGACGGAAACGAACTCTCAAACTTGATGGCCGAGTCTCGCCTCAACATATATCCGACCAGGTGAAACGCCGGAAGGTAACGGATTGGATGACGGCAACAAGTGAATATCTTTCGGTTAATCCACGAGTAGCAAGCGCGATGCAAGGAATCGTTCTCGAAGTAAGGCAAGGATACAAGAGTAAGGACTCCAAGCGTCAAAATGCTGATATGGCGAACGCTGCCGAAGCATATACGCAAGGATATCTTCCTGTGCTTGCTGTTCTGTCAAGTCAAATTGACAGCGATATCATGGAACGATATGAAAGAGGGAAGTGGCTTGTATTGCGCGGAATCTTGAGTAATGACCCATTAACATCAACGTTTGCGTTTATGACACATGTTGTCGGCTACGATCTGGCGTCGTTTTTTGAACGCAACGCCGACGTGATTCGCGAATTTACTCGTGACGTGTTAGATAGTTTGCTCAAGGCCAATGACAATGATTAAGCAGCGCGCGGACTTAACCTTTAAGGAAAACATCAAGAAGGGTCGGCATGGATGGGTTCGCCTTACACCCGCGTATTCTGTCAAACTGGTTTTTGATATTTTAGAGAGTAACGGCGATGCCAGACATGTCCTCGATCCATTTTCTGGGACAGGCACTACGGGCCTGGCCTGTGCTGAGCTTGGCATAAACGCGACTTTGGTCGATATCAACCCATTTTTGATTTGGCTGGCAGGAGTCAAGACAGCGCGATACAGTTACGCCGATTTAATTCATGCGACGCGGTATGCGAACATAATCGTGGATACTGTGAAGACAGGAAAACGAAATAGCGCGACCTGGACGCCCCCGATTCACAAGATCCATCGCTGGTGGTCAAGTGGAAGGTTGCTAGTTCTTGCTGAAACCTATAAGAAAATATGCGAAATCGAGATAACTGATCCTGTCCGTAATTTGTTGCTGATTGCGTTTTGCAGATTATTGATTGAATGGTCCAACGCCGCCTTTAATCATCAATCAATGTCATTCAAGGAATCCGAGCAGGCTTTGTTTGATGAAACTGCAATGATGACTTCAGCTTACCTAGAAAATGTTTCTAGAGTTGTTAGAGCGGCTTCTAAGAAAATCGCCGGGGAAGTTAGAATCATAGAAACGGATTCGCGTTCGCTTGCTGTGCCGACCAGAACACCATACGATTGCGTTATTACTTCTCCGCCTTACTCAAATCGTATGAGCTACATTCGTGAGCTTCGTCCGTATATGTATTGGCTTGGATATCTGCGTGAAGCGCGCGAAGCAGGTGAATTGGATTGGAAGGCAATTGGAGGAACCTGGGGTATTGCCACAAGCCGATTAGCCACATGGATATCGAAGAACGATTTCAAGTCGGATTCGTTGGATAGACTTGTCAGCGCCGTCGCGACCGAAAGCCAAGTTCTTGCCAATTATATTCACAAATACATGGATGATATGTTCATGCACTTTTGCAGCTTGAAAACTCACTTGGCTGAAGATGCGACGCTCCATTATATTGTTGGAAACTCCAAGTTTTATGAGACTGTAATTCCTGTTGAGCAGTTGTACGCTGAAATGATGTCCAGTGTTGGGTTCACCGACGTCCGAATCGAACGCATTCGCAAACGTAACTCTAAGAAGGAGCTTTACGAATTTCTCGTTTCAGCAAGAAACTGAACTCCCCGCATGTACTTAACTTCACAAGACTGTGATAAAACAGGGGCGATATGGTCAATGGCAAGGAAGGACGATGAGCGAACAACATAGTTTTCAAGCGGAGACGCAGCAGCTTCTCAATATTCTCATTCATTCGCTGTACACGGAGAAAGAGATCTTCCTGCGCGAGTTGATTTCGAACGCCTCGGACGCATTGAATCGGCTGCAGTTCGAGATGCTGACGAATGACGATGTGCAGGATCCGCAAGCCGACTTGGAGATTCATATCGAATTCGATGAGGAGGCGAAGACGCTGACGGTCAGCGACACCGGCATCGGCATGAACCGCGCTGAGATCATGGCCGGGCTGGGCACGATCGCGAAGTCAGGCGCCAAGGCCTTCATCGAGGCGATGCGGGAGCGGCCGGAGAGCGCCGCCGCCATCATCGGGCAGTTCGGCGTCGGCTTTTACTCCGCCTTTATGGTGGCCAAGCAGGTGGATGTGATTTCGCGTTCTTTTCGGCCCGAAGACGAGGCGGTCAAGTGGTCGGCGACCGGTGGCACGAATTATACGCTGGAGACGGCAGAAAAGGATCTGCGCGGCACCGAGGTGGTGGTTCACCTCAAAGACGATGAAGAGGAATTCACGCGCGGCTTCCGTATCAAGGACATCATCCGGCGGCATTCGGATTATGTCGCCTTCCCCATTTTCGTGGGCGATGATGAAGAGCCGGCCAACAAGCAGCAGGCGATCTGGCGGCGGGCGCCGTCTGAGGTGGAGGACGAGGAATACGACAGCTTCTACCGAATGCTGACGATGGATTTCGCCGGCGCGAGCCATCACATTCACATGCGCGCCGATGTGCCGATGCAGTTCTACGCGCTGCTTTTCATCCCCGGCAGCGGCCAGCAGAATATGTTCAGCCCGCGCAGCGAGCCCGGCTTGAAGCTTTATGCGCGCAAGGTCTTGATCGAGGAATACAATCGCGATTTGCTGCCGGAGTATCTGAGCTTCGTGCAAGGCGTGGTCGATAGCGAAGACCTGCCGCTGAGCGTCACGCGGGAGAGCATCCAGGCGACGCGGGTGATGGCCAGCTTGAAGCGGACGATCACGCGGCGGGTTCTGTCCGAGTTGAAGCGGATGGCGAAGAATGACCGCGACAAGTACCTGACGCTCTTCCAGGAATTTGGCGCCTATTTGAAACAGGGCCTGGTGATTGACACCGAGGACCGGAGCGACCTCGAGCCCTTGATGTTCTTCCAGACGACGCATGATGATGACCCGAGCGCCTTTCATACGCTGGATGACTATGTCGAGCGCATGTCGGAGAACCAGGACGACATCTATTATGTAGTGGCGGATGATTATGCCAGCGGCTCTCGCAGCCCGCATTTGGACGCTTTTCGCCAGCGCGGCATCGAGGTGCTATATTTCACCCATCCGGTCGATGCCATGCTGCCGATGGGCTTGGCCGATTTTAAGGGGCGCAAGCTGGTCAGCGTCGATTCGGCCGAGCTGGATCTGGAAGACGTCGGCGCGGCGCCCGAACAGGAAGAGTCAGCCCAGGCTGGCCTGGGATTGGACTCGCTGGCTGCTTTGACGGAGCGGGTCAAGGCGATTTTGGGGGCGCGCGTGAGCGATGTGCGCGATAGCAAGACCCTGGTGGGCAGTCCGGCGCGGCTGGTCAGCGAGGACGACAGCAGCAACCGCTATATGTACCGCATCAACCGCTTGCTGGACAAAGATTACGAGCTGCCGGTCAAGGCGCTGGAGTTGAATCCGCGGCATCCGCTGATGCACAATCTGAGCGGCATGATCGCGGGTGGCGGCGATGCCGGGCTGATTGACACAGTGGTGGAGCAGGTCTTTGAGACGGCGCTGCTGCAGGATGGCATCCATCCGGACCCGTCGAGCATGGCCGAGCGGCTGACGCTGCTGATGCAGGCGGCGACCGGGTCGGCGAGCGCGGATTTGGATTTCGCCGATGTGAAGACAGTGATCAGCGAGCCAGCGCCGGCGGAGACGCCGCAGATTGACTTGGGTGATCTGGATGTGGAGGATGGTGAGGAACGGCCAACCCCACCCTAAATCCCTCCCGGAGGTCAGTGTCTACGCGACCCGAGGCTTCCGGGAGGGACTTCGATCGCAGTCGCGCCAAGTGTTTTTTGGGCGACCAGATTGGTCGCCCCTACAAATGGCATAGGCTGATCAGCGTTCTTTTTGGCCAGCGGCGGAAGGAAGGACGAGACATGGCGGAGAACAAGACGCAGCGCAATGACGGCGATGTGATGGCTTATCTCGAATCAGTCGAGAACAAGCGCCGGCGGGAAGATTCGCTGGTTGTGCTGAAGATGATGGAAGAGGCGACGGGCGAGCCGGCTGAAATGTGGGGGACGAGCATCGTCGGCTTCGGCAGTTATCATTACCGCTACGCCAGCGGGCGGGAAGGCGATTTTATGCTGACCGGCTTCGCGCCCCGCAAGCAGGCTCTGACGCTCTACATCATGGGCGGGCACGAGCGCTACGAAGCCCTGATGGCAAAGCTGGGCAAGCATCGAACGGGCAGCTCCTGCCTGTACATCAACAAGCTGGCGGATGTGGATCTCGATGTGCTGCGCGAGCTGATTGCGGCGTCGGTGGATTATATGCGGAGCGCCGATCATATCGCGGGTAAATGAAAGCGGCTGGCAAGTCGCGAGCCAGGAGCATTTTTCACTACAGAGGAAAAGAGGAACGCACAGAGGTCACAGAGCCTTCTGTGTGCGTAACGAAATTTTCTTATAGTGAAACGCTCTGCTTTCAAGGTTGCGGAACGGCAACGGACTCGTGAGAGGCTGCGTATAGGAAAGTAGGCGCGTCAATGAGCCGGTCTTCTTTGTGTATAATACGGGAACGAACGAAATGGAAGCCGCCGGTACTGATGCGATGGATGGATTGAAGTTACTCGGTCAAATGGTCAAGGGCGCTGCCAAGACTGTCGAATTGCTTGGCAAAGGCATCGGTTTGACCGGACAAGCGATCAATGAAGGCTCAGTTGCAGTGAGGACAGCTATGCCGGTGACAGAATTGACTTCAGTGTTTAACACCACCGACGAGACGATTAAGTTCATCAACCAGGAATCGCCGCGGGACAGCAAGGAGATCCTCCCGCAGAGCGCGGTTTCGATGAAGACGCCCAAGACGGACGGCGCCTGGGTGCCCTGGTTTCATCCGCCGCGCTTCGCCCCCTTCAACCGCAAGCGCATGGAAATCGTGGTTGATGATGTGCCGGTGATTTATCTCTGGCAGCGCGATGATCACATTTACTGGTGCAACCGGCTGGACAGCCAGGGCAATCCGGCCAAAGCCTACGAGGTGCCGGGCATCTCGCATGTAGGTGGGAAGCGCATGCTGGTGGTGCGGAATGATCCGGAAAATGGCTACAGCGCGTTCTTGAGCGAGAGCGTGGAGAATAAGTAGGGCGGCCGCGCCACCCAATTCAATTCTCCATAGCCGCTCGCAGGTCAGGGCTTGGCTCACCCAAAATAACGATCCCACGAAAACAAGAATCTGTAGGGGCGGGGCGGTGGCTCGCCTGTCGAATTCTAAATCATTTGGACGCGGGCGACTCGCCTGCAGACGACTTCCCGGATAGGGGGTCAGCAAAGAAAGCGTTGCAGAGGCGCAGAGAGAAAACATCATGATCACCACAATTGCGACAGTGACTGTCTTCGTGGAAGACCAGGAGCGGGCGAAGGCTTTCTATACCGAGAAGCTCGGCTTTGAGTTGATCAACGACACGGAGATGTTCCCCGGCGCGGATATCCGCTGGCTGACTGTGGCGCCCAAGGGCTGCCCGACCGAGTTGACACTCTTCCCGATGGGCGGGCAGTGGGAGCATTATCGCGCGGCCATGGGCAAGCCGCAGTGCTTCACGCTGCATTGCGATGACATCATGGAAACTTATCGCGAGCTGTCGGCGAAGGGCGTGCAGTTTCTGGGCGAGCCGCAGGTGCAGGATTGGGGCAGCTTCGCCATGCTGGTCGATTCGGAAGGCAATCAGATTGTCCTGGGGCAGCGGGCTTAGGGCTAGGCAGCGAGCCGACCGACCCAACATTAGAATTTGGGAAACGGGCGACATGATATGTCGCCCCTACAATAATACACTATAGGAGAGATGGACGATGATCAGCCGCGTGGGCACGGTATCGATATTTGTCGAAGATCAGGATCGGGCGAAGGCCTTTTATACCGAGAAGCTGGGCATGGAATGCACGGCCGACAACGAACTATGGCCGGGCGCCGATTCTCGCTGGCTGTCGGTGAAGCCGGCGGGGGCGGAGACGGAGATCGTGCTCTATAAGTTTGACGACAATTGGGAGCATTACCGCTCGACTTTCCAGCAATCGCAATCATTGACGCTGCAGTGCGAGAACGTTGACGAAACCTATCGCTTGTATAAGGAAAGAGGCGTCGAGTTCCTGGGCGAGCCGGAGACGCAATTTTGGGGCCGCTTCGTGATGATGAAGGATTGCGAGGGCAATACGCTGATCCTGGTACAGGTCTAGTGGCGCCTGACCTGGCGGACCTGTCGCGGCGCGCCGGCGCGGCTTTGATTGAGCGGGGCGGCACCGTCTGCGCGGCGGAGTCCTGCACGGGCGGGCTGGTCCTTAGCACGCTGACGGATTGCGCGGGCTCCTCGGCGTATGTCGAAGGCGGCCTGGTCACTTATTCCAATGATGCCAAAATGAAGATGCTGGGCGTGCGTGAGGAGACGCTCATAGCGTATGGCGCGGTCAGTGAAGAGACGGCGGCGGAGATGGCGCTTGGCGCGCAGACGGTCTTCAGTACGGATTTCGCCTTGAGCGTGACCGGTATCGCCGGGCCCGGCGGCGGGACGGCCGAGAAGCCGGTCGGCTTGACCTATATTGGCTTGGCGGGTCCTGCTGGGCTGCTGCGGGTGGAGCGGCGTGTTTGGGCGAGTGATCGGATGGGCAACAAGGCGGCCAGCGTTGAGGCGGCTTTGCGCTTGCTCTTGGAGGCGCTCAAGGGCTAATCAACCTGAGGCTCAAACCTGATGCCGCGGTAAACCTGCGCCAGTGGCAGATTGCAATCCAAGACTTCAATCGGAACGACATCGTCCAACTTTTCGAATGATGTCGCCTGCCAGCCGGATTCGGAACGGATATTCAGTTCGGCGCAGACGCGGTGCTGGTCGATGATGAGGTAGGTTTGGATTGAGGGGACATCGAAATATAGATCCCGCTTCTCACCGTGATCATGCACCAGCGAAGATGGCGAAGAAACTTCAATTGCCAGGACAGGATTTAGCAACACGATTTCGCTAGCGCTCTCGAAACGTTCTTCGCCGCACACAGCGCACAAGTCGGGATACAAATAATGTGTTTCCTTTAACCCGGCCGACTTTACCTTCATCTCCGCAATGAACGCAGAGCATCTGGATTCATCGATTTCCAGTGCGATAAGTGTGGCCAGATTCCAGACTATCCGGTTGTGTCTGCGGTTTGCTCCTGCCATGCAGCGTACCTCGCCGTCGATGTATTCATGTTTTTCGAAGTTCTTTTCTTCCCAGGCGAGGTATTCCTCGACGGTGAGACGCACCGGGGTTTCAACTGCCATCATGTTCCTCACATCAACTCAGAGCAGCTTAAGTATATCGCATAAACAGAAGCCTTACAGACGTCGTAGATCTCGAGCTCAATCGGCCTTCAATCACCACAGATCCAGCGTGCCGCGCAGGCAGCCGAACTCGCCGATGTGATAAGAATTGTGGGCGGCGACCACGAGGATTTCGCGCATGATGCTGTGGCCGGGCTCGCCGTGGGGAATCTGCGCGCAGACATCGCGAGCCGGGTCCTGCACGATAGCGACCAGGGCAGCCTGATCGGCGCGGAAGGCGTCGATGGTTCGCCCCCAGATGGCGCTGTCCGCTTGGGCCTCCGGCGCGGGCCAATAATCAGCGGGGAAATCCAGGTACTGGTATTGCGGATTTTCGATGTAGTCGAGGATGTCGGCCTGGGCGATGCGCATGTGTTCGAGCAGATGCCAGAAAGAATAGGGCAGGTTGGCCGGCATGGTGTTGAAATGCGCCGGCGGGAAGCCTTCAATTGCGGCTTCAAAGCTTTGATGCGCTTGCCGTTTGCTCAAGGCCTTGACGAGCTGCTGCCGAATATGCCGGTCGTTCAAGGGTCGTCGCTCCTAGAGATAATGCTGTTCAAATGATGGGGACATTGTAACACGATGCCTTGGTATATGAGGTTTGCCGGCGGTCGAAATGTATTTGAAAGTGTCGGCCGCAGCGTTGGGCGAGATTGACAGGCAGCGGTCTGCTGAATATGCAGTCAGGAATGACCGCCGGGCATTTCCATGCTGATCTTGGGCAAATTGGGGGCGGCGCGCGGTTATCGTCAGGCAAACGTCGATTAAGTATTGGCAGAATGACGGCAACTTGCGTTACACTGTATCTAAGTGAGTCGACAGGTCGGCGTATGTACGATAATTATCCCAAATACGATGTGCCGCAGCAGAATCTCATCCAGCGATTTTTCTCGCAGCGCTGGAGCGCGATCATCATTGAGATCGTCATGACAATTGTGATTACAGTGGCGGCCGGCGCCGCCTTTGACTTCTTCGATCCTTTGGATGGCGAGCGGGCGACATCCGCCGATGTGACGCCGGGCGAACGGGTCAAAGAAGATGAGGTCGAATCGGAGACGCGCGACCCGCTAGCCTTCGCGAGATCGCTGGGCATTGATTATATTGCTGCCGGGCGCATGACAGCGGCGAAAGCGATATTCGACTGGTTGATTAAGGCAGCGCCTGATGCCGGCAGCAGCTACGCCTGGCGCGGCTACGTGAATATGCAGACCCGCCAATACATCGAAGCGCAGGCGGATTATCGCAGGCTGCTTGAGCGGCGGCCGGCGGATTTCGACGGACACAATGCCTTGTGTTGGGCTTATGGCGAATCAAAGGATTTTGCGCGCGCGAAGGCGCATTGTCAGCGCGCGCTGGAAAGCGCGGTCAGCCGGGGCGAGTTTGCGAGCGCTTTGGAGAATCGCTGCTGGCTGCAGGTTGAGATGGGCGATTATGCGGCGGCGGCGACGGATTGCCGCTTGTCGCTGTCATACGCGCCGGAATATGGGGAAGTGAATGCCTTGGCGCATTACAACCTGGGCCGCGTCCATGTCGCGCGGGGGAAGACGAGCGAGGCGCTGCCGCATTTTCGAGAGGCGCTGCGGATCGGTTCTTCGTATGCGAAGATGTATTTGGATATTGGCGAAGTATACGCTACACTAGGGCATCAGGCGGCGGCGCAGGCGAGCTTTGAGCAATATCGCCGGCTGACCGGCGGCGCTGTGTTGGCGGCGCATGGATAACGTGGGTAGCAAACTGACGAAGCAGCTTGACGGTTGCGCAGTCAGATGTGTTATACTAAGCGGCAAGTAGATTCGTTCAGTGGTCGGTAGCCGAAAGAACGGGGGTCAATTATGAAGAAGTTGTATCCGGAATATGATATTCCCAAACGTTCACTCAAAGACCGCGTCTTCGGCCAGCGCCCAAGCGCTCTTATCATCGAGGGTTTGTTGGTGCTGGTTGCTGTCGTGGTCACCATCGGGTTCCTGGCGCCGGCAACACCAGTAGAAGACAACAGCGACGCTGTGGTTGCCGAGCTGGAAGCCATAATCGCCATTCAGGAGGCCGCCTTGCGGGAAGCGGCGGAAGCCATTGCGCAGGCAGCGGAAGGGTCTTCCTTGCCGACGGGCATTCTGAGCGCCAGCGCGGCCAAGAATATGGCTTGGTCCAGCCTTTCCAACGAAGAGTATCGTTCAGCGATCGCGCTGTACGATGTTTTGATCGCGGAAGGCGAGGCGGACTTGGACACGGTCTTCGCGCGCGGCTACGCCTACAGCATGGTTGACGAGCATGCCTTGGCGGCGCAGGATTACACGGCCGTCTTGCAGCATAATGCCGACGATCTGGCTTCCTTGAACAACCGCTGCTGGGCATACAGCGAGATCGGCGAATATGAGCGCGCGCTCGCCGATTGCAACAAGCTGATGTCGCTTGCGCCGGACGCTGATTATCCTTATCTGAATCGCGGCATTGTCTTTGAGAAGATGGGCGATTTGGACTCGGCGATGAAGGATTATGTCGAGTGGATCAAGCGCATCAAGACCAATGTCATCCGCAATGACAACCTGGCCTGGGAGGGCAGCCTTGAAGTGCCGATGTCGGAAGGCGTCGTCTATGTCTTCCCCTTCACCGCCAGCGCCGGTCAAGAGATTGTGCTCAGCGCCATCAGCAGTCAGCGTGACCTGGATGCCGACCCCCTGGTCCTGATACTGGATCCGGATGGCCGCCCCTTGACCGCCAATGACGACACCGGCGAATGGTGGGACAGCTACGTGCAGTTCCGCGCGCCTGTGACCGGCGAATACGCCGTGATCCTGAGCCATGCCGGCGGCAGCGCCGAGGGCCGCGTTGAGTTGTCCTTCGATATCTCCGGCATGTTCACCCAGGGAAATGACGGCGCCCGTTACAAGGCGGATGCCTACCGCGCTTTGATGTCGGGCGATTATGCGGTTGCGCTGGAGAATTTCGAGCGCGCCCTGAACGTCAATCGTCATGATGCGGAAGCGATGAACTGGCTGGGCGTTACCTATCGCTATCTTGGCGAGCATGAAACCGCGCTCAGCCACATCAGCCTGGCGATGGAATTGGACGACAGCTATTCCCTGCCTTATCTTTCGCGCGGGATCACCTACGAAGAGATGGGACAGCCGGAAGCGAGCGCGGCCGATTACTACCGCTACGCGATGCTGAACCGCAATCGCACCTTGTTCCATGCCGAGTTGGAGGGCGACAGCGACTTCGAGCTGCCGATGCGCGAAGGCTGGGTTTACAGCGTTCCATTTATCGCCAAGCGCGGTCAGACAATTGATATCGCGGTGGACACGGTTGAGCCGGGCTTTGTCGACCCGCTGATCATCTTGATCGGGCCGAACGGAAAAGCGCTGATCGGCGATGACGATATATCGCGCAGCGAATACGACTCGGTCATCAGCGACTACAAGATCAAAGCCAGCGGGCAGTATACGCTGGTGGTGAGCCATGCCGAAGGCGGCAGCAACGGCACGCTCAATATCGATATCGATGTGACGGAAGCGGCGCCGATGTCGGTAGCCGGCTTCGATGGCTACGGCTGCGGCCACTAATCCAAAAGCAAGTCAAGTCTATACAAGGGGCAAGTCGAAAGGCTTGCCTCTTTTTGTTTTGCTCCCTCACCCCAAACCCGCCCGCCATAGAGATGGCAAGAAGGGGCCGGGGATGGGGGGGCGTGATAATCAGCCGCCGGTGACGGAGCGGGCCTGGCGGAAGATCTGCCGGAGGCGGGCGCTGATTTCAGGTGGCAGGGGCGGGCGCTCGAATGATGCCAGGTTGGCGTCCAGATGCTGCGGATTGCCCGTGCCGGACAAAATGACGTGTGTGCCCGGCTCGTCGCGGCAGAAGCGGTAGGCGGCATCGGGAATGCCCGCGGCGGCGCCTTGTTCCACAACAAAGCCAAGCGGATTTTCAAGATTGATGTCGCGCTTGTCGATTTCACCGGCGGCGATGAGCTGTTCGAGGCTTGACCGCAGCACCTCCGGCTGGCTGAGGGCGCGGCGCACGGCGAACATGATCAGGACGCCGATATCATTCTTGATGGCGGGCTGCAGAACGGTTTCGCGCGCGGTCTGATTGAGCAAGTTGAATCCGACCATGACAACATCCCACCAGCCGTCGAGAAGCGCGCGTCGCAGCATTTGATGCTCGAGATCGCCGCTCCAGTTTTCGGTGACGCCGATGAAGCGGATTTTGCCTTCGTTTCGCAGCTCCTGCATGACGGGCAGAATCTGCTCCGCATAGTAGCTGTATTGCTGGGGCCGCAGGCCATGCAGATGATAGATGTCGACATAGTCGCTTCGCAGGCGGCGCAGGCTGTCATGCAAGCCGGCGCGCAGTTCAGCGGCGCTGATATTCTCGCCGCGCAGGCGCTTCTTGGTCGAGATGATGATGTCCCCGCGATTGCGCTGGGCGACGGCGGCGCCCACGATCGCTTCGGTCTCATAGGCTTCGGCCGTATCGATGAAGTTGATGCCGGCGTCAAGCCCGCGCAGCACGAGCGCGACCGATTCGGCTTCCGTTTGCATGTCATTGCGTTGGCCCAGGCGGCTGGGTCCGCCGGCGCCGATGCCCATGACGGAGACGCGCAGGCCGGTGCGTCCGAGCGTTCGATATTGCATGGGGGCTCCTTTGCCGTTTGTAGTGCAGGAACAGTTTAGCCACCGCCCCTTGCCAGTCAGAATTCGGCTCACGCAGAACAGCGAGCTCGCGACACAAGGCGTCTGTAGGGGCGTTTTGCTGAAACGCCCGCTGACGAATGGGGTGGCAGAAGGGCAAGACAAGCCTCGCCCCTACCATTTTCGCTATGATTGCAGATGAATTATAGCAAGTTCATTGAAGGTGAGAAACAGAGGGCGCCAAGCGAATTATAGGAGTTGGTCCGTTCCGCTGCCGGATGGCGGCGGCGACTCTTTCCGTCTATGCCGCGCGGCTGTTATAATCTTGCGCCTGGGGAGGGGGTCAGGAATATGATGCAGATCCACACTTTTTCAATTGTCGCCCATTGCGCGGACGAAGATGCTTGGGGCGTGGCAGTGGCGAGCAAGTTTCCGGCGGTCGGCGCGGTTGTGCCCTGGGCGCGGGCGGGCGCTGGCGCGGTGGCGACGCAATCTTATGCCAAGATCGGTTTTGGACCGGATGGCCTGGCGCTGATGGGCGAGGGGCTTTCGGCGGCGGAGGCGCTGAGCCGGCTGTTGGAAGCGGACGAGGGGCGTGAGACGCGTCAGGTGGCCCTGGTGGACGCGCGTGGCGGGGTTGCCGCGCACACCGGGGGCGAATGCCACGATTGGGCGGGACATCTGATGGGCGATGGCTTCTCGGCTCAAGGCAACCTGCTGGCGGGCGTGGCCGTGGTCGATGCGATGGCGGCCGGCTTCAGGCGGGCGGAAGGCGAATTGGCCGACCGGCTCGTGAAAGCATTGCACGCTGGCGAGCGGGCCGGCGGCGACAAGCGCGGCAAGCAATCAGCGGCGGTGCTGGTGGCGCGCCCCAACGGCGGATATGGCGGCGACAACGATCGTTACCTGGATTTGCGCGTGGATGATGCCGAGGAGCCGGTGGCCGATCTCATCGCCTTGGTGAAGCTGCATCATCTTCATTTTCAGCCGCCGCGCCCGGAAGACAGACTGCGGATCGATGAAGACATCGCGCGTGAATTGCAGGCGATGATGATCGAACAGGGCTACATGACCGGCGAGGTCAATGGCCGTTGGGACGAGGTCTGTCAGCAAGTCTTTCACATGCTGATCGGCAATGAGAATCTGGAAATGCGCTGGAAGCCCGAGGCGAATCGCCATTCGATAGATCGCGTCGCCCTGGAGTATCTGCGGCAGCGCTTTGGCTGAGGGGCTGTTTCGGCAGAAGGGGCACAGCGCCGCGGCCTTGCTCATCCTGCTGCTGGCGAGTTTTTTCCAGTTTCATCAAGCGGCGCGTGACTATCGCTTTCTCCCCGATGAAGCATTTTTCATGACCTTCGCGCGCGAGGCGGCGGTCAAAGGCGCCTGGCTTTTGCCCGGTCCGCTGGACAAGCCGCCGCTCTCGATTTATGTCAGCGCCTTGAGCATGGTCTTCGTCGCGGTCTCGGCTGATGCCGATGGCGTGCTGCAGCTTGACGCCCATGTCGGCGAATTCGCCGGGGTGCTGCCGAACGCGCTGCTGGCGATCCTGCTGACGGCGCTGATGATGCGGCTGGCCGGGCGCGTTTATGGCGGCGCCTGGGCGGCGGTCTTCGCGGGCTTGCTCACAGTTGCCTCTCCGCATTGGCTCGCTTATGGCGCGAGCGCCTTCACCGATATGAGTCTACTGTTCTGCTCGGCGCTGGCGCTGGTTTTCGCCTTGACCGGCCGCTGGTCCGGGGCGGGCCTGGCATTGAGTTTGGCGTTTTGGAGCAAGCAGCAGGCGGTCTTCTTTTCCGTGTTGGTCATGATGCTTTTGCTGGCGGGCGGCGGGCGGCGGCGTGATTGGCTTCGCTTCGGGCTGCCGCTCGTCATCGGCGGCGCGGCCCTGCTGATTTGGGATATGGCGCGGCCGGAGACGAGCATCTTCTTGCAGGCGGCGGTCAATAATGCGCCGGACAGCTGGCTGGCTGCTCCGCCGCTCTGGGCCGGGCGGCTTGCCAGCTGGCTCGGGCTGGTCTTGTGGCTGCTGGGACCTCCGCTGGTGACGGGCGTCCTGCTTTTGGGCGCGGCATTCGTCTCGCTGCGCCGGGCTGGAACGCATCGGCGGATGGCGTCCGTTGAGCGCGCGCTGCTGATATACTGCGCGGGCGCCATCGCTGTATTCGCGATTTTACAGTTCAACTTCTACGGTCGTTATCTCCTGTTGATTCTGCCGCCGCTGATTGTTCTCGCCGCCGGGCAACTGGCGCGCTTGCCGGAGGCAGCTGCGCGCGGGAAAAGTCTGCGCTTCGGTTTCGCCATTCTCTTGATTGCGAGCGGAATGTGGAGCTTGAATCGGGGCGGTAGCCTGGGCGCCGCTCGCCGCGCGAATGACGGGCTGGACCCCTTGGCCGCTCATCTCAACGCGAAACCGGTCGCCACGGTGATTTACGATCCCTGGCTAGGTTGGGAGCTGGGATATTATTTGGGACCCTGGCATGACAAGCGGCGCGTGCATTATCCGACGCCTGCGGCGCTGGTCGCTGGCGCGCTGGCATTGGATGAGGACGGCGACCGCTATTTCATCGCGCCGATCGATCAAACGCATGAGGATTGGCTGGCGGCGCTGCGCCGTGCTGGGTTCGGCGTCAGCGTCGATTATGAGCGTGACCGCTTCATCGTCTATCGCATGCGCCCGCCTGACGATTAGCCCCCCAGAAATTGGGGCTGAGCGGGCGAATTTATGCCGTATACTGATAAGTGAAGCGGCGAATGGATATCTTTGATGGGTTGCTTGGCTCTGCTGATACTCGCGTTCATCTTTCGTGGCGCGATCTTTGGCCTGCTGGCCGGGCTGATCGGAGCGGTCTTTGCGGTACTTGGATTCTTGCTCAGTTTGGGAATCTGGGGCATCATCGTGATCCTTGTGTTATGCGCCGTTGCGACCGTGCTTGAGTAAGGGCGGGATTATGGAATTTCTGACTGATCCCAATGTGATTTATTTGCTGCTGATGGCGGGTCTGTGGATCAGCGCGACCGGCACTTATATTCCCGGCACTGGTGTGGCGGAGATCGCTGGCGCCGCCTTAATCCTGGGCACTTTGTTCTTGCTGGCGCAAGTGGCGACCAACTGGATCGCGGTCATCGCGCTGGTGATCGGGGCGTCGCTCTTCTTTTTGCTGCCGCTGCTCAAGTCGGAGTGGGAGCGTTTCGCTATTGGCGGCTTGGCGCTGCAGGCGGTCGCCAGTTTTTTCCTGTTCAACGAGGGCGCGGTTTCGGCGCTCTGGATAGCCGTCGGCGTGCTGGTGGCCTGGGCTTATCACCGGACGATTCTCCGCCGCGTGGTCGAGCAGCAGCGTACGCTGTCGTCGACGCAGAAGGACGCGTTTCTTGTTGGGGAGCGCGGCCGCGTGGTGGCGGAGATTGAAGATCGGGGCACGGTGCAGGTGCATGGCGAATTGTGGACCGCGCGCAGTCGCTCGCGGCTGGAGAGCGGCGACGAGATCGTGGTGACGGGGCAGGATGGCCTGGAGCTGCAAGTTGAAAAGGCGAAGCGCCTGGCAGACGGGTAGTTTCGCCTCAGACCATTCCTTGTAGGGCGTTCGCTGAGACGCCCGCCATATTGTTCGGGATTTGCAAGCGGTAAGAAAGTGAGGAGTGAGACATGAATGGAGAACTGACACAGGCCTTGGGCGCGGGCGCAAGCGGTTTGCTGCTTGTCATCGTCGTCCTGGCTGTTTTCATGCTGCTGCGGAGTTCGATCCGCGCGGTCAAGGAATATGATCGGCTGGTCATATTCTTCATCGGGCGCTTCAGCACGGTGCGCGGTCCGGGTTTGACCTTCGTCATCCCCTTTGTGGAGTCGGCAGTCAAGGTGGATATGCGCGAGAAGATCATCGATATCCCGTCGCAGACCGCCATCACCAAGGACAACGCCTCTATTGGCATTGATTTTCTGGTTTATTATCGCATCACCGATCCGGAGACGTCGGTGACCAAGGTCGGCGATGTAGTTGACGCGACCGGCAAAATCGCGACCACGACCTTGCGCGCGGTCATCGGCGATATCGTGCTGGACGATGTGCTGTCGCGCCGCGATCAGATCAATGATGTGCTGCGCGTCAAGCTGGACGAAACGACCGAGCGCTGGGGCATGAAGATTACGACCGTCGAAATCCGCGAGATCGAGCCGCCGCGGGCCATCCAGGATGCGATGAACCGGCAGATGAGCGCCGAGCGCGACCGCCGTGCTGAGGTGACGTTGGCGGAAGGCGAGAAGCAGGCGGCCATCGCCCGGGCCGAGGGCAGCAAGCAATCGGCCATCCTGGAAGCGGAAGGGCAGAAGCAGTCGCAGATCTTGAAAGCCGAGGGCGAACGAGAGGCGCAATTGCTGACGGCCGAAGGTTTCGCGAAGGCGCTGACGGCGATCCATGAACATGCCCGCGATGTCGATGGCAAGACGATGGCGCTGCAGTATATGGAGATGCTGGAGAAGGTGGGCAGCAGCCCGTCGACTAAATTCGTGCTGCCGATGGAGTTGACGAGCATCGCCCAGAGCTTTGTCAGCACGATGGGCGTTGGCGCCGGCGCGGCGTTAGCGACCAGCGGCAATGGCGTCGATGCGCCCGAGCCGGAAACGGTGGCGGAGTAGAAACAGAGGAATATGTAAATTGGGCGGCTAAGTCGGTCGCCCTTCTTTACTGGACAAACGCACTGATTGATAATTTGTCTAAATCGACAACTTCCTCATTGAAAGATACTGTCGACGGATTGTTGATTAGCTACGGAAGCAAGTCGCTCTGTTTCACGTGCTCGAAGAACGTTTCGCGCACTTTGGACAATTTGAGAACGAACTTCGCTAGTTGCTGGCCAAGGGATCAACATTTCGTCGCGAAATATGTGGTCGCGTACTTCCGGTTGGCTTGCTGTAATTGCAAGGTAATACACTTGAGTTCTCCACATTTCTGAACGAAAAACAGACCACAGCAACAAAGAATCTTCCTCGTTGTCTGGCCGAACACTTATAAATCCGCTAGTTGCTAACTGCCCATCCAACCACTCTGGCACAGATAAGGCAGTTCCTCTCGAGCTGTTGTTCTTCGCAAAAAGTACGTCGCCGGTTTGAAGGCGTATCTGAGCACGTGACGGTAATTCTTCGTAGGGGGCCTCTTGATAGTCAGTTATTATGCCATCACGAGTAATACTGGTTATTTCAATGTAACGAAGAATCTCGCCGTGCAGCGCCTCTTTCTCCTTAGCAGTGAGGCGGCTAACAATGTGAAAGTCTTTGCCGGTTTTCAAAACATAATCGTTTTCAGTTGCCTTTTCATTAAGCTTGCCTCTCAGTTCTCTGAGTTCTGGTGCGTAATAGAAGGCGTCCAGCCTATCTTGGAGCTCATGTCCACGCACCACAAAAACTTGTAACGCGCATCCAAGTGGTTCGCTCGCCTCATTGGCACGAAAGAGATGCGGTTCTTTTCCGCTTTCATCCCACTCTGCGAACAAATGTGAGACTTCTGGGAGATTATCGCGATGCGGAGTATCCGCTTTGTGATCGTTGTGGCCAACATTATTTGTAATTGCCATGAAGACGTCACCTTGCGTTTCTCCTTGACGTCTTTTGCGAAGATGAAGAATTGAAGTCTTGATATTTGCCTGTGCACGAAAGAATGTGTTGAAGGGGAGCGAAACAATTTGCCTGACTATGAAACGTTCTCGGAGGAAATCACGGTAGGGTTTGGCGTTAACTCCATTTAGAACAGTATCGTCAATTACAGTTAGTAGTTCGCCGCCTTCTTCCAGTAGATTATGATAGCGCTCCAAAAAGAGAACGTTGGAATTGGTCGATTGTCCTCGTGCTATCTCATATTGATTAAGTAGCCGCTTCTCATCATCCTCGTTTCGAGAATATGACATGCTGAATGGCGGATTGGTCAAGATATAGTCAAACCCGACGCGCTTGTCGACTAGCAATTCTCTGAGTTGGTCGAACTGTTCCTGGCGGTCCGCCGCGATCTCGCTCTCACTCACCATGTCCTTGTCAAGAGAATCGGCAATATAAATCCGACTACCACCATCTCCGTGCAGATACATGTTAAGTCTAGCAATGCGTCCAATCTCGTCGTTGGCTTCGATACCAAAGAGAGAGTCGGAATGCAGTTTGGAAAGCAGCCCGTCTCTCTCTGTATCTGTCAAGTGTGTACTTTGCCTTATTGCATAGCTCAATTCTGCAAGAGCTTCAATCAGGAATCCACCGCTACCGCAGCAGGCATCCAAAACTCGTGGTAGTTGCCTATCTACAATACGGAGCCGTGCTGACCTTGTCATATACTTTACTACCGAACGAGGTGTAAAGAACTGTCCAAGTTCCTTTCCGCGCACTGTTGCGTTGAGAAAGGTCTCAAACATTCTACCATTGAGGTCTTCATCTATACCATGGAGGTCATAACTCTCGATTAAGCGAACTACGTCCAGTACTGTTGACGGCCAAAGGTCCAAAATCTCGTTATCGTTAAATATCCGCTTTTTTCTCCCTCTGCGGATTTCAGTTTCCAACCTGGACTGAATGTCTCGAAATAACGGGTCATTTACAGGATTAACCGTTGGTTGACTTTCAATCCATTCGACCGTGAAGTAGAAGTGATGGGATTGAGGCGTATTGCCGTCTCTTATGATGTCATGAATCTCTTGATCCTGACGCAACTTGACAAATAACAGTTTAGTTAGCTCATAGAATGCTTTGGTTGGTCCGTATTTTTGCTTTTTTCTAATAATGTTATGTGCTTTCTCAAAGGCGCTTACAATTTCTGCTATCGTGGGACGGCGATATTGGGGGCGGACAGAACGCACCGCCAGTTCCTGATTGAATACCTGATAAGATACGGTTGCGCGAAGATTTGCAAACTGTGAGTCACCGGAGTCAAAGTTACTGAATCGCAGAACAAGCTGCGGTTCCCCTATGTCCCACTTAAGCAGTTCAGTCTTCAGAGCATTGGTTACTATGCAGTAACGGATTGGGTTGTCATCGAATCTTTGATTTATCAGTAGGGCGTATCCGGATACTTGATAACGATATTTGCTGGGATCTTCATGGGGATGCTTTGCGTCAATTACAACGACAGGCTTTCCGATTGAATCAAGCAGTACATAATCGGGGCTGTAGTGCTCTACACTGCTGCCCTTTGGAATGCGAAGAGACTCAATTGCTGCTTTACGTCGAATCCTATTGTTAGGAAATCCAAGTTGCTTTATCAGAGGCTCGACAAACAGAGCTTCAACGTCGGCCTCATTGTGCAGATCAGCACTATTGCAGAATATATTATGCATGGCACAAGTCTACATCAGACCATTGGATTTCACAACTCTGCTGTTGGCAAGCCCATCTGTATACATTTCTATAGGCTTCTGCCAATTTCGTAAATGTTGCCACGAATTTCCACATCATTGACATGTTTCTAGTCCAGCGTGATTTCCCAGGCGGAGACGCCGATGACCACGCCGCCGTCCTTGACAAAGAGGGCCGGCTCCACTGACGCGCCGGCGGCCAGGAACCCGATTGGATCGCCGATTTGCGAATCGTTGAAGAATGCGCTGACGGCGCCGCTGGACGGATCGCGATCGAGGCGCAGGCGTGTGATCAGATTATTGACCGAGCGCTGGCTGATGATATCGGCTTCGCCATTGTGGACCAGCGCGAGACTGATGACATCGGGCCCGGCCTGCTGAATTTGAATGCCGGCGGCGCTTTCGCCGGCCGCGTCGCGCAAGAGGATGCCGAAATAAACATCGGCCGCCGCCAGACCGGGGTCGGTGCTGTGCAAGGCGATTTCGGCTTCGACGCGGCGGATGCGGGCGGGCGCGGCATTGCCATAGCTGCGGTCCAGCAGATTGGCGGGCGCGGGCATGAAAATGGTCTCGCCGTCGGTTGCGCCGCTGAGCCCCAGGCGCCAGGAACCGTTCTGCAGCGCGAAAAGGCTTTCGTCCCAGAAGGGGGCTGAGGCGGCATTCGCGTACAGATCAAGCAGGTTATGCGCGCCCTTCAAGCCATCGGGCGGCAGAATCGCTGTGGGCGCGGCGGTGCTGGCGACGGTCGGGATCTCGCTGGGCATGGCGGTTGCCTGCGGGATGGCCGTTGGCGCCGCTGCGCTTTCATCCTGGCTGACGGCTTCTTCGGCGGCGGCTTGGAAATCGCTGGTTTGCGCTGCTGCCGCGTCCCGTTCATCGCTGTCCGGCGCGGCTTCCGCCTCATCGGGCCTGCTCGGGTCCTCTGGCGCGGCGGCCGCTTCTGTGGGAGCGGAGTCGGGCAAGATTGCGGCCAGGATATCATCGAGGCTGCCGCTGCCGGCGAGGGAGACGAGGCCGCCGATGACAAGCACGACGGCGATGAGCAGAGCGGCATTAAAGATCCAGCGATTGAGCCCGGCCGGTTTCGCTTCCGGTTCCGGCAGGGGCGTCGCCTCGGGCAACTGCGCGTGCTCGGCGCTTTCGGGCGCGGTGGCGGGCGGCTCGTCGAGCTCGCGTTCTTCCGCTTTGGGCGGCTCCGCCGGCATGGCTTCCACGCGGCGATACCAATGACGAAAGAGAGGATAAGCCGGATTGCGGTCGATGAACATCGCCTTGAAAAATTCGTCCATCGCTTCAAGCTTTTGCTGTCGGCCTTTGTCGCCGGTGTAGATGGCGAGGAAGGCTTCGTAAGTATCGCGCCAGCCCAGCATCATCTGCGCATGTTTGTAACCGAGCAGGTCTTCGGTGACATCGGCTTGCAGGTGGATGGCGTCGCGAATGCCCGGCTGTGGCTCGTCAAGCTGTCGATCAATCTCTTGCAGAAGGTTGCGCCGCTTGACGCTCAATTCGGCCAGCGCCGCCTGCAGCTCCTGCATCCAGGCGCGGTAAGCCTGCAAGTTGATATTGGCGTTGGATTCGGCTTCGGTGATGCTGCGCAGCACCTGTTCGATCTTGTTGCCGGCCGCGCGGAACTCGGCGTCAGCCCAATCCTGCAGCGCCGATTCCAGCGCTTTCAGGCTTTGGATGCCCGGTGTCAAGAGGCGGGACTGGGAATTGCTCTCCAACTGGCGAATGAGCTCGGCGAGGCTGTCGCTGACGTGCGGCCCAGTGAGCTCGGCGAAGATGTTCTGTGCGCTGATCAGGCTGGCGCGGCGTTCGATAAATTCATCCAGTTTGCGCAGGGCGATGTGGCGTTCAGCGGTTTCGGGCAGGGTCCGCAAGCAGGCGGCCTGCCAAAAGCGGGCGTCGTCGATGGCGCCGTCATGGGCGTCAAGCACGCCGGAGAGGATGTACTGGGCGAAGAGGATGCGCAGGGCGGCAGTGTTCGTGGAGGCGAAGCCCTGAACCAGGCCCTGGCTCATCGCTTTGAGGTAGGTTTCGGTGCTTGGCATCTGCGTCGCGAAGCCGTTGATAGCGCGGTTTTCCAGCTCGGTGAAGAGGTCTTCGACATCGAGCAGGGCCTGCTGTGTGCGGCTTTCGCTTTCGACGCCGTTGCGCTCGACCCAATCTCGCAGGGCGCGCGAGAGGCGCCAGAGCCGTTCGGCGATGAACTGCTCGCTGTCGCTGCGGGCGATTTCCATCGCTTGCTGGCCAAGGCGCTGGGCATCGGCCAACTGTCCCGCGTCAAAGGCGGCCCAGCCATCGGCCAGCGTCCGGCCGAGGTGGCCGGGCACCGAATGGCGCTCGACATAATTCGCTTTTTCCACCACGCCGCTCAACTGGCTGAACCAGCTTGACAGCGTTGGACTGATGGTGCTGACGGTTTCAGCGGCTCTGTTCAGGACGCCGGTCGCCTCGGCTTTGTCACCGGCGACGATCACTTCACGATAGCGGTTCCAGGCGACCTGCGCCGTTTCAATGCCGGCCAGCATGTCGGCCAGCATGTCGTCGAATAGCTGCCCGGTGAATGGATGCAGCTGGGACTTGGTCTCCGCCAGCCATTTTTCCAGGTCGGAGCCATCGGCCGCCGGCACATAAGTTTGGCAATCCTGCAAGATTTCATAGAGCAGGCCGAGGAAATCTTCAATCTTATCCCAGGCCGGGTTTGCCGGGTCAATGGCGCGGCTGCCGTCGAGGGCGGCCAGGGCATCGCGCGGGTTGTTGGCGGCGCCCTTGCCGACGACATGCATATTGTCAGCCAGGGCCATGGCCGCGTTCAGGGCGCGCGTCAAGGCATTGAGCGGGAGGCGCCTCTCTGAGAATTCATGCTGCAGGCTTAGTGTTTGCAGATTGGCGTTGAGCGTTGAGAGGCTATCGACCACGCCTCGGTAGATATCGCGCAATTGGCTGGCGCCGGGCTCAGCCATGAGCCGGTCCTGCTCGAGAGCGCGGCTGGTTTCCGTCAAAATGGCGCTGGCTTCCTCTATCGGGATGCCTTCCGCGCCCAGCTCCTGGATGGTGCTTTCGACCCGATCAAGGTTCGGGCTCAGCAGCAGGACATCGGGGAAATGGGAGGAGACGCGCTCCGCCAGGCGCGCTTGCAGATGCCGCAGCGCCGGGTCGTCCGCGCCGCCGAGCAGCAGGGTGTTGGCGGCTTTGTCGGCTCTGTATTCAAATAGCAGCGCCGAGGCGTCGGTGATGGACGCGGGCAAGTTGGTCAGTTGACTGTCGGTCAGCATCAGGCACCAATCGAGCAGGAGATGCACCAGGCCGCTGGTTTTGCTGCCCGCGCGCCCGCGCAGCTCCGTCAGCAGGTCGGCGGCGCTCGTCCAATTCTGACTGCGCATATAAATCTGTACGGCGTCGAGATCAGCGGCGACTTCCAGGTCACGCAGTCGGTCGACGATCTCGGTGTGGGCCTTGCGCGCGGCCGGGTAGGCCGGGTTCTGGCGCAGCGCGATTTGCAGGTTGCCCTGCAGGGCGAGCAGGTCGTTTCGATTTAGATCGGGCGTTCGCAGCTTGTCAAGCGCGCGGGAGACAATGGTGTTGCGGTCTTGTTCCAGCGGACTGCGATAACGCAGCAGGTCGGCGTTGAGCTCGCTCAATGAGGTATAGCGATAACGCAGGTTGGGGTGGACGGCGCGGGTGACGATGGCCTGCAGGCGTGGATCAATCGCCTCGGCGTCCTGGTGAAAATCAACACGAAAATCGGCGTCGGCGTCGCGCGGCACTTCAATGCGATAACCGCCGGACAGAATAAAATAAATCAATTCGCCGATCTGATAAATGTCGGTCTGCCGGCTGATGCCGCCGACCGTGGCTTCGTCGCCTTCAAGGAAGACGGCGTTGCCCCAGTCGATCACCTTGAGTTCGTAGCGATCCCGGTTCCAAAACAAGTGCTTGGCATCAACATCGTTGTATACAATGTCCAACTCGTGGGCGGCGCGCAAGAGGTCGACCAGGCGGTCGAGAATTTCCAGCATCTCCAGCTCGGGAATGCGCTGATGCAGCCCGGCGAGGCGCGCGACTTCATCGGCGATGATGACGCCTTCGGCCCGTTCCATGACGATGTACTGCTGAGGGATGCCGCCGACGAAGAATTGCCCGCTGCCCAGCAATTCGGTCAAAACAGTATGCCCGGCCAAGCGCTTGAGGGCTTCGCGCTCGTTGATGATGCTGACTTCCTGGCCGGCGCGGATGGGCGGCGCGTCGTTGGGGTTGGGGCGTTTGATGACGACGGGGCGGTTGTCGGCGGCGGTATCGACAGCGCGCAGGGTCTCGCCCGAGCGGCCGCGCGGGTAGATGTAGTCGTATCGGTAGCGGTTGTCAAACAAGCTGTCCGCCATGGGAAAATCCTTCAGGGGTTTCTGTCTGAGTTCGGCCTGATCTGTAGAAATGAGCCCCTCCCGCGTTCAGATTTATCTTGCATAAAGGTCCGATTCCGCAAGTGTCCGCGTCCTGAGAAGTTAGCGCCTGCGCGGGCGCCCAATGCCCTTGACGCAACCCTGTGTTGCCAAGGCTTTTAGCGCCGCAGGCTACTTTTACATATACAAGTCTAGGCGGATTCGACGGCGGCGCAAGGGATATATCGCAGAATTCTTGGGATAAAGCGGCGCAATTTTGGGATAAATTCCAGATGCCGACTCGACTAGGCAGATTTCTATCACCTGTGTATAACAGAGGGAACAAAAAAGGGTTCCAAGTTGGTCCTGCAAAAATCTGATTGGAATTCCATGGCGAGAACGGGTGAGTCACCGGCTCGCCCCAACAAGGACTTCTATTATTTTGGCAGCTTTTTTCTGTCGTTCATTTTCAATACTTACCTGGCTTAACTAACAGGAATGCCGCCGCTCTCTTGTGAGAATGGGTGAAACTTGATGCTTACGCAGTTGCGCCGCCGGGTTGCGCCTGACCTCGTCTTAATATTGATCTTGCTGCTTGCGCCGCTGTTGATGTTTCATCGACAGACCGTTGGCGGCCGCACGCTGCTGCCGGCTGAGAATCTTTTCCAGGATCTGCCCTATTCCGCTTATCGCGAGGTGGCGCGGGCGCCGGAGATCCCGCACAACGTCTTGCTGTCGGATATGGTCTTGCAGAATCTGCAATGGAAGAGCTTCATTCGGGCGCAGCTCGCGCAGGGGGAGATACCGTTGTGGAATCCTCACTTGTTCGCGGGCGTGCCATTTTTCGCCGCCGGGCAGCATTCAGCGTTATATCCGCTCAGCATCATCTATTATGTCCTGCCCCTGGGCGCCGCCTATGGCTGGTTCATCTTGCTGAATCTCTGGCTGGCGGGCTTGTTCATGGCCGGGTTCATGCGCGCTTTGGGCGTCAATCGCTCGGGCGCCGGCTTGGCGGGCATTGTGTATCAGCTTTCCGGCTTTTTGATCGCGAGCGTGGTCTTTCCGATGATCGTGGCGGCGGCGGTCTGGCTGCCGCTCATCTTGTGGATGATCGAGAATATCCTGCGTGGGCGCAGCCTGTGGATATTCCGCGGCACGGCGCTGCTCTGGGTTGTCATTGGCGCGCTGGCGGTCGGCTGCAATATCCTGGCCGGGCATATTGAGTTGACGATTTATACACTGCTGGTGGCCGGCTATTTCGCGGCATTTCGGCTGCTATGGGAGTTTGCGCGCCGCTGGAGGGAGGCGGGCCGGCCGTCGCTGCTGTGGACGCTGACGAAGGCGCTGTCACTTTTCGCGCTGGTGGCGCTTGGCATTGGCTTATCCGCGCTTCAGCTGATCCCGCTCTATGAATTCGTCGGAAGCAACTGGCGGGCGGAGCGCAGCAGCCTTGAGACGGTGCTGAGCTATGCGCATCCCCACAACAATGCGCTGCTGTTTCTGCTGCCGAATTTTTATGGCAGCCCCGCCCACCACAGTTATGTCGATGTCTTCAGCGGCGAGTTGATCAGCGATTTGCGGGGGAGCGCGGGGCTCGCGCGCGATTACATCTATTGGGGCGTCAAGAATTATGTGGAAAGCGCGCTCTACATCGGCGTATTGCCGCTTTTCCTGGCGGCATACGGGCTGGTCAAGGGCCTGTGGCGGCGGGAGTTGACGCCTTATGTCCTGCTCTTTGGCCTGCTGGCGGTTATGGCGCTGTCGTTCATGTTTGGCGCGCCGACTTATTCGCTGATATTCAACCTGCCCGGGATGAATCAGCTGAATTCGCCATTTCGCTGGGTCTTCGCGCTGACGCTGGCAATCGCGGCCATGGCCGGCATCGGTTTGCATTTGCTGCGCGCGCGTCAAGGGCGGGGCGGTTTCGGCCTGGCGGCGCTCGTTGGTCTCCTGCTGATTGCCGCGGGATTGGCGATCTTTCTCGGCGTCGCGCTGGTCTACACCGGCTTCGATCAATATGAGCCCTTGTTCGACAAATATGTCCTTGAGCGGGAGGAAGCCTGGCGCGCTTTTGCCGACGGGCGGATGCTTTTCAGTTACATGTCCCCGCAGCTCCTGACCCTGGGCGCGCTGCTGCTGGTCAGCGGGATTGTATTCTGGCGGGCGGCGCGCAGCCGGTCGCCGCGCTGGGTCGTGCTGGCGCTGGGAATTGCCGCGGTCGATTTGCTGATCGCGTCTTACGATTTCAATCCGGCGAGCGATCCGCTGCTGCTGGATTTCAGGCCGCCGGCGATCGAGTACTTGCAGGGGCAGGCGGGCCGCTTCCGCGTGACGAGCCTGGAGCAGCCGGGTGAAGTTCACATGCTTGTGCCCAATGTGGGCATGCGCTACGGGCTGGACGAGATTGGCGGTTATGACAGCATCATCCCGGCCGGCTACGTGGAGACAATGCGCGCGCTGCAGCCGCAGTATATGCTGGATCACAATCAGATCGCGCCCCTGTACACCGATGCGATACGGAGCCCGGCCGGTTACCAGCGCGTTTTGCAGTCGGATCTGCTGAGCCTGTTGAATGTTCGCTTCTTGCTGACCGAGCCGGATTTTGAAATGTATCTGCCGGGCTGGAAAGATGTCTACCGGCAGGAGGTGGCGATCTGGGAAAATGAGTCTGCCATGCCGCGGGCCTTCCTGGTGGACAAGGCCGATTGGGACCCGCGCTGGCTGGCGGAGATGGGCGGCGGCTTCCGCTTCGCCGAGCTCGAGATAATGGCCGGCGGCTTGCATATTCCGCGCTACGAGGCAGCCAGCATCAGCCGGGACAGCGGGCGCGAGAAATTCATTGATGTCAGCCTCGACCGCGACAGTTGGCTGGTGATCAGCGAGAGTTATATGCCGGGCTGGCGCGCCTTCGCTCGCCCGTTTGGAGCCGGCGAGGAGGTGGAATTCGGGCTGGGCCTACGTCTTGTCCTGGCCAATTTGCAGGGCGTTGAACTGCCGGCCGGCGACTGGACCGTGCGTCTGATTTACAGCCCGGCCAGCGTGCAGCTGGGCATGTTCGCCTCGTCGATCAGTGTGGCGGTCATCTTGTTCATGCTGGGCGCCTGGTTCTGGCGGGCGACGATCGGTTTGAATACCGAGCAGTCTTCCGGCCTGGCCAAGGTGGCGCGCAACAGCGCCGCGCCGATCATCCTCAACCTGTTCAATCGCGGCATTGACCTGGCTTTCGCAATGGTGATGTATCGGCTGCTGCTGCCACTGGAAGTCGGGATTTACAACTTCGCCATCGTGCTTTTTGTCGCTTTCGACATATTCACTAATTTCGGCTTGGACCTGTTCCTGATCCGCGAGGCATCGCAGCAGCGAGAGCGGGCCGGTTATTATCTGTACAATACTTCGTTCTTCCGCCTCGTTTTGAGCTTGGCCGGTGTGCCGCTGTTGGCCGGCGTCATGCTGCTGTGGCAGAGCTCGGGCGCTGAATCGATCAGCAGCGAAGGCTTGGTCGCCATCGGCCTGCTCTACATCGGCCTGTTCCCGGCCAGCCTGTCAAAGGGCATGACCTCGCTGTTCTATGCCAATGAGCAGGCGGAAAAACCGGCTGCCATCGCGACAATCACCACGATGAACAAAGCCGTCTTCGGCGTGATTGTCTTGCTCTTGGGTCACGGCATTGTGGGTTTGGCGGCGATCAGCATCTTCAACAATATGCTGACGCTTCTGGTTTTGTTGTGGGCGGGGCGCAAGTTCATCGGGCGCGTCGGCCGGCGCCTCCCCGACGTCGGTCTCATCCGCCAAATGGCGAGCGAGAGCCTGCCGCTGATGCTCAATCATTTTTTAGCGACTGTGTTCTTTCAGGTTGACATATTGATTCTGCAGGCGCTGAAGGGAGCGGAGATCGTGGCGCAGTACAGCACCGGCTACAAGTGGCTGCTGGCGATCAATATTGTGCCGTCTTTTTTCACGCAGGCTTTGTTTCCGGTCATGTCCCGCCAAGCGCGGGATAACCCGGCGGCGCTTAGCCGGACGTATCGCTTCGGCATCAAGCTGCTGTTCGCGGCGACGTTGCCGCTGGCGGTCGGGTTTACAGTTCTGGCGGAGCCGCTGACGCTGATTCTGGGCGGGGCGCGTTATATCCCGGACGGGGCGATCGCGCTGCAATTGATGATCTGGAGCATCCCCATCGGCTGGATGAACAGCCTGACGCAGTACGCCCTCGTCAGCCTTGGCTTGCAGCGTCTGGTCACGCGGGCTTTCGCTGCCGCTGTCGTTTTTAATATGGCGGCCAATCTCATCTTCATTCCCGCATACGGCTTTCAGGCGGCGGCGATCGCGACCATCGCTTCCGAGATTGCGCTTTTCCTCCCGTTCATCTATTTTGCGCAGGGCAAGCTCGAGTCCGTGCGCGTGGCGAGCCTGTTGTGGCGGCCGCTTGTCGCCCTGGCGGCCATGCTGCTGGCGCTGTTCCTGCTGGGTCAATCCCTGCCCGCCTTGATCCTGGGCGCTCTGGCATATACAGGGGTTCTGCTGCTGCTGCGGCCCCTGGATGCGGCGGAGAGCGAGGCGCTGGCGACTTTGTTGCCGAAAGGGCTGCGGGGCGCGTCGTTATTGCGCTGGATGACTGCGGCGGCGGCCGGGTAAAGCGAGGCGGAATGTCTAAGCCCATCTCTCGGTCTACCCAGCATCTCTTTTTTGATGAACCTGCCAAATTCCATCCGCAATCATAGCTAGATTTGTAGGGGCGAGAGACGGTCAGTGTCTACGCGACCCTTGTCTCGCCCTACGAGCTCGCGCTATCGCATGGTCGGCTGTTTCGGTGAAATGCCCCTACCGATTCCTTCTTTCTGGTTCATTAGTTTGTGTGAGCCAAGTTGTGACTCGCGAGCGGCTGTGGTATATGGTTTACATTGTCCGCTAAATGGAAAGCCTGAGAGGTTATCAGTGGTCTCTCGCAGCGTCGCGCCTACGGTTTTCGCGCAGCGGAATCCTCGTTCATCGGCATATCGCCATGAGCCATTCCGCCGGCTTTGGCGGGCCGCGCCCAGCGATTGCTGAAGACGAGATCGCCATACTCGACTGCGTCATCCAGTTCATCCATCAGCATGTTTGCGATGCTGATGTCGAGTTCGTATACCTCGCCCGCGTCACATTTTAGCTGGAGCGAGAAGCTGCCATCCGGCCGCAGATCCTCGGCCAGTCCGCTGAGCATGATATGGGCGCCGCCCGGTTGCAGCAGGAGCGTCTCGCCGGCGGGAATCACCAGGGCGTCGAGCGCTTCCATGCGGGCGATGTCGGCTTCGACGATGGTCCGATGGAATTCGATGCGCTCGGCGGCGGCGCTGGCGGCGGAGACAATGACGCGGTCGCTGGCGCCGCGATTGCTGATGCGCATGTAAACGGCGCTGGCTTCGCCCTCAGCCTGGTCCATGCCGCCGTGGTCCATATTCGAGTGTTCGTCCTCGTCCGCTTCCCTGAGGATCTCAAAGTTGAAAGTCTGGCTGGCGACTTCGCCATTGGGCAGGGTCAGGCTGGCTTCGACGATCCAGCTCCCGCCCATCATCCACTCGAATGGCAGGCTGAACAGGCCCTCGGTCGCTTGATCGGATTCAGCGAAAACCGGGATCATGCCGGCATGATTCATGTCGCCGCGAACGCTGAGCTTGCCGGGCTGCGCGATGGCCTTGCCGTCTTTGTCTGTGACGGATACAAGCAAAGTCGTTTCGCCGACGCGCCTGTCGCTCGCGGTCAGCTCGAGTTGAATATCGGCCGGCGTCACTTGCCCCTGGCGGCAGGCGGCGCAGGTTAGTAGAACGATGAAGAGCAGCTTGGCGGATCGGCGCAGGGATGCGGTCATGGCGCTCCTTCTGGTTTGTCAGGCCGCAGCGCGCTCGGGGATTGCCGGTGGCCGGATGAGCAGGCTCAGCCCATAACCGAAGGCGCCCGAAAGCACCGGTACGCCGAGCCACATGTGAATTTCCCACCAGAGCCCGCCGCTCTCCCAGGCGGTCTCCCCCAGTATTTGGATCACGAGCATGGCGCCGAGACTGTAGGCGAAGGGAATCAAAAAAGCGCCGAGCCGCAGGCGCCGGGTGTCGGCGGGCTTCGATCCGCTGAGGAGGAAATCCGCAAGCAGACCGGCTGCGGCCGCGCTGATGGCGAAGAGAAACTCTTCGGTGTTTTCGATGCGCATCCAGACCATCAACAGCGAATTGACGACGAACATCAAAGTCATGACGCCGAAGGGCAGCCGCCAGCGGCGCGTCATAAACAGAATGGCGCCGACAAGAATGCTGCTGTGCATTACGAAGGCTACAATGCCGGCGATGTCGTGCAATGCGTGCCAATCCGGCCGGGGCCCGACGAGGAGGACGGTTTCGGGCGTGACAGCGGCGAAGGATATGAAAAAAGTAAATATGGAGACCAGGCAAGTCGAAGTGAGGATGATAGGCAGCAGTTGACCCCAGCTGTCATTGGCGGGGCGCCCCCACATGGCGCGGATGGGCCCGCTAATGATCAGGATGCCAGTGAGCGCGAGGAAGAGGTGCGAGGGGCTGACCAGCGCTTCGATGCCCTCTTCGAAACCAAATGTTTCATGCCAGAGCATATCAACGCCGCCGCCGGCGCCAAAGGCGAAGAAACCGATCAGCGAGAGAGCATACCCCGCCGGCAAGGCCTTGTTCCAGCGGTGGCCATTGATGACGTTGCGAAAATGACTCATGACCAACACGAGACCGGAGAGGCCGACAGCGCCGTAGAGCAGGGCATGCCAGGGCGTGAAGAAGCTGTCGTCGACCTTGTCGTGGTTATGCGCCCAGCCGTCGATGTACAAGCCGAAGACGATGGCGCAGGACACAAGCGCCATAATCCAATCCAGGCGGATGTTATCGGCGGGCAACCCGGCGATGGCGCGGCCGGCGCTTGCCGAAGGCATTACTGCGTTTGTGGATCGAGTGGCGGTCATGGCTCGGTCCTTTCCCTCTGCGTCTGCTTTTATTCTATTCGAGATTGTCTCAGAGGCAATGTTTGGCTTCGGGCGGCGGCGGCAAAACGCAGGTCGGCGCAGACATCGCTAGCGCGCATTCAGCATTCAAGTAAAATCGAAATAGTTGTCGACTGAAGCTGTCGCGGTGGGGCATGGCTTTTGAATTGGAAGCGCTTGTAGGGCATCTTTACATCGTTGGCGGTCGGGTGATCAACGTCAATCCGCCGGGTTCTTTGGTCGAAGTGGCGCCGCCGGACGCGGCGAAGGGACGCGAAGGCGATACCTTCTTTTTGCTGATCGTGCCTTCCGGTTCGATCGCGCCGACCACGTTCTATCAGCAGTTGTCCACGCTGGCCGCCGAGCGTTATTTCAGCCTGGGCGGCAACGTCACCACCGCGCTGCGCGGCATGTTCCAGCTGCTCAATCGCAATCTTTATGAGCATAACCTGGCGCACAGCGAGAGCCAGGAACAGCAATTTGAGACGAGCATGATCGCGGCCGTCTTGCATGAAGACGATATGTATGTCGCGCGCGTGGGACCGGTCGTCTCGGTTTTGCAGACGGCCGGCTTGACCTTGAGCTTTCCCGAAGACCTGACCGATGACGAACCATTGTTCAGCGTTCCGCTGGGCCTGCTGCCGGAGCCGGAGATATCGATGGTGCGATACGGCGTCAATGCCGGCAGCCGCCTGCTGCTTTCGGACGGGAATCTGGCGGATATACCGGTCGACCGATTGACGAGCGTCCTGCTGGAAAATGACATTGAAAAAGTGCTGCACAGCCTGCGGCGCACGATCAAGATTCAGAGCCAGTTGATGCTTGTCGAATTGGTGCCGCCGGAATATGAGAGCGCTGTCCTGGCGGCGCCGGGCGAGTCGTCGCGTGAAATAAGCATGAAGCTGGGCGCGGCGCGGCAAGAATTGGATCTTGACGGCGAGCAGTGGAAACTGCCGCGGCGAGGCGATTTCGGTTCGCTGCTCGGCTGGGGCTTGGCGCGTGTTGCCAGGCGCGTCGCCGGCGGCTTGCTGTTCTTCAGCGACTTGTTTCAGCGCTTTTTCCCCTTGCCCGAAGTGACGCCGACGCGACGCCTGTCTTCCGGCACGCTGATCCTGACCGTCTTGCTCATACCATTGGTCATCGTGAGCATGGTGGTCTTGTCCTGGGTGTCCAACCTGGGCGAGACAGAATTCGAGCAATGCCTGGGCAAGCTGCAGGACACAGCGAGCCTGGCGCGCTCGATCGACACGAGCAATCGGCGCAGCGTGACTTCGGCCTGGAACGCCACGCTGCAAATGACGGACGCTTGCGAAGTGATGCGGCAAGATGACCCGGCGGTGGCGGCGATGCGCGAGGAAGCGCAGACCTTGATTGACGCGATCAACAATGTGAAGCGGCGGGAAGCGTATCCATTGACCAATTTTGAGGACGCGGTCATCACCCGTTTGCGTTTGCAGGACGCCAATCTTTACGCCCTGGATGACAAGAATGATCTGGTATACAGCATCAAACTTTCCGATGATGGCACCGAGCCGCTGCAGCAGGAGCCGATTCCGATGATGCGCATCGGCGCGACGCACGAAGGCGGTTACACCATCGGGCAGATAGTCGATATCGCCTTTGATGACCACTCCGGCGATCTGGCGATGCTGGACCGCAACGGAACGCTGGTCCGCTGCGCGCCGCAATTCATATTAAATTGTGATGCGCAACAGGTGTTGAACGCCAACAATTGGGAGCGGCCGATCGCGCTGACGATCTGGGCGCGGAAACTCTATATTCTCGACAGCGAAGACGGGCAGATCTGGCGCTATGATCCATCCGGCAGCAGCTATGCCAGCGCCCCGCGCGAGTACTTTTCCGGTTCGGCGCGGCCGAATCTGCGCAACGTGGTCGATTTCACCATCAGCCGCAGAGGCACGGTTTATGTGCTCTATGGCGATGGCGTCATGAAAAGTTATATCGGCGGCAACGAAGCGCCCTATGTCTTCAGCGGCTTTAATGAAGGCAGCGAGCCGCATGTGGTGCGCACGGATGGCTTTTACCTCAATGACAGTCCCTTCGCGCCCGGTTTCTTCCTCATCAGCCGCCGGACGCGAACGATATTTGAAACGACTGTCGCGGGCACTTTCATGGACAGCTACCAGGCTTTTGATCAGGAGAAGCTGGGCTTGGTTTCGGCGGTGGTGGCATATCCGGAGCAGAACCTGGTCTATGTCGCTTCGGGCAACACAATCTTCCGCATCATGATGAATTTGTAGGGGCGTTTCGCCGAAACGTCCGTGCTTGTGATATTGCGCGCTTCAGGGCGCGACAAGTCTTGCTCCTGCATTTCCGCGTTGGCGGGCTCCAGGGCTTTGGTCCCGCGACTGTTCTCAAGCCGAGTTTGTGGGTATATTTGCATCATACGACAGCGCTATCAGTAAAGGCGGGATGGGGATGAGCAAGAAGGTTTTGATGGTTTACGGCGGCTGGCCCGGGCATGACCCGAAAGAGACCACGCATTTATTCGCCGGTCTGCTGGAAGAGGCGGGCATAGAGGTCACCTTGTCGGAGACGCTGGACAGCTTTCTCGATGAGGAATTGATGGCGTCGGTGGATATGGTGACGCCGATCAACACGATGAGCAGCATCAGCAATGAACAAGAGGCGGGACTTTTGAACGCGGTGCGCGAGCGCGGCGTCAATGTCGGCGGCTGGCATGGCGGGATGGCCGACGCCTTCCGCAACAATACCGAATATCAGTTCATGGTCGGCGGGCAGTGGGTGGCGCACCCGGGCAACATCATTGATTATCACGTGAATGTGACCGACCAGGAACACCCGATCACCGCGGGCATCCCTGACTTTGCCATGCACTCGGAACAGTATTACATGCATACCGACCCGTCAAACAAGGTCTTGGCCACCACAACATTCACTGGCGACCACGCGCCCTGGATCGACGGCACGGTGATGCCGGTGGTATGGACGCGCCATTATGGGGCGGGCAAGATTTTCTATAGCTCGCTGGGTCATGTCGTAGGCGATTTTGATGTGCCCGAAGCGCGGGAGATCGTGCGGCGCGGCTTGTTATGGGCGGCCGATAGCCTTTAAGGCGTTCCAAAATCGTCTTGCAAATGAAATCTGTAGACACAAGCGCTGCACACCGGCGGCCCACGCAGAAGGATTCGCCCTATTCCGCATTCCTTATTTCAACGAAAGTTGTAGGGGCGTTTCGCTGAAACGCCCACAGAATATTTTGGTCCCCTGTCACGAGGGCGTCTCAGCGAGACGCCCCTACAGGAGACTCCATATTGGCGAATAAAACAGGGGCGTGGACACGGCAGGTCAGACGTCCATACAATTTCAGTTATTCGGCATAGTCGGTGGCGCGGCGGTCGGATGGTTTTAGCGCGCGGTGGCGCAGTTTGATCTGCCACAGGCGCAGGGCCGCTTCGAGGGCGATGACGCCGGACATCTTCGAGTCGCCGTGCTGCCGGTCGGGGAAGTGGATGGGTATCTCGCCGATGCGGTAGCCGAGCCGGTGCGCCACAAAAGCCAGTTCCACCATGAACACATAACCATTGGCTTTGACTTTGTTCAAGTCCATGCCGATGAGGCAGTCGCGCTGATAAAGGCGGAATCCACCGGTCGCGTCGCGGATGGGGATGTTCAGGATTGCCGGTGTATAAACGCGGTTCGCCCACCAGCTTAGCAGCTTGCGCAAAGGTCCCCAGCCTTCGTCGACGCTGCCGCCGGCGGCGTAACGCGAGCCGATGACCATGTCATAGCGCCCCGCCGTCTCCAATAACTTCGGAATATATTTGGGCTGGTGAGAGAGATCGGCGTCCATCTGGATGATCAGATCGGCGTCCAGCGCCAGGGCCTGTTTGAAGCCCTCGATATAGGCGGGCCCCAGCCCCTGTTTTTCCGCGCGATGCAACACATTGATTTTGCCCCGGTATGCCGCCTGGGCGCCGAGCTCGTCGGCGACTTGCCCCGTGCCATCGGGCGAGTTGTCGTCAACGATGAGCAGATGAAAATTGGTAATTTGCAGCGCGAACAGGGCTGGCACGATGCGCGAGATATTTTCGCGCTCGTTGTATGTGGGCAAGACGACGAGCACCTTGGGCGGCGACCCCGACATGGCAGCCTCAATTCCCGTTAATCGCCGAGCAGCGAGTTCACCGCTTCGGCAACATGCCCGGGACTGAGGCCGTAAGCTTCGTAAATCCTGGTGTAGGGCGCGCTGGCGCCGAAGCGATCGACGCCGATGGCGATGCCCCGCGCGCCGGTATATTTGGACCAGCCGAGCGTCGCGCCCGCTTCGATGCTGACGCGGCAGGTGACCGCGGCCGGCAGGACAGCCTCCTTGTAGTCACTGTTTTGCGCCTCGAACAGTTCCCAGCAGGGCATGGAGACGACGCGCGCGCGGATATCCGCCTCTTCCAGCAGTCCGGCGGCGGCCAGCGCAATCGAGACTTCGCTGCCGCTAGCCAAAATGATGGCGTCTACTTCGCCGGATTCGTGCTCCGAGAGGACATAAGCGCCGCGGGAAACGCCTTCGTGGATCCCTTCGTCGTTGCCGGCGAGCACGGGCAGATTCTGCCGGCTGAGCACGATGGCGGCGGGATGATCCAACTCGGCGATCGCGGCCCAGGCGCCCGCAGTTTCGGTGGCGTCGGCCGGCCGGAAGACATGCAAATTGGGCATGGCGCGCAGGGACATCAGCTGTTCGACTGGCTGATGCGTGGGGCCGTCTTCGCCCAGGCCGATGCTGTCGTGGGTGAAGACGTACACGCTCGGAATGTCCATCAGCGCGCCGAGACGTAGCGCCGGCCGCATATAATCGCTGAAGGTGAAGAATGTGGCGCTGTAGGGTTTGACGATGCCGCCATGCAAGGCCAGCCCATTGACGATAGCGCCCATGCCGTGTTCGCGCACGCCGAAACGCAGATTTCGCTCGCTCGCTCGATTGGGTCCGGTATTGCCCGCGCCCGCTATCAACGTGCGAGTGCTGCCGGCCAGGTCCGCATCGCCGCCGATCATGGTCGGCGCGAAACGTGCCAGGACATTGAGCGCTTCGCCGCCTGCGCTGCGGGTCGCGATTGAGGCGCCGGCCTCGTAACTTGGCAGCTTTTCGCGCCAGCCGGGCGCAAATTCACCGGCCATCGCCCGGTCCCACTCCTCCGCCAGCTCGGGGAAGGCCGCGCGCCAGGCTTCGAGACGCGCTTGCCAGTCCGCTTCGGCGGCGGCGCCGGCTTCGACCGCCCCGCGAAAATGCTCCAGGGCGTCGCCGGGGACAAAGAAGCTGTCGGTCGTGCTCCAGCCGAGGGCTTGCTTGGCCAGAGCGACTTCATCGTCGCCCAATGGGCTGCCATGGGCGCTGCTGGTGCCCTGTTTGTTGGGGCTGCCGTAGCCGATGATGGTGCGGATGGCGAGGAGGCTGGGGCGCGCCGTCATCATCTTGGCTTCCGAGAGCGCCGCGTCGATGGCGGCGACATCGTTGCCATCGGCGACTTGGAGAACCTGCCATCCCATCGCGCGGAAGCGGCCAGCCACATCTTCCGAGAAGGTCATATCAGCGGCGCCGTCGAGCGTGATCTCGTTGTCGTCATAGAGGAAGATCAGCTTGCCCAAGCCCCAGTGGCCGGCGAGGGCGGCGGCTTCGAGGCAGACGCCTTCCATCAGATCGCCATCGCTGACCAAGGCATAGGTGTAGTGATCGACGATTTCATGGCCATCGCGATTGAAGCAGCGGGCGAGGAATGCCTCCGCCAGGGCCAGGCCGACTGCCGTGGCGGCGCCTTGCCCCAGCGGACCGGTTGTCGTCTCTACGCCGGGCGTATCGCCAAATTCGGGGTGGCCGGGCGTGTTGCTGCCCAATTGACGGAAGTTCTTGATATCGTCCAGCGTGACATCATAACCGGTGAGGTGAAGCAGCGAATACAAGAGCATGGAGCCATGCCCGGCGCTGAGAACAAAGCGATCGCGATTGGGCCAGTGAGGATTGCGCGGGTTGAAGCGCAGATGCTTCATCCACAGCGCGTAAGCCATCGGCGCCGCCCCCATTGGCAAACCGGGATGGCCGCTGTTGGCTTTTTGCACCGCGTCCATCGACAGCGTGCGAATTGTATTGATGGCGAGTTCGCTCAAATCAGACACCGAGTCACTCCTGTAATCACTGTGATGCAATCAGCGCTGGCATTGTAACAGCGGCAGCCTAAAGGCGGAAAGGTCGGTTGCTTGTGCGAGGGAATCATCGGTTTGGCGCATCGCCGGACGCTGAGGCGATTGAGACCAGGAGGCAGCGATAGCGCCTGAGCCGCCCAAGGGCTGACCGCCGGGTGAAGACGGCAATATCAGCCGACGCGCAGAACCCGCCCGGCGCGGGGAGAAGGGTTTATCGCTTAGGCTGAATTACTCGGGACGCGGTTCAACGCGGAAGCGCACTGCGGTTCTCTCTTGCCCGTCGATATCAACTTCAGTGAAGTAGGGCGTCGTGACGATATCAATCTCATCGCGTTCAAGGTAACCGCGGGCGATCGCCAAGGCCTTGACCGCTTGATTGACCGCGCCGGCTCCGATGGCCTGGACCTCGGCGCTGTGGTGCTGCCGCATCACCCCGGCAATCGCGCCGGCGACCGCGGTTGAACGCGAACGGGCTGACACCTTGATAATATCCGGTCCATCTTCCGCTAAGGCGTCGCTGTCATCCAGGAAAGAATCTGACAGGGACACGTGGCTATCGTATTCGGACATTACCGCCCCCTTCGCCGCAACACAGCCTCGAAACACAATATTATGCCAGGCGTAAGACTTTTGCAAGGAACTAAGGCAAAAGTCGACAGATTGATCGGATTTGCCTGTGCATGAAACCGACGCGGTTACGAGAACGTATATCAATTTGTCTAAAGAGTCTCTTATCTTCGCTTGGACTGCTTAAACCATCCCCGCCAGGCTCCAGGCTGCCTGCGCGGCGCGGCACTCTCGCCATGCTAGGCGGCGCGCGTCGTCCGGACATGTTTGCTCCGCAAATCGTTATGGAGAGCGTTGAGAAGCGCGCTCGGCAGAATCGGCGAGCTTAAGATCTGTCGCTTGCCAGTCATCAGTGCCAGGTCATGCGCCCTATGCCGGCGCGGGTCATTTCGCTACAATCGGAGAAAGCGCCCTGTACGGGCACGCCAGCACAGCTGACCCGGGTCATCAATGCAGCTCACCGCTCCACCTGTCGCGCTCCTGTTATTTCTATTTCTGCCAATCGTCTGGGCGGTCGGTTTTCCCCGACATGCGTTTCGGCGCCGGCGAGACCTCAGCAGTCTGATACTGCGGACGCTGATCATCGTCTTGCTGATCTTGGCTTTGGCGGGTCTGCAAAATGTGCAGGCGGTGGATCGGCTGGCGGTGGTTTTTCTGGTGGACGCCTCGGACAGCATGGGCGGCGGCGCGGAAGAGCTGCAGCTGGAATACATCCGCGAGGCGATCAGCGCGAAGCAGGCGGATGATGAGTGGGCGGCTTTGCTCTTTGGCGACAACGCCGTACCGGAGACTGACTTCAGCATGGCGGCGGAAATCGAAGGATTCTCGTCGATTCCCGTCACGACCGGCACGGACATCGCAAACGCTATACAGACCGGCTTGTCACTCTTCCCGCCTGACGCGTCGCGCCGGATGGTCATTTTGAGCGATGGCCAGGCGACGCAGGGCAATGCCGTCGCGCGGGCGCAGCGGGCGGCCGTTTCCGGCGTCGAGATTAGTTATGTGCCCTTTTTCCGCGAGGCGGCGCCCGATGTGCGGATCACCGCGCTGGATGCGCCGGGGCGCGTCGCTGAGAAGCAAAGTTTCGATATTTCGGTCAGCATCCACGCTGAAAGCGCGACGCCGGCCACCCTGCTGATTTTCTCCGGCGGCGGCTTGATTCATGAAGAATCGCTCAACTTGCAGGCGGGCGACACGCGCTTCAGTTTGACGCAGACGAGCGAGAACAGCGGCTTCCTGGATTTTTCGGCGCAGATCGTCGTGCCCGGCGAGAATGACAATTTCAGCCAGAACAATCAGCTGGGCGCCTTCAGTCAGGTGGTGGGGCCGGCGCGGGTGCTGTTGATCCGGGCCGACGAGTCGGAGACGGCCCACTTGCTGCCGGCCCTGGCCCAGGCGGGATTGGTCGTGGAGGTGGCGGCGCCGGGCGACCTGGCGGTGAACATGGCTGGTTTAGCCCATTACAAATGCGTAATTTTGGCCAATGTGCCGGCGACCGACTTGAGCGGCGCGCAGATGAGCCTGCTCGATCAATACGTCAGCGATATCGGCGGCGGCCTGGTCATGATTGGCGGGCCGGAAAGTTACGCGCCGGGCGGTTATTATCAGACGCCGCTGGAGCGCACCCTGCCGGTGGAGATGCAGATCAAAGATCAGAGGCGCCTGCCGCAATTGACCATCGCTTATTTGATCGACCGCTCGGGCAGCATGGGGCAGATCGGGCGCAGCGGCGTGCCTAATCTGGAATTGGCGAAGCGCGCAATCGTGCTGTCCCTGGAGCTGCTGCAGCCGAGCGACCGCGTCGCCATCGGCACCTTTGATACCGGCGGCGCTTGGGTGGCGCCCTTTCAGCCGGTCAATGACGCGGGGGCGCTGATCGCGATGACGAATACGATTCGCTCGGGCGGCGGCACCGATATCCTGGCCGGCCTGCGCCTGGTCGAGCGCGACATCATCGAGGAGCCGTCGCAGATCAAGCATCTGATTTTGCTGACCGATGGCGGGGCCAGCCCGACCGGCCTGGTCGAGTTGACTGAAAGGCTTCACGATGTATTCAACGTCAGCCTGTCAGCCATCGCGATCGGGCGGAGCCCGGGCCCCATGTTGGAGCCGATGGCGGAGGCGGGGGGCGGCAACTTTTATCGCGTCGAGGATGTCGAGCAGATTCCACTGATTTTCGCCCAGGAGACCGTGCTTGCCTCCCGTTCATATATCGTCGAGGAGACCTTCAGCCCGCGCGTGACCGGCAGCAGCGCTATCATCGACGGCATTGGCGAGACGCCGCCCCTGCGCGGTTATGTGGCGACCACGCCGAAGATAGCCGCCCAGCGCATCCTCAGCGGACCCGAGCCATATTCCGATCCAATCCTCGCATCCTGGCAGTATGGTTTGGGGCGCGTCGTGGCTTGGACCTCGGATGCGAGCGCGCGCTGGGCCAATGAGTGGGTGCCTTGGGAGGACTTCTCTCGTTTCTGGGGGCAGGTGGTGGCCTGGAGCGTGAACGCCGGCGCCAGCGAGCACCTTGAGACGCGCGTGCTGCTGGAGAATGACCGAGCGCGCATTGTGGTTGACGCGCGCGATGATGACGGGGAGTTTCTCGATGGCTTGCATTTGACCAGCGCTTTGCTGAATCCAGCGGGTGACAGCGTTCGCATCCCCCTGCAGCAGACGGCGCCGGGCCGTTACGAAGCGACTTTTGAGCCGAAGAACGAAGGCGCCTATTTCCTCACGACCAGCGGGGAGGCGCAGTTGGGGGAAGGCGCGGCCAGCTTGACCGATCTCAATGGCTGGGTGATGTCCTACTCGCCGGAGTATATTCCGCGGCCAGATGACGACGGCGCTCTGGCGGAGATCGCCGATATTACCGGCGGGCGCAACTTGGCCGAGCGGCCGGCCGATGTCTTTGCGCATGACCTCGGCGAGCGCCAAGCGGCGACCGATATATGGGAGCGGCTGCTGCTCTTGGCGTTGATATTGCTGCCGCTTGATATTGCCATCCGCCGCTTGATCATCACGCGAAGCGACCTGTTGCGCTTGCGGGCTTATCTCTTTGGCGGCGGGCGGGATGAAACGCGCTCGCAGCAGATGCAAGCCCTTTTCAGCGCGCGCGGCCGTGGCCGGGCGGCGACGCAATACGGGGACCGTCCCACCTTCCGCCCCAGGCCGCCCCGTCCCGATCGACCGCCGCGAGCGGCTCCCTCAGGGCCGGCGCTTGAGAAATCGACCAGCGGCCGGGATGCGCTGGAGCCTGAATTCAAGTTGGAGGAGACGGTTGTCGTGAACCTGGGCGACCAGTTGCTGCGGCGGCGACGGCGGCGTGATGACGAGGAGGAGGACGATGACGGAAAGGCTTGACGGCGCTTATGCGCAGCCGCTGCCGTCAAGCGCTTCGCTGCCATCTACGAAGACGGATTGCGCCTCGCTGCCTTGAATGCTGTTTTCGTGCAGAAACGCGGTCGAACCGAAAAGGATGCTTATGCCGTGCTGGGCGCTGCTCTGGATGGTATTGCCGGACAGGGTGGCCTCGGAGTGGTAGTCGACGATGATGCCGTTGCCCTGGCGAATTTGCGGCGCCTCGCTTGAGCCGCGGGTATCGCTGACGATATTGTCGCAGATATGGGCGATGGACATGTCCAGAAGCTGAATCCCGGTCTCGGCGTTATCGACCACGATATTGTCAAATACATCGGCATGGGACATCTCGGTGACAGCGATACCGTGCTGGCCGTTGCCGGTCACGACATTATCCATTATTTCGATCATGCCGGTCATATTGGTGTAGATGCCGCTGAGCGGTTGGCCGAAGACCAGGTTGCCGATCACCCGCGATGGCGGCCACTGCGTTGTATTGGTGACGTGGATGCCCATGCCATAAGGCGGTTGGGCGTGGAAGACGGTGTTGTCCAGGATGTCAGCCGCGCCGAGCCGCACCTTGATGCCGACCAGGCGGCTGCCCGACACAGCGTTGTCTTTTATGGTGATGGCCTGGCTTCGGGTTACGAAGATGCCATACCGGCCGCCGACAATTGAAAGCCCCTCAATCGTAACGGACTCCGTATCCTCAATAGTGATGACGGGCTCGTCAAGCGGTGGCGCGAGCAGCACTTCCCCGCCCGCGGCTGGTCGCAAGCGAAGGGGCCGGTCTATGACGAGGGACTCGGCGTAGGCGCCGGGGGCAATTTCGATGATGGCGTGGTCCGGCGCGGCGGCGACAGCCTCGCGGATCGTTTCATAATCGCCCGGCGCCTGGATGACAAGCACCAGCGCGCTCGCGATCGACGTGAACATGAGCGCGCCGAGGGCAACGAGCAGACGAACGGCGGGCCAAAACGCTTGCATCGGTGGCTTATCCCTTGACCGCGCCGGCGGTGACGCCGCGGACGAAGTAACGCTGCAGGCTGAAGAAGACGATGAGGGGCACGACCATGGTGATGAAGGCGCCCGACGCCAGGATATCCCATTCGTTGGCATATTTACCGACGAGCTGGCGGATGCCGACTGTGAGCGGGAAGAGCTGCTGGTCGACCAGGAAGATCAGGGCGTTCATCAGATCGTTCCAGATCCAGACGAATTGAAAGATGCCCAAAGAGGCGATGGCGGGCATGGACAGCGGAATCACAATACGGAAGAACATGCCAAATTCGGAAGCGCCGTCGACGCGCGCCGCTTCGAAGAGCTCGCCCGGCAGATCGCGGAAGAAATTGTAGAGCAGGAAAATGGCGAAAGGCGTGCCATAGGAGGCGTGGGCGATCCAGATGCCGGGGAAGGTGCCGATCAAGCCGGCTGCGTTCAACATGCGCAGCACCGGGATCCAGGTGGTTTGCATAGGCACGATCAGCATAGCGATGGCCAGCAGGTAAAAGATGTTGCGGAAGGGCAGGTCCAGCCAGCTGAAAGCGTAAGCGGCCGTCGCCGCGATGACGATCGTCAAGAGTGTGCTGGGTACGGTGATGATAAAACTGTTCTTGAAGAAGTTGATGAATCCGGGCTCGGCCAGTTGCTCGCGCGTGAATACCTCCACGTAGTTTTCCAGCGTCAGCAGCGGATTTTGAACGCCCAATTCCATCTCTATGACACCGGCGAAATCAGCGGCGGCAGCGAACTCGAAGCGCCCATCAGCGCTGACGTGAAGCGCCCCGGCCAGCGGCAGCTGAATTGTCGCGCCCGCGTCGAAGGTTTCCAGCGGACCGCCGGCGCGTTCCATGGCGTATTGAATTGTGAAGGGCGGGTTCGCGACCGCGCCTCGGTCGATGGTCGCCTCGAATGAGCCGACGAAGCTCGCCCGCGGCTCGAAGATGTACCCCCCGTCGGCATTCACTATGATTTTGCCGGCGCGTGGCACGCGTTCCGCTTCTCCGATCTCCTCGATTTCCAGTTCGCCCTGAATGGATTCAAAGCCTTGAAGCTGAAATTCCAGGCTGAAGGGCGTTTCAGCGCTGTCGACTTCGGTAATGAATGCGCCGTCATAAGCGGCTGCCGGCGCGAAATCATGGGTCGCGTCCGCGTGGATAATGACCGCGCCGACGCCGTCCAACGCGATGGGCTGGCCGAATGCCTCGACCTTGATGACGCCGCTGATTTGCTCAATGCGCACCCGGCTGATTGCAGCGGCCGGTATGCCTTCAACGGCGTCGGTCAGCAAATTGCCGCTTGCCGTTTCGCCCGCGAAGACGGTGTTTTCACCGCTTTCGCCCGCTTCAACGACGGTGAGCTCCCAAGGCTGGTCGGTCACTGTGCGTTCTCCCCCCGCGACGGTCCACCAGCCGGAGGCGGAGATATCGCCGCGCGTGCGAAACGATGTGACAGCCAAGCCGACCGACGGCACGAGCCAGATGACCCCGATGATCAGCAGCATGGCGTGTATGGGTCCGCGCCTTGTCAGGGTGATGAGCGCTTCGGTCCAGCTTTTGCCGCGCCGGTCGAGCTTGAGGGCTTGGGCGTCCATGGCTAATTCATAACTCCTGGCGGACGCGCCGCACCTGATAGATGATGAATGGCATGACCAAAATCAGGAGGATGACGGCGACGGCGCTGCCATAACCGGAGCGGTTGTTGTTGAAGGTCTCCCAGAATACGGTGTAGCCGATGATGCGGGTGGCGCCGCGGGGCGCGCCCTTTGTCATCACCAGAACGAGGTCGATCATTTTCAGCGCGTTGATGATCATGGTGACGGCGATGAAAGTGACCGGGCCGCTGAGCATGGGCAGGGAGACGCGCCAGAACAGCTGCCAGGCATTGGCGCCGTCGATGCGGCCGGCCTCGTGAATCTCGGCGGGAACGGCTTTGTAGGCGGCCGACAGCACGACGACAGACAGCCCGGTGGAGATCCAGACGCCGGCGAAAATCACCGCCAGGTTGGCGAATTCGACGCTGCCCAGGAAAGCGATCGGCTGAAAATCGGGGAAGAGGGCCCTCAGAAAGGCGTTGAGCGAGCCGAGATTGGAATCTTGATTGTAAAGCAGGCGAAAGATGACGGCGGCGGCGGTGGCGGAGATGGCCATCGGCATGAACAGAATGGATTTGATGATGGCTTCGTATTTGACTTTGTCGGCCAGGACGGCGACGAGCAGCCCAATCAGCACAACCGCGGTTGGAAAAACAATGAGCCAGACGAAGCTGTTGACCAGCGCGCCGCTCAGCACGCCGTCTTCCCAGTTGAGGAAGAAGCGGTCTTCGGTCAGCAGAATGCGATAATTGTCCAGGCCGACGTATTCCTTGGCCGGGGTGGTGATGGTGCCGCGGGTGAAGCTCAGGACAATGGTGACGATGGTGGGGTAGACGAAGAAGAGCGACAGCGCGATGAGGGCCGGCGCGGCGAATAGCCAGGGAATCAGTTTGCTGAATCTGCCAGTATGCATGGTGCGCGTACCAGTCAGGTTGTCGCAGACAAGGGCGCTGACAAGAGAATGGACAAAAGAGGGCAGCCCGATCGAGCTGCCCTCTTAGCGAAACGTTCCGCCAGGCTATTCGCCGTAAGCGGTATCAGCCACATCCTCGATGAATTGGGCGACCTCTTGCACCGCGTCGGGGTTGGCGACCAGGTCTTGCAGGCCGGTGAACATGGCGTCGCCGCCGATGGCGCCCGGCGCCAGGTCGGAGCCGTCAAAGGCGACATGGTTGGCGTTGGCGACCATAGCCGCGGCGGTGCCGTCACAGGGCTCGGCGTAGACATCGGCGGAGACGTTGTAATTGGCTGAGAGCTGTGGTCCCGTTTCCTGGGTCGCGATCAATTCCTGCGCTTCGGCGCCGGCTATCCAATTCATCCATTCGCGCACTTCGGGCCGGTCGTTGAACATGATGAAGAAATTGCCGCCGAGAACGACCGAGTTGGCGTACATTTCGTTGATGGTCGGGAATTGGAAGAAGCCGAAATCATCGGGGCAGGTCTGACCCGGGAAGTTGGCTTCGGCGAAGTTGCGCACGAAACTGGCCAAGGGGTAAATCCCGGCTTCGCCAGCCATGAACTTGTCGATGGCATCGATGAAACCGGTGGCCAGCGCGCCGTCCGAGCCGCCCCCCAGACGTGTATCGGTGGGCGATACCGCTTCGGCGAAGTGCTCCAGCGCGCTGATGACGGTGGGATCGGTCCACTCGACTTCATGCGTCACGAAGAGTTTGTGATACATCTCCGGACCGGCGATGTTGAGGTAGAGATTCTCGAAGAAGTCGGTCAGCGTCCAGCCATCCAAAGCGCCCAGCGACAGGGACGGTATGCCTTCTTCCGCCAGGATATCGAGATACTCGATGAACGCGTCCCAGGTTGCCGGCGCGTCTTCGCCGATATCCTCGAAGACATCGGTGCGGCGCCAAGCGGTGCTCTTGGAGCTGACGGCGCTGACGATACCGTAGAGTTCACCGTCGACCGAGCCGAGGTCAATGAGCGCCTGCCCGTAATTTTCGGCGACGTATTCCATCGTCATGACCGGGTCGTCACCGCTGGTCAAGGGTATGATCAAGCCTTCGCGCGCCAATTCCGCCATCACGCCGGGGCGCGGCATGGCGGAAATATCGGGCGGGTTGCCGGCGCTTGCCATGATCTGCGGCAGCAGGTGGCAATCGCGGTCGACAATGTGCTCGACCTCGATGCCGGTCTGCTCGGTGAACACGGCGTTGGCGCCAGCGAAGCCAACGCCTTCAGCGCCGCCCCAACAAGCAACGATGGTGACTGTAGGGGCATCCTAGGCGATTAAGGTCGCCGGGATAAGCGACATTACGACAAGTACTAGAACCGTAAACAAAGCAAACTTGCGCATGAGCTGGCTCCTTTCAAAAGCCTTGATGCGATAGGACTATTTTGGGCGGAGACATAATTGCAGTCTCCGAGTGAAGAACAACGGTCGGGAGATGCCATCTCTTTTATACAAGTTTAGCGAATCGTGCCTAATACTGCAATTCAGGCGGAATAACTTGCCTGATTAAGATGTATCAGTCTTCCAGCAAGAAGACGGTGAAGTCCAGGTTGCCGGGCGAGCGGCTGAAGCCGGTCAAGAGGGCGGCGCATTCGGAGCGGTGCTGCGTGCCGTGGTTGACGACGTGGGCGAGGCAGTGCCAGAGGACGCGGTGGCGCGTTTCATCGCCTTCATAGCTGATGACGCTGCTCAGGTTTTCGTCGCTTAGACCCGCAAAGTAGCGCCAGAATTCCGCTCGCTCGGTGTTCCAGCGCGCGCGGATGGCGGCGACATCGGGGAAGTTGTCCGGCTGCAGCCATTCGACGTGATTGCCGTCCTCCAAAAGATTGCGCCATACGTATTCGGCGTCCATCAAGTGGACGAGCGCGCCGCGCAGGCTGCCCCAGCCGAAGTCGTTCGCCTTTCCCAGTTGCTCGGCTGAAACTCGTTCGGCCGAGTCAAGTATCTTGTCGTTTGCCCAGTCGTTGTAGCGAAGCAGCAGCTCGATGTCTTCATGTTTGGTCTTGCCGGACCCGCTTGAGCTGATATCGAGTTCGTTGTAAAACAGCGTCATGTCCATATCGCCGGGCGAATGACCGAAGCCGGTCAAAATGGCGGCGCATTCGGCGCGGTGCTGGGCGCCATGATTGACGACGTGCGCGAGCGCCTGCCAGAGAATCCAGTGATGGGTTTTTCCGCCGCGTTCACTGGTATGAATGCGATTGAGGTCTTCATCGGCAAGGGAATCCAGGCAGCCGCGGGTGACTTCGTTTTGCCGCTCCCAGCGTTCTCTCAGCGCGGCGATATCCGCGAATGACGCGGGGTCGATGACGCCTTCATCTTCGCGGCCGAAGAGGAAGCTGAACCAGCCGTATTCGGCGTCGAGGATGTGCGCCAGCGCGCCGCGCAGATTGCCCCAGCCGATGTCGTTTGGCGCGACCAGCTGATCGGCCGTGGCTTGTTCCGCCGCGTTGAGGATGCGCTTGTTCGCCCATTCGTTGTATGCGTAGTAGAGCTTGATGTCTTCGACCTTCATTTGAATCTCCCGCGCCGCTATGTTGGTGGAACTTCCCAAGGATATTCGCGTTATACTGGCAGGAGATTCAGCGTTTGGCTATGGTCTATGCCTGTCAATTACGATGAAGCGGTTGACTACTATGATGCGACGCGCGGCTTCCGCGACGGGGTGGTCGAGCGTTACCGCGCTGCGCTCCTTGACTGCACGGGCGCGGGCTCTTCCAGCCGCTTTCTCGAGTTGGGCATCGGCAGCGGGTTGATCGCGGCGCCCTTCCTGCGCGCTTCGGACGATTATGTCGGCATTGATTTGTCACGCGGCATGATGGGACTGATTGGCGGCAAGCTGGCGGGGGCGCCCGCCCCGCGTCTGGCGCAGGCGGATTGCCGTCATTTGCCTTTTGCCGCCGCGAGCTTTGATGTCATTCAAGCGGTGCGCGTTTTTCACCATTTGCCCGCTTGGCGCGATTGCATTGATGAGGCGCGGCGTCTGCTGCGGCCGGGCGGCGCCCTGGTCATCGTGGAGAATCTCCCGCCGGCTGAGGCTGAGCGGCCGCCTTGGGGCATTGTGCAGGACAAATGGGACGAGATTCTGCGCGGCTTGGGCCTGGCTGATGATGGCCATGGCGATGGCATCTGGCTGACTGATGACAGCATGCGGCGCTATCTGGAATCGACCGGCGCGAGCGTCGACTTCACTGACCTTTTGCGCTTCCTCGAGAAACCGATATCGCCCCGCGTCATGGTGGAGCGGCGGGCCGCGCGCATGTTCAGCAGCGATTGGCCCATTCCCGCCGCCTTGCACCGAAGGGCAACGCGGGCGCTGAAGGCCTGGCTTGAAGAAGAATGTGCGGCGCCGGACGAGATGGTCGAGCGAGAGACAATTTTTCGCGCTCTGGTCGCCCGCTGGTAATCGAGAGCGCGGCGCATTGAATTTCTCCGCGCCCCGAATTATCTACAAAGGGCGGCATGAACGGGCGCAGTAAACCGGAGAGCAGGCGATGGCGGAAGCCCTCTTGAGTTTGGCGGCGATTCTCGTTTCGGTATTTGTGCTGGCGGTGGTGACAGACAAATTCTTCATCCCCAGCCTGGACGAAATCTCGCGGCGCCTGAAGCTCTCGGATGAAGTGGCCGGCGCGTCTCTAATGGCGATCGGTTCGTCGGCGCCGGAACTGGCGATCGCCTTGATGGCGCTCTTCACCGCTGGCGGGGCGCACAGCGATGTCGGCATCGGCACGATTGTCGGCTCGGCCGTCTTCAACATCCTGGTCATCACCGGCGTGTCGGCCGTGGTGGCCGGCGGCTTGCATATTCACATCTTCGCCGTCGGCCGCGATATCATCTATTACTTGATCTCCATCCTGTATTTGGGCTTGGTCTTCTTTGACGGGCATGTCTCGCTGATTGAAGCGCTCCTGGGCCTGGTCGGCTATGTGGTCTATATGGGCCTGCTCATCGTCTTGAAAGTTCCGAAGGCGGATGTGGACGACGACCTGGCCGCAAACGTTCAAGCGCAGCCGCCGGAAACACAGAAAGTCGCCGGCTGGCATCATCTGGAGTCCCTGGTCGAGGTGGTATTGCGGGGCGTCACCGGCGCGCCGGAACGGAACTTCGTCCGCGCATTCATCGTATCAATCGCCTTGATCGTCGCCTTGAGTTACATCCTGGTGGAAGCGACGATCGTCTTCTCGGCCGGCATCGGCATACCGCCGGTGATCGTGGCGCTGACGCTGCTGGCGGCCGGCACATCGGCGCCGGATCTGATCGCCTCGGTGGATGTGGCGCGCGAAGGGCGGGGCGGCATGGCGGTCGCCAACGCGGTGGGCTCCAACACCTTTGACCTGCTGGTGGGCTTGGCGTTGCCCTGGACGATCGCGCTGTCCATCCTGGGTTTGAGCGGGGTCAATGTCGGGACGGAGGACCTGTGGATTTCGATCGGCATCCTGGTGTTGACCACCTTGGTGCTCTTCGCCTTTTTGTGGACGGAGCGCGGATTAAGCCGGCGGGAAGGCATTGTGCTGCTGCTGCTTTACGCTGTCTTTGTCGTCTATACGCTGGCGAACGGCTAGGGCGTTTGAGCGGGCGCGTGAGAAAGACAAATGGGGATAAACTACCGCGGGCGCAATTCACGACTTGGCTCACACATGATAACCAACCCGCGAAATGAGAATCTGTAGGGGCGGGACTTGTCTCGCCCGTCGCAGCGCAGGGATGCGTTTTCGGGCGAGCCACCGTCTCGCCCCTGCGGCTTTCGATAGGATTGGTGATAGATTTAAGTAGGTTCACTAGAATAGAGGGCGCGGAGAGCGCTGTAGGGGTGTCTCGCCGAGACGCCCGCAGGGTCAAACGCTCCTACAGATCCCATTTGCAGGAACTACTTATGAGTCTGCACGGCGAACAAAGCGTGGGACGGCGACATGAGCGAGGGTAGCTGGACGCAGCGTCATCAGCCGACCGTCGGCATGGATCTGCTGCGGCTGCCGCTGTTGGGGGGGCTGCTGCGCGGTCGATACGGGCGCTTGAGTTTGCAGCTGCTGCTGAGCGCCGGCGCGTTGGCATTGGTGATTGACGGCTTCGTCGGTCCGGAATCGGCGGCGCGCAATCTGGCGACGGTCGCGCCCTGGGTGCATCTGCGCGGGTTCGCTGTGCTCGCGCTGCTGCTGGCGGGCAATCTCTTTTGCATGGGCTGCCCATTTACGCTGCCGCGTACACTGGCGAAACGGCTTTCGCGCCGGGGCGGGCGCTTTCCCCAGCGGCTGCGCAACAAATGGCTGGCGATTTTCAGTTTGTTCGCGCTTTTCTTCGCTTACGAGTATCTCGACTTGTGGGCCAGCCCCTGGCTGACCGCCTGGCTGATCCTCGGCTACTTCCTCGCGTCCTTCCTGCTGGAAGCGCTGTTCGCCGAGTCAGCCTTCTGCAAATATGTTTGTCCGCTGGGTTCCTTCAACATGGTCTATTCGACGCTCTCGCCGACGCGGATCGCGGTCAAATCGCCCGCCGTCTGCGCCAGCTGCGTCGGGCATGAATGCGTCAACGGGCGTTACGCGCCACAGCCGACGATTCGCCTGGATGCCATCGCCATCGACGGCGGCGAAGCGATGCGGCAGCTGCGGGTAGAGCATGGTCCAGCCGGCGCGCTCGGTTGCGGCACGGAATTATTCGCGCCGCAGATGCGCGGCAACATGGATTGTACGATGTGCCTCGATTGCGTGCGCGCTTGCCCGCATGACAACGTCAGCCTGTTCACGCGCGCCTCCGGGGCTGAATTGAGCCGGCCGGACAGTTGGCCGCGGCGCTGGGACTTGTCGCTGCTGGTCATCGCCCTGGCCTTCATGGGGCTGTCAAACGCTTTCGGCATGATACCGCCCTATTACGCGCTGCAGGAAAGACTGGCGCTGGATCTGGGCGTCAGCAGCGAATTTGTGGCGCTGCTGCTGATCTTCGGCGTCGGCAATCTCTTGCTGCCGCTGTTCATGGCGGTCGCTGCGGCGAGCCTCGGCCGGCGGCTGACGCGCTTCGGGGTGCGCGATTCGCTGCGCGATACGGTCGCTGCATTCGCGCCCGCCTTTGTGCCGGTCGGCTTCGGCATCTGGTTCGCCCATTACAGTTTTCACTTACTGGTCGGGCCGGGTTTGATCGTACCGGTGATGCAGGAGTTCCTGGGCGGCGCAGGCGATTGGGCGCGCTGGAGCTTCAGCCTCGACGCTAATCTGATCGGGCTGATTCAACTGCTCGTATTGATCGCCGGTTTCCTCTGGAGCCTGCGGCTGGCGCAGAAAACGGCCCTGCGTCTGTATCGGCGCAAAGCGCTGCTGGGCTTGCTGCCCTGGGCGCTGCTGTTCCTGTTGATGATGCTGGCGGCCTGGCAGGTCTTCACCCTGCCGATGGAGATGCGCGGCACGCTGGAGCTTTTCGGCTGATTGATACTTCGAGCTGCGCACACCCTAAATCGCACCGAGACATTCTGTGTGACTTCTTTTGTTCGACATGCATTTGCGTAGAGGATGGCGAACAAAGAACTACAAATTGTTCCAATCCAAAGGTTTCGACAGTATTGGAGAGGTCGGATTCGCATGCAGAGGTTAAAAGTTAAAGTACGCGCTTATAAGAAATTGGTGAAGTGTTACAGACAGCACACAAGCAAGCCCCGGTCACGCGAGTGGGATGCCGTCTTCAGCTGCAACCTGTACAGTGAGGCATGGCCTTGTCAAGACTATGGCTATTCGCAGCCCGACGACAGGGTGAACGTGCAAATGCGGTACAAGTTGCTGCGAAAGCTTGTCAAAATTGTGCTCTCTGATAGACCCGAAGGAGGTCGATTCTTCCTCAAAACAGACGGCGTATATGTCAAGCCCGAAGGGGAATGGATTCGCAAGATCGCTTCCTTTGATTGGCGAGATTGAAGTTAAGGATGATTTAGTCGGCGCAACTTAAGCGCGTCTGTGGCAAAATATCCTTAAACGCGAACCCGCGCTCCGTCAACAAGAATGGGCTCGGCGCGCCCCCACAGTTCGCTGCCATCGCGATTCATAATCGGCTCAGCCGAATATTGCGCCAGGTAGCAGCGGCGATACTTGTCGGTCACATTGGGGCCGCTGCGGTGGAAGGTGCGGCTGCTGAAGACGACGATGCTGCCGGCGGGCACGATGGCCGGGGCGCCCGGATCATCGCCTCGATAACCCACCTTGTCGTTGCTCCGATCTTCAACCGTGTGATCGATGATGTCGTCAGTGGAATGGCGCCCGTCGCGCGAGTAGGGCAGGATGTAGACGGTGCCGTTTTCGACTGTCATATCGTCCAGCGCGCACCAGCAGGAGAGATAAGCGCGGTGATAATGGCCGATGTAGCCGGAATCCTGATGCCAGGCGAACTTGGAATCGGTATCGGCCGCCTTGACCACGTACTGCTCGTGAAAGAGGTAGGCGGTTTCGCCCAGCGTGGCGCGACAAATCTCCGCCATCAGCTCGCTGAAAAGAAATTTGGTCATGATTGGGCTGCCGGCATCACGGCCGTGTATGAAGTAGCGTTTTTTATAGTGGGTGATGCCCTCGGTGGTGACGCCTTTGGCTTCCATTTCGCGGTCGCGCTCATGGACGAGGCGCATGCATTCATCGCGCAAGGCGGCAACGACCGGCTCGGGGATCACCGATTCGAGCATGAAATAACCTTCCCGCTGAAATTGTTCCACCTGCGCCGGTGAGACCAGGGACATATTGCTCGCTCCTTATTCGAATTATTGCGCTAAGTATAGCGAGTCGCTGCGATGGTTGCTATCAAGCTGGGGCAGGGGTAGTGTGCCCTTTTCGGTTGAAATTCTTTGAGCAAGTCCTCGAATTATTTTATCAACCCCCAATACCCAAGATTTTGTAGGCGCGACTCTTGAGTCGCCCACTGTCAAACCGCCGACGGGGAGCCAAGGCTCGCCCCTACAGATTCCACGCTGATGGGTTACACTCGCGCGAACTATCGAGATTAGTCCTGGAGCGTGCATGAATCAACGACCGAACATTGTGCTCTTCCTGACCGATGACCATGGCGCTTGGGCAAGCGGCGGCTACGGCAATCGCGAAGTGCGGACCCCGTCGCTGGATGCGCTGGCGGCGACTGGGGCGCGCTTCAACAATGCCTTCACGCCCTGCCCGGTCTGTTCGCCGGCCCGCGCTTGCCTGCTGACCGGCAAGACACCCTCGCAGGTCGGCATTCACGACTGGCTGGAAGAGGCGCTGCCTGAGGTCGCCGAGCGCGATTGGCTGGGCGGGACGCGCACGCTCTTCGACATGCTGTCGGCTGCGGGCTATCACACGGGCTTGAGCGGCAAATGGCATCTCGGTCAATCGCATTTGCCGCCGCGCGGGGCCGCTTATCATTTCGGCTTGCCAGGCTGGCAGGGGGCGCACAATGGACCCTACACCTACGTTCGCAATGGCGAGATGATCGAGCTCGACGGCAACAAATCCCGTTTTATCACCGACCATGCGATTGACTTCCTTGATAAGGCGCCGGCGGACAAACCCTTCTTCCTCAACATAGGCTACATCGCCACCCATTCGCCCTATCAGCGGCAGGCACACGATCCCGCGCAGACCGCGATATATCAGGACTGCCCCTTTGACGAGATCCCGCCTTGGGCAGCGCATCCCTGGGTGCGGAATGAGGGCGGCGGCAATCAACTCACGGAAGCGGAGGTGAGGGACCGCTGCATCGGCTATTATGCCGCCGCGACCGAGATCGACGACAACATCGCCCGCGTCATCGGCGCTCTGCAATTGCGCGGCCAATGGGAGAATACCATCATCATCTATACATCGGATCATGGCTGCGCAATCGGGCATCAGGGATTCTTCGGCAAAGGCAACAGCACGCGCCCGCTGAATATGTACGAGATTTCGCTGCGAGTGCCGCTGGTCATTGCCGGGCCGGGCGTGGGGGCGCAGGTCGTCGACAATTACGTGGACCATTGCGATACCTTTCATACGGTCTGCGCGCTGGCCGGCGTTGAACCCCCTGGCGATGAGATTTATGCCGGCCAGTCATACGCGCCGATGTTGAGCGGGCGGTCCATGCCCTGGGACAATACCCGCTATGGAGAATACGGCGACCTGCGCATGATCCGCGACGAGCGCTGGAAATTGGTCTGGCGGTATCCGGCCGGTCCGCATGATCTCTTCGATTTGGCGGCCGACCCCGCGGAGCGCCTGAATCTCTTTGAAGCGCGGCCGGAAGTGGCGGCTCGCTGCCGGGCGCGGCTGGATGCCTGGTATGCCGAGCGCGAGACGGCGGAGTTGTCTGGATTACGCGTCAAAGAGCTGCCCGCGCACAATAGAAATGAAGCCTGGCGCGATGGATTGCGCGAGGCGCGCGGCTTGCAGGTGTATTGAGCAAAAGCTCCCACTCGAGATCCAAAAAAGAGGGAGGAGCTTTTTTCCCAAGCGCCGGAGCTATTGACTCCCCTTCCCTCCTTGTGGGGCCGGGCGATGGGGACTTGAATAGCACGCAAAGAAGACACTAGCGGACAAGCCCGCCAATTTGCGACTGAATCCGAATTTGGGATGCGTATCCCAATTCTTTGACTACGGCCGTTCCAGCGACACATCGAGCGTGATGCCGTCGTCGAAGCCGAACTTCTCCAACGTCACGACGACGCGCCCGCTCATCGGTGTGACGAAAGCGAGCGGCAAATCGTCCGGCACGCCCATCGTGCTGTAGGACATCACTTCCATGCCCTCGATCGTCGCCGTGACATAAAGGTCTTCCACATCGCCGGCCACCAGCTCCAGATTGAGGACGAGCAGCTCGTCCTCGGCCGCGTCGAAGACCACCAGGTCGCGGATGGCTTTGTCGTTGAGCGTGACGACAACATCGCCATCGTCGAGCGAATGCACCGGATTGCGCGCTACTCTGACCGTGCCCGCGCCGCTGGCGCCCGCCTCAAAGCTGGAGATGACCAAAACGTAGGTCGCCGCGCGGTCAAAGACGAGGTTGCTCAATTCGGCATCGAAGCCGGTGCCGCTGTCGTCATCAAAGGCGCGCTCCGTGCCCGCGGGCGCCACAACTTGCAGCTGCGTGTCGAGCCGGCCGCCGCTGTCGACGGTCACGGTCAGGCTGTCGCCCGTTTCAACCGGCAAGGCGTAATAGAGCGCCGGCGCCTCCGCGCTCAATTCAAAGCGGACATCCGCATCGAAGGAGATTTGGGCGAGCGCAACCGGCATGATCGTGGCCGTGAACTCGCCGGTTTCCGCGCCCTGCGCCATCATCAGGGGCGCCGCGCTGATTTCGAGGTTATATTCGCCGCTGTAAGGCAGCCGAATCGGGCCGATGGCGGCGTCCTTCTGACCGCGGCTGTCATCCACGAAAGCGAGCTCCACATCATCGCGGTCGATGAGGGTGGCGGCCGGGTCAAAATCATGCGATTGCACATTGATCAGCACATACTGCCCGGCCTGGCCATCGAATTCGATCGCGGCGCTGCCGGCGGACAGGCGGCCGCTGATCAGCTCGATATCGCCGCTGCCGGTCGCTGGTTCGCCCGCTGATGGTTTGGCGGTTGCGGTCAAGATGACGGCGGGTTGATTGCCGCGCGCGCGCCGGATGTAGACGCTGTAATCGCCGGGCTGGTCATGGTCGTCGGTGACCAATTCCAGTGTCACCGTGCCGTTTGCATCGGCGGTCTTTTCGCTGCTGTAGACTTGCAAGCCGCCGAAGATCACTTCAATCGTGACCGATTCATTTGCCCCGAGGTCGCGCACGGTGATGAGGTGGCTTGAGCCGATGGGGGCTGACTGCGGCTGGATCGTGGCGCTGGCGGCGGTCGGCGCGCTCGCATCTTCCGGTTCCGCGTCCGCATCCCTCGCGTCGTCGGGGGCGGCAGTGATCTCGAATGACGCGCTGATTAAGGGCGGGCCGCTTTCGTCGGCGTGAATTGCGACGCTGTAGACACCGAGGTCGTCGTCCTCGGTGCTGGAGATTGTCAGGCTGAATTCGCCGCCATCGTCGGCTTGCCGCGCCGCCTTGTATGCTTCAGCGCCGGCCGGATCCAGGATGATCAAGGTGAACTCCCCCCCCGTGTTTAATCCGGCCAGGGCAATCGTATGCCGCGTGCCGATGGGACCGCTTGGCGGGTCGATAGCAATTGCAGGCATTGCTTGCTGAATGTCAATGTCGCTGATAGTCAGAGGGGCTTCAGCCAGCAGGTCGCCTTCGACGAAGATTTGCACATCATAAAGGCCCGCCGCCAAATCAAGAGGCGCCTCGAAGCGGAGCGCCGCCCCGCCATCACTTGACGCGCGCGCCAGCACGGAATCTATCAGCAGACCGTCGGCCGTTGATATCTGGGCGGTGACGCTGTCGAAGGCGGCCAGCCCGCTGACCGCGATTTGGACCGCAGCGCCGGCTTCGACCGCGCTCGGGCTCAGCGTCAGGGAAACATCGCGCTGGGGCCGCGGCAGAATCGTGAAAATGCCGGCGGCGATCAATTCCTCCGCTTCATCATAGACGGCGATCGTATGCTCACCGGCGGCGTCCCCTTCTTCGGCGAATACCTCAAATTCAATGACGCCGTCTGCGCCGCTGGTGTGCTGGCGGCGGTAGACGAGCTCTAAGGTCTCGCGGGCGGTGATTTCAACGGTGTACGGCGCTCTTCGCTTGAGCTCAGCGATGCGCAGCTTTTGCGCCTTGCCGAAGGGCGCCGTCTCGGGCGACGCCGTGACATCGCCGAGGAGGTCGCGCCCGGCATCCGCGGCCGCCGCGGTCAACAGAAAATCGGCGCTGGCGACAACCTGGCCATCCAGCAGGACCTGCAAGGTATAGGCGCCCGGCGCGTCGCCTGCCGTGCTGACGACGGGGTAGGGTATATGGCCGGCCTGGTCGCTGGTTTCCTCGCTGCTGAAGACGACTTCGCCCGCGAAAAGGATCTCGATCTCGTAATCGGTATCGGGCTGCAGGCCGTCGATTTCGATGGTGAAGACCGCTTTTTCCACCTCGCCCGCTTCCGGCGTGATGGTCACTGTCGGCGCATCCTGGGCGGCCGCTCCCAACACGAGCGCCAGCAGGAGGACACTCAGGCGGATGGAGCGCGCAATTTGGGATCGCATAAGGGATTCCTTTTCCGGGCGATAGAAGCACACAATCGACGCGCCCCACATTTTAGCCGCCGCATGTCAGCAATTACAAGGCGATCGCTTCAGTTTTTTTCTGTAACCACGGCGGCCACAGAAGTAAGTGCAAGCAAGAAATTGAAATCTTGCTATCAGAAGAACTGTTGGGGCGTTTGACCCGCAGTGTCTACGCGCGGCGCTGCAACGCCCGAAAAATTGAAACAGCTTATCGGTGGTAAAGCAATTGTTTCATTCGGCTGGGGCGGCGCAGTATAATACGCGCATGAACGGCGAAGCGGCGGCTAATGAGAACTGGGGGATCATCGGCCATGACTGGGCGGTGGATCGGCTGCGCCGGAGCTTGCTCAATGGCCGGCAGCGCCACGCCTATCTGTTCACCGGCGGGCCGTCCCTGGGCAAGAGCGCGCTGGCGCGGGCTTTCGCGCTGGCGCTCAATTGTGAAGCCGTGGACATCGCCGCCCGGCCCTGCCGTCACTGCCGCAGCTGTGGGGCTATCGCCCGGGGGAGCGACCCCGACCTGATTCTGGCGCAGAGCGATGATGGCGCGCCGTTGAAGATTGGCGCGATTCGCGAACTGAGCCGCGTGCTGGCGCTGAAGCCTTATGCGGCGCGCTATCGCATCGCTATCCTCGACGAATTTGATCGGGTCGCGCCGCTTGCGCAGGACGCGCTGCTGAAAACGCTGGAGGAACCGGCATCATTCGCCGTCATGATCCTGCTGGCGAGTTCCGCCGAGCGCATCCTGCCGACGATCCGCAGCCGGGCGCAGATGATTCCTTTGCGTCCCGCGCCATTGCAGCTGATAAAGGCGGCGCTGGTCGAGCGCGGCTGTGAAGCGGAGCGCGCCGAAGGCATCGCGCGTTTGAGCGGCGGGCGCATTGGCTGGGCGCTGGCGGCGCTGGAAGACGAGGCGCTGCTGGCTTATCGGGGGGAGACCCTTGACCAACTGAGCGCTGTGTTGGGCGGCGGGCGGCTGGCGCGGCTCAAACTTTCGGAGGAGCTTAGCAAGCGTGTCGGGGGTGATAAAGCAGCCCTGCGAGAAGTGTTGGAGATTTGGCAGACGTATTGGCGCGATGTTCTGCTGCAATGCCACGGGAGCCCGGTCAAGCCCGGCAACAGCGACCGCGCCGATGAGATTCGCGCGCTGGTCCAGCGCATTGAAACGGGGGATGCCCTCGCCGCGCTCCACGCGACCCGCCGCGCCCTGGACGCCTTGTCGACGAATGCCAATATCCGCCTGTCCCTGGATGCGCTCTTCCTCGATTATCCCGGGCTTGGATAGCGCTCAGACCTATTCGATCGGTATCCAGTTTGCCGGCTTCTCGGCCGCCTCAAGGATTGAATCGGGCACAAGCACAATCTTGCCGAAGCCGGGCTCTTTTTCCAGCTTGCGATGCGCTTTACGCGCCTGGCTGAGCGGGAGGATCTCGTCAATTGGCGGCTTGTAGGCGCCTTTTGCCAGGTTCTTCAGCAGGGATTCAAAGTCCTTGGCTTTGATAGAGCCCTCAGAACCCAGGATGCTGAGGTTTTTGCGGACCAGGTCCATGGCGTTGAAGCGGGCTTGCGATTTTCGCAGGGCGCCGGCGATGACGAGCCGACCGCCATGACCGAGCATAGCCAGCGATTCTTCCAGGTCGAGGTCCTCGCTGCAATGCAGGACGAGGCTGGCGCCCCGTTCATCGGTCGCTACCTTGACTTGCCGCACCAGGTCTTCGCCGGCATCTTCGAGGGCGATGTCCGCGCCAATCTCATGCAGGCGGCGGGCGAATTCGCCTTCGCTAATGGCGATGACTTTGGCGCCGCGCGCGCCTGCGATTTGCACGGCGGATGCGCCGACGATGCCGGCCGCGCCACGAACCACAAGCAGGTCCGCTTTTTTCAGTTTGCCCTGGGTCACTAGCGCGAGGTGGGCGTCGGCGAAGCTGGCGCCGGCAGCCACAGCCCTTTGGTAATCGAGCTCATCCGGCAGCTCGATCAACCGCTCGGCCGGGACGGCGCAGTACTCGGCGTAGCTCCCGTTGATTTCGCGGCCGAGCCCGGCGAAGCAGGCGGCCACGCGCGCGCCGACCTCCCAGCCGCGGACATCATCGGCGACCGCTTCGATCTGGCCGGCCAGGTCGGCGCCGAGAATATGCGGCATCGGCTTGCGGAGGATCAGACGGCCGCTGCGCAAATGCAGGTCGCGGGGGTTGACCGAGGTCGCGTGGATCTTGACCAGGACCTGGCCGGGGCCGGGCGCTGGAATACGGATCCGCGCAATCTTCAGAACGCGCGGCTTGCCAATGTTTTCCATGACGATCGCGCGCATAGATGCGCCACTGCGTGTCATCGCCGCTCCTCGCCAGCGAGCCGGTAACCCCACCGTAGTCTAGCGCAAGGGCCGGGGGCTGTAAACGGCTTATGCCGTCCGGAAGCGCTTGGCATTGCGGGCGCGCGCTTTGGCGATTTCGGCGGCGCGATCGCGGGGTGGCGCGGCTGTTTCGAGCGTGTCAAGCAGGGTCGCTGTCGCTGCCGCGATCTCGGCGACCGCCCGCTGGAAAGCGGCTTCATTGACAGCGGACGGCGCCCGGTAGCCGCTGACCTTGCGCACATATTGCAGCGCGGCCGCTTCGATATCGGCGGCTGTGCTGGGCGGCTCATAATTGAAGAGGGTGCGGATGTTGCGGCACATGGCGCGCTCCTGCGGCTAATCCACGTATCTCGGCAGATCATAACACGCGCGCGCGAATCAGTCGCGATAGAGCGCCGGGCTGAGATCGTGGTATTCGGGCGGCATGTAGGGGCGCGTGTCCTCAAGGCGCTGAAACTCGTCGAATAAGGCGACGCTGTCCGCTTGATCGGGACAGTTGACGTTTTTCCATTGGATAAAGGGCCAGAGGCGCATCCGAGCGGTTTCAAACTCTTGTACGAGCAGCATGGCCGTGATCCCGCAGCGCTGGATAAAACGCTGTTTATCAAAGGCCTCGAAGATGCGGGTTTGGTCAAAGGGCAGACGGCGATGGGCATGGAGGCGCCAACCGTTATGGTCGCCGTCGAGGATCATGTAACTGGCATGGTGGAGGCCATCGAGCGGGATGCCGACGGAGCCGGGATTGAAGATATGCCAGCGGCCGACATGCCGTTCCATCGGAATATGGCTGTGGGCGCAGATGACAGTCTCTTCCGCGATGGGCTCCAGCCAGCGCTCGATTTCGTCCTTGGTCGATAGCGGATGAATCGAGACCCAGGGGTTGCCGGGCAGGCCATGGAAGACGCGAACGGGCGCGGCATCGGGGAAGCGCAGCGAGAGTGTATCGGGCAGGCAGGCCAGCGCATTGAGCCATTTTTCGCCCAGCTGCGCGCGCAAGAAAGGCGGAAGCGTAAATGCAGACCAGTGGGCGGGCTGCCGGGGACCGCGGTAGTCCAGCGCGTAGAAGGCGTTGTTGCCGCGGATATGCGCCCAATGGCGTTCGCTGATGATTTCAAGCGCTTCGCGCGAGAATGGACCGCAGTTGACGCTGTCGCCGGCGACAACGACGTGATCAACTTCAAATCGCGCCATATCGGCGATGACGGCTTCCAGCGCGGGGCTGTTGCCGTGAATATCGGCCAGGACTGCCAGACGGGTCATATCAGCGCCTCCTTCAACAAAAGCTGATACAAGGCGAGTTTGACTTTTCACCACTCAGGACTGCGTCTGGTTATGTGGATTCACGCTCGGTTGCGGCCGGGGTTTTTTTTCACCACAGTTCCTCGCGAGTCACAACTCGGCTCGCACAAAATTACGAACCCGCAGAAACAGGAGTCTGTAGGGGCGTTTGACCCGCAGTGTCTACGCGCGGCGCTGAAACGCCCGTCCATGCGATAGCGCGAGCTCGTAGGACGAGACAAGGGTCGCGTAGACACTGACCGTCTCTCGCCCCTACAGATTTCGCTATTATTTCAGTTGGAATTTGGCAGGTTCATTAAAACAGAGGACACAGAGGCGTATTTTCGATATCTATGATCATTCCTCCCCAAGAAATTGGTCAGCCATTCGCTCAGGAATCGTAGCCCTTTGGATGACGGCGATGCCAGTTCCAGGCGGTTTGGATGATGGTCTCGAGGTGGTTGTACTCGGTCTCCCAGCCCAGTTCGCGGCCGATCTTGTCACTATCGGCGACTAGAACGGGCAGGTCGCCCGGGCGGCGTGGCGACTCGATGGTTGGGATGGCGTGGCCGGTCACCACCCGCGCGGCTTCAATCACCTCGCGCACGGAGTAACCGCTGCCGCTGCCGAGGTTGTAGACGCGGCTTTCGCCATCGGCCAGGGCTTCCAGCGCCAACACATGGGCGCGGGCCAGATCGAGCACGTGCACGTAGTCGCGGATGCAGGTGCCATCCGGTGTATCGTAGTCGGCGCCGTAGATTTCGATGGCGGGGCGCTGTCCCAGGGCGACGCTCAGGACGAGCGGGATGAGGTGCGATTCGGGGTCGTGCGCCTCGCCGATATGCCCGTCGGGGTGGGCGCCGCAAGCGTTGAAATAACGCAGGCAGCAATATTTGACGCCGTAAAGTCGATCCATCCAGGCCAGCAGCCGCTCGGCCATATATTTTGTTTCGCCGTAGATGCTGCCGGGCATCAACTGTTCGCTTTCGCGGATTGGCACGTGCTTGGGCGCGTCGTACAGATTGGCGGTGGATGACAAGATGAAGCGCTTGACGCCATTGAAGCAGGCGCGCTCCAGCACATTGATGAAGGTATACAGATTATCGCGCAGGTAATCGAAGGGCCGCTGCATGCTCTCGCCAACCAGAATCTGCGAGGCGAAGTGGAGGATGCCGTCGAATTGATGCGCCTCGAAGACGGCCGCCAGCGCCGCCCGGTCGTGCAAGTCGCCCACTGTCAGGGTCGCGTCCGGATGCACAGCGCCGCGATTGCCCTTGATCAAATTGTCGAAGACGACAACCTGATAGCCGCGCTCGATCAGGAGTTGCACGACGTGGCTGCCGATGTAGCCGGCGCCACCGGTCACCAGGACCTTCATTCGGGATCACCTTGCATGACTGTTCAGTATAACTTACTTTGGCGCCGGCCGAAAAAAACAAGCGCTGGTAACGAAGCCATCGCGCGCGGAGAAGCGTATATAATTGTGCCTGGACTGATCGCGGCGAAATCGAATTCCAGTGAAACGGTTGGCGGGGCGATGATGAGCGATGAGGGGCAGGACAAGACGGGTTGGACGGCGGCGGAGCGGCAGGCGCTGCGCAATCTGATCCGCATAGCGTTGATCTTGCTGCTGGCGATTGTGATCGCCGGGACGATCGCGGCCCTTTTGAGCGCGGCGCTGGGGCCGGTGTGATCCGCGCCGGGATACGGGGTATAATGGGGTAGCAGTAAAGGAGATGCTCTCATGATAGAGGCGCCGGTTAGGAATGTTCTGGTTGAAGTGGCCAGCTTCTTGGCAAACGAACCAACCGACAAGCAGTTGCTCGAATACAAGTTCCCCGACGAGATGCAAGAGCGAATAGATTATCTGCTCGACCGCAACGGCGAGGGTGAGTTGGCCTGCGATGAACGGCGCGAACTGGAGGACTATGTTCGCGCCAACAGGTTTATGGCAATGCTCAAGGTACGCCGAGAACTCCGGCTCAAAGGTTTGGAGCCCAGCCCAATATCGCCGATTCCCACAGCCAGCGCCGCGGGATTACGTGATTGCGCGCGCAAAGGTGAAGCTCTCAACATGAATGAAAAGCCAGAGCGCCATGTCTTTTCAGTCATTGCCGCCTTCTTGGCGTCTGACCCGACCGACGAGGAGTTGCTTGCCTATCACCTGCCGGACGATTTGGCAGCGCGCGTGAGCCATCTTCTCTTCCTCAATCGCGAGTCTGAGTTGACCTGTGAACAGGTTGAAGAATTGGATGACTTTACTCACGCTGATGACATGTTTAGTCTTCTAAAAACCAAGATCAGGCTGCGACACAGAGGCTTGGGTTAATGGCGCTTAGCGCCAGGCGGCGCCGGGAAGTATACGAACGGGCTGGGGGATGCTGCGAGTATTGCCGCAGAACGGTGCGTGTGCATCTAGTTCCGTTTGAAATTGACCATATCGTTCCTCTAAAGCACAGTGGCGATGATATTGAACAGAATCTTTGCTTGGCATGCCAGCCTTGCAACCGGTACAAGGGCGCCGAAGTCGCCGCGATTGACCCGATGACCGGCGAGGCGACCAAGCTCTTCAATCCACGTCAGCAGAACTGGTCCGAGCACTTTCAGGTCAACCCAGACGCGTCGCTTTCGGGAGTCTCGCCAGAGGGACGGGCAACTGTCCTAGTACTGCGCATGAACGAAGCGCCTCGCATTGAGCAGCGCCACGGCGAAATGTTGCTGGGCAATTACCCGTGTCAGAAGAATCCCTAACACTCGTCGCCGACAAACCAAACCAACGCCTCGACAAATTTCTGCTGGCGCATCTGGCCGGCTTCTCGCGCGCGCAGGCCCAGGAACTGATTCGCGCGGGCTGCGTGCTGGTTGATGGCGCGGCGCGCAAAACGGGCTACAAACTCAAGGGCGGCGAGCAAGTGACCGTACGTGTTCCGGCGCGCGAGGAGTCATCGGTCGAGCCGGAAGACATCCCATTAGACATCGTCTATGAAGACGGCAACCTGGTCGTGATCGACAAACCGGCCGGCCTGGTTGTGCATCCCGGCCACGGCAACGAAACGGGCACCCTGGTCAATGCGCTGCTGGCGCGCTACCCGGAGCTGGCGGATATGATGGACGATCCCGATGTCGGCGAACGGCTGGGCATCGCGCATCGGTTGGACCGGGGCACGAGCGGCCTGCTGGTCGCCGCGCGCAAGAAGCCGGCGCTGCTGGACTTGATGGCGCAGTTTCAGGCGCGCAAGGTGGACAAGATCTACCTGGCGCTGTTGGAGAAAAGGCCCGCGTCAAACACCGGCGTGGTGGATGCGCCGATCGCGCGTGATCCGCGGCAGCGCAAACGCATGGCGGTGCGGCGGGGCGGCCGGGGGGCGCAGACCGAATTTGAAGTGTTGGATGACGACTTTCAGGGCGACCGCGCCTTGGTGCGGCTCAAGCTGCTGACCGGGCGGACGCATCAGATTCGCGCGCACATGGCTTTCATCGGCTGTCCGGTGGTGGGGGATGCGGTCTATGGACGCAGGAAGCAGCGGCTGAAGATGAAGCGGCTTTTCCTGCACGCGCATGAGCTGGCTTTCGATCATCCGGTGAGCGGGGAGCGGCTGAGTTTCGTGAGCGAGTTGCCGGTGGGGTTAAGGAGCGTGATGGCGAAGTTGCGGTAGGGGGTTCACCACAGCCGCTCGCGAGTGACAACTCGGCTCACACAAAATTACGAACCCGCAAAAATAGGAATCTGTAGGGGCGTTTCGCCGAAACGCCCGTCCATGCGATAGCGCGAGGTTTAGGGCGAGACAAGTCTCGCCCCTACAAATTTCGCTATGATTGCAGATGGAATTTGGTAGGTTGATTAAATAAGAGGGTGCAGAGATTATAGATTGGAATTACTGAGTACACGCCGCAAAAGCTCTTCGTCAAGTCGTAAATCATTGATAGGACGCGATTCTCCTGATGCGGGATCACGCAATTGCCAATACGTCATGCCGTTGACGTAATAGGTGGCGTTTGGATCAATTGTCACTCGTGTTCTCTTGCCCGCTTCCAACGGCGTCAACCATTCCTCGTCGTATCGGATTATGGCTCCGGCGCTATGCAGTTTGCCATATAGAGACAATTTTGCTTCGAATCTATGTCCCTCGAAATCTGCAAATACCGGTACCTCTACGCTTCCGTCAAGCGGGTAATTCTCAAGAAATTTCGTTTTATCGAGAAATGTCGTGCTATTAGGAGTTGGCGAAATCGGTGTTTCATTCTCCTTCGCGTCGGTCGAGGAATCTATTCTTGCATCTTGCAAGCGAATAAACTCTTGCCATTCTTGGGCAACTAACTGAGTAAACTGTGAACGTCGAAATTCATCCGTTTCGCCCGGCAGAACGATATTAAGAATGAACTCATTAGCTTTTGGCGACAGCGGATCAAACTCTGTATTCAACACACGGCGGATCATGGCGCGGTTTTTGGCGATTCGCGCTGCATCAACCACTCTGTCCTTGTCAAAGCTGGACTTTGTGAAAAGTTCAAGATCCGCCATTAGGCTGTCGTCCAGGTTGAGCATATTCAGGGTCAGAAACGGCTCGTCATCCATGACATTTGGCAGGTCTAGATCGGAGTAAAATCGGTATTCCAATCCATTGGTTACGATGCCGAACCTAACGTCAAGTTTCGAACTGAAGTAGTAGTGAAGTTGCCTTGTGTGGTGTCGCTCGAGCTTGACGCTGGCGCGTTTGACTTCTATCAAGACAATCGGCTTGCCAGCTTTCTTGAGCGCGTAATCGACTCTCGTGCCGCTAGCAAAGAGATCCGCAGTGAACTCGGGCTCGACGTCATTGGGGTTGTGGACGCTGTAGCCGAGTGCTTCAAAGAAGGGCATCACCAGAAATTGACTCGTGTTCGCTTCGCTCCGCTTGGCGGCGGGAAGTCTTTGCTCGACTTGGCACGAAAGAACACGTAGCGTCTCAATCACGTTCATTATTACATGTCCGAATAGTTTATCGTTGAATGATAGAAAGTTTAACATATCCACCCTCTCCACGCTTTCCTCCGCGCCCTCTGCGTCCTCTGTAGTTCAAAGCAAAACGTGCTATACTCCCCACCATGCAAGCCACCACGACCCAACCCACCGCCTTCCACCTGATGACCAAGCCGCGGGGCGCGATCTGCAACCTCGACTGCAAATATTGCTATTTCCTCTCCAAAGAGAAGCTCTACCCGGGCAGCAAGTTCCGCATGTCGGACAATCTGCTTGAAGAGTACATCCGCCAGTACATTGAAGCCCAATCGGTCAACGACATCAACTTCGCTTGGCAGGGCGGCGAGCCAACGCTGATGGGCGTCGAGTTTTTTCGGCAGGCGGTCCGTTATCAGCAGAAATACCGGCGACCGCACATGCGCATCACCAACGCGCTGCAAACGAACGCGGTCACGCTGGATGACGAATGGTGCGAGTTCTTCGCCGCCAACGACTTCCTGCTGGGCGTCAGCCTCGATGGCCCGCGCGATGCCCACGATTTTTACCGCGTGGACAAGGGCGGCAATCCCACCTTTGACAAAGTGATGGCGGGGCTGCGGCTGCTGCAGAAGCATGGCGCTGAGTATAACATCCTCACGACGGTGCACGCCGCCAACGAGGGGCAGGGCGCCCGCGTCTACAAGTTTCTGCGCGATGAGGTCGGTACGAAGTTCATGCAGTTCATCCCCATCGTCGAGCGCGACAACGACAGCGGCTATCAAGAGGGCGACAGCGTCACCGCGCGCTCAATCACGGCTGAGGGCTACGGGCGGTTTCTCATCGATATGTACGAAGAGTGGCTGCGGCATGATGTGGGGCAGGTCTTCGTGCAGATCTTCGATATCGCGCTGGCCGCCTGGACGGGCGCGCCGCCCGGGTTATGCATCTTTGACGAAACCTGTGGTCTGGCGCTGGCGATGGAGCATAACGGCGATGTCTTCTCCTGCGATCATTATGTCGAGCCCGATTACAAGTTGGGCAATATCATGGACGTGCACCTGAGCGATATTGTGGTCATGGACGAGCAGATCAAATTCGGGCAGGACAAGCGCGATACACTGCCGCAATACTGCCTCGATTGTGAAGTGAAGTTCGTCTGCAATGGCGGCTGCCCCAAGAATCGCTTCATCAAGACGCCGGACGGCGAGCCCGGCTTGAATTATCTTTGCGCCGGGTATCGCGCTTTTTTCAATCATGTGCGGCCGACGATGGAATTCATGGCGGCGGAGTTGACGGCGCGGCGACCGCCGGCCAATGTGATGCTGGAGATGGCGCGTCATGACGCTGAGCTGGAGCGGGCCTTTGCATCAGCCGGGCGCAACGACCCTTGCCCCTGCGGCAGCGGGAAGAAGTTCAAGCGCTGTCATGGGCGGCGGGGGAGTCGCTGATTGCGCGGCCTATAGCTAGTCGATGTCCGCGATCATTCGCCCCAATTCAGACTCTATAAAGCCTTCGTGTTCTGTCTTGGAACAGATGGCCACCAATACAAGGTAATCTCGCTCGCGCACCCAATAATAGATGCGGAACCCACCGCGTTTTCCCCGCCGCGCTGTTCGATTTGGCAGCCGTTCCTTTACACGTTAAAGCCTGTGCGGCGAATTCGGCGGCCCGGAAGCTGAGTGGAATCCACGCTCTTCAACTGCGTAATGAATTTGGCAACTTCATCAAGCACTGATGGGAATTTGCGAGCCAGCCTAATGATCTGTTTGTCAAAGTCCTCAGTTGTCCTGACGCGCGTCGGCATATGCCGCTAGCTCCCGGCGAATCTCTTCCAACGCATCGTCGGCTGGGCGTGTCTCACCTGACAGCGCCTGTTGCATGCTGCGTCGTACGCTTGCCCGGATTTCTTCTTCCGTCGGCTCGTCGTCATCTGTCGCGGAGGTGAACTCGCTTTCCTTATCTATCACCTCTGCCGCCGATTTGCGTTCAATGGGATCCATCAGCGCATCCTCTCCCTTGACAGCCACCTCAAAGATACCACAATCCTGGTACGCGTTCCAACAGCCCAAAGGAATCACCTCATGCCAAAGCAAGTCATCGCCACCGACAACGCGCCGGCCGCCGTCGGCGCCTATTCGCAGGGCATCATCGCCAATGGCTTCGTCTTCACCGCCGGGCAGATTCCCTTGATACCGGGCACATCGAATCTGCGCGAGGGCGGCATTGAAGCGCAGACGCGTCAGGTGATGAACAACATCAAGGCTGTGCTGGAAGCGGCCGGCAGCGGCCTCGACAAGGTTGTCAAGACGACTGTCTTCCTTGCCGATATCAGCGACTTCGCCGCATTCAACGCGGTTTACGGCGGGTACTTCCCGCAGGACCCGCCGGCGCGAACGACGGTGCAGGCGGGCGCCTTGCCGATTGGCGCGCTGATTGAGGTCGAGGCGGTGGCGCTGCTGGAATCGTAGGCTACGCAGTGGCTTCAGCCTCTGCTAAACTGGCGCTGTCGAACACAGGAATTATTTCATGAGGAAATGACCCCCAATGATTGACGTCAATCAGTTGCGCAAGGGCACGACCTTCACCGCGAATGGCAATCTCTATCGCGTCCTGGAGTACCGCCATCACAAACCCGGGCGCGGCAAAGCGACCATTCGCGTGACTGTGCGCGACCTGCGCAGCGGCTCCACCATCGAGATGACCTTCAACTCCGGCGAGCGCGTGGAAGATATTCGGGTGGAAGCCAACACGGTGGAGTATCTCTACGCTGATGATGACTTCGTCACCTTCATGAACACGGAGACCTATGATCAGCCACAGTTAAACCGCGCTATCTTCGGCGACGATCTCAAGTTCATCAAAGACAGCATGGCGATCAAGCTGCTCAGCTATGAGAGCGAGATCATCGATTATGAATTGCCGAAGACGATGGAATACGAGGTGATCGAGGTGGAAGCCGCTGTCGCCGGCGACACCGCCAACAGCCCGACCAAGAAGATCAAGCTGGAAAGCGGCTTCGAGGTCAGCGCGCCCATGTTCATCAATGTCGGCGATGTGGTCAAGATTAATCTGGAAGAAGAAGCCTACGTCACCCGCGTCAGCAAATAAAACCGCCAAAAACGATAGCGATTGTAGGGGCGAGCCGCCGGCTCGTCCGTGCGAAATTGCAGAAGTGTTGGGTTGCCCCTACGAAATGCGAATTAAGGGCGGTCGCGCGTATGCGCACTAGCCCGGCGACAAACCCGGCACGATCACCCGAAACAGCAAATAGAGATCCAGCGCGAGCAGGCAGGCAATGCCCAGCGGCGTCAGCCAGCGCAGCGCGCCCCAACGCGCTAGCAGGCGCGCGCGCCAGTGGTCGATGCCGAATGCCAGCAGGAAGGCGATGGGAATCAGCGCGGGATAGAGATAGCGCCCCTGCCACTGCTGGAACTCGATGTTGTAATAGATGTACTGGAGCGCGACCAGCAGGATCGCCGTCAGCAGGAGCAGCAGGACGGCGCCGGGAATGCGCTCGTGGGCGGGTGCATGTACGCGCGGGCGGCAAGCCAGCAATAAACCGGACAGGCCCCCAAGCGCGAGCAGCGCGAAGCCGCGATATATCCAGCCGCCGAGCACATTATCGAGCGGCAGCGCCATCCAGCCGAACTGCCCCCAGAAGCTCTTGAAGGTCGTGCTCAGCATCCGGCTCAGGTAGGCGCTCATGCCCTGCTGCGCGATGAAATCCGCTGTGCGCGGTTGATCGGCGACGACGGCATCGTGAGCGGCCAAACCCAGAAAATCGGGAAAGCCGTAGACGGCGATATTGCGCAGCCACCATAGCCCGCCCATGACACCGGCTACCAGCGCGAAGACCAGAAGCGAGCGCAGAAGCGAATGCGTCGATTTGCGCTCAGCCCGCCATTTGAGCCAGATGGCCAGCGGCGCGAGCAAAGCCAAAAAGTAGATCGTGATCTTCGTCAACAGCGCCAGGCCGACAATGAGGCCCAACTGCCAGACCGGCAGGCGGTCCGACTTCAGATAACGCATCAGCCAAAGCAGCGCCAGGGCGACAAGACCTTCGGCCAGGGCGTCGTTGTTGACCGACGCCATCATGCTCAAGCGCTGTGGGATGAAGGCGACCAGCGCCATCGCCGCCAGCGCGATCTGTGGCTGCCCCGGCAGGATGACGCGGCCGACGGCGTAGGCCAGGCAAATGACGGCGGCGCCCAGCGCGACCGACAGCAGCCGCAGCGCGATCAAATTTCCGGCGCTCAATTTGTAGACGAGCGAGGCCAGCAGATAATAGAGCGGCGGCTGGTGATCTTCGTATTGAATCGCGTCGAGCTGGTCAAGATGTTCAGGGGCGAAGCGGGTCGAGGTCAGCAGAGACAGATATTCGCGATTCCAATCGCCCGCTTCAATGCGCGGGCAGCAGCCGTCTTCCGCCACCTGCCGAATGCTGTTGAAATGCGCCGGTTCGTCAGGGGCTTGCCAGGGCGGCGTGTATAAGGCATAGAGCGCGCCGGCGCAGAAATATCCCAATAGAATCAGGGCGAAGAGGCTTCTCTCTATAGCGCGTTCGGGCATGACAATCTCGCGTGAATCCGCAGCGTCCAGCATCCTCTATGATGGCACAAGATCGCTGATTTGCCAGCGCCGTCGGCCGCGCAAAGCGCATCGACGTCAGTTGAATTTGCCGATGTGGATGATGCTACAAATCGACGCCGCCTGCCGCCGTGGCCTGCTGATTTCTGCGCTATACTTAGTCAATATATCGGTCAAATCTTGAGGCGACGATGGTCAAAAGCGGGATCAAAGTTGTAGCCATCGGCGGCGGCCTGGGCGCCGTCCAAATCATGCAAGGCTTGCAGCGTCATACTGACGATTTGACCGGCATCATCGCCGTGACCGACACGGGGCGCAGCACAGGCATCGTGCGCGAATTCGCCCAGATTCCCGCCCCCGGCGATATCCGCAACGCGCTGGCGACGCTCGCGGATGATGATGATTCTTTGTTGACGCGGGTGATGCAGCATCGGATTGCCGCGCCAGGCGATCCGCAGTTGGATGGCATGGCCTTCGGCAATCTCTTCATCGCCGCGCTGACGCAGATGTCGGGCAGCTTCGTCCGGGCAATCGAGCAGATCAGCGAGTTTCTTGATGTGCGGGCGAAGATTTATCCGGTCACGGAAGAGAATACGCATATCTGCGCCGAATTGGTGGATGGCACGATCGTCGAGCAGGAATTTAATGTGCGGCGGCTGGACAAGGCGGCCATCAAACGCATATTTGTGCAAAATTCGGAAGCCACTGCTTACGGGCCGGCGGTCGACGCGCTGCTTGATGCCGACCTGCTGACCATCGGGCCGGGCAGCCTGTTCACGACGGTGATCGCCTGCCTCGCTTTCAAGGACGTATCCCAGGCGATTCGCGATTCAAAAGCGCTAAAGGTCTATGTCTGCAATACGACCACCCAGCCGGGGCAGACGGACGGTTACACGCTCTCGGATCATGTGCAGCAAGTGATATCGTATTTGGGCATCGGCGTGCTCGATTATGTCGTGCTGAATTCGTCGCACCCGAGCGAGGAGCTGATGGAGTTGTACGCGCGGGAGAAGGTTGATGTCCTGCTGCCTACATCGCATGAGGTCCACAATATCTTGACGATGAATGTCACGCCGGTGCGGGCCGATGTCGCCGACACCAGGTCGGGCAAGCGGGCGCTCTGGCAGAAGCAGGACACCATCCGCCACAATCCCGAATTGATCGCCAATACGCTGATGGAATTGTTGGGCGCGCGGCGCGTGGCGGCGGCCGGGAGCTAGAACGGCGATTCGTCTACGGATGTTTTGGCGTCGTCTGGGAGTTGCGGCGAGGCTTCGTTCAACTGTGAGCCTTCCATATCGTTATTGTCCATCATCAGTTCCACGATGTTGAAGCGTTCCTCTAGCGCGCGGCGGCGTGCACCCGTCAGGTTATTGAACTTGTTCTGTAGCGTGTTGAAATTCTTGCTCATACCGTCCATCAGTTCGGTGTACTTGCCCCACTGCTCGCGTATTTCGTTGACGACGGAGACAATCTCGCGCGAGCGCCGTTCAATGTTGAAATTCTGCGCCGCCTGCCTGATGACCGCTAGGACAATATATAGAGTTAAGGGTGAGCAGAGGATCACCTTTTGCCTAAGGGCACTGTCAATTATTCCTTGATCCTGCTCATGGATAAAGCGGTAGATCTGTTCGTTTGGGATAAACACCAGCACACAATCAAGTGTTTCAGCGGCGATATAGCCCCGACTCTGAATCTCAGCAATTCGTGACTGCACATCGCGCAAGAAGAGTTGACTGTAACGTTGCTTGTCGGCGTCGCTTTCTGCATCAAAATAGTTCGTGTAATTCTCAAGCGGAAACTTGACATCCATATTTAGCGTTTTTTCATTGGGCAACAGAAACGTGAAATCGGGTCGTGAGCCGCCCTCAAGTGTCGTTTGCTTGACGTAATTCACGCCCTCAACCATTCCCATAAAGCGCAACAGATCGTCCGCCATCCGTTCACCCCATTGCCCGCGGGCGCGATTGTCCGCCAGCGCCTTCTGAAGGTAATCGGTTGTTGTAGCTAAAGTTTGAAGTCGTTCGCCAAGTTCGCCGAATTGCGCCTTGCGGTCGGTCTGCAATTCCTGAACCAGCCGTTCAACTTTGCCAAGTTTGACATCCATATCGGTTAATCGCTGGTCAATTAATTCTTTTTTGGAGTCGAGTTCTTTGTTGTGCGCCTTCGTCTGCGTCTCCGCTTTCTCCGTCAACTGGTTAAGGTAGCTTTGGTTGGACTCTTTTAGGTCTTTGGTCGACTTGTCCAATACTTCCGTCACTCTGTTCTCGCTCTTCTCCAGGTTCGCCGGCACCGTGTTCAGCGTATCCGTCATCGACTTCGACATGGATTCCAGGCTCTGGTCGATGAGTTCTTTCTTGCTATCCAGATCGGTCGCGTGCTGTTCCGTCTTTTTGCCCAGCTCGCGGTCAGCCAGTGACAGGAAATCTTGTTGGTTCTTTGCCAGCGCTTCCGACGACAAGCTGCTGAATGACGCTTTCATCTCGTTCAAGACACCGTCGAAACTTTCTTTCTGAGTATCTAGCGCGCTTTGGAAGGTTTTCTTCATGTTGTAGCGCGTCAGCATCAGCATGCCGACGCCGGCCAGAAGACCAATGACTGCGCCAACAAACAAGCTAAAGCTATCCAGATTCGCGATGAGCGCGGCAAAACCGTCCATGTCATTACCTCCCGGTTGAAGCCAATCCAGCTTACCCCGAATACAAGCCTTGTCAACAGGCGCTTGCGCTCTTGCCCTTTCGCGGCGCGTCGCCCGTGTTATAATGAGCGGCGTCCTTGGGACAACGGGCAAGTCAACTGAAACCGCCGCAGCGCGACTTGAGAAAGGGAACCGCTTGACTTCTCTAGCTTTAACGGTACGGGAGACGCTGCGCTATCGCGGCGCGATCGGTCAATGGAGCTGGGTCCTGCATCGTCTCACCGGCGTCGGCGTCGTGCTCTTTTTGGCCCTGCATGTGATCGACACCTCCTGGGCGGTCTTTTATCCCGGCCTGTATGTCAAAGCCATCGCCGCTTACCAATCGCCCCTGTTCACGATTGGCGAATTTGGTTTGGTCTTCGCCGTCGTCTATCACGCTTTCAACGGCATCCGCATCGCCATATTCGATTGGAAGCCGGAGCTATGGCGGCATCAGGCGCAGGCGGCGGTCGCTGTGCTCGTATTGACATTGCTGGTGCTGGCGCCGGTCTTCCTGGGCATGCTTTCACACGTTCTTGACTTTTATTTCACCGAGGCGGCCATCGCCGGCGACAAGATGCTGGATGTGGTGGTCTTCTCGATCCTTGAGCAGCTGCCCTTCATCGCCGGTTTCGTTGGCGTTCTGGCGGCGGCGATTGTGCTGGCGGCCGTTTACAGTTTGATTAGCGGCGCTGGCAATGGAGCGGCCAAGGCGCCTCAGGCGAGCCCGGTTGAACGATTCTGGTGGTCCTTCATGCGCGTCAGCGGGATCGCGATTGTGCCGCTGGTCTTCGGTCATCTGGCGCTGATGCATGTGGTGCAGGGCGTCTTTGACATCACGGCGGCGCAGGCAGTCGCGGGTACGATGGCGAGCAACGGGACTATCGGCGTTGTGCCGAGCGCGGTGGAGTTTGTTTATCATCGCTGGAGCTATGCGGCCGGCGGCGTCTTCTTCTGGCGCGTGTATGACCTGTTCCTGCTGGTATTGGTGACGCTGCATGGCTTCAACGGCTTGCGTTATGTCTTGACGGATTATACGAGCTTCAGCCCCTTCGCGCGGCGGACAGCGGTGGCGCTTTGCACCGTGATGGCGGCGATATTGCTGGCGGTGGGGGCGGCGGCGCTGTTTGTGCCGCTCGAGAAAGACATCATCGACGAGGCGATGGCGGCGACCGCGGAGATTTATGAACTTCGCGGCGAAGAGCTGCCGGCCGAGTTGGAAGCGTTTCTGAGTGAGGACCTGTAAGGGCGATGACCGTATCGCCCGCCGAGCGAGGGCTGCATGCAAATTCATAAGCATGACGTGATTATCATCGGCGCGGGCGGCGCTGGTTTGATGGCGGCGCTATACGCCAGCAAGGGCGGCGCTGATGTGGCGGTGGTCAGCAAACTGTACCCGACCCGCAGCCATACCGGCACGGCGCAGGGAGGCATCGGCGCGGCCCTGGGCAACCTCGACGAGGACAAGCCGATTTACCACACCTATGACACCGTAAAGGGCGGCGATTATCTGACCGATCAAGCGGCGGCGAAGATCCTGGCGGAGAACGCGGTGGAAGCGGTCATCGAGCTGGAGCACATGGGCCTGCCCTTCGACCGCACATCGGAGAAGCGCATCAGCCAGCGGCGTTTTGGCGGGCATACGCGCAACTTCGGCGAGGAGTTGGTGCGGCGCGCCTGCCACGCTGCCGACCGCACCGGGCACATGATCTTGCAGACCCTGTATCAGCAGTGCATCAAGAACGAAGTCAATTTCTTCGATGAGTTTCAAGTCGTGGATATGATTGTCGTGGATGGCGCGGTCGCCGGCGTGGTCGCCATTGAGCTGGGCACGGGCGAGTTTCATATTTTTCATGGCAAGGCGAGCTTCTTCGCCTCGGGCGGCTGGGGGCGCTGCTGGTCGGTGACGAGCAACGCGCATTCGCTGACCGGCGACGGGGCGGCGATTGCGCTGAGGCGGGGCGTGCCGCTGCAAGATATGGAGTTCTTTCAATTTCATCCGACCGGCATTTATCGCATGGGCATCTTGATTACCGAAGGCGTGCGCGGCGAGGGCGGCGTCTTGATCAACAGCCAGGGCGAGCGCTTCATGGAACGCTATGCGCCGAGCGCCAAAGACCTGGCCAGCCGCGATGTGGTCAGCCGCGCCATCTACCTGGAGACGCGCGCCGGCCGCAGCATCAAGAACCGCGGCTACGTCCACCTGGATGTGCGCCCGCAGACGGTCAATCGCTACTTTGCCGAGGAAGGGCGGGAGCGCAAGGATTTCATCAATGGTGAAACGATCGAGCGAAAACTGCCGGATATTCTAGACTTCTGCCGCACCTATTTGGGCGTCGACCCGGTGCTGGAGCCGATGCCGGTGCAGCCGACGGCGCATTACGCCATGGGCGGCATCCCGACAAACATGGATGCCGAGGTGATCATCGATGCCGCTGGCACGGTGATGCCCGGGGCTTATGCCGCCGGTGAAACCGCCTGCGTCAGCGTGCATGGCGCAAACCGGCTGGGCACGAATTCCCTGGTTGATTTGGTTGTGTTTGGGCGGCGAGGCGGCATGAAGGCGGCGGAATACGTCAAGGGCGTCGATTGGAAGCCGCTGCCGGCCGATGCGGGCGCGGAGATACAAGCCGAATTTGAGCGCATCCGCAATGGGTCCGGGGCGTCGCGCCCGGGCGAGCTGCGCCACTTGATGCAGGCGACGATGATGGACAATGTCGGCGTCTTCCGCACCGAAGAAACGCTGCGGCAAGGCATCAAGGACCTGGCGGAATTGCGCGAGCGCTTTTACAAGGACTTGCATATTGATGACAAATCGCGCGTGTTCAATACCGATCTGATGGAAGCCTGGGAGCTGGGCTGCCTGCTGGATCTGGCCGATGTCACGGCGCGGACGGCGATCGAGCGCAAAGAAAGCCGCGGCGCCCACAGCCGGGAAGATTTCAAGAAGCGCGATGACGAGAACTGGCTGGCGCATTCGCTGATTTACCAGCGCGGCCCGCTTAGCGCACCCGAATACGAAGCCCATTTCGACAAGCAGGTGGATTTGTCGCTTTGGGAGGAGGAAGTGGCGCAAGGGGTGCCGGAGGAGCAGCAGAAGTTCCGGCCGAAAGAGCGGGTCTATTAGGGCGGCTCAGGCGAGAGTTGTAGGCGCGACTTTTCAGGTCGCCCGACAGCCATACAATCAGGAGGCGGGCGACCGGCGGTCAGTGTCTACGCGACCCAATGGCTCGCCCCTACAGCTTGGCAAGCAATTCCGTTTCGCTAAAGGGAGAATACGCCATAATCGCCAATTCGGAAGTGTATCGAAGTCGGTGGAATTCATTTTCACCACAAAGGAAAGAAGGACACAAAGAAATTGCATATAGTCTACGTTTCTCGGTGTCCTCGGTGGTAAAGTTTTTTTGTTTCCACCGAAAGGGATACACTTCCGCCAATTCCAGGATTTGACAGGTCGGTGAAAATTGGGGAAACTTGAGAGCATAGGCGTCGCTACTGGAATCCCGCGTGAAACCGGGGGCGCCGGGCGAACCGAATTCATCTTGATGGCTGGGCGAATGTTGAATAGATCAATCCAATGATTAGACCCTTCGTTAGAATCATCATTGATTATGTTCGACTTACTGGCTTGCTTTTGCAACTTCTGTATTTGCATCTGTATCGCGTTTCTCTGTTAATAAAGTATTATGCCCTCAAAGCAGCGCGAGCGGCGCTTGTGGAAGCTGTGAAAATAGAATTCGGCATAAAATCCATGTCAATGGAAAACCGCGTCATTTTTGCGACCTGCATTGCAGTCTCATTTTATGTCCTGGCGCTTGTCATGCTTATCCGCTTCTAAACTGGATGCGAATCATATGGATGTAACCTTCAAAATCAGACGACAGAACCCGGATGTGCCCGGCCAGGAAAAGCCGTATTGGCAGGAGTTTGAATTGGCCGATGTCGACCCGACCGACCGCGTCCTGGAGATGCTGCATCGGATCAAGTGGGAGCAGGACGGTTCGCTCTCGCTGCGGCGCTCCTGCGCGCACGGCGTCTGCGGCTCCGATGCCATGCGCATCAACGGCGTCAACCGGCTGGCTTGCAAGATACTCATACGCGACTTGGGCGAGCGGGTGCAGGTGGAGCCGATTTTGGGCTTGCCGGTGGTAAAGGACCTGATCGTTGATATGGAGCCCTTCTTCGACCATTACAAGCGGGTGATGCCCTATTTCGTCAACGACGATCCCCTGCCGGAAGATGGCCGCGAACGCCTCCAAACGCAGGCGGACCGCGAGCGCTTCGACGATAGCACCAAGTGCATCCTTTGCGCTTGCTGCACCACCTCTTGTCCGAGCTTCTGGGCGAACGGCCAATATGTGGGCCCGGCGGCCATCGTGGGGGCGCATCGCTTCATATTTGACTCGCGCGATCAAGCGGGGGCTGAGCGGCTGAACACCCTCAGCGAGCCCAACGGAGTATGGCGCTGCCGCACGATTTTCAACTGTACACCGGCCTGCCCGCGCGATATTGAGGTCACCAAAGCGATCGGCGAGGTCAAATTGGCGATAAGCAAAGGGGCAAATGTTAGCTTTTTGTAAAATTGTGCGCTACAATAGCGAAATGAACGTATGCTGCGATACAATTCGCAGTGTGCGCGCAACATATTGCTTATTTAAAGGAGGTCGGAATGAAGCGTATAGGGAGTGTAGAGAGAAGGTCTCCATTTTGGTCGCGGCTTCTCGGCTTGCTGATCACGTTCGCCATCATTGCCGTGCTGGTCTTTGGCGGCGTCAAGAACCTGACGAGCGAATTAGCCGATGCGCATGAAGCGCTGGCCGCCAGCCAATACGAGCTAGGCAAAACGCGGAATGCGCTTGACAACGCTCGTACGCAATTGGTCGCTACCGAGAACGCGCTGGCCGGCGCTGCCGCGGAAGTCGACAGGATGGGGCGCAAGCTGGAGGTTAGCGAACATCAGTTGGAAGCCGCCAACAACAATATCCTGGTGCTGAATCATGCGAAGGATCAGTTGAGACATCGCTGGGCCAATTCGATGCGCGCTTTGGCGCAGCGCAATGAGCAGTACGTGGCGGTTGACCAGGCTTTGCGAGCGACGCAAGCCGAGTTGGCGCGCTTGCGGAACCAGCCGCAGTGGAGCGTGATCGTGACGAGCCAGCGGCAGATGCAAATGGCCGAGCGTGAGCGTTTTGCGATGTCGCAGGCGCGGATGTACGCTGAAGGCGACGGCGGCATGCTGTATTACGAAGGCATGGCGGCCGAGCACGAGATCGAGAAGTACTTCTCCTATGGCGAGCGGACGCAAGTGATTCTGACGACGACGGCGCCGGGCATGGATGTTCTGACTTGCCTGAACAACCCGAGCCTGGGTTGTGGCGCGGTGGTCTCGGCGGGTGTGCAGGCGATGGAAATGCATGCCTACTCGTATGAATCTTCTTTCGTCAGCGAGGAAATGCTCTTGGTGGACGGGCGGCGCGGGCGTCGTCCCGGCCGGCGTCGCTAGGCTGTCGCTGCGGGTTCCAAGCGCATCATCCGATAGTCAAGTTTTCTACCAGGGCGGAGTGCGCCGGAAGGGGCGCTCTGCCTTTCAAGTTTCGTAAAGTTTGAAACTGCTGTATTGAGTAGATTCCGAATGCGGGCGATCCACCGGGTCGCCCCTTGTTATTCCCTCTAGCGCGCGTGTATGGATGAACCTGTAAAACGACCGGCGCTTCCGCAAAGCGCAGCCGTCATCGGCGCGGGCACGATGGGCTTGGGTGTTGCGGAATGCTTCGCGCTCGCCGGGCTGGATGTCGCGCTGGTCGACGCGACGCCTGATTTAACAGGCCGGGCCCTGCAGCAACTTGAAGAACGCGTTCGCGGTCATGTTGATGCCGGTCTGTTGCCCCCCGAGGCGCTCGAGCGATTGCGGACCGTACGCGCGGCCGACGATATTGCGGACGCCGTTCAAACTGCCGATCTCGTCTTTGAGGCGGCGCCGGAAAGCATTGAGATAAAACGCGAGGTGTTGGCTGAATGCGATGCCCGGACGCCGGCCGGGGCGATCATCGCTACCAACACTTCATCTCTGCCGATTGATGAGTTGGCCGCCTTCGTGGAGCGCAAGGATCGCTTCCTCGGCATGCACTGGTTCAATCCGCCCGAATGGACACCGGCCGTGGAAATCATCCGCTCGACTTTCACAGATCCGCGGATTGTGGAAATCACGCGCGAGTTTTTGCTGCGCATTGGCAAGCGTCCAGCGACTGTGGCCAGCGCGCCCGGATTCGTCGCCAATCGGATTCAATTTGCGCTCTTCCGCGAGGCGCTGGCATGTGTGGAAGAGGGCTTGGCGACGCCCGCTGATGTGGATGCCTTGGTGCGCAGCAGCTTCGGTTTCCGCCTGCCTTTCTATGGTCCGTTCCAGATTGCGGATATGGCCGGCCTCGATGTCTACGCCAGTATTTTTGACGTGCTTTCTGCCGGTTTGGGTGCTGGCTGGGAGGCGCCGGAATCGCTGCGAAATATCGTCGCTGCGGGGCGGGTGGGCACAAAGTCCCTGGCCGGCTTTTATGAATACAGCGACGATGAGCGCGCCGCCCTTCTGATTGAGCGCGACAAGCGATATGCCGCACTCAAGCGTTTGCTGGACACGTTCCCCGTGGGTTCAACGCCGCGCTCGGAGGCCTAGGCATGCGGGAGATTCAGTGCGTCGCCGTCATCGGCGCCGGCACGATGGGGCGTCAGATCGCGCTGCAATGCGCGCGTCACGGCTTTCCTGTCGCGCTCTTTGATGTGATGCCCGGCGCGCTGGCTGAGGCCGAGCGATGGCAGCGTGAGACCGCGCGGGGCTGGGTCGAGGCTGGCGAACTGCCGCGGTCCCGCGAAGCCTCTATTTTCAAGCGCATCCGATACGAGGCCGATCTGGCGCAGGCCCTGCGCGATGCTGACCTGGCGATCGAAGCGGCGCCCGAACGCATTGAACTCAAACGGGAGATCTTTGCCCGGGCTGATCGGCTGCTGCCGGCGGGCGCCATCATCGCCACCAACAGCTCTTCCATCCGCGTCAGCGCGCTGGAAAACGCGACCGAGCGCCCCGAGCTTGTCGCCAATTTGCATTTTTATCTGCCGGTCTGGGACAGCCCGATGGTCGAGGTTGGCGGCGGCAGCTGCACAGATCCGGATGTTCTCGCTGCGCTGACACAGTTGGCGCGCGCGATAAAGATTCTGCCCCTGCGCGTAATGCGGGAGAGCACGGGCTTTGTCTTCAATCGCGTCTGGCGGGCGGTCAAGAAAGAAGCGATGCGCGTGGCAGACAGTGGCGTGGCCAGCATCGAGGATATTGACCGCGCCTGGATGATCAAGTTTGGGCGCGAGAAACCGCCGCCTTTCGCGCAGATGGATCGCATCGGATTGGATGTGATTCGCGATATCGAGCTGCATTACGCGGCCGAGAGCGGCGACCCGGAAGACCGGCCGCGGCCGATTCTGACTGAGCGCGTGGCGCGGGGCGACCTGGGCCTGAAGACCGGTCGCGGCTTTTATGAATATCCTGATCCGGCCTGGGAGCGGGCGGATTTTCTCAAGCCTGATGCTGATGAATGCTGAGCTCGTCCTGTCTTGACAGGGCGGGCGCGCTGTCGTAGAATGGGCGCTCGTCACGAGAAGCGAACCTTGAGCGCGCTCTGCCGGCGTGGTAAACTTTCGCGGTTGCGCCACCATAGCTCAATTGGCAGAGCACCTGTTTTGTAAACAGGTTGTTCTGGGTTCGAGTCCCAGTGGTGGCTATGGCTTAACAGCCGAATCAGATGGGTCGGTGCCCGAGTGGCTAAAGGGGGCGGACTGTAAATTCGCTGGCGAGAGCCTACACTGGTTCGAATCCAGTCCGGCCCACTGTTGATCTGAACCGTCAGTCGAATCAAGGCGAGCGGTTTAGCGCCTCCGTAGCTCAGGGGTAGAGCGCTCCCTTGGTAAGGGCGAGGTCATGAGTTCAAATCTCATCGGAGGCTCTTAACCTGTCAGGTGGAATTGAGAAATAAGGGAAGACAATGGCGAAGAAGGGGCAGCGCATTGTCGTCAAAATGCGCAGTACGGAAAGCGGTCACATCTACATCACCGAGAAGAGCCGCCGCAATACGCAGGGGCGTCTTGAGTTGCGGAAGTACGACCCGTATTTGCGCAGGCATGTGCTGTACCGCGAAACCAAGTAGATTTGCGCCGCGTAATGATGTATAGTAGACACGGGACGCGCGGATAGCATAGGGGTATAGCTCAGTTGGTAGAGCGACGGTCTCCAAAACCGTAGGTCGAGAGTTCGAGTCTTTCTGCCCCTGTATCGAAACCCATAGGCACCGTCCTCCGCGGCGGTGCTTAGTTATCAGGGGCGGGCGGGATGGCCCGACAATTGGCTGAGGAGCGATTGCGATATGGCGGTAGAAGAGCAAACACAGAGCGCGATCACGCAGAAAAAAGGCAAGGCGACGCCGGGCCGGCGCGCTCGCAAAATTAAGACGACGGCCAAAGCCGAGCCGCAAGGCAATGCGATTACGCGCCCGCTGTATATGACGGTCGATTATTTCAGCAATGTGCGGTCGGAGCTGAACAAAGTGGCCTGGCCTAACCGTCACGATACGCGGCGTCTGACGATTCTCTGCATCAATGTGACGATCGCGTCGGCGATATTCCTCGGCATTCTGGCGGTGATTTGGTCCGAGTTCATGCGCATCGGCTTGAACCCGGGCATGGCCTGGATGCTGCTGGCGGTGATTGTGGCGATGGTCGGCGGCGCCTTCTTCATGATTCGGCGCGGCTCGATTTAAGGCGAGCATCAGCGGCTTCTGTTAGTGTGGACGAAGACTTCTCATGAGCGAGCAAAGCACAGCAAGGCAAGAATTGACCGACTACGACCCGGAGCCGGTGGTCATTGATGACGCTGACGGCGATGTCGAAGGCTTGAATATCACGCTGGATGACGGGACGGCGGATGAAGACCAGGAGCGCAGTTGGTTCTTCATCCACTGCTACTCGGGCTACGAGAAAAAGGTCGAGTACGCCTTGCGCCAGCGTATCGAGACCATGGGCATGCAGGACCAGATTTACGATGTGCTCATCCCGACGGAAGACGAAATCGAGGTCAAGGACGGCAAGCGCCGCACGGTGGAGAAGCGCGTCTTCCCCGGTTATGTCATGGTGCAGATGCGCTGGGACAAGGACGAGGGCGAGCTGGACAAGGACGCCTGGTACACCGTGCGCAATACGCCGGGCGTGGTCGGCTTCGTCGGCGGCGAGAGCCAACCGACGCCGCTGCGGCCGGAAGAGGTCAAGCGCATCATGGACCGCATGGATTCCGAAGATACGGTGGTCAAAGTCGATTACAAGATTGGCGAACGGGTGCGGATTGTGGGCGGGCCCTTCAACGATTTTCCCGGTACGGTCGCTACGATCGATTCAGGCCGCGAGAAAGTCCGCGTGATGGTCGATTTCTTCGGGCGGGAAACCGCGGTTGTGCTCAGCTTCATGGAAGTGGAGCGGATGTAAGCCCCCACACTGAATTCCGTGCCAGCGTTGAGATGGTGGAACAAGGTAAGAACCGGAGGAAAGCGGATGGCAAAGAAAGTCAAAGCGATCGTCAAATTGCAGATACCGGCCGGCAAAGCCAATCCAGCGCCGCCGATCGGTCCCGCGCTGGCGCAGCATGGCATCAATCTGATGCAATTCTGCAAGGAGTACAACGGCCGCACATCGAGCCGCATGGGGGAGATCGTGCCGGCTGAGATCACGGTCTTCGCTGATGGCTCCTTCAAGTTCGCGCTGAAAAGCCCGCCGACATCTTTCCTCATCAAAAGGGCGGCCGGCATCGAGAAGGCGGCTTCCAATCCGCTGACGGAAACGGTGGCGGTCTTGAACCGCGACCAGGTGCGGGAGATCGCGCAGGCCAAGATGAACGACATGAACGCCATCGACATTGAAGGCGCGATGCGCCAGGTTGAGGGCACGGCTCGCCAGATGGGCGTCAAGGTCGCTGATTAGCCAGCGCGCCCGTCACCAATCGCAGGGATGATTGAGATGAGATTGTGGGAGGGCGCATCCGCCCGTTGACCACGAGGAGAGTAGAGCATGGGCAAACGTTACAAAGACGCGCTGAAGACCTTTGATCGGCAGCAGTATTACCTGATGGACGAGGCGCTTAAGCTGGTGAAAGACAATGCCAGGGCGAAATTCGATGAGACGCTCGAAGTGCATTTCCGGCTGGGCATCGACCCGCGGCACAGCGATCAGCAGATTCGCACGACGGTGATGCTGCCGCATGGAACCGGCAAGACCATCCGCATTCTGGCTTTTGTCGAAGAGGGCCAGGAAGAGGCGGCTTTGGCGGCCGGCGCCGACATCATCGGGACCGACGAGGTGATCAACCAGATCAAGAATGACGGCTGGCTGGAATTTGACGCGACCATCGCCACGCCGCCTATGATGCGCAAGATCGGGCAGATCGCCCGCATATTGGGTCCGCGCGGTTTGATGCCGAATCCCAAGGCCGGCACGGTCGTTCCGCCGGACGATATCCCCCGCGTTATCGGCGAACTCAAGGCGGGGCGGGTGGAATTCCGCAATGACCGTACAGGCAATTTGCATATCCCCTTTGGCAAAGCCAGCTTCACGCAGGAACAGCTGCAGGAGAATCTGCAAGTTTTGGTGGATGCCGTGCAGGCGGCCAAGCCGGATTCGCAGAAGGGCGCCTATGTCCGCCGCATGGTGCTTACATCGACGATGGGGCCGGGCGTTCGGGTTGAATCGACAGTAAATTAGGCGCGTCACAACATAATCTAACTGCTGTAGACACACGCGCGACAATGCCGCCGCCCACGCAAAACACCTTGCATCTCGGCGCGTCGTCGCTCCCCTCCCTGACTCGTCGGATGCCCGCGATAGAAATGACGGGAGGGGCCGGGGGTGGGGTTGGTTGACTGCCCGCAACGTAAACAGGGGCGAGCCATCGGGCCGCCCTTTTTTTGTAATAGTGAGGGATGCCGGCGGGGGACGCGATTAGCAGCCCTGCACTTTGTGGACGATCCCGGCTTTATTGCTTGAGCCGCTCGAAGTATTGCTTGCGGAACTTGGCCACCTTGGGCGCGATCACGTAGGCGCAATAACCTGATCGTGGATTATTCACGAAATAATCCTGGTGGTAATCCTCGGCGACCCAGAAGGTACTGGCCGGGCTGACCTCGGTGACGAATTTTCTGCCATACAGCCCTTCGTCTTCAAGGCCTTTGATTGTCTCTTCGGCGATGCGTCTCTGCTCCTCGCTGTGGTACCAGATGCCGGAGCGGTACTGCGGCCCGACATCATTCCCCTGGCGATTGAGCGTGGTGGGATCGTGTATGGTGAAGAAGATATTCAAAATATCTTCGAAGCTGATGATGTCGGGGTCGAAGCTGACATTGACCACCTCGGCGTGGCCGGTGGTTTTGGCGCAGACTTGCTCGTAGCTGGGGTTCTCGACGTGGCCGCCCATATAGCCTGATATGGCCGACTCGACGCCGATGAGCTGATTGTAAACGGCTTCCACACACCAAAAGCAGCCACCTCCCAAAGTAGCGACTTCGTTATTCATGATATCCATCCCTTTGCATTCGACCATTGAAATCAGTATGGCCGAAGAATCTTGCCGATTTCCTACGAAGGCATAAGACCGCCATCAGAGAGCCGCCTCTGATTCCGCGACCGCCTGCGTCAGGCGCGCCCATTCGGACAGCGACAGGGTCTCGGCGCGGCGCTGTGGATCAATATCGGCGGCGGCGACCAAATCACGCGCGGCCGACGCTTTAATCCGCAGGCCGCCGGCAAGCGCGTTCTTTAACTGTTTGCGCTTCATGCTGAAGCCCGCCTTGACCACGCGAAAGAACAGCCGTGAAGAAGGCGCCTCGACGGCCGGCGCCTCGTGCGTATCGATGCGAACGATGGCGCTGTCGATATTCGGGCGCGGCCAAAAGACGGCCGGGCTGAACTTGCTCACGATGCGCGGAACCCCGTAATACTGCACGGCGACTGACAGCAGGGTCATCGCGCCGGGCGCCCCGATGATGCGTTCCGCCACTTCGTACTGCATGGTCAAGACTATGCGCCGCGGCGGGTTCCGTGATTCGAGAAAATGCCAGAGGATGGCGGAGCTGATGTAGTAGGGCGCATTGGCCGCCACTATGTATGCTTCCGCGCCGACCAGCGTGGCAATATCTGTCTTGAGGATGTCGCCAAATATGAGGTAGACGTTGGCGATATCGTCAAAGCGCTCTTCGAGGATCGGGCGCAAGCGCTGGTCGACCTCGATCGAGAAGACCTGTTTGGCCGCCCGGGCCAGCAGCTCCGTCAGCGCGCCCGTGCCGGCGCCGACCTCGACGACAGTTTCGTAGGGCTGCGGCGCGGCCGCGGTTACGATTTTTTCCAGCGCCCTGGGGTCGTGCATGAAATTTTGCCCAAGGCTTTTCTTGGGCAGGATCAGGTAGCTATCGAGCAGAGCCTTGGGACTGGGAGACATGGCGGGCTTCGACCTGGACGCAATGGCGGATGATTTCAGTTGACCATAGCGGGGCGGTTTTGAACAGGGTGAGCGAATTGCGCGCCGTCGATTCTGCTAAAATGAGAAAAGTATTTTCAGAAACGATAGCGGACGCCATGACCATTGAACCCAGCTATATTCCGGTATTGATATTCCTGCTGCGCGTCAGCAACAACGTCATCGGGACGCTGCGCCTGATTTTGATGTCGCGCGGGCAGCGCGCCTGGGGCTTCGCCTTTGCCTCGTTGGAGTCGCTGTTATTAGCTTATACCGCCGGGCATGTGATCACAGATTTGGAGAATATCCCCAAGCTGGCGGCTTATGTTTTCGGCTTTGCCGTTGGCGGCTTCGTTGGCATGCAGGTGGAGAACCGCTTCGTGAAGTCTTATGAGAGCGTGACGGTTATCGCGGCGCGCGAAATCTCGCACAAGATGGCCTTGGCTTTACGCGAGCGCGGACATGGCGTCACCGAGATCATGGGCGAGGGCGCGCATGGCGAGGTTGAAGAACTGCGCATCATCGTGCATCGGCGCGACCTGCATCAAGTCCTGCGCATCATCCACAATATCAAGGAAGATGTTTTTGTGACGGTCGAGCACTCCGAGTTTATACGCGGTGGCTGGATCCGCGCGCACCGGCGTTAAATGAGCTCACTCTTCCGTCAGCGCAAGCTCGACGAAATAGGTAGGGTACTCAAGCAGACGGTGGATGGGGCATTTGCCGGCGATATCGCGCAGCCGCTTGAGCTGCTTCGCGTCCAGGTCGCCATGGAAGACCAGGGCCTCGCGCACTTCATGCACGAAGGCGTCGTTCCCGTCGTGGGCCGGATAATCGCTGCCCTTGAAGCGTTCGTAATCGAGCTTGACCTCGACGCGCCGCAAGTCCCAGCCTTTGCGCTCGGCATAGAGCCGGCAGGTGATGGCCATGCAGGCGCCGAGGGCGCCCAGCATCATTTCGCCCGGAGTGGGCGCGGTATCTCCCCCGCCGGCCTCGGCTGGTTCATCGACATGCCATTGATGATGGCGGACCTTGATGGTGGTGCGGGTGCCGTCTTCCAGCACAATGTCGACGGGCATTTCCTAATCCTCTTCTGTGTTTGCGGTTTCCGCGAGCTTAATCACGCAGGACGGCGAATAGCTTGCTGACTTCCAATTCAAAGCCGGGCAGGACATCTTCGCCGCTGAGCGTGGCATCGTTGCCTGCAAATTCGATCCGCAGCTGTGTGCCTTCAATCAGGCGACAGACTTCGACGCCCCGCCTTTCCGGTTGGACGAGCCAGACGAGTGCTGTTCCGTTGAGCAGGTATATTTCAGCTTTTCGCCTCGCCGACGAGAAAGTCTCGCTCGGTGACAACACCTCTACCGCCAAATCCGGCATCGCGGAAATGAATTTCTTGGAAGGCGGTTGCGGCAGATGCTCGTAGCGAATAAACGCGATATCGGGTCCTAGGAGCGTATAGCGGTTCCTCGCTGGATGAAATCCGATCTCACCGGTCAGCTCGCCGATATCGTTTGATTGAAGATATTGCCAAATATACCCGGATAGATTTGAAACGAGAAGCCCATGCGGTCTGCCCGGGCGCGTCATTGTGATTAGTTCTCCGTCGATTAACTCAAGGAAGACATGTTCGTTGTCGGGGTCTTGCGCCATCTCCCAAACATCATCAATAGTATAAAGCTGCTTTTCGATAATCATGGTACTGGTACTCCAACATTAATGCCCAAAACTCGCCGTTTTGAGCCATAGCCAGCGCTCTTCACGCGAATAATCTGCTGACCTCCAGCTCGAATCCAGGCAGGACATCTTCGCCGCTGAGCGTGTCTTCTACGCCGAAAAACTCAGATTGCAGGTCCCCGCCTTCGCCCACACGACAGACTTCGACGCCCCGCCTTTCCGGTTGGACGAGCCAAACCAGTGCCGTCCCATTCTCCAGGTAGGCTTGCGCTTTGTGTCTCATTTTCCTCTGCGAATCTGATGGCGACTGGATCTCGACCGCCAGGTCGGGCATCTGTGGTACATAGCCTTCGGGCAGTGGATCGGGCAGGTTCTCAAAGCGTTGGAGGGCGACATCGGGCAGGAGCGCGGTGTGGCGGGATTCAGGCGGATGGAATCCTACCTCCCCGGTTACTTCGCCAACCGGGTGCTCGGCAGTGTAGAGTCTCAAACGAAAAGCCAATTCTATGGCAATGAGTCCATGTTTCCGTCCTGGCATCTCATCCTCATAAAGTCGTCCATCAATGAGATAAAAGTAACGGTCCTCAAAGGCGGGGTCGCTCTCCATCGCCCACAAGTCGTCCACGGTGTACAGCTTCTGTTGGATTGCCATTTTGGTTCAGCCTGCAGCGTCAATCATCGCCCAAGTATAACATACTTGCGTTTGTGCCAGTTGTAGACGGGGCATGTTGGCGTGGGTCAGAGGCCGTAGCCGCTCGGCGGAATCGCGAGCAGGTACATGATCGACAAGCCGGCGATGAGCAGCGGCAAGAGGATGACAACGGCGATCAGCGGCTTTTCGCTCTTGAGGTGCATGTAGAACCAGATGACGAGGCTGGACTTGATGATGGCGATGCCCAGCAGGAGGACGGCTTTAATCGCCTGCAGCGCAGCGGCGGCGTCCGGCGCGTCATGGATGGCGCCATTGAGGAACTCGGCGCTCAAGACCTCGATCACGGTGAGGATGGCCAGGCCGGCGAAGACGACCGTGTAGACGCCGCCTTCGACTGTAATTTCGCGCCTCAGCAGCTGTACCGTGTTGCTGTGGTGTTCGCCCTCGTGCTGCATCGCTTCGGCCATGATTGCGCTCCTAAACCAGATAGATGAGGGTGAACAGCATAATCCAGACGACATCGACGAAGTGCCAGTATAAGCCGAACATCTCGATGCCGATCGGGTTCTTGTCGTAGCGGCCTTTGGCGCCGCGCCGCATGACTTCCAGCGCCCAGAGCACGCCGACGAAGACGTGGGCGCCGTGGAAGAATGTGGGCGCGTAGAAACGCATGCCGAAGGTGCTCCATTCCGAGGCGGTGTCGAAGCCGAGCACGATGCCCAGATGCGCCAGCTCGCTGTATTCGATGTATTGCCCGCCGAGGAAGACGATGCCGCCCAGCGCGGTCAAGCCGATCCAGCGCAGCATGCCCGCCCGGTTGCCCCCCTGCATCGCGCGCAAGCCCATCACCATGAAGAAGCTGCTCGCCAGCAGGACGAAGGTGTTGGCGGTGACCAGGCCGACGCCGAGTTCTTCATGCGCCTGCGCGACGATATCTTTTTCGTTGATGCGAAAGATGATGTAGCCGACGATCATGATCGAGAAGATGACGATTTCCGACGCCAGGTAGAGCCAGACGCCCAGCTTCATGTTGTTGTTGTGTTCTTCTTCGCTCATGTGCCCGTGATCGTCGTGGGCAGGCGCGGGTAGGTGACTCGCTGTCAGTTCGGCCATGCTTGAGTTCTCACTACTTTCTCAATCAATGCTTGCGCAATAAGAATAGATACTCAAAGTTCTTGCCTTCTTTTGGTCTCACCCATTTGTTGGTCCAGCGCATACCAGACATTACATTTCGTTTGTACTCAATTTCTTGAACCTCGACAATTTCTCCGCACTTCTGTAATACCTCAATAAGTTCGTCGGATGTTGCGCGCCCCCCAGAGCTATACGACAGCAGAACGTACTTCGCGCGGACGCTGCTTATCAATCTTTCGATTGCCACGACAGAGCGAAACCGACCACCAAAGTTTCTTCGAAAATCTTCAAAGACAGACGCTGCTACTTTGTCGCGCGTATCGACTCGACGCTTAGCTTTACCAAATAATCTTGGCCTGTCGTTGAGACACACTGTTGTCCAAATGTGATAGTAGGCTGCATAACGCACTCTAGACGGCGGCATTTTCTCATTGTTTGAACCATAAGGTGGGTCAAAGTAAGCCAGATCAACCTCTGGTATGTCATCTAATACTTGGAAAATGTCACCTCGGCGAACCCTGTGATTCCCGGCAGTTTCAACAAACATGGGCTCCTTCAGTTCAAGTCTCTTGTACGAACGCGGAGACCATTCCTTTAGATATGAGGCAAAGTGTCCCAATGTACTATCTACTTTATCAAGCGCCAATATGAGGCTAGTCAATAATACCGATTTCTCTACTTTGGAAAGTGACATTTCGTCAATTGCTTCTCTAATAGCATCTAGTTTTCTGGTGTTGTGCCTTTGCCAAGGTTTCTTCGTATTGACAAACTCAGACTCTGAAGCGTCTCCACCATAATGTTCGGTGAACCAGCCATCAAACGGTTGGACGTTGTTTAGATATTCGATTAGTTCTGCCAAGTGATTGATGTGGCAATTTCTCAAGTAGCAAGTCGCAAACACTTCTGACCACGCAGAAATGTCAGAAGAAATGACATCGTGTCCATTGTGGGCGAATGCTTGAGAAACTCTGGTTGTGCCCGAGAATCCATCAATTACGGATTTAGCATTGATTTTCCTAGCAGCGTCAATGATGTAGGGAATAATCAGCATTTTAGAGCCGATATATTTTATTCCTTCAGTGTTTGCTGGTTGGGGCTCTTCATCGGCAAACAGTTCAAGCTGAAGCTGTGGTTGATTCACAATCCCTCACCTTGAATTATGCTTGCTATATCTTTTTTCACACTTTCCAATGCCTCAACATGTCCTGTCTGAGAAGCCACAAGACTATGTGAGAACAGCTTTACTAGGACCAGGTTATGAGAATAGTCTATCCAGCCACCGGTAATGCTGTCGAAATACTGAATCGCGTTTCGCGTATTTGTCCATAAGCCGCGTTGGAGGGCATTAGCAGCTGCACCCCCATATCTCACCTCGCAGATATACTCATAGTCTTCATTTACGAATTCGTAGATTGGATGCTTTCTGCCGCTCCCACCTGTAACTTTTCTAATGGTTGCAACATCTTGCTTGGCCCGTTCTTGATCAAACACCAAAATGTTACACCTGTTTCTTTTCTCATCATATATTAGAGGGAGGACATTCATCTGTTCAATTTCTGAAAAGGCTGGCGACTCCAAGATTGCACGAATACTATTGGAATCGCTTATTTCAGATTCGCCCTGTGATTCCAAGAACGGAAACATACGCGCCTCTTTGTCCGTAGATAGCTGAAGTGGACCTACACCGTAGGCTTTAATGCTGATGAGCACTTCGTCCTCAGTGATCTGATTCACGACAGAGATATCCTCTTCGTGCTGCTTGGCGCGAAATCTGTCTTTACCTACATGAGTAGAATTAAAGTCATACATGTACTGATTAATGAATTCTGGAATAGCTATTTCAGCCAAATCACCGTGCGTCTTGTTTCCTATCAACCTCATTGTAAAGATATTGCTCAAGGTTATACTGATGAGGCTCGGATGCTTACTAATAAGTAGTTTGAGCCGTTTAGTGAATTCTTGATATGGACTGGAATCCGGCATGCTATCTCTCTCGCTTTATTTCTGGTAGCCGATGGCGCGCGGGATGGCGCGGATGACGCCGACGACCCCGCCGGCGATTTTGCCCGCCTCGCGAATGGGCAGGATCTGCGTCCGTTCGCCATCAGTCGGCTCGAGCTCTTTCACCTCGCGGACGCCGCGGTGCGCCAGGTAGAAGAAGACGGCGATCCCGCCGGCCGCCAGCGCCAGCGATACGAAGATGATCAGAATGAAGCCGAGCAAGACGGTGAATTGACTGGTCCCTTCAATCGTCTGATTGGCGAAGTCATCCGGCGGCAAAAGCAGCCCGAGGATGTCCTGGATTGGAATAACGAAATCGCCGAAGCCGTTGGCGAAGAAATCGGCATTTGGCTCGGTGGCGACTTGCAAGCTCAATCCATGTGGCAGCAGGGCGAAGGTAAACAGCAGGACGGTCGTGATGACGGCGATGGTCAGCACCAGGAAAAGCTGCCCGGCGTAGAAGGCCATCGTCTGCCAGAGGCAGGAAACGCTCATCAGGAGCGCGCCAAGCGTCCCCGGGATGCCGGCGAGCAGCATCAGGAAAACACGCCAGGCGAGGAAGCCGACAAGGAACCAGACCAGGAACCAGATGACATTCACGATCCAGTTGATCAAAAAGAAGCTGACATTCAGATAAGGAAAAACCCAGGGCTTCGGCGAATCGTTGATGATGCTCCAGGTCAAATCCCAAAGCCATTTGCCGGCGCGGAAGACCAAACCGCCCGTTCTTAATGTAAAGTCTTTTTCCGGCGCTTCCTCTTCGTGTTCGTCGGCGTGCTCGCCATGTTCGCTCATTTTGGGGTCGAAGGCGCCGACGCCCCACATGAATGCCGCCATGCAGATGAAGGCGGCCAGCACCATGCCGACTTGCGCCCCCTCGCTGGAATCGGCATTCATCCAGACCGGCTCCATATTCTGCAGTGCGCGCATGGCGTAGACGAAGGCGAGCGAAGCGATGAAGCCGATGATCAAGGCCGGTATCGCCCTGGCGAGACCCGGTTTATCCATGGACCGCAACTCCCTTTATTCTTAAACACAGAGTGCGCAGAAATAGACGCAAATATGTCATGCGAAACCTAGGTAGATTATGTTGCTGGTGGGCGAGGCAAGTCTCGCCCCTACAATGCTGCTCGATTGGCGTGATACGCAATGGTGAAGAATGCTCCTCTTTGACCTCATAAAAGCTCAGTGCACTCGGTGCTAAGATTGCAATTACTTGCTTGCATTTTCTTCCCTGTACTCTGTGGTTCATTTAACGGATCCAGTACAGGACAGTATAGAACAGCATCCAGGCCAGCGTGACGAAGTACCACAATTTAGCCGTGCCTTCCACCGCCCAGGATTCGCCGCTGTAGTGGCCGCGGCTGCCTTTGCGATAGACATGCAGTATCACTGCCAGAATGGCCAACGCATGAGCGAAGTGAAAGCCGGTCATCAAGCGCATGGTGACGCCGTATTGCGTGGCCATCGCCGCCGCGGAAACATTGACGAATTCGTAGACGATGACCGCCATAAAGGCGACGCCCAGGGCCATCGCGCCGCGCCAGCGCAGGGTGAAGCCGGCCACGCGGCCGCTGCGCAGGGCTTCCAGACCTCGCCGCAGTAAATACGAACTCAGCAGCAGCGCCAGGGTGGCGGCGGAGGGCAGGAGCGGGTCGAATGGCGCGACGCCGGCCGGCGGCCACTCCGAATAGCTGAAACGCAGCTGCCAGTTGACGATGATCATCGCCAGAAAGACCATGATCCAACTGAGCTGAAAGATGGTCATGCCCAGGCGGTTGTTCTTCAAGCGCAAATCGGCTTCGCTCGGTCGTCCGAATTTTGCTTTTTCCCGTCGTTCAATGGTGGTGGTCATGGCGCTCTCGCCGTTGATTCCTCGCATCCAAAATCTGGAGGCCTTAATGACCGCCTCGGCCGTCGGGAGCGCCGCTGCCAAATGCTTCGTCGACCGCTTCCAGGTATGCGGCCGATGCTGCCGTGCCATAGCCGTAGGGTTCTTCAAAGGGAATGGGATCATCGACAAAATTGGTCGGTGGCGGCGGTGATGTGGTCTGCCATTCCAGCGTCAGCGCGCGCCAGGGATTGGCGCCGGCGATGGGACCGCGATAGTAGGAGCGGATGACGTTGAAGATGACGATAAAGGTCGAAAAGCCGAGCACAAAGGCGGAAAAGCTGATGAGTTGATTCCAGTCGGTGAACCTCGCGTCGTAAACGGCCACGCGCCGCGGCATGCCCAACATGCCGACGATGTGCATCGGGAAGAACGTGAAGAGAAAGCCCAGATAGGTGAAGACGAAGTGGATCACCCCCAGGCGCTCGTTCATCATGCGGCCTGTGATTTTGGGGAACCAATGATAAAGGGCGGCGTAGATGGCGAAGACGCTGCCGCCGAAGAGCACGAAGTGAAAGTGGCTGACGACGAAGTAAGTGTCGTGCACATGAATATCGAAGGGCAGGGCGGCCAGCATAACGCCGGTGATGCCGCCGATGACAAAGAGCGACAAGAAGCCGAGCGCAAAGAGCATGGCGCTGGTAAAGCGGATCTTGCCGCCCCAGATCGTGCCCAGCCAACTGAACATTTTGATGCCGGTGGGCACGGCGATAATCATGGTGGTAATCATGAAGGGGATGCGCAATTCCGGCTGCAAGCTGGTGAACATGTGGTGGGCCCAGACGGTGAAGCCGACAAAGGCGATGCCCATGCTCGATAGGCCGACCATGCGGTAACCGAAGACGGGTTTTCGGCTGTGAATCGACAGCACTTCGCTGAGCACGCCCATGCCGGGCAGGACCATGATGTAAACCGCGGGGTGGCTGTAGAACCAGAAGATGTTCTGCCAGAGCAGCACATCGCCGCCGCCGGCCGCGTCAAAGAAGGTCGTGCCCGCCACGCGATCAAGCAGCAGCAGGGTCAGCGCGCCGGCCAAAAACGGCGTCGCCATGACAGCGATGATGCTGGTCGCCAAAACTGCCCAGCAGAGCAGGGGCATGCGCCAGATGGTCATCTCGGGCGGCCGCATATTGAAGATCGTCACGATGAAATTGATCGACCCCATGATGGAGGAAATGCCGAGCAGGTGCGCGCCCAGAGCCCAAAGCGTCTGCCCGTCGCCGCTGAAGATGGTCGAGAGGGGCGGGTAGGAGGTCCAGCCAGCTTCGGCCGGGCTGACGAAGTAGCCGAGCAGCACCACGACGGCGGCCGGTGGAATCAGCCAGAAGGCGAAGGCGTTCAGCCAGGGGAAAGCCATATCCTTGGCCCCTAGCTGCAGCGGCACGACAAAATTGCCGAAGGCGGCCCACATCGGAATGATGAAGAGGAAGATCATAATCGTGCCGTGGATGGTGAAGAGGCTGTTGTAAGCGGCCCCCGATACCATCAAATCGAGGTCGGGCGACCATAATTCGAGCCGAATCAACATCGCCATCGCGCCGCCGATGATGAAGAACAGGAAAGAACTGATCCCGTATTGCACGCCGATGATCTTGTGATCGACGCTCCAGCGCAGGTATTCGCTCAAGGCGGGGCGCTTAATCGCATCCGCTTCCTGTCCTTCTGCTTCTGCCCCCAGGGGGACGGCAATTGTGGCCATAGTTGCGCCTTTTCACTCCTGTCCTAGTAGTCGCGTTTGACGAGCGCAAATCCTGTGCGCATCAATGTCGCGCTAGGCTGAATCGTCGCTGCCTTCAGATTCCTCGCCGTCTTCGGCGGGCGTTTCAGCGCTCTCTTCAATCTCTGCAACCTCTTCCTCTGCAACCTCTTCGGCTTCCATCCCAAAAGTGATATCGACATCGTAACCGAAGACGGTCGTGATGGCGTTGGGAATGGCTCTGCCCGGGTTTTCCATATCACAATCGGAAGCCTCGCCCTGGGTGCAGAGATAAGCCACGATCGAATAGAGCTGTTCGGGGCTCATGATATTGGCGGTTTCCATGACATCGGGACCGAAGGCGGCCATTTGTTGATCGTAACCAGGGACGCGAAAGGCGCCCGAGTTCCAGATGGAGGTGGCGATATATTCTTCGGCCGATTGGCCGGGCACGCGTTCTCCGGCGCGGTCGGCGATGCCATTCAAGGTCGGGCCGGTCGTCGAGGTCCAGCCGAGGCTGTCCAAAATATGACAGCTGTTGCAAATGTAATTCTGAATTTCGACCTCGCCGCGCAGCACCGGATCGGCCGGCGGGTTGAGTATGGCGTGGATGGCGGGCTCGTAGAATTGCTCGAGGAATTGGCTTTCGTCCTCATAAACGATGACCGTCCCGCGCATGCGGCCGTGCCCGTCGCCGCATAGCTCGGCGCAGACGATTGGGTACTCGGCCGGGTAGGGGCGGCCTTCGACGCGCACGGGCGTAAAGCGCAGCGCGGTGGGGCGCCCGCCTTGCATTGGGTCGCCGGGCAAGAGATCCTGCTTGACGCGCATGGCCGGCACCCAATAAGAATGAATGACATCCTGCGTTTGCAGCGTCAAATCGACATTCTGGCCGATATAGGTATGCAAGTCCGCGCCGCTGTTGATGATGATCTGCGTCCCATTGGGGTCAAAGCGCTCGGTGACGTAGGTATGCGTCCAGGCGTAACGCGCGCCGGTCACATTAATCGTGATGCTGTGGCCATCAATCATGTTGACGGACGCCTTGGGCTGGGAGTTCTGGTTCCAAATGTTGAAGCTGATGACCGCCAAGAATACGACAACCAGCGCCGGAATGATCGTCCAGATGATCTCCAGGAGCGGATTGCCGTGGTAAGTGGGGCCGTCGCTGTGGTCGTCGGGCCGCGCGCGAAAGGCGATGACCGAGATCAGCAGCATGCCTTGTATCAAGAAGAAAACCACGCCGCCGATGATGACCAGGATGTAGAAGAGCTCATCGACGCTCTTGGATTCGGCCGATGCCTGCTCGGGCAGGACGACCGGCACAAAACTCGTGAACCAGTTGATGCCAATGACGCTGACCAGCAAGAAGACCGCCGCGACGACAACCGCTGCCGGGCTGATCGATGGACCCCTGGAACGACTGTTTTCCATACCGGTATTCCACCTGAAATCACGGCCGCGCAACAGCCATTTGCCTGGGCGTTGTCGGCGCGTTGGCACAGAACGCGCGATTCAATTCGATTGACGAATTGTTCCGCTTGTTAAATTTGTCACAATTGTAGCGAAAAGAGCATGTGTTTACAAGTTCAGGTCTGCCTGGTCGCAGGGTAATCGCATCAAATTAAAATTGTGCTGATATATGACAATTTTCACGCGCATTTCGTAATCTGCAGATGAAACGCCCTACAGATTTTGCTATGATTACATACGGAATTTGGCAGGTTCATTAAAGAAGAGGTAGCGGGGCGACCCTGTGTGCAGCCTCGGTGTTCTCTTACGTGATGGCCTTACTCAAAACGGAAACGATAGGCGCTGCGCGTTGGAATAGGGCGCCGCTTAAGGTAGTATCACTTGACGCGAGATATGTCGGTGGCGGAATGGACAAATCAAAGATCGACAGCAGCGGGATCCCGTGGCCTGTGTATGCGGCGCTCAACTTCGCGTTGCTGGCGACTGTGGCTGTCTTTGGTTTCCTGGCATTCTTCGCGTCGCTTGAAATAGTGCTGACGCTTGGCGCCCCGGCAATTGCGCAGACGATAGAGAGCGCGGTGCGGGCCAAATACACCCTGGTCACCTTGCGCAATATCTGGCTGCTGGTCGGCGGTATCTTATTGCTGGTCGTCATCATCTACTGCATCAATTACTTCTTCAAACATTGGCGCGATATGCGCGTGCACCGGGTTTTTCTGGTGATCCTGGCGCTTGAAGCGGTCATCATTGTCGTTCAATACGCGCTAACTGCCTGACTCAGTTCTTCCCGAAGTAATAATACTCGAGGATATCCCGCGTCAGGGGCGCGGCGACGGCCGACCCTTCGCCCGCGTTCTCGACCATGGTGACGATGGCGACCTGCGGCGCTTTCGCCGGCGCATAGGCGATGAACCAACTGTGGGGCGGCTCGTCCTCCCCGGGCACCTGAGCCGTGCCGGTCTTGCCGCAGACGCCGACATCCAGCAAGGACGATCGATAGAATTGATGCGCGGCCGTGCCGGTCGGGGTGTTGACCACATCGCACATGCCGCGGCGGATCAGGGCGAGATTGGCGGGATCAAGCTGGGCATCGACCATGACATCGCGCTGGGCGACGCGCGTCCGCTGATCGAGGATGCCCCGTTCGCGCACCAGATGCGGACGCAACACATAACCGCCGTTGGCGATGGCGGCATACAGGCGCAGCATTTGCAGCGGCGAGGCCTGCACCTCGCCCTGGCCGATGGAGAGGTTGACAGCGTGGGAATATGACCAGGGCAGGCCGGTGATCGTGGCGACGTTGTCCGGGGTGGGCACGCTGCCGGCGTCTTCGGGAAGGGTGTTGATGCCAGTGGGCTGGCCCAAACCCAGGAGGCGCGCGAAAGACGGCAGCAGCCAAGGATCTTTGGCGTTCAACTGGAAGCCCGCTTGATAGAAGAAGGGGTTGCAGCTGTTGGTGATGCCGGTTTGAACGGACATAATGCCGTGGCCGCCGCGCAGCCAGTCATAACGAACATCCCGGCCATAAGTCCAGGTGCCCGTGCAATTGTAACGCGTCGTCTCGTCGTAGATGCCGCTTTCGAGCGCGGCGACGGCCGTCAAGCCTTTCATGACTGAGCCGGTGGAATAAATGCCCTGAGTCGCCCGATTAATCAGGGGTTTGCGCTCGTCCTCGACGATGGCTTTCAAGGCTTCCTCCGCCTTGACGCGGCCGACCGCGGGGAATGGATTGAGGACATTGCCATCGTAGACCGGGAAGCTGATCATCGCCAGGATTTCGCCATTGTTGACGTCCATGATGACGACGGCGGCGCCCTCGGAATTCTCCGCCCAGGCGCTGTTGGCGTAGGCTTCCGCCAGAAGGCGCGCGACTGCCGCCTGCAAATCGGCATCGATTGTCAACCACAGGCTCTCGGGAATCTGCGAGCGGACCTCGCTCAGCACGCGCAGGCGTCGACCGTCCGGCGCGACCAGGGATAGCCGACCGCCCGGGCGCCCGGCCAGTGTATCATTCATGCCCGCTTCGACGCCGCCTTTGCCGATGATCGTCTCGGCGTTGAAGCCGACGGCTTCCAGCGCGGGGATCTGCTCGGCATCGGGATAACCCACATGCCCGACCACATGCGGCAGCAAACTGCCTTGGGCGTAGCGGCGGGTGGGCAGCTGCCTGAATTCGGCGCCGCAATATGCCTTTATGAGATCGTTGTTCTTTATGAAAGTGTTCGGCTCAAGCAGGCCGGCGTCCACGATCCAGTCCGGCCTTGAGCGGACGTTGAACAGGTCGCTGATTTCTTCCGGCGGCTCTTCCAGCGCTTCCGCCAGGACTTGGAAGCAGACATCGCGGTCGGGGATGCGCCCGTTGTCAACCAGGACGCGCACCATGCGGCCGTTTTGGTCGGCCAGGACTTCGCCAGCGCGGTCGTAGATATTGGCGCGGCTGGGCGTCTGCGCTTCAAAGACGATGCGGGCGCCCTCGCCCATCTCGGGGAATATATCGGCGGGGGACCAGGCGACGCGCCATGCGCCCACCTGCGGGTCAATCACCAGATGCAGGGTGCGCCGGGCGTCGACAAAGCTGCCGAGAACGCGCGTATGGAAGGTGATATCGTATTGAAAGGCCAGGACGCGCCCCTCGCCAGTGAGATTAGTCGGCGTATACTCGAGGGCTTCCAGCCTGAGCCTAGTCTGCGCATTTTCGTACAGGGCGCGAAATTCAGCCAGCGGCGTCAGCTCGCGGTTGCGGAAAGTCAGCAGGCCATGCATCTCGGCGAAATCACGCTCCGCCCAGGCATCGAGGAAGCGCCGCGCTACCCCGTCCGCGGCCTCCAAATCGGCGAGCTCTGCTGGATTGGGCGCTGCCGTCCCCAACTGAATCGCCGCCTCTTCGCCAGTCGATGCGCAGGCGGAAAGCGAGAATAGCAGAATGATAATGATGATCGCGAGCCGTCGCATAAGCGCTCCCCCTGCTCATCAATTATAGTGAAATCGGGAAATCCGACGCGGCCATGCCGGGTAAATCGGAAGGACCTTTGCGCGGAGAGACGCTCGAAGCGCCGCTTATTTCGCGGGCGCGGCTCAAGCCGTTTTGCGCAGTTTGTACCAACTGGCGGGGGCGCCGATGGCGCGGTCGTCGCCGCGCTGCTCCCAGAGCAAATCAAGCTGGCGGCCGAAGGTCTGCGCAACCAGCTTGGGCGCCCAGCCGACGGTCGAATCCGCGCGCGGATGACTGGCGTAGAGCATAAAGATGCCGCCGGCGCTCAAGCGCGACGCAATGGAAGCGGCATAGCGCCCGACATCGGAGGCGTCGAGGCAGTGCCCGCAGCCGATGTCGATGATGAGATTGTAGTCGCTGCGCAGGAGGGGCAGGTCGTCCAGGCGGGTCACGTCATGGCGGAAGAGTCGGTGCGAGTCGGGGGCGAATTCGCTCAGCTTGGCAGTCGCCATGTCGATCGCCCGCTGCACGAAGTCCAGCCCGTCGGCGCGCCAGCCCTGCCGCAGCAAGTCGCGGATGACGGTGCCGGTGCCGCAGCCGAGGTCCAATGCCCAACCGGCGGGCAGTTCCGCGAGCGCGTCGAAGATCTCCGGCGGGGTGATGCCGCTATCCCAAGGGGTTTCGCCGCTGGCGTAACGTTGGCTGAAGCTGGCGTGGCGGTCATCGGTCATGGCGCGATCATTTTCAGATTTTTAGGGCTTTTAGGGTACTAAGTCACAGGTCCCGAAAGCGCGTAATGGAAGGCGCTGTAGGGGCGAGAGACGGTCAGTGTCTACACGACCCTTGTCTCGCCCTCCTGTGCGCAATACCTTATTCAGTCGACGGGCGACCCAATGGCTCGCCCCTACAAATCTAAAGCAGAGGTGAAACATCACGTGATCGGCACCATGTGGATGACCGTGACGCCGGCGCCGCCTTCCTGCTGCTGGCCCTGTGTCACTTTGCTCACGAGCAAATGCTCGCTGAGGTAGCCGCGCACTGCTCCCCGCAAGCGTCCGGTGCCCTTGCCATGGATGATGCGGCCGAAGGGCAGGCCGGCGTTGTAGGCGGCGTTGATGTAGCGGTCGAGTATTTCTAGGGCTTCGTCGACGCGTTTGCCGCGGATATCCAGCTCCATGCCCGGCGATTTTGATGCGGGCAGCTGTGCCTCGGCCGGTTCATATTGGCGGACGTGGCCGCGTTCCGCCGCGCGCTTTTCGCTGCGCGTTCGTTTGCGCATGTCGCTGTAGCTCGCCCGCACGCGCAATGCGCCGACCCGCACCATGGCCGCCTTCTCATCCAATTCGTCGATGACGCCTTCCGCGTTGAGCGCCTCGAGGAAGACGGTATCGCCCACGCGCGGCAGCCAGTCGAGATCTTCAAGCTGCCGCACTTCTTCGTCGCCGTCCAGGGGCGCGTCGGTCCAATTCGCCATTTTATCGGCGGCCGCTTTCAGCGCGTTGAGCGTCTCCGCCGGCATGCCCGCCGAGCGCAGTTCATTGCGCATCTTGCGCAGCTGTCGTTTGAAATCAGCCAGATCTTCTTCAGCGTGGCGGCGCGCGGCGCGGATCACATCGCGGCGTTCGTCCTCGATATTGTCAAGACGGGCCTGCAAGGCGTCGCGCTGCTCGGTCATGTCCTGGCGCAGGCTGTCGAGTTCATGATGCTGAAACCGAACTTCGGCGCGCGTGCGCTGAATCTCGTCCAGGAGATCATCAGCGGCCAGGTCTTCGGTAGCGACCATGCCGCGAGCATCGGCGATGATAGTCGGGTCCAGCCCCAGCCGCTCGGCGATCGCCAAGGCATTGGAGCGGCCGGGCAATCCGACGATCAGCCTGTAAGTGGGTTGCAGCGTCTCCAGGTCGAATTCGACGCTGGCGTTGCGCACGCCGGCTGTTTCCACACCATAAACTTTCAACTCGGGATGATGGGTTGTGACCAAGGTGGTGACGCCGCGATTCTTGAGGCAGGTGAGCAAGGCGCGCGCCAAGGCCGAGCCTTCGGCCGGGTCGGTGCCGGCGCCGACTTCGTCCAGCACGACGAGCGAACGATGATCTGCGACCTGCAAGATGTCAATGATATTGATCATGTGCGATGAGAATGTCGAGAGGGACTGCTCGATGCTTTGTTCATCGCCAATATCAGCGAAAACGCTGTCAAAGACGGACAGTTCCGCTTCATCCGCCGGGACCTGCAAGCCGCATTGCGCCATCAAGACGAGCAAGCCGACCGTCTTCAGCGCCACCGTCTTGCCGCCGGTGTTGGGGCCCGTCACAACCAGCACCCAGGAGTCATCATCGAAGCTGAGATCGAGCGGCACTACATGCCCTTTCAAGAGCGGATGCCGCGCCGCCTTCAGATGGATGGTCGTTCCCGGGCGCGCCGGGCTGGTCGAATGCGGCTGGATGCTTTCCATCTTCGGCTGAACGCAGTTGTTTTCGATCGCGTAGCGCGCTTTGGCGAAGGTCAGGTCAAGGTAACCCAGCAGCTGCACCGTGCGTACGATGCGCTCGCTTTCGGCGGCGACCTCTTCCGTCAGGTCCGTCAGGATGCGGCGGATTTCTTTCTCTTCATCGACTTGCAGCTCCCGCCATTTGTTGTTGAGCTCGACGGTTTCCAGCGGCTCGATGAATAGGGTGGCCCCTGAGGACGAGGAGTCGTGCAGGATGCCTTTGATTTTGCCTTTGTGCTCGGCCTTGAGGGGGATGACATAGCGGCCGTGACGCATGGTGATGATGGCTTCTTGCAGCTTGGACTGGTTTGCCTTGCTGCTGACGATGCGATTGAGCTTGTTTTGCAGGCGATCGAATGAAACCTTCAGATCGCGCCGGATAATGGCCAGGCGGGCGCTGGCGGTGTCTTTGATTTCGGCCTTGTCGTCAACGGTCTTTTCGATCGCGCTTTGCAGGGCGAGGCATTCTTCGATCTCGGTCGCCAGTTCGGCCAGCAGGGGGAAACTCGCCCCCATTCGCCCGAGCGTGCGCTTGAGCGTGGAGCCGCGCCGCAGCGTGTAGCGGATATCGAGGAAGATGCCCGGTTCGATGACCACGCCGCGCTGCGCCTTGATGACCGGCTCGCGGACATCGCGCGCGCCGCGCACGGTGATGTGAGAGCGCTCTTCCAACAAGGCCACCGCTTCCGCCGTTTCGCGCTGCCAGGTCTGCACTTCTTCCAGCTCTGCCGAAGGCTGCAGCTCGATGGCGAACTCCTCGCCGGCGCCAAAGCTGGTGTAAGCGCTGAGCTCAGCCAGGATTTTGTGGAGCTCGAGCGTGGCGAGCGTCTTTTCGCTGATCATGGTCAATGTTTTCCGCCAAAGCGAGCGGCCAACTTATATTGCGCGAAATAGCGCAAGCCATTGTATGGCAAGGTCATGGCGCTGTCAATCAGGCTTGGCGGTTGCGGTCTTGGCAATTGTCCCGACATATTCTCAACGTAGCCCCACGCGAGCCACGACAAGGCTATCACAAGATAAGGAGCCCAAAAGAGAATCCCATTTCGCGGATTCATTGTTTTGTGTGAGCCGAGTTGTGACTCGCCAGAGGCTGTGTTCAAAAGAAGAATCTGAGACGCTTGCCCTCGACGACCCATCAGTTGATTGGCGCGCTGACGACTCCCATCTCACGCAGGCGGTCGACGGCATTGATGAGGTATTGCGTCTCCGCGCGGCGTGGCGCCGTGCCGTAATGCCAATCCGCGGGAAAATCCGGATCGTGGCGCGGGGCGGGATGCACGACGATCTCCACCGTGCCGCGCAAACGGCTGATCCGCTTGCAGAATTCGTCCACTGAAAGCGACATGCAGGCCTGTATCGCCGCCACATAATCCGGCGTGAAGAAGCGCTGTCGCTGCCGGGGCTGCTGCCGGCGCAGAAAGAAATTATGCGCGGAGACCGACGCGCGGAATTCATGGGCGCGCACCCAATCGACGGCGTATTCGTCCGCCAACTCGTGCACGATGCGGCGCAGCAGGGGTATCGAGTGGAAATGATGGTGGGTGGAAATATGCCGCGGGCGCAAGCCGGCTTCCGTGAAGCGGCGCATCTGCGCGTCAAGCTCGTTGCGGATCCAGCGGGCGGTGTCGCCGCTGAAGAAATGCGAGCGCAGGAAGAGGCTGAAGTTGCTGCGGAAGCTGAAATCTTCGTTCAAAAGATGGGGATGATGCCCTTCGTGGCCGGTGACCGGATGCCCATCGGTCAGCGAGAGATGGATGCCGAGATCGAGATCGGGGCAGGCGCGGAAGAGCTCAAGGGCATGCTGATGGGCCGGGTAATTGGTCATCACGCTGGCGGCGCTGATGTAACCGCGCTGGTGCAGATCGCAGGTTTTCTGGTTGAGGGCGTCGGTCAGGCCACAGTCATCAGCGGTGACGATCAGATTCGGCATTGGGCTCAATCACGCTGTTCCGCCCAGGCAACTTGGAATTCGTCGAGGACGGCGCGCTGCTTCCGCGTGAGGTGCACGAAGGGGCGCACGGTCTTAATCTGTCCTAATGCGTCGCCGGGCGACAAGCCGGTGGAAATCAAATAAGCGGCCGCCATCGTCGGCGCGCGACCACAGCCGACGGCGCAATGCACATAAACCTTGCCGCCGCGGGCGATCTCGTCGCTGATGAAATCGACCCCGCGCAGCAAATCCTCGACGCGGGGCGGGGTGTTGTCGGTTGTCGCCAGCTGCAAGTGGCGCTCACCGCCGATGCCTTTTTCGATGTCGCAATGCTTCTGCCGCATGTTGACGATGGCGGTGATGCCCTGCGCAAGCATGGCGGGATAACCCTTGCGATAATGCTGGCCGCCGACGTATAGCTGCGGCGTGACCTCGCTTAATTTCCAAACGGGAACGCCAGTCTTCCGCCGCGAAATCTGGTCGATCCAGCGCAGGGCGACTGGACTTGGGCCCGCCCGCAAGAGGCTGACGACGCGCGTTAGGGGATGAGGCGGTCTGTGCTGTGCTGCCATGCGGGCATTATATCATATCCACACGGGGTGGCTTCTGATTCCTCTGTTGGAATCAGGGAAATCGCATCAAATTGAAATGGCGCTGAAATCAACTACTTTCCCGGCAACTTGCGTAATCTGTGGGGGCGGTTCTGTGAATCGCCCGTGTAATTTAGGCTATCTTCGTGGGCGAGACACAGCCGCGCGTAGACACTGCGGTCCTGTCGCCCCACCAGTTTCCTTTGTTTTCGTGGCGATCGGCGCGAAATGATTTTGCTGCGATTGCCCTGCCGTCACAAACCACTCGAAAGGCGCCGGGCTTTGTGTTAAGTTACAAGCTGTGAGCCCACCCAGGAAAGGACCTGCCATGAACCCGATGGAACGCCTGGCGGAATTGGCCGAGCCGGTGACGCGCCATCCCACCATCCTGCGCGTACGCCGCAATCATGGCCTGGAACACGCCACCATTCACATCTTGAATCGCCACAACTATAAACTGTCCGGCCGCAGCAGCGAATCCGGCTTTATCCTGCTGGGCGAGGCGCCGACCGAACAGGTCGAAAGCGCGGTGAACGAAGCGCTGGGGCGCATGAAGGCTGGTGAACACAAGCTGGCCCTTCATCCCAATTGCGGCACCAATCTGGTCACCGCCGGCTTTCTGGCGACGGCGCTCGCGTTTCTTGGCTTCGCCGGGCGCAGCCTGCGCCGGGGCTGGGAGCGCTTTCCCAACATGATGGTGGCGATGATGGGGGTCGTGCTGATATCGACGCCGCTGGGCATGAGTTTGCAAAAGCACTTTACCACCGAGGGCGATCTCGGGGAGATGGAGCTGGTCAGCGTCCAGCGCGAAAGTAAAACCTTGCCCTTCAAGGGTCAGCAAGTGACGCTTCACCGCGTCGTCACGCGTCAGGGATAAGCGCCCGGTGAGCGCGCCGCCGACATTCTACATTCTGCATGGCGATGACAGCATCGGCCGCGACGCTGCTTTGGCGCGGATGCGGGAGGCGATGGGCGAAGATGGCGACCTGAACCGATCCGAGTTTGATGGCGCGCAGACCTCTGCGGTCGAGATTCTGGCGGCGGTCAAGTCTCTGCCATTTCTGGCGGAAAAGCGCCTGGTGATCGCGAAGGGTTTGATCAGCCATATCAGCAGGCGGGGCGCGGGCCAGGCGGGAAAAACGGCGACCGACAGGCTTGTCGCTGAGCTGCCCAATTTGCCCGAATTCGCGCGCCTCGTGCTGGTGGAAGGCGAGACGCTGAAAGACGGCAACCGGATCTTGAAGGCGGCGCGAACGCTGGAGAACGGTTATGTCCGCGCATACCGCAAGCCGCGGAATCTGACACAGTGGATCAGAGAGCGGGCGCGGCAGGAATATGACGCCGAGATCAGCCCGCGCGCGGCGCAGGCCATCGCCAGCCTGGTCAACGATGACTTGCTGGTCGCCGATAACGAGTTGCACAAGCTGGTCTGCTATGTGGATGGGGAGCGCGAAATCGGCGAAGAAGATGTCGCCGCCTTGACGCCTTATGTGCCGGAGGCGAAGGTTTTCGATATGGTGGATGCCTTGGCGGTGGGCGATGGCGCGCGGGCGCTGGAGCTGATGCATCGCTCGCTGCATCATGATCCCAAAGACCCGGGCTTCCGGCTGTTCACGCTGATCGTGCGGCAGTTTCGCTTGCTGTCCATGACGCGCGAACACCTCGACCGCGGCGGCGGCGCGCAGGGCGACGCGATCGCCAAAGTGCTTGGCCTGCATCCCTATGCGGCCGGCAAGCTGGCGACGCAAGCGCGGCGCTTCAACGCCGGGCAATTGGATCTGATCATCAAGCGGCTGCAGCGTTATGACCAGGATATGAAAACGGGAAGGATTGAGCCGCGGCTGGCAATGGAGCTGCTTGTGACCAGCCTGGCGCAAGCCTGAGTTAATGCGTATCGAAAAAAGAATGGAGTAGACATGATGAACCAGGATGACGGGCGGCAGTTGGCGAACGATGAAGAGCTGGACCAGCCGGCCATGAATGCCTCGCTCGAGCCGGCCAGTAGCGCCGCCGGCACAATCGACCCGGGTGAGCTGATCAGCAATTTGACCGGCTGGCGCGATGAATTAACCGACACGCTGGAGCAGATGAGCGCCGACGGCTTTCAGCGGCTCATTCTGCAGCTGCTGGGCAAGGACGGCGTCGGTCAAATCGAGTTGAGCAGCACCAACGACACGATCGAGGGCATCGGCATCTTCGGCGGCGGCGGCTTCTTGACCTTTCGCGTGTCCTTCCGCTGCATCCGCGGCGGCGGGCGCATCAGCTCGGCCGAGGTGGACGATTTTCGCCGGGGCGTCATGCTCGGGCGCGCCGACAAGGGTTTGCTGATCACGACCGGGAGCTTCACGCAGGAGGCGGCGTTGAAGGCGGCCAGCGATCGGACGCCGGAGATCAAGCTGATTGATGGCGAAGAGTTGATCGGCAAGCTGAAGGATCTGGAACTGGGCGTGCGCGCGGAGTTGGTGACGGTCGAGCGCGTCGTGATTGACCGCGAGTGGTTTGGGGCGGTGTGAGGGGAGTGCAGAAATAGACAGGTTAAGTGACAATCTGATATATTGGGCATAGTGTTCAAGCAAGGACGACTGGAGCAAATTACATGGCTGCGGTGGATACAGAGGCCTTGGGATTCGAGAGCCGTCTCTCAACATTGGAAGAGCGTAGCAAGAGCAATGCGACAAAAGAGGATTTGGCGGATCTCAAAGCAGACCTGAGAACGGATATGTATAAAATGAAAGGGGCTTATATCGCAAAGTGCCACTTGACACCTCCATTCGTATCATGATACAATAGTGCCATAGGGTGGAACAGGGGTAACGCAAATGGCACAGAACGCACCCGGCAAGCACTACCGTAAGGGTATCACGCTCACCAAGCTTATTCAAATGTTTCCAGACGACAAGACCGCCGAGGCGTGGTTCATCCAATCGCGCTGGCCGGATGGCATCCGGTGCCCATACTGCGACAGTGACAAGATCAAGGATAATGCCAGCCATGCCACGATGCCCTTCCGCTGTAACGGCTGCAAGAAGCGCTTCTCGGTCAAGTCTCGCTCGATAATGCACAGCTCCAAGCTGGGTTATCAGAAGTGGGCGATCGCGCTCTACCTGGTCACAACAAACTTGAAAGGTATAAGCTCCATGAAGCTGCATCGTGACTTGGGCATCACGCAGAAGGCCGCTTGGCACATGCTGCATCGCATCCGAAAGGCCTACACAGATACCAACATCTTGTTCGGCGGCGAAATCGAGGTGGATGAAACCTATGTCGGCGGCAAAGAGGGCAACAAGCACGCCCACAAGAAGCTACGCGCCGGGCGCGGCACCGTTGGCAAGACAGCGGTTGCCGGGATGAAAGAGCGCGATACCAACAAGATCCATGCCCAAGTTGTTGACAGCACAGACAGGGAAACGCTACAGGGCTTCGTCACGAACAACACAGCCGAAAGCAGCATCATCTACACCGATGACGCGCGGGCGTACCAGGGTATGCCTAGGCGACACGCGACGGTCAAGCACTCGGTTGGCGAATACGTCCGTCAGCAAGCGCACACGAACGGCATGGAGAGCTTCTGGTCCTTGCTCAAGCGTGGCTTCACCGGGACCTACCACAAAATGTCGCCGAAGCACCTGCATCGGTACATTGACGAGTTCGCAGGCCGGTACAATGACCGGCCGTTAGACACAGAGCATCAGATGGTGAACGTGGTGCGTGGCGCCGAGGGCAAGCGGCTACGGTATGTGGATTTGATCGCAGAGTGAGCGATCTATCCGACGCAACGCTGGCGTGAATGTTGCTTGCAGAAGCTTGTTGTGCTTCCGTTGCCAGTTGCGCAACCAGTCTTTGCCATGTTGCGTTTGCTCTGTGAATTTGAGCGGAAGTTCCTGCTGTTGCGGCTTGCAATGCCGCGGCTTCGGGGGTATCATAATGTTACCTTTCTGGCCCGGTAGACTTGGGTAATAAAACCCGGTCCCCGGACCTCTATATCGGAATGTAATACCTGACGCGCGTTGCACCGCGCGTTTTGTATTCAGGTACACCTTGCATTATACCGACGACGAAAGGCAGACGCTAGTTGCTATCAGTAATATCGTCTAGCAAGGAGTCAACCGTATTGCTGTCAGTTTTGAGGGCGGCAAGGATTTTCTCTTGGTCCTCTAAGAGACGACCGATAACGGACGTATCAAGGATCGGTATATCCAAAAGACCTTTGCTGAGATCACGAATTATGACCAAGATCGCACCTTGTGTGTCATCTATGGATTCGAGACGACTCTCTACCTGTTCATCACTGATGATAGTCAGCTCCATAAAGTTCGCCACAGTATTCATGTAGTCACGAGTCCATTGTGTATTCCTTGCAACTTGCTTATACACTGAAGCAGACTCGACAGACACTTCCCCCAGAAGCTTGAACAGACTCAACACTTTATCTAGTTTGTGGTCTAGCACGTTCAAGCGATATCGAATGTCTCGCAAGTCCGTGTCGTCAACATCAGCATAGTCCGGGCGCGGCACTTTCTCATGCATCTTGGGCCTCCTTTCTCTTACGCGCCCACCGATCTCAGAAAGTCAGTCACGACGATGGTGGCCCCTGTAGCCAACAGCACTGCAATCAGCACCCATATCAGTAGAACAATCACAATTGAGGCGCATCCGAAACCGAGGCCGAACTTGAACCCGCTTTCGTAGTCCAACCCAACCTGCATTTTAGAAACATCTTGTTCTGCGCTCACATCTATCCCTCATTTACCCTTGAACCAACAGTTGAAATTGTGTATACAATGCGCGCGAGGGCGGCATGCTCCAAAAGGAACACACCGCTCTCAACGCTAGTTCTCCGGGGCGGTGGAGTGGCCAACTCAAGTGCCGCTCTGGGGAACTTCCCACTACACTACCACCTTTCTACTACATATAGCAAATACTCTAAGGGATTCTGTCCGCTGGCGACGCACAATCTGTCCTATGGGACAGCTTGGCAAGGCACTAGGTTGCGCGATCCGGAGACAGCGTCGGGAACTCGGCCTCTCGCAGGAGACACTCAGCGAACATGCGGACGTGCACTGGACGTACATCAGCCATATCGAGAATGGCCAGAGCTCGCCGACGTTTCGTGTGCTGGAGAGATTGGCCGGCGCACTGCAGATAGAGGTGTCTGTATTGGTGAGGATGGCAGAGGAGATCAGAGCCGAAGAAGCCGTGGAATAGCGCCGTTCAGGAAGCGGTGTTTGCTATACTGAAGGTGGTATGTTACCATGCCGATTTAGCGCATATAGCAAATCAGGGGGCGTGATGCCCAAAGACAAACACCAACCCAAGCACGACACAAAATCGCGCCAGAAGCCTAAGAAGCCCCCCGGCCCCCCGCCGCTGACGTTGCACATTGACGATACGCCGGAGAACGTCGCCAAGTCGCTGTTCGGTATCAAGTCGGATACACCGGGCAAGGTGACGATGAAGCGCAGTTAAGCTTCACCAGTGGCACTTTGCGATATAAGCCCCAAATGAAAGCGGATCTGATCAAGTGGTTCATTGGAACGCAAATTGCGCTTGCCGCTTTGATTATCTATCTTTTGCAGTGAAACCTGAACCATCGTAAGGCTTTTCATGGCCGAAGTTTCAATTCCAACGCTTGACAAGATGATGAATCCACTATTGTTAGTTCTTCATCGCTTGGGTGATTCGGGAACGAATGACGAAATGCGCGACGGAGTTGTGAAGATGCTACATCTCACTGATGAGCAAATTGCCGCGCTTCACGATCCAGAAAGAGGTCAACAAACTGAAGTCGAGTATCGCTTGTCTTTGGCTCGAAGGTACCTCAAGAAATATGGCCTGTTGGAAAATCCGAAACCTAAAACATGGAAACTTACGGCGAAAGGCTCCACAGTCATCCGCGTAAATCCGTATGCAGTCATTCTGCATTATCGAGAGAAGATTTGGCAGGAGAGTATGCAAAGAGATAATGAAGTTCTCCCAAACTTGACTGACATTGACGAGACAATATCTTGGTAGGCCTCGGTAAGCCGCCACGTGAAAACACAATGAATCATACTGAGCAAGTCACCATCGCCCCCGACTTCTTCGCCAACATCTAGCCCATCACTTCAGCCGCCACGGAATCCCCGCCACCAGCAGCAGCACCTCATCCGCCGCCGCCGCAAGCCGCTGATTCGCCCGGCCCAGCATATCCCGATACAAATTCCCCAGCCGCGTCGGCGGGACGACGCCCATGCCCACCTCGTTGCTCACCAGCAGCCAGGTGGACTTCGAACGCGCCTGAACTTCCAACAAGCAGTCCACCTCTTGCAGAACCGCCGCGTTCGCCGTCTTTTGCGTCGCCGATTCCGGCAGATTCAGCAGGATGTTGCTCGTCATCAGCGTGACGCAGTCGAGAATCAGCGCGTCATGCTCGACAGCCGAAGCGGCGATTTCTCCGGCGGTGTTATGCGGCGCTTCCAGCGTGTGCCAGTGGCTTGGGCGCGACGCGCGGTGCTCGGCGATGCGCGCCCGCATATCGGCGTCTGATGCTCGGGCGGTGGCGACGAAGAGCGCATTATCAGCGTTCTCGCGCGCCCAGCGTTCAGCGTAGCGGCTTTTTCCACTGCGCGCGCCGCCCAGCAAGAGAATCAGCCGCCTAGCCATAAACCAGAACGAGATATAGCAGGCAGAGCAGCTCGCTCACTTCGCAGATGGCGCCATAAACATCGCCGTTGAGTCCGCCACCGAGCCGCCCGGCCGCCCAGCGCCCGAAGCCCGTCGTGAAAGCAAATACCAGCAGCCATAGCGCGGCAATCTCAGGACTTGTGAGCAGGAAAACGACAGATGCCGAGGCGATTAGTGCTTGGCGCATTGAGAGCCCGTCACGGAAATGCGCGCCCAGCCCCTCGTCCCGCAGTGATGGAAAGCGGTAAGCCGCCCAGACCATCGCCCAGCGCCCGAAGATCGGCGCCAGCGGCAGCCACTCGACCGCGACCGAGCGTAGCGCCAGCCATTTGCCGAGCAGCAGAAGGCTCAAGCCAGCGACCGCCCACGCGCCGGCGCGCGGATCGCGCATGATTCTGACGCGCTCATCCGCAGTGACAGCCGCCAGCAGGCCGTCGCAGCAATCGCCGAAGCCATCCAGATGCAAGCCGCCGGTGATGATCACCCAGGTTAGCAGGATGAGGAAGGCCGAGAGATCGCGGTCGAATGGCGAGAGATGCGCGGCCGCCAGCAGCAAAGCGCCGATGCACAGGCCGACCAGCGGAAACCAGGCAGAGGTCTTGCCCGGCCTTCGCATGGCCGCCGCCGAACCCAGCGGCAGAATCGTCAGAAAAGTGAAGGCGGCGCGGATATCAGCAAGCATCGGCGGTGGTCAATGATTGGATCGGCACGATGTCAGTCTAACGAATATTGTCGGCGGGTAACAGCGCAGAATCCGACGGAGCGGCTCGCTTCTGAATGTGTTAAGCTGTCGCTGCGGGCTGGGCGGCGAGAGGAGCGTCATCATGGTCCTGGCTGTATCGCTATTGCGCGGCATCAACGTTGGCGGCCACAACAAAATTCGCATGGCCGACCTGCGCGCTTTGTACGCTTCGCTCGGTTTCGGGGAGGCGCGTACGCTGCTGCAGAGCGGCAACGTCGTCTTCGAGACATCCGAGGGCGATTTGACGCTCGTCGGCCGTCAGATTGAAGCCGGCATCCGGCGCGATTTCGGCCATGATATCCGCGTGATCATGCGCTCGTCGGCGGACTTCGAAACGATCTTCAGTCGTCATCGCTTCAGTGCCGAGCAATTGCTCGAAACGAAAAAGCTCGTCATTGTGTTTCTGTCCGGCGAAGCGGCGCCGGCTGCGGTTGATGATTTGCGCTCGAAGAACCCGGGGCGCGAAGTCATCCATGCCGATGGCAGCGAGCTCTTTGTCTTTTACCGCGACGGGCAAGCCCGGTCAAAACTTGACAACAGCCGGATCGAAAGGGCGCTCGGTCTGCAATCAACCGCCCGCAACTGGAACAGCTGCAACAAGCTCTTGAAGCTGTTCGCGGAATTTGACGCTTAAGGCAGCCGGTCGACGTAGTGGCGCGCTTCCTTCCGCAATCGCTCCCAATCGCGATCGGCGATGGCGTCGTTGTTGATGAGCGAGGAGCCGACGCCCAAGGCAAAGGCGCCCTGTGCGAGGAACTCGCGCATATTGTCCCGGTTGACGCCGCCCGTCGGCATCAAGCGCAGGTGAGGCAGCGGCGCCAGCACATCCTTTATATAGCGCCGGCCCAAATGGTTCGCCGGAAACACTTTGACGACGCTCGCGCCCCTTTCCCAAGCCCGCTGGATTTCAGTCGGCGTGAAGGCGCCCGGCATGAAGGGCAGGTCGGCTTCGAGGCAGGCGCTGTTCACCTCGCGCTTCCAAACCGGCGACACGACAAACTGCGCGCCGGCATCGGCCACCGCCCATACCTGCTCCGCCGTGATGACGGAGCCCGCGCCAATGGCAACGGATTCGTCGACCGTCCCCCGGATCTCGGCGATGGTCGCGACGGCGTCGGGATTAGTCAGCGTGAATTCGATAGCGCGTATGCCGCCGTCAATCAGCGCCGCGCAGAGGTCCATCGCGATAGACAGGTCATCAAGCCGGACGATGACGACGATTTTCTTTGTCGAGATGATGTCGAGCGCGGTCATTTTGCCGGGCCTTCCCATGCGGCATTGGTCCTATGTAGCGTTGCTGGATTAATGGCCACGCTCGGCATTGCCTTATCGCGTGACCGATCCCGCCGATGATTCTTCTCATAGCAAATATAACAAGCGCTCTGCTCAATGGCAATTTATGGTGGGGGCGACAGTGTATCGAATTCGGTTGAAATTCTTTAAGCCAGTCATCGAATTATATCATCAACCCCAAATACCTAAGATTTTGTAGGGGCGATTCTTGAGTCGCCCACTGTCAAATCGCCGACGGGCGAGCCAAGGATCGCCCCTACAAGGCTTGTCCGCTACTCTAGCGAAATTGCTGCTTTTTCTACCCCATCCCCCGGCCCCTTCCCCGAATCATCAGGGAAGGGGAGCTTTTCTTGGCGAATTAAGTAGAAATCTGTCGCCCTTCACAAGTTACGCCCGCATTTTAGTTTTGTTTTGGTGTAATTTCAGTTGTTGTTGCATAAGAAATGCAGTACCGGACAAGCCTTACAGACTGCTAGGTGGATGCAATTTACCTAATTCAACCGGAAAGGTTACACTACCGTGGGGGCGGAATAGAGCAGTTTCATCAAAGGAACGGCATCTGAACCGACGCAAATTCAAGCATACGTTCAACCGTCGAGTTCACCGAGCTAAGCACAAGGCAAGCGCACTAAACGCTGTGCCCGCTGCGTCTTTAATCCCCGCCGCGATTCTGCGCGTACCAGAGTTCCAATTGCGATTCCTCGTAAGCGTCGGGCGCGGCGGCCGGGTCGAAGTCGGGATGCATCGGCGTCCAAACGGGGTATGTCGCCGCATGATCGGAGATGCTGGCCCGCGGACGCAAGGCGACGATCCGCCCACCCGTCATGCTGATGTAGATCCAGCCGCGCGGGTGAACGGCGACCGCTAGGGGACGCTGCGGGTATAGCCCGAAACCCTGTTCGCTGACATAGATGAAGCGCTCCCAGAAGAGCCCATCGGGTTGATACTTCACATAAGCCGGCTGCCAGGACTGATGGCGGTATGGCATCAGTATCGTCGCGCCCAGCGGTTGATTCGCCTCATCAAAGCTGATCATGATCACCTTGTAGCCGACAATATCAATCTGGCTTGGTTCGCCGCCAAGGACGACTATCAGCGTATCGCCCGCGCCCGGCAGCGTGTCATGTGGATAAGCCGCCAGATTGATCGGCTTCGCGCCGGCGCCGAAAAGCATCACCGGCGAAATGCTCTCCGCGCAGTCATGACTGTCCGACGCGAGATTCTCCTCCGCCGCGCCAAGGCAATAAGGAAAGCCATACCAGCCGCCCGGCCGAACCCAATTCAACTCATCGCGCGCTTTGCCTTCCGATCTTCGCGGCGCGCTGTCCAGGGTCCAGAGCTGGCCGCGATAAAAGGCGACATCAGCCGGCTGCCGGAAACCGTCCGCGACGATCCGCCGGTCGCTTCCGTCCAGGTTCATGCTGAGGATGGCGCCGCGCTCGCGCTCGTCGAATTCACAGTTGTCGCAGGGCGCGCCAAGGGCCACGTACAAACGCCGGTCAGCGCCGATGGTCACCCCGCCGGTCCAGAAGCCGGCGCCGGCCGGCAGGTCGTCGACGATCGTAGCAACTGCGCCCGTTTCGGAAATGCGATAAATGCGCGCGCCGCCGGCAACATAAATGAATTCCTCATGGTAGGCGATGCCGTTCGGCCGCGTCAGTCCGTCCGCGAAGGGCTCCATCCTGTCCGGAAGCGCGTCGCCGTCACTGTCGCGTATGGCCACGACCGACCCGCTCAAAGGCCGCGTCGCGTATAGCGTTCCGTCGGGCGCCACGGTCATCGCCGTGAAAGACAGCGGCTCCAGCTCTGTATCATGCAAGACGCCTTCGACGCACCAGCGCGCGTTGTCGGCGTATAAGCGGCTGAAAATGTATGTCGGCCGCTCGCTGCAGGGTCCCAGATCGGGCTGCTGCGCCTGTATGCCAAGGCTTCCGCCTGACAAGAGCAGCGGCAGAAACAAGACGAACGGCGCCAAGCCCCGCCTCAATAGCGCAGGGACAGGCATGTCACGCCACCATCCATTTTGACGAACTCGCTCAAATCGAGCGGAATGACGCGATCGCAGTGTTGCCGCGCGGCATGGAGGGCGCTTGGGCAGCCGGCGGCGATTAAAAGCGTATCGTTCACCGGCATCGCATCCGCGGCATGAGCTTCCGCGGGCGGCAGGTCAATCACCTCCGCCCAGCCAAGATCGTAATCGGCTCGCAGGGCGGGATCGCGGAACAGGACGCCCGGCGTCAATTCAGTCAAGCCGCTTTTAAGATGCAGGACGCCGCTAAGGGGGACCGGGTCGACGCGGATATCCGGCTGCGCCGATTGCAGCGCCCCTCGCAGCGCTTCATAACCGGCGCGGTTGCTGCGTTCGGTGATGCCCACGAGGACGCGATCGGCGCAGAACAAGACATCCCCGCCGTCTATGCGGGCGGCAGGCGGCGGCTCGACGATGCGCAGATGCCGCAGATAGGGCTTCAGCGATTCGCCTTCTTCGCGCCTGGCCGGCGCGCCCGAGTGGCAGAGAAATGCCATGTCGCGGAAAATCACGAAGGGGTCTTCGACGAAATGGCCATCGGGGAAGCGTTCATCGGCGGGGGCGATGGCAACCGTCAATCCGCAGTCGCGCAGAGCCTGTGCGTATATGTCGAATTGCCGCAGCGCGCGGTCATAATCCGGCGCGCCGAGGCGCCTGGAAGTCGTCTCGCCATCCGCGAGATTCGGCGCCGGCCGACGCATCAGGGCGCGGGTGAAAGGGGGGAGTAAATGCATAACCGCCTGCTGGCTGAATTCTGCATGACAATCCTAGTTTAGCGGAAAAGCGCGCAGGAGAAACCGCAAGCAAGCGATTTCAGATGCGCGTTTATATTTGCGCTCATCGCCGTTAGAATGGAGACTTGTAGCCGCAGTTGGATGGAAAATGCCCAGAGACCGCAAATACGACTTTGACGCCGAGGCCCACCGCGAGCAGTTGATCCCCCTGCTCAAGGTCATTCTGCATGCGCCCCGCCGCCTCAGCTCGCGCGAGCATCAGCAGCTGATGCGGCGCCACCCCCGGCCGGCGGGCGAAGGATTCTACAGCCTGGCGAACCTGGTCGATGGCTGGCGCGCTTTCGCCGGGCAAGATGGCTTGCCCAAATTCGATGAGGCCCTGCTCTACAAGCTGCGGCGGAAGCCCGTTCGCACACTCTCCGGCGTGACGCCGCTGACGGTCTTGACGAAGCCCTTCCCCTGCCCGGGCACCTGCATCTTCTGCCCGAATGACGTGCGCATGCCGAAGAGTTACCTGGCCGATGAACCGGGCGCGCAGCGGGCGGAAAAGAACGCCTTCGATCCTTATTTGCAAACCGTGACGCGCTTGCAGACCTACCACAATCTCGGGCACTCGACCGACAAAATCGAGATCATCATTTTGGGCGGCACCTGGTCCTTTTATCCCGAGACTTATCAAATCTGGTTCGTCAAGCGGATTTTGGACGCCTTGCATGACTTTGGAAAGGGCGTCGACCGGCGCGCTGAAGTGCGAGCCGCCTTGCGCGAAAAATCGATGTTCACGGGGGAACCGGTCAGCAATGTAACGCTGCAGGGCGCGCAGATGACGGCGTCTTACAATCAAACGGTGCAGGAGATTTACGCCGCGGAGATGACGCGCTCCCGCGGGCTGGCGGCTGAAATCGCTGCCGGGCTGCGCGCGCCCAGCCTCGTTGACGAATATGCCGCCTGGGATGAACTGGAAGCGGCGCAGCGGGAGAACGAGACGGCCGCCTGCCGCGCCGTCGGCCTGGTCATTGAGACGCGCCCCGACCATATCAGCGAAGATGAAGTCATACGCGTACGGCGCCTCGGCTGCACCAAAGTGCAGATCGGCTTTCAAAGTCTGAATGACCACGTCCTGGCTCTGAACAAACGCGGGCATGATGTGGCGGCGACGCGGCGGGCGGTGAAGCTGCTGCGCAAAGCCGGCTTCAAGATTCACGCCCACTGGATGCCCAATCTCTACGGCTCGTCGCCGGCTGATGATCTTGCTGATTTCGAAAGGCTGTTTGGCGACCCGGCTTTCCGGCCCGACGAGCTGAAGATTTATCCCTGCTCGCTGATCGAAAGCGCCGAATTGATGCAGCAGTATCAGGCGGGCGACTGGCGGCCCTACCGGCATGAAGAGCTGCTTGAGCTGCTGGTCGCCTGTTTCAAGCGGACGCCGGAATACTGTCGGCTGACGCGTGTCATCCGCGACATTCCGGGCACCGACATCGTCGCCGGCAACAAGGTGACGAACTTCCGTCAACTGGTCGAGCGCGAGCTGGCGCGGCGCGGGCGAGGCAGCGTCGATATCCGCGCCCGTGAAATCGGCGTGAAAGCGGTTGATGAGCGTGATTTGCAACTGGATTGCCTGCATTATCGCACCAGCGTTGGCGAAGAAGTGTTTGCGCAATACATCACGGCGGAGCGCGACATCGCCGGCTTTCTGCGCTTGTCATTGCCCGATGATGCGGAAGCGCCCTTGCTCGAAGAATTGCGCGGCGCGGCTATCATCCGCGAGGTTCATGTATATGGGCTGGCGCTCGGCATCGGCGCGGCGCAGCCCGGCCGGGCGCAGCATGTTGGCCTGGGCCGGCGGCTCATCGAAAAGGCGGCTGGCATGGCGGCGGCGCGCGGGTTTGGGCGCCTGGCGGTCATTTCCTCAATCGGCACCCGCGCCTACTATCGCAAGCGCGGCTTCGTTGACGGCGAGCTCTATCAGATCCGCGATATCAGCGATTGAAACCTGCAATTTCTGTTCATTAGGCTAGAATATGCGCTAGAGCTTGGCCACAGAGAACCGGCTCTTAAACCCGCCAGCCTGCGCCCCGGTCGCGGGGGCGCGTTCTCATATTCTATGAAAACTGAAAGCGGCAAGTTCCTCAGAAACAGTTTGATGCTCGTCTTGTTACTTGCGCTGAGCTGGATGTTTCTCGCGCCGGCGCTGCGTCATGCGATCAATTTGTCCTTAGATTTCGAGAATCATTACCGCCGCGCTATGGAATTGCCGGCGCAGACAACAGACCGCGCCGTTGGTCATGTTCTTTACCACGCCGTTGTCAAAGTCTTCCGGGTGCTGTTGCCCGCAGCCACAGAATCGGATGTTCAATTGATAAGCATACTGAGTTTCATGCTGCCGCTTCCCGCGATGATTTTCCTGTTGCTGAAGCGATCCGCCAGCGGGGCGCTGCATCGCCGGCGCGCCGTTTCCTTCCCGGGCGTATCCGCTGGCAAATCGCGAGCATAAAGTTTACTGGAACAGCCTGTGAGAACGATCGACGTCCTGCAAGGTCAGAGCAATCGTAATCAATGCCTGCGCCTGCTGATGCTCTTGATCATCGCCGGCACATTTCCCTTTTACGCGCTGGCGATCATCCTCATCGGCAGCGCCCCGGCTGATGTGCCGGTCGCTGATCTGACGCGGACCGCGACGCTGGCGCCGAGCGTCACGCCGCTGGGGGCGGGTCAAGCGCGCGCGCCCACGTTCACGCCATTGGCGCCGCTGTCCGCCACGAATACACCACAGAGCCGCTTGCCAGCCACGCCCGCCCAGTACGTGCCGCCGACCCCGCTGCCGGCGCAAACGATCGCCGCGCAGACGGTCATCAGCCCGTCCCCAATCCCAATCGCGGCATCGCCTACACCATTCGCCAGCGCCACGGTCGGCGTTCCAGATGCCGATGCCGACGGCGTCGCCGACGCCGATGACACCTGCCCGCGGGATTTCGGTTTCGCCGATAATAACGGCTGCCCTTACCAGGACGACCCGGACCGAGACGGCTTCCGCGGCGACGCCGATACTTGCCCCAAGGAGTTCGCCCCAAATACGCGGCGCGGCTGCCGAGATTTTGACGATGACGGCCTGGACACAGCCGAGGATGATTGCCCGGAGGCGGCCGGGCCGGCGGCGAATCGCGGCTGCCCGGCCCAAGCTGACGCCGGCGGCTGAGCGCGCTCGGCAATACATTTTCTCTACGCTACAATCTTGGGCGGATTCAAGGCAGCCAGGGGGATTGGCAATGGATACCCTACGCGTTGCGGTGGCGCAGTTGGCGTCCGTCTTCGCCGACAAGCGCGCCTGCATCGAGAAGACCGCCGCGGCAATTCGAGAGGCGGGCGCCAATGGAGCTGCCCTCATCCTGCTGCCCGAAGTGATGATATCGGGCTATCCGCGCGGTTTCACCTACGGCGCGACTGTTGGCAATCGCAGTTTGGCCGGCCGCAGAGATTTCGAGCGCTACTGGAAATCATCAATGAGCCTGGACGGCGCTGAAACGCAGCCGCTGCGCGAAGCGGCCCAGGAAGCCGGCGTGTATGTGGCGGTGGGCATTTCTGAACGGAGCGGCGAAGGCAACGGCGGCACACTGTATAATTCGCTGCTCTACATCGATCCGGCCGGCGATGTGCTGGGTGTGCACCGCAAACTCATACCCACGGCCGCTGAAAGGCTGATCTGGGGTTGCGGCGATGGCAGCACGCTCACGACGGCGGATACCCCATTTGGCACGATTGGCGGCCTGATCTGCTGGGAAAATTATATGCCGCTGGCGCGCATGGCGATGTATGCCAAGGGCGTGAGCATCTATCTGGCGCCGACGGCGGACCAGCGTGATTCCTGGCAGGCGACGCTGAGGCATATCGCCTGTGAAGGCCGCTGCTTTGTCCTCGGCTGCAATCAATATTTCACGCGCTCGATGTACCCGCAGGACCTGGCGCTTTATGAAGAATTGGCCGACCTGCCGGAAGAGCTCTGCCGCGGCGGCAGCGCCATTGTGGATCCCTTCGGCGAGTATGTTTGCCCGCCGCTATACGGAAAAGAGGGGCTGCTCTATGCCGATCTTGATTTGCGCAAGATCCGTCAGGGGCATCTGGATTTCGATGTCGTGGGCCACTACAACCGCCCGGATGTATTTGCTTTCTCCGTCAACGAAGCGCCTAATCCGGCGATGACGCGCGCCGCCCTCTGATATTCTCCCCCGTCTAAAACTGCGGTAAGATTGTGCGAGCTTGGACTGGAAACGAAGGATCGAATCATGACGATGTTGCAGCAAGCCAACGCGCTGGCGGATCAGTTGGTCGCCTGGCGGCGCGAGATTCACATGCAGCCGGAACTCGGCTTTGAAGAGGAGCGGACCTCGCGGCTGGTGGCCGAATCCCTGCGGGAGATGGGCATCGAAGCTGAAGTCGGCGTGGCGGAAACGGGCGTAGTGGCGCGCATCGGCGAAGGGCGCCCGGCCGTGGGCATCCGCGCTGATATGGACGCGCTGCCGATCCAGGAGGCCAACGAGGTGCCTTACAAATCGCGCCAGCCCGGCTTGATGCACGCCTGCGGGCACGATGCGCATACGTCAATGCTGCTGGGCGTCGCCAGCCTGCTGAACGATTTGCCCGACCGGCCCGCCGGTGAGATTCGCCTGCTGTTTCAGCCCAGCGAAGAGAAATGGCGCGAAAAAGATGGCCACAGCGGCGGCAGCCTCATGGTCGAGGAGAAGGCGCTGGACGGCCTGGACGCCGTGATCGCCTGTCATGTGGCGAGCGGCCGGCCGATGGGCGAGGTGCGCGTGGCCGATGGCGTTTCCATGGCGGCGCCCGATGTCTTCGAAGCCAAGATCATCGGCGAAGGCACGCACGGCGCGACGCCAAATCATGGCCTGGACCCCATCTGGCTGCAGGCGCAAGTGGTGAATGCCCTGCAGGCGATTCGCTCCCGCCGGCGCGACCCGACAGAACGGTCAGTCGTGAGCGTCGGCACGATCCACGCCGGCGTCGCCGACAATGTCATCCCCAACGAAGTCTTCATGACGGGCACGATTCGCAGCTTCGAGCAGGAGGCGCGCGAAGAAATCCATCGTCTGGTGGAAGAAGCCTTTGCGCTGGTGCGGCACTTCGGCGGTGATTACGAATTAACGATCCGCACCGGCTATCCCCCGCTGTACAATGACCCGGCCGTCGCTGAATTGATACGCAGCGCCGCGGCCGACCTGCTGGGCGAAGACCGAGCGGGCCATGGCGAGCCGATCATGGCCGGCGAGGATTTCGCCTACATGACCCAGAAGGCGCCGGGCGCGATGCTGCGCTTGGGCGCGCAGCTGGATGAGGTGAATCGGCCGCATCACAGCCCGATCTTCGATATTCATGAGGGCTGCCTGCCGGTCGGCGTCGGCGTCATGGCGGAAAGCGCGCTGCGTTTGCTCAAGAAGCACGGCGGCTGAGGCAATTGAACGAGGCCTGTAAGGCTTGTACGGTATTGGAGTCCAAGCGCGCAATCCTAACCCCATCCCACGGCCCCTTCCCCCAACGCATTAGGGGAAGGGGAGCTAAAACTGCCCGAACTTTGCGTCTTTTCCGGCCAATTGAAGGTTTTTCGCCAGACATCCCAAGTTGATTCAAAGCGAAACAACTTCCCCCCATTGCTATGGGGGGATTGAGGGGGGTAGGCTGGCATCGGGCGAGTCACCGCCTTGCCCCAACAGAAGACATCTTATGCGGGGACGTCTTCAAACACGGATGGAAAGTGGCGCAGCGGATCGCCCGGCTCGCGCAGGAGCAGCTTCTGCCGCCGCGTCAATTCGACGTTGGGCGGCGCTTCGACCCGCTTCGACGTCCAGGCGAGGTGCGATACACAGTATTTGTATAGCAGCGCCCGGCGGACATGATCAGCCTGCCAGGTGGCGGTGCCGTGGGTCAAGGATTCGGTGAACAAGATGACGGAGCCGGCGGGCATCTCGGGTATGACGACGGCGGGCGAGGCGTCGTGCTCGTCGCTGATTCGCTGCGGCAGCTTGTAATTGCTCTTGTGGCTGCCGGGGATGCAGCAGAAGCCGCCGTGATCCGGCCCGGAATCGGTCAGCGCCCAGGCGACGACAATGAAGCCCTCATAGATCTGATTGGGGCGGAAGGCGTAATATTCGCCCGGCTGCGAACCGGATTTTGGCGCGGTCGCGCCGTAATCGGCATGCAGGCGACCGTAGGACATGCCCTTGGTCATGTTCATGCCGTAGAGGCGGTCGAGGCGAAAGGCGTCGCCCAGGCGCATGCGCAGCGCCGGCAAGATGGAAGGGTGATCCAACAAGTCGCAAAACGGTTTGCCCCAGCCCAGAAAGCCGGACCCGACCGGGGCGCTCTGGTCAACTCTCGCCTCGCCTTCCGGCACGCCCGCTTCCGGCTTCACAAGCGACGCAGCCAGCGTGGGCGCGCTGCCGAAACGCGTCGACTCTGACGGTGGCGGCAGGTTTTGCTCATCGATGAGTCGGTTCAGCGCCGCGACTTCGTCCTCGCTCAGCGCATTCTCAATGACGAGATAGCCTTGTAAATCAAAGAGGTATTGCAGCAGTTCAAGATCATGCATTCATCTGTCTCCTTCGGCGCGCCTATGCCCCGAGACTGGAGGCGGGCATAGGCTTGGGCTGAGCCAGATAATATCACTTGAACTGCCGCTGGACAAATGGCCGCGGCGGGCCTTCCCTCGTTAGCTCGCTTTTTCCTGCACCACTGTGATGTAATTGCCGCAGGTATCCTTGAAGACCGCCATGATGGCCGGCCCGATGTCGGTTGGCGTCATGGTGAATTCGACGCCGCGCTCGCTGAGTCGGTCGTATTCCGCTTGGATATCGCTGCTGTTGAACTGCCCGCCCGAGATGCCTTGCTCGAACATCGCCTGCTGAAAGTCGCGCGCAAGGGAGTTGCTGCTGGGCTCGAGCAGCAGCTCGACGCCATGGGCGCCTTCGGGGGACACAAGCGTCAACCAGCGATCGCCGGCTGGATTGCCGAGGGGCATGTCTCGCTTCAGCTCAAAGCCGAGTTTTTCAGTATAGAATTTCAGCGCTTTGTCTTGGTCGTCCACAAAAACGCTGGTAAGCCCGATGATCATGACTGTTGACCTTTCTCCTGTTTATGCTCTGGGATGCCAATGCCCAGCCATTGTCAGCATAAATGTTCGCTTTGTCAAGGCGGCGCGTTATTCCGTAAGGGCTTGGCGGCCGAAACCTGCCACTGCGATTTGGCGAGTCGGGAGCTGACCGAATCGCGGTTGCGCGCCAAGATGAAATATGCGCTGACGGATATGCTATAATCCTGCTGTGCCATGTGACATGAATTGCTGGAAGGCATTATGAAGCTCAACTCGAACGCCAAGGATTTGACCGCGATGATGGCTCTGGTCGGCGCCATTGTCCTCGCGCTGAACGCTGTGATCGCCCCGGAAAGCGGGCGCGATATGTTCCCCTGGTCGCTCGGCCTGCTGGCGGTGGCGATCCTGTTTTGGATTTGGATCCGCCGTGACGCGGCGGCCGAAGGCTCCGCTGAGGCGGTCAAGGCGGCGCAGGACGCGGCGGATGAGGCGGAAGCGCTGGTGAAACGGCGCGAAGTGCGGCGCGAAACGGAGCAGCCCGCGGGCAGCGAACATGATGACCTGACCAAGCTCAAAGGCATCGCAGCCGGTTATCAGCGGATTCTGAATGAAGCGGGCATCCACAGTTACGCGGCGCTGGCGGGCGCTTCCATAGAAGACCTGCGCGCGATCTTCCGCGAGGCGGGGCGCGCCGCCCCGGCCGGCCTGGAAACGATACCGCGGCAAGCTGACTACGCGGCCAAAGGCGATTGGGAAGGTCTGCGCGCCTTTCAAGACAGCATGTAACGCTGCAATCCGGGGTTCTGCTGGGGCAACCCTTTGCTCTGCCATTTGGCTGCTTTGCCATACTTGAGCGAGAGATTAAGAGGAACAGTGGTAAAAATCTCTCTAAACTCTGTGCCCTCTGTGTTCTCTGTGGTGAAAAAAAATTGAAGCGATGCCCTGCATAGTGCGCCAAGTCGCGTTCGCATAGTCCGCGAAAATCAGTACACTGGACCCTGTAACCGCCTCGTCATTCTCCATAGGTCGGGCCATGCCCTCTGTCGCGCATATCATACGCCGCCGACACAGCCGCAAACGCCGGCGGGTCAAGGGCGCCCGGCGCTCCGCGTTCTGGTCGATTGTCATCATCGGCATTCCGCTCGCGCTGGCGATGACGCCGCTGCTGGCTGGCCTGGCGCTGTCTCTCTGGCTTTATCTCGCCGCCGCCAGCCACATGCCGCCGCCACAAGCGACCGTCTTCTTTGATCAAGCGCCGGGCAGGGCACGCTTTCTTGACGCGAGTGGCGAAAGACTCATCCATACCGTCGCCGATCCCTTGGGCGAGAAGCGCCGCTGGCTGGCGCTGGAGGAGTTGCCGCCGCAGCTGGTCGCGGCGACTGCGCTGGCTGAAGACGGCGGGATCGACTCCGCGTCCGAGCGCTTCGATTTGCCCCAGACCCTGATACAAATCATGCGCTATATCTTGGGCTTGCCGCTGAAAATTAAGCCGGGCATCAGCGGCAATCTTATGCGCGATGCCGTTTTGCCGCTGACGAAGACGAGCGGCTTGGACGCGCGCCTGCTGGAGATCGTGCTTGTCGCCGAGAGCAGACGCATCCATTCGCCGGAGGCGCTGCTCGAATGGCGGCTGAACAGCGCTTACTACGGCGGGGACGCCTTTGGCATTGAGGCGGCCGCGCAGGTTTATCTCGGCAAGTCGGCGCTGGATTTGTCGCTGGCGGAGTCGACCCTGTTGGCTGCCATCGGCGAGGCGCCATCGCTCAATCCGGTCGACGCGGCCCAGAAAGCGCGTGAACGGGGCGCGGACCTGCTGTTCAAAATGCTTGACAGCGGCCTGATTGAAAAATCCCAGTTCGATGAAGCGGCGGCGGCCGTCCCCAGCTTCCGAGGGGGCGACGCGCGACAATCCGACATTGCGCCGGCATTCATCAAGTACGCGCTCGGGCAAGCGGAAACGCTCCTGGGCAAGCGCGGACTTGACGGCGCCCGGCTCATGGCTCGTGGCGGCCTGCGAATCACGACATCGCTCGACCTGGACCTGCAGCTGAGCGCGGAGTGCCTTCTGCGCGCGCATTTGCAGCGGCGGGACGCGGCGGTTGCCCTGGATGGTTCACCCTGCTCGCTGGCGCAATCCCTCGCCACAGCAGAGGAAGGCGCGCCGGATACTGGCGCGCTGGCGCTCATTGATGTCGGCAGCGGGCGGATCCTGAGCTTGGTAGGGGAGGCGCAAGGGGCCCGCCATCAGCCCGCAATCCTGCTCCAGCCCTTTGTGTACCTGGATGCCTTCCTGCGCCGCGAGTTCACGCCGGCTTCAATAGTTTATGATTTGCCGCGCTCTTACCCGGGCGCGTCCGCCGACTTGATTTACCGTCCGGCGAATGCGGATGGCTTGTATCGCGGTCCCATGAATCTGCGCGATGCGATGGCGGCCGGGCTCTTGCCCCCGGCTGTTCAAGTGGCGAGCGTCAGCGGCATTGAGCCGGCGATACATACCGCGAAAGCGCTGGGCTTCAATAGCCTGGCAGCCAGCGGCGGGAGCCTGGATCTGCTGGAGCGGGGCGCGGCCGTCTCCGTGTTGGATAGCGCCTACGCCTACAGCGTTCTGGCTTCCATGGGCGCGATGCGGGGCATAACGGCGCCGCCAATCGAGGCTGGCTTCCGCGGACGAGACCCGGTTGCAGTCTTGAAAATCGAAGATGAGACGGGGCAGGTCCTCTGGTCCTACGTCGATGACCCCAAGGCGAATGAGACCGTGCTCATTCCGCCCAGCGCCGCGTTCATGGTGAATGACATTCTGGCGGATATAGACACGCGGGAAGCTGTTTTGCAGCGGCGGGAAAGCAGCCTGCGCATTTCTCGCTCGGCGGCCGTCGTCGATGGCTTGAGCGCCGACAAGCGCGATAGCTGGACCCTGGGTTATACGCCCGATCTGGTCCTGGCGCTGCATACGGGCCGAGCCGACGGCGCGCCACTCGGCCTTCGTGACGGCGACCGCGCCGCTTCCACGCCGGTCTGGCGGGCGCTGATGGAATATGCCCACGCGCATCTTGAACTGCCGGAGCGAGTTTGGGCCCCGCCCGCCGATATCGAGGAATTTCTGGTTTGCGAGATTTCCGGGTTGCTGCCGGCGACCACATCTCATTGCCCGACGCGGCGAGAAGTGGTGCCCGCCGGCTCTGTGATGCAGCGCGATCAGTTTTGGCAAACCGTCGAGATCAACCGGGCGACGGGCCACTTGGCCACCGTGAATACGCCGGATGAGTTGCGCGAGTCCGTCGCATTCTTTATGCCGCCGGAAGAGTTGATGGACTGGTGGGTGGAAAACGGAAAGCCGCTCCCGCCAAGCAGCTACAGCACCGATGGCGCGCCGCCCAGCGTCAAACCTGTGCGCCTTACATCGCCGGCGAATTATGCCTATGTCGGCTCTCGGGTGGATATCGCCGCCAGCATAGAGCGGGCGGGCGCGCGAACCTGGCAGTTGGAATACGGCGCTGAGGTCAATCCCGACCGATGGATCCCGATCGGCGAACGGCAAACTGTCGACGCGGGCGGCGAGATTTCGGCGACATGGAACACAGCCTTGTTCAGCGGCATCTACACCCTGCGCCTTTCGGTTGAATTCGCTGATGGGGATGTGGCGGCGGATAGCAAGCTGCTCACCTTTGACAATACGCCGCCAGCGGTGAAACTGCGGCTCAGCGAGCCGGCCGCGGAAATTCGATACCCGTCTCAAGGGACGCTGTCACTGCTGGCGGATGTCAGCGACAACCTCACCATTGACAGAGTGGAATTCTACCGCGATGACAGTTTGCTGGGCGACGATCGCGACTGGCCCTATGGCTACGAGGCTGTACTGGACGGCGCGGGCGAATTTGTATTCAAGGCGCTCGCCTTTGACAAGGTGGGCAATCGAGCCGCGTCCGAGCTGGCGCTATTGATAAAGGAAGGCTGATTCAGGCGTGCAACTGAGAATGAAGGCGGACGCGGGCGCGCGGGCAGCTTGGCTTGTGGCCGCGCTGGCTTTGACGCCGGTCGCGCTATTCGTCTACCTGGGTCATTTCAGCCGCATGATGGGCGATGACTGGGGGCATTTCGCCACCGCTCAACAGCTTGGCGGCGCCGATTATTTCCAGTTTTGGTGGGCGCAAAGGTATAGCAGTTATACCTATATTCTGCTTCACAAAGCGCTGGCGCCCATGGGCCCGGAAATCATGCCGCAAGTTTTTCCGGCGGCAATCATCGCGCTCTGGCTGCTGAGCTTGGCCTGGCTGATCGCTGCCATCCTTCGCATCTTGCAAATCGAGCGCAATCGCCGGCCGGTCAGCGTCGCCTTGGCCGCACTGCTGCTGACCGCGACCCTCAACTCGCTCTACACCTGGGAGAGCATCTATTGGTATTCCGCCAGCGTACGGTACGCGCTGCCGGTGGCGCTGTTCATTCTATACATCGCATTCGCCATAGACGGCGCCAGCCGCGGGCGAACTTCATCCGGGACTGGCGCCGCGGCGCTGGGCGGGGCGGTTCTCTGCTTCCTCAACGCGGGCTTCTCCGAGATGCAGCTGATAATCCAACTCGTATTTCTGTCTTGCATGTTGGCGGGCGTTTTCGCTTTCAAGGGGGGGCGGGCGCGCGGACGGATGCTGGCGCAGATCGCGGCTGGCTGGGGCGGCACTGTCATCAGCCTGCTCTTGCAATTGACATCCCCCGCGATTTCGACGCGGATGCACGATGGTTCAAGCCTGGGCGAGCGGGTTCCGCTGCGCTCATTGGGGACGCTCATCGCGGAAACCGTCGAGACCGTCGTCGCATACCTTGGCGACGCGGGAACGATCGCCGGCTTCTCGCTGATGCTGCTGCTCGGTTTGGCAATGGCGCAGGTCATGGCACAGCCGCAGCAGAGAGGGAAGGCGGAGGCGAAAGGCCTCGCTTTGGCAGCGTTTCTGGCGTTGGCGAGCGCGCTGTTGGCTCTTATTTTGCCCGTTGCAATCGGCCTGTATTCGATCGGCATTGTTTATCCCCGGCTCATGATATCGTCCGTCTTTGCGCAAATCATCGCGGGCGTCGTTTTTGGCGCCTGCGTCGGCTGCATGATCAAAAGCAGTTTCCACAATTTAGACGGCGCTGCTGTATGGTATTCTCCTGTTACAAAGATCGGCGCCGCCGTCGTAGCATGTTACACGCTCGCTGTGGTCATCACGCAAGTCAGCCTGATCCCCGACTTCAGCCTTTACGCCCGCGAGTGGGACGCGCGCCATCAGCGCATCATTGAATTGCGTGAAAGCGGCGCGAAGAATATAGAAGTGCCGCCTTACACTTTTGACATGACCGCCTTCATCGCCGCCAATAAAGAACCCATCCGAGGGAGCGACGCCTACTTCTACGGCGTTGAAACAATCGTGGAAACAAGATCGTGACCAAACCGCAGTCCTGTGAAACGGGCTTAAATTCAGACTCGCTTCGTCTGCTGCATTCTGCTCGCCCAGCTGCGCGAGGGAATATCTGTCATGCGCCCTAATCAAGGCCCTGTGCTCTGGCTTTTGGCGCTTCTTGCCAGCCTGCCGACGCTGCTCATCGCCTACCTGGGGCAATTCAGCCGGCTGATGGGCGACGACTGGTGTTTCTTTAACAGCGCGCTGCATTTGGGCGGAAGAGATTACTTCAGTTTCTGGTTAAACAACTGGCACAGCAGCCTGACCTATATCGCCATACATGACATTCTGGCGCCGCTCGGTCCCGAATACATGCCGCCGATTTTTCCTGCGATCATCTTTGGGCTTTGGCTGCTGGGGCTGGTTTGGCTGTTTTTCCTTGTCTTGCGTGGTTTGCAGCTGGATGCGAACAGACTTCCGGTCGCTTTGATTCTGGCGTTCCTGTCTTTGGCGGCATTTGTGATCGGCGTTTACGATTGGGAGCCGCTCTATTGGTATTCGGCCAGCATTCGCCATAGCCTGCCGGTGGGGATATTTCTGTTGGTCTTGGCGCTGTTTTGGGAGGCGGCCTCCCGGCAATGCTCAGGTCGACGGTTGGCGGTCTTGGCGGCAGCCGGGGCAGCGGCATGTTTCGTCAACGCTGGTTTGTCCCAGCTGCAGACCATCCTGCAGCTAATCTGCTTGACGCTGATGTTGCTTGCAATTCGCGCTTTAATCGACAGCCCGCGGCGCCGGCCCTGCCTGACGCTGTATTCGGCGGGCTGGGTGGGCAATGCTGCCGGGTTAATCGTTCAATTGGTCTTACCTGGCAGCGCTACTCGAATGTCGGATATGGGGACGGGCGCAAGGTACGACCAGATTCGCGCGCTTCCTGAACTGCTTGTTGAAACCGTAGAGACATCCGCCGCGTTCATTGGGCATCAGGGGAATATCGCCGGCTTTACGTTGCTCTTTGCCGCCGGCTTGGTGGCTGCGCTTCTGTTGGTCAAGCCAATTGACGGCGAACCCGGGCGCAGGCCGGCTGCGGCAAAGGCAGGGGCCGGCGCGCGCTATTGGTCAGCCGCGCTTCTGTTCGGCGCTTTTGCCAGCTTGGCATTGACGCAGGTCGCGGGCTTGCATTTCTTGGCATCCGCCATTCTCTACATCTGCGCGCTCATTCTACTCGTCGTCCTGGCCGCTCGGCTGGCCGCCGCCACGTCGGATTTCTTATCGCGCCGGATATTCCTGGCTGCGTTAGTCGGGTCGGCGCTCGCCTATAGTTCACTTGCGCTTTCGATCGCGGTCGGGCATTTCTCGATTGGAATCATCTATGAACGGACGCTGACCTTTGCCGCGCTGCTGTCTGTGCTATCGGGGCTGGCTTGGGGCGGCTGCATCGGCTTCCTGCTCCGGCGGCGCTACAGCCGGACGCCGGGAGAAGCCCCCTGGCTGCGCGGCGTGATTGGCCTGGGCTCGCTCGTGCTAGCCCTCGCATACCTCAGCATCGTGTCCATGCAGGCCGGGCTGATTCCGGATTTCGCAACATACGCGCGGGAGTGGGACGCGCGTCACCAACGTATCGTCCGGTTGCGCGAGGGCGGCGAGCAAGTCATCACGGTGACGCCATACAGCTATCACATGACTCAGGCGATTTCGCCGGTTGATCTGGAAATAGTCGGCTGGGATTGCCAGCCCTATTATTACGGTCTGGAAGCCATTACGATGGAGCCTTAGAAACCACAGTTGATGAGTTGAAGCATGCTGCGCAGCCAAATGTTCAAATCAGGACTAAGCGCGTTGCTGGTGGCGCTGGCGCTCGTTCCCGCGCTGCTGTTTGCCTATAGCGGTCAATTCAGCCGTATGATCGCGGACGACTATTGCCGCATTGAAGCGGGTTTGGCAAATGGGCCTTGGCAAAATGTGGCACACTGGCGCAGCATCTGGACCGGATCCTACACAAATTACTTCTTGCACGGCGTCTTTGCGCCCCTGGACTTGCAGATTACGCGGATGCTGCCGGCCGCCACCAGCTTGCTCTGGCTGATTGGCTTGTTCTGGCTGCTATGGCGCGTCTTTGGATTCGAGGGATGGCGCCGGCACAGGTTATCCGCCGCCCTCATCTGCGCCTCGCTGCTGCTCGCCACAATGATCGACGCCTTCTATTCGAAGCAGACCTTCTTCCACTACACCGCGCATTTGAGTTATGCCTCGCCGATTGTGCTGTTCACCATCTACTTGGCGGCGATTCTTGAAGCAATATGCCGGCTGCGCGCAAGACGAAGTTGGGCGTTAGCGGCGGCGGTCGCCAGCCTTGTCTTCTGCTTCTTGAACGCCGGCTTTGCGGAGATGTACCTCGTTGCTCAAGGGACCGCGCTCTTCGTCTTCCTCGTCGCGGCATATCTCTTGGTGCAACATCCGCATCGGCGTCCGACCCTGCTGCTTCTATCAGCTGGCATGTTTGGCACGGCGACGAGCGCCGTCGTCATGTTGACTGCGCCTGGCGTGATGCTTCGCGCTGCAGACTCGCACAGCCTTGTTATGCCCGTGCGCGATCTGCCGGAATTGCTAGATCTGAGCATGGCTCGCGCGGTCGAATACCTAACCGACGCGAATGCCTTTGCCGGCTTTGCGCTTGTATTTGCGCTTGGCATGGCCGCAGCGCAGATTGCTGGCAAACCGAGCCTGGCTGATACGAGGCCGCTTCGAGCGGGCGTCCCGTCAGCCCCGCTCTATGCCGGCTTGGCCATACAACTTCTCTTCGTCCCGTTTCTGTGGTCGCATGCAAGTGACAGTCCGCAGTTTTTCGGCCGCTTCAGCTTGCCCTATATGGCGGTCGTCATACTCAATCTCGCGCTGATAATTGGCTATGGCGCGCTGTTGTGGTGGCGAAACAGACTTAACCAGCAGCTTAGTGAAAATCAGAAACGCCTGGCGCCGATTGCCGGCCTCGCATTAACTGTGGCCTTCGCCTTATTCATGGCAACCCAGTTGAGAAGCGTTCATATTCGAGCCGAGTTTTTCTTGTATGTCAGCGCCTTGGTTATACTCGCGAACATATCTGTGCAGTTGTCGCGCGGCCTTCCGCAATCAGTCGCAAAGCGTTGGCGGGAGGTCATAATCGTGTGCTTGGGGGCGGCTCTGATGTCTTCATTTGTCTTGGCGCTTATCGCATTCTATGCGGTTGGTTTCGTCGGAGCCCGTTACATGGGACCGGTGGCTGTCTTTCAGATCTCCGCTGGCTTTGCCTGGGGAGCGCTGGTCGGCTCCGCGCTTGGATGCGTTTTGCGCGCTGCAGGCCCCCGGTCGGCGATAGTTTTGGCTTTCAGGCTTGCGCCCTTGCTTGTTGTCTTGATGATTGGTATCGGCATCGTCGCAGCCCAAATACGCTGGATTCCGGACCTGCAATTCTTTGCTGACGGATGGGACGAGCGCCACCAATATATCCTCGAGCAGCGAGACAGCGGTCAGCGTCAAATCGAAATTTGGCCGCTGAGTTACGATTTGGGTAGCGAGTTTCGTAATGTTATGTCTCCTCGATCTCAAACTTATGAGAACAGCTGCGCCGCGATATACTACGGCGTGGAATCAATAAAACTGGCAGACAGCTAACGTCCTGCCTACCCATTGGCGCAATCCGCCAACATTAGAATTGTATATTATTTCTGGCAATCGCCCCTGTCGTCTGCCAAGACTATTGACTGGGCAGCGGCGATATGATAAATTATGCGGTGAAATCTGGCACTCGGGTGCATTGAGTGCCAGCGAAGACAGTCAGACTTTCGTCATGCGGCGAAGGCAACCTTAGTTCAAGGAGGAGATAAAATGCCCGTCTCGATTCGTCCACTGGGCGACCGCGTCCTGGTTGAACCCGTGGAATCCGAAGAAACATTCGCAGGTGGCGCTTTTGTACTGCCGGAGACGGCCAAGGAAAAACCGCAGCAGGGGTTGATCCGCGCGGCCGGCCCTGGCAAGTACGACGAAGAGGGCGAAAAACGCATTCCGATGGATGTTCAGGAAGGCGACCGCGTACTCTTCGCCAAGTATGCTGGCACTGAGGTAAAGCTTGATGGCGTCAGCATGCTCATCATGAAAGAATCCGACATCCTCGGTATTGTCGAAGCCTAAGACGCGCTTCGGCCGCATTCGTTTCCAAGGCACAAGAGAGAAAGTTTTCAGGAGGAATCCATGGCAAAGCAACTCGTATTCAAGGAAGACGCGCGCCGCAAACTGCAATCCGGCGTGGACAAGGTCGCCGACGCGGTTAGCACGACCCTCGGCCCCAAAGGGCGCAACGTCGCGCTTGACAAGAAATTCGGCGCGCCGACCGTGACGCATGACGGCGTCACCGTCGCCAAAGAGATCGAATTGGAAGACCCATACGAAAACATGGGCGCGCAGCTGCTGAAGGAAGCCGCCACCAAGACCAACGATATCGCCGGCGATGGCACGACCACCGCCACGGTCTTGGCGCAGGCAATCGTCAGCGAAGGCTTGAAGAATGTGGCGGCCGGCGCGAACCCGATGCTGCTGAAGCGCGGCATCATCCACGCGGCCGATATCGTCGCCCGCAACATCCTGGATCAGTCCACGCCCATCGAAACGCGGGACGAGATCGCCAATGTCGCCAGCGTATCGGCGCAGGATAAGGAAATCGGCGACCTGATCGCCGAAGTGATGGACAAGGTCGGCAAGGACGGCGTCGTCACCGTCGAAGAGAGCCGCGGGTTGGAATTCGAGACTGAATACGTCGAGGGTATGCAATTCGATCGCGGTTACATCAGCCCTTATTTCGTCAGCAACAGCGAGACGATGGAATCCAGCATTGAAGAACCCTACATCCTGATCCACGACAAGAAGGTCAGCGCGGCGCAGGATATCATCCCGATCCTCGAGAAGCTGCATCAGATCGGCAAACGCGAGCTGGTCATCATCGCCGAGGATGTGGATGGCGAGGCGCTGGCGACGATGGTCGTCAACAAACTGCGCGGCGCGATCAATGTGCTGGCGGTCAAGGCGCCCGGTTTTGGTGATCGCCGCAAAGCGATGCTGCGGGATATCGCCGTGCTGACCGGCGGCACCGTCATCAGCGAAGAGACCGGCCGCAAGCTGGACAGTGTGAGCGTCCAGGATTTGGGGCGGGCGGCCAAGGTCGTCAGCACCAAGGACGACACCGTCATCGTTGACGGCGCCGGGGAAGAAGGCGGGATCGCCGGACGCATCGAAGAGATTCGGCGGGAGATCGACGCCAGCACCAGCGATTACGATCGCGAAAAGCTCCAGGAACGCCTGGCCAAGCTGAGCGGCGGGGTGGCGGTCATCCGCGTCGGCGCCGCGACCGAGACCGAACTGAAAGAGAAGAAGCACCGCGTTGAAGATGCGCTAAGCGCGACCCGCGCGGCCGTCGAAGAAGGCATCGTGCCCGGTGGCGGCGTCGCCTTGATCAACGCGATGAGCTCCCTGGACAGCGTCAGCATGGAAATCAGCGACGAGAATACCGGCGTCCGCATCATGCGCCGCGCGCTCGAAATGCCCATGCGCAAGATCGCTGCCAACGCCGGCGAAGATGGCGCGGTGATCATCCAGAACGTGCGCCGCGCGCAGGATGACGAAAGCAACCATCGCGTCGGTTTCAACGTGATGAACGGCGAATACGGCGATATGATCGACGCCGGCATTCCCGACCCGGCCAAGGTGACCCGCGGCGCGATTGAGAACTCCGCGTCGATCGCAGCGATGATCCTGACGACGGAAGCGCTGATCACAGATGTGCCGGAAGAAACGCCCCCGCCGATGCCCGGTGGCGGCATGGACGGCATGGGCGGCATGATGTAAGCCGGCTCCAAGCCAAAGAAACAAACATTTACGGGGGACTGTCGCAAGGCAGTCCTCTTTTGTATAGTTGAAAAAGTGCTAACAAACAGCAATTAGACAAGCCAGACGATTGGAGACAATCGCGATGCAAGATTCAGAAGATCTTCGGGAAATTCGTCTAAACATATTGAAAAAATTGTTCCGCCCATACATTGAGGGAGATGCAACGTTGGAACAAGTTCTGCTTGACCAAGCCGGGCGGATTGAGGGGCTGGATGAACGCTTGGATCGAGTCGATAAAAACCTAAGAAAGATGATCGGAATTCTGAGATCCGGCCAGAAAATCCGGAATCGTGGCAGTTCATTTCACGTCTGAAACCAAATCGACTAAACTTTATGATCTGCGCCTTCATCGTCTTGAGCAATTGACGAGCTCGATGGTGGAGTGCCAAGCCTCGATGGTGCAAATTTTGCAGGATCAATCGGCGCGCCTGGAAAGGATTGGAAAACGTCTGGACCGAATAGAAAAGCAGCAAACGCTCATTCTGGATGATCTCGGATTCATCAAAACCATCCTAACAGTGCGCGAGTGAGAGCGCGTCTGAATTGGAATCGGAGGGCTGCCGCAGGGCAGTTCTCTTTTTTCGCGTGGTGAATGAGTTTATTCAAGGCTGCAATCTGGCGAGTCCCGGCGTCGACTGGACCGAGACGCGCGCCGATTCGGTTGCTCACAGCCGAGCAGCCTCAACGTCGAATCGTCATGAACGCGGCGAGTCGCGGACGGAGACCCTTAGATCTGCGCTTCCAGTTCGTCCGCGACTTCTTCTTCCTCGACCGTGTACAGCGTCAGACCGCCGTCATCATCGACATCGACGCGCACGACGCTGGCCAGGCCGAATTCACCCGAAAGGATGCCATCGGAGAGGCGATCTTCGACTTCGTTTTGGATCAGGCGGCGCAGGGGGCGGGCGCCGAATTCGGGGTTGTAGCCATTGTCTGAGAGCCAGTCGATTCCGCCATCGCTGGCTTCCAGCGTGATAGCGTGCTCAAGCAGGCGTTCGCGCACTTTGTTCAATTCAAGGTCGACAATCTGCCTGATCTCGTCGCGGGTGAGCGAGCGGAAGATGATCGTGGCATCGACGCGATTGAGGAATTCCGGCCGAAACATGCGCTGGAGCTTGTCGGTTACGTTGCGGCTCATGTCCTGATACTGCTCGTCATCGAGCTTTTCAGCATCCAGATGGGTATTGAAACCCAGGCCGGAATTGGGTTTGATCAACTCGGCGCCGACATTGCTGGTCATCACAATCATCGCATTGCGAAAATCAACCCGCCGACCGCGCGCGTCCGTCAAGGTGCCTTCTTCCATGACTTGCAGCAGCATATTAAAGGCTTCCGGATGCGCTTTCTCCACCTCGTCGAAGACGATAATGCTATAGGGGCGGCGCCGCACAGCCTCGGTCAATTGCCCGGCATCTTCGTAGCCGACATAACCGGGAGGCGCCCCGACGAGCCGCGCGACCGAATGCCGCTCCATGAATTCGCTCATATCAAGCTGGATCAGGGCGTCCTCGCTGCCGAAGAGAAACTCGGCCAGGGCTTTCGTCAACTCGGTTTTGCCGACGCCGGTCGGGCCGAGGAACATAAAGGAGCCGATGGGGCGCCGCGGATCTTTCAGGCCGGCGCGGGCGCGGCGGACCGCCTTGCTAATGGAGACGATGGCTTCGTGCTGCCCGATGATGCGCTCGTGCAGCTTGTCTTCCATCTCCATCAAGCGCTCGCTCTCTTCGTTGGCGATACGCGTGACCGGGATGCCCGTCCACATCGCCGCCACCTCGGAGATATCCTCGCCGACCAGGCGCGGCTGCCCGGTGTCTTCATTCCAGTTCAGGCGAATATCCGCCAACTTGGCATCCAGCGACTCGCGCCGAATTCGCAGCGTCTCGGCTTCTTCCGGCTCGCCCGCGTCCTGCAGCAGTTCGATATCTTCGTGAATTTCTTCCAGTTCATCCATAACGCGGCGCACGGCGGCCGCCTCCGGGCTCTTGTACATGCGCAGCCGCGCGGCCGCTTCGTCAATTAAATCGATCGCTTTATCGGGCAGAAAGCGGTCGGGGATGTAACGGGCGGACAGGTTTGCGGCGGTCTCAATGGCGTCGTCGGTGATTTCGACATTATGATGATCTTGATAAGGGAATTTGATGCCTTGCAGGATTTCAATCGTTTCTTCAATCGTCGGTTCCGCCACTTGAATCTGCTGGAAGCGGCGCTCGAGGGCGGCGTCGCTTTCGATATGCTTGCGATATTCATCGAGGGTGGTGGCGCCGATGCACTGCAATTCGCCCCGGGCCAGCGCCGGTTTAAGGATGTTGGCGGCGTCGACGCTGCTGCCGGCCGAGCCCGCGCCCACCAGCATGTGCACCTCGTCAATAAACAGAATGGTATCGGATGCCTTCAGCTCCTCAATGACGCGCTTGAGGCGTTCTTCAAATTGCCCGCGGTACATGGTGCCGGCGACCAATGAGCCGACATCCAACTGCAGCACGCGCTTGCGGAGCAGGGGTTTGGGCGTATCGCCCTCGACGATGCGTTGGGCCAAGCCCTCCACGATGGCGGTCTTGCCGACGCCGGGTTCGCCGATCAGCGCCGGGTTATTCTTTCGCCGGCGGCTCAACACTTGAATGACCCGTTCAATTTCCATCTCGCGGCCGACGACGGGGTCGAGCTTGCCATTTTCCGCCAGGCTAGTCAGGTCGGTCGCCAATTGATCAACGAGAGGTGTGCTGTCTTTGCGCGAGCCTTTGCCTTGGGGGCGGTCCTGCGTTCTCTGCGCCGATTGCACCGGGCTCTCCTGCAGCACTTTGCTGGTCTGCCGGCGCACCTCCTCCGGGCTTACGCCCAGCCGCCGCAGCACATCCAGCGCGATGCCTTCCTGTTGGCGGACCAGGCCCAGCAGCAGATGCTCCGTGCCGATGTAATGATGGCCCATCCGGCGCGCTTCATCGACCGCCAACTCGAGCACTTTTTTGGTCCCCGGCGACAGGTCCAACTGCACATGGCTGCGGCGCTCGTCAGCCGTCGACAGCCGCGACACAAGTTCTTCCACCCTGCGCGCATCCAAGCCCAAGTCGCGCAGGACGCGCCCGGCAACCCCGCCATCTTCGCGCATCAAGCCGAGAAGCAGATGCTCCGTTCCAATCTGATGGTGCTGCAGTCGTTCGGCCTCTTCCTGCGCCAGGCTCAGCACACGCCGCGCCCGCTGTGTGAAGCGTTCCATTTTATTCGGCACGGTCTAACTCCTCCAACATCAGCGGCCCGACTCTGGGGCCCGTCCGAAAGTTAAGCCTACCCGCAATTATACCAGCACTTGCGTCTCGTCGTGATATGCCTTCTTAAATCTTCACAAGAATTTCACGCCTCAGGTTCCGGCGCAAGCTCGCGAATCAATACTAGCGGATGCATCCCGTTTTATCAACGCAGACTCAACCGCAAGGAACAAGGAGGCGGGAATATCGCAGGGCGGCGGCCTTGAAAATGCCGAATCAGTTGTCGCCGGGGCGGCGCAGCCTGAGGATCAATTCATCAAGTTCAATGCCCGCCTCAAGCAGGATGCGGCTGAGAGCGCCGTCTCGATTCTGAAGCAGGCCGAGAAGCAGATGCCGCTCGTCCAGCAGCAGAGAACCAGAATGCCCGACTTCTTTCAGCGCTTCTTCCAGCGCGGCTTTGACGTCGGGCGAGAGATCGACAGGCAAATGGCTGATTTGACCCGACGATCGGCTGGTCGTCCGCAAGAGGAAGTATTCGATATTGCTAGAGATTGCAGGTCGAGAAGAGCCGGGCGCGGCGCTTCGCGTGGCGGGCGGCAGCTGCTCTTGCATGACAGCGGCGACTTGCTGGCGAACTTGCTCAGGCTGGATGTTCAGCTCTTGCAATATGTCGACAGCGACGCCTTCCGGTGGACGAAGCAAGCCCAGGAGCAGGTGCTCCGTGCCGATGTAATTTTGCTGTAGACGGCGCGCCTCATTGACGGCTAGCTCCAGCACTTGCTTTGTGCCCGCGGACAAATCAAACTGCGCGTCTGGCCTGGTTTCATCATCAGTGGAAATTCGCCTAACCTGCTCTTCAACGCGCCGCGTATCCAAACCCAGATTGCGCAGGGCGCGCCCGGCCGCGCCGCCCTCTTCTCGCATCAAGCCGAGCAGCAGATGTTCTGGTCTGATTTGATGATGCTGAAAACTGATCGCCGCCTCCTGAGCCAGGCTCAGCACACGGCGCGCCCGCTGCGAAAAACGTTCCATTTTGTTTGGCACAGCAAATACATCCCGCTCATAAAAACTGGCCGCCTGTTAATCATGCTACGCTTTGAGGGAAGAGATGTCAAATCTAGCAGCTCAAAGTTGCTCATATAAATGAGCGCTGTAGGGGCGTTTGACCCGCAGTGTCGGCGGTCAGTGTCGGCGGTCAGTGTCTACGCGACCTATGTCGCGGCACCGAAACGCCCAAAGAATTGCGCTTTGAGAAGCGGGCGTCTCAGCGAGAGGCCCCTACAATTTTCCAAAAGGAAGGGCGCCGACATGGACGCCCCTTGTATAATTCTTGTCACTGCTGCTCGGCTAGTCTTCGGTTTCGGCTTGCGCGTCCGGCGTTTCCGCCGCGGCTTGGGCTTCCGGCGCTTCGTCTTCAGCCGCCTGGTCTTGCAGCGTGACCGATTCTTGAATCGCCATCTCCCAATCGAGATCGAGGTATTCGGTAGAATTGACCGATTTCAAACTCAGGCCGAGGCGGCGGTCTCGAATATCTATCTTGACGACGCGCAGGACGAGCTCATCGCCGCGATTGACGACCTCGCGCGGATGGGTGACGCGCTCGCCCGAGAGCTCGGAAATATGGATGAGCCCCTCGATGGCGTCATAGTCTGTCAAGCGGGCGAAGGCGCCAAACTTGGTGAGTTTTGTGATACGGCCGCGCACCAACTGGCCGCGGCGGAGGGCGGTCGCGACTTCGTCCCATGGATCGCGCAGGACGCGCCGCCGGCTCAAGCCGATCCGCTTTGCCTTGGGATCAATGCTGATGACTTCGACCTCAACTTCGTCGCCCACTTTGACGGCCTGGCGCGGGTGGGTGACGTGCCCCCATGCCAATTCAGAAACATGCACAAGGCCCTCGCCGCCGCCGATATCAACGAATGCGCCAAAATTCTCCAGGCTGACGACGAGCCCGCTTCGGATATCGCCGACCTTCAACTCGGCGATCAGCGCTTCCTTGCGCGCTTGACGAACCTCGCGCGACGCGGCGCGTTCAGACAAGATTAGCCGGTTGCGATGGCGATCGACTTCCATCACCTTGACGCCGATCGGCTGATTGACCATGGGGCCGTAGCGTTCTTCCGGCGTCGCGCCGGACATGCTCCGGGCTCGTTCTTCCGCCAGTTGGCTCTGCGGCACGAAGCCACGCAGGCGGCCGAAGCGCACAATCAGCCCGCCTTTGTTGTACCCGCCAATCAAGGCGTCGTACATAGCTTTGGATTTGGCGAAATCTTCGGCGTTGCGCCAATCCAGTTCTTCCAGCGCGTGATTGATTGACAGAATCGTTTCGCCACGATGATTGCGCGGGTTGACGACGTAAACATCAATCTCGGCGCCGACAACCAGCGATTCGAGCAGCTTGCGCGTCATTAGTTCCAGCTCGCGGCCGGGCACGACGCCCTGGTCGCCTTCCCCGAGGTCGACGGTCACCGCGGTCGGTTTCGTGGCGCTGATGACACCGCGATAAACCTGACCCCGCTTGAAGCGCGATGTTTCTTTGGCGGGCGCCGGCTCTTCAGCCACTTCCGCTTCGGTCGCGCCTTGCGACTCCGCCGGGGCGGCCGCTTCTTCGGCGGCGGCAGCCTCGTCGGGGTGGTCTTCGCTCGCGGCGTCCGCTTCTTCAGCGGGCGCTTCGGCGACGGACTGCGCCCCAGCGGCGTCGGCGTCGATTGTAGGCTGTGCCGGTTCTTCGGCGGCTTCGCTCTCCTCCGGCGCAGGGGCTTGAGCTTCTGCGCTTGCGTCCGCTGCTGTTTCGACGGCGCCCGACCCGTTAACGGCCTCTGATGATTCCGCCGCTTCCGCTTCTTCGCTCGCCGCTTCGATTGCTGCGGCGTCGTCGGCCGCGCCGGCGGGTTCTTCCGCTGCTGGTGGCGTCAACTCGGCGGACGAAGCTTCCGTAGCCAGTTCCTCGTCTTTGCCGCGTTCCTCTAGACTCATGGCGGTTTCCGTTTCACCTTGAATTGCGCCAAGCCATTATAGCCATAGAGCCACCATAGTCAAATGACAATTCGGTCGCGGTTATTTGTTGCGCTTGGCTTTGGGGGCGGCTGCCCGTCCGATTATGGCAAGATGAAGCCCGGCAAGGGGAGCTGGACCCGCGCTAAGGCGTTCTAGTCCAATCTGTCAACATCCTCGGGCCGGCGTCGCGGCGTGGCCGGGTAGGGATCAAACTCGTCGTCATCGTCAGTCTGCGACAAGAAGTCGGCGAAGTCATCGTCTTCATATTCGGCATCGTAGTATTCACGCGCCGGGTAGCTGTCTTCAAAGAGATTCTCGAATTCGTCCAGCGGCCTGGGGGCGGCGCCTGCGTAGTCGCTCGCTTGATCGCGGTGGCGCGAGAATTCGAGCTGGTCATCCTGTTCATTGATGACGATCAGATCGCCGGCGCTGAAATCGCCCTGCAGCAAGTGAATGCTCAACGGATTTTCGATATGTCGCTGGATGGCGCGGCGCAGGGGGCGAGTGCCGAACTGCGGGTCATAACCCTGCCTCGCCAGCCAGTAGCGGGCGGGTTCTGTGAGGTGGATCGCCAGGCCCGATTCGTCCATGCGCTCCGCCAGCTCTCTGATATGCAGGTCCACCATCTGCTCGACCGCGGCCAGCGTCAGCGGCTCGAAGATGATGATTTCATCAATGCGGTTGAGGAATTCCGGGCGGAAAGTATCGCGCATCGCCTTTTCAATTTTGCGGTGGTCGGCGACGGCTTCGTCATCCTGCGGCAAGAAGCCCAGCGCGCCGCCATGCTTGGCGAACTCGGTGCCGAGGTTGCTGGTCATGATCAGAACCGTATTGCGGAAGTCGACGGTATGCCCCTGGCCATCGGTCATCCGGCCGTCTTCCAGCACTTGCAGAAGGGCGCTCCAGACATCGGGATGGGCTTTTTCGATTTCGTCAAAGAGGATGACGCGATACGGGCGGCGGCGGATGGCCTCGGTCAATTGCCCGCCCGCTTCATAGCCGACATAACCGGGCGGCGCGCCAAAGAGCCGGCTGACGGTGTGCTTCTCGCGGTATTCGCTCATATCAACGCGGACGAGATTGTCTTCGTCATCAAACATGAACTCGGCCAGCGCCTTGGCCAATTCAGTCTTGCCGACCCCGCTCGAGCCCAGAAAGATGAAAGAGCCGATCGGCCGTTTCGGGTCCTTGAGGCCGCTGCGCGCGCGGCGGATGGCGTCAGCCAAGGCGGCAACCGCCTTTTTCTGCCCGATGACGCGTTCGTTGACCGCCTCTTCCATGCGCAAGAGCTTCTCCGATTCCGTCTCGAGCATGCTCTGCACCGGGATGCCCGTCCATTGCTCGACCACTTGCGCCACGTTGTCAGCGGTCACGAGTTCATCCAGCGTGTTCTCTCGCCGCCAGGCGTGATGCGCCTGCTCATATTCCGATTCCAGTTGAATGCGCTGCATCTTGCAATCGGCGGCGCGTTCATAATCGCGCGATAGACCGGCGGTCTGCTCTTCCATCGCCAGCTGATCGATGGTTTCGCGCATTTGCTTGAGGCTCGGCGGCATGGAAAAGAGCGCCACCCGCAGCTTGGCCGCGGCTTCATCGAGCAGGTCGATCGCCTTGTCCGGCAGTTTGCGCTCGGTCAGATAGCGGGCGGACAAGCGGGCGGAGGCCTCTATCGCGTCATCGGCGATGTTGACATTGTGGTGCGCTTCATAACGATCGCGGATGCCATAAAGCATCTCGATGGTGTCTTCGACATTGGGCTCTTCGACAAAGATGGGGGCGAAGCGCCGGTCCAGCGCGCTGTCCTTTTCGATGTGCTGCCGGTATTCGTCCATGGTGGTGGCGCCGACCGTCTGCAACTCTCCGCGAGCCAGGGCCGGCTTCATCATGTTGCCGGCATCCATAGCGCCGGCCGCCGCGCCCGCGCCCACGACCTGATGCAGCTCGTCAATGAAGAGAATGATTTCGCCTTCGGAGCGCTGGATCTCTTCGATAGTGGCTTTGAGGCGCTCTTCAAATTCGCCGCGGAAACGGCTGCCGGCCAGCATCCCGCTCAAGTCGAGGCTCAGCACGCGCTTGCCTAAGAGCAGGTCGGGCACGTCGTTGCTCCCAATTTTCTGCGCCAGGCCTTCGACGATGGCGGTCTTGCCGACGCCGGCTTCGCCGATCAGCACCGGGTTGTTCTTGGTGCGGCGGCTGAGCACCTGGATGACGCGCAGGATTTCGCTGTCGCGGCCGATGACGGGATCGAGCTTGCCTTCCTGCGCCATGCGCGTTAGATCCCGGCTGTACTTCTCGAGTGTGCGATAGCGGCTCTCAGCTTGGGGATCGGTGACGCGCTGCCCGCCGCGGATGTCCTTGACGGCGTCGGCGACGCGGTCGCGGGTGACGCTGTATTCAGCCATCGTAATGGCCACATCAGTGTTGCGCTCGCTGAGGATGGCCAGGAAGATGTGCTCGGTGCTGATGTATTCGTCGCGCAGTCGATTGGCTTCTTCGTTGGCGCGGTCGATGATGCTTTTCAGGCGCGGCGTGATGAAGACCTGGTTCGTGCCCTGGCCATAAATGGTCGCCGTGCGCGGGCTGCCCCGGAGGACGTCATCCACGCGCGAACGCAGCGCGCCGACATCGACGGCCAGCCGCTCCAGGATTTGCGGCACGACGCCATCAGTCTGCTCCAGCAGGGCCAGCAGGAGATGTTCGGTGTCCACCTGGCTGTGGCCGTAGCGGTGGAGGATTTCATAGGCGCGGGCGGCGGCGTCTTGCGCGCGCTCGGTAAAGCGGTCGAATTGGATCATGGATGTTCCCTTATCGCCAGGTGTGATGACTCGCTGCCATGTTCGGGTCAACCATTATTGTATAGCGGCGTATGATTTTCGCATGGCGCAATTGCAGGATAAGAGGCGACGGTTAGAAATATGTCTGAACTTCGCACGTTTCAGTTGAATAGCCCAAAATACAAATTTTCAAGATTTTCAGCAACCTTATCCCATGAGTAATTCGATTCGGCGAGCCGCCGCGCTCGCCCTCCCATTTTAAGGCGCAAGGCTTCATCGCCAAGCAGCGCCTTCATTCGTTCCGCGACTGCCTGGACAGTTGCCTCCACCACGAAGCCAGCGCCGCAGCCAGCCACTTCGTCCATGTTGCAGCCCGGCGAGAGCAGCACCGGCAGTCCGGCCGCCATCGCTTCCAGCGCCGCCATCGGTTGACCTTCGCCTGTCGCGGGCAGGGCGAAGACATCGCTGGCCGCCAGCGCGCCGAGCCGGGCATCGCCCCGCAGGTAGCCGGTGAATACGATTCCCGCATCGTCGCCCGCCAGCGACTTCAAGGCAGGCAGCATGCCTTCATCGGGGCCGACGATGAGAAGGCGAGAACTGGCTACCTCGGCCGCTTTGAAGGCCTGGATGAGCACATCGACGCCCTTGCGCGCCTGCAAGCGCCCCATGAAGAGCACGGTCGGCGCGTCGCCCAGGTCATATCGCTTGCGAAATCCCGCAGCCAGTGCGGGCCTGTTGAAGTCGCCCAGTCGAACGCCGTTGGGGATGACGCTGAAACGAATCGGCCGCTGTCGAGTCCCGAAGCGGCTCCAGAGCGCCTCCGCTTCGGCGCGTTCTCTTTCTGTAAGGGCGATCACTTGATCGATCCGCCAAGCGATGCCCGGGCTCAAGGTCCGATCCCAGGCGGCTTTGAGCGCTCCGCGGCCGGTCGACAAGTTGAGCGTACCATGGGGAGACAGCGCGATCGGTTTGTTGAGCGCCTGGGCGACGGGCGTCACCAGCAGATTCTCCAGCGTGCGAAATTCGTGAATGTGCAGGACATCGACCGACGGCAGGATGGACGCGGCGGTCTTCTTCATGCTGCGCGGCGTTGACAAGTTGAGGCGCCCGCGCGTCCATTGCAAGAGATTGGGCCGCCGCAGGATGCGCACGCCATCAATCATCTCGTCCAGCGCGCCTTGGTAGCGCCCGCGCTGATCGAGGGCGTCGGTCGTCAGAACCGTCACCTCGTGTCCGCGCTCGGCCAGCGCTGTCGCCATCCCCTCGACCGAGCGCACGACGCCGCCGAAGGCATAAGCCGGCCGGTAATAGGGTGTCAGGTGCAGGATGCGCACGGCGCTTTCACCAGCTCAGCTCGACATCGCGCTGCCAGAAACGCAGCAGGAAGCCGCCGCCGGGGCTTGACGCCGCCAGCCGATAAAGCAGATCCCAATCGTCGCTGTTCAGGACGCGTCCCAATATCATGCCGGCGAGGTAGATGACAGCGCCGGCGAGGACAGGCAGCGCGATGAATTGCTCGCGCAGGGCAAGCATGACGAGCGCGGTGGGAGCGGCGACAAGCAGCAAGCGGAAGGCGCTGTTCAGAACCTTGCGGCTACGCCAGCCAGCCGCGCTGAATCCACTCAGCAGCAAGCTGACGACCAGAATCTCGCCGGCGATCGAAGCGATGACGGCGCCGCGCGGGTCCCCCCAATTGAGCAGGAGCATCGCGGTTAAGGCGACATTGAGCGCCAGCCCCGCCCCGCGGATCAGCAGGAGGCGGCCTTGCCGATTCTGAATGAGCAGCGCTTTGCTGAAGACATTGCCGAACATGGTGATAGCGGTGTACCAGATCAGCAGGCGCAGGATGCCGGCCGATGGCGCGTATGCCTCGCCCAGCAGCGGCGTCATGATTTTGTCGGCGAGGATGCTGATGCCCAGCGCAAGCGGAACGCCGATAATCAGCATATAGCGGGCGAGCTTTTCTATCATGCCCCCAAAGACCGGATTGTTTCCATCGTCATAGGCGCGCGCCAGCAAGGGATAAGCCGCCACCAGGACCGAGGTGCTGAAGAGTTCGATGACGCCGAAGTTGATGACAAAAGCGGCGGTCAAATATCCGGTGACGCGCTCGCCCAGGATGCCGGTGCTCAGCAGCTTGTCGGAATGCTGATAAGCCAGCGTCAGAAATGACGACAGCGCCAGGGGCGCGCTGTTGATGATCAGGGGACGCCCGATTTCGCGGTCGAAGGGAAATTCAGGCCGGAGGCCAGCGCGCAGATTAAAAGCGACCAGAACAGCCGAGCGCAGCAAGCCCGAGGCGATCGCGGCGCCATAAACGCCCAGCAAACCCCAGCCCGCCGTCAGCGCCAGCAAAGCCAGCCCGATGCGCAGGAGAATATGGGCGATCTCGACCAGCGAGGTCTTGACCATGTCTTCCCGCGCCAGCAGCAGGTCGTAACCCATATTGCCGAAGAGATCGATGAAGAGGTTGATGCCCGCCAGCGCGACAAACGCGCGGACCGCGTCGCTGTAGCCGCCGGCGACGCCGTTCATGCCGACATAGGCGAACAGGGCCAGGATCGTCTGCGAGAAGAGCATCGCCGACCAGTATCTGCCGGCTTTATGCGGCGCGCGCGCGACATCGCGGATGACGATCAAGCCCATGCCGAAGCTGGCGACCGCCGCCGCGTTGACCATCAGCCCGCCGACCGTGCCGTAGATGCCATATTCGCTGGGGCCGAGCCAGGGGGACAGCACCAGCTGCCAGAGGTAGAGCGCGCCCTTGCTGATGATGCTGGCGAACATCAATACGCTGATGTTGCGGGCGGCGCGCCTGGCATCGCTGCCGGAGGCGCTTGCGGATTCGGACATGGTTGGGCTCGTCATCGAGTCTCATCCCAAAATCTAGCCGAAAGGCCAGCATAAACATAGTGGGAAAGGCAGGCGCTTCTTGAGACCGGTATCGCGGCTGGCCTAGGGATGTCGCGCTTCATTCGTTATGATTCAGGCAGCGGAGCCAAGCGGGGCAGGTCATGACATTCGACTCGATTGACGAGGCGATAGACAGCATCTTTGCCACTCGCCGGCGGCTGGACGGGGCGCCGCGCGGCCTGGATGAATATACACGCGACATCAGTTTGACGCGCAGCCTGCTGGGGCGGGCGCGCCTGCTCGACGCCGAACGCGAATACGTTGTGGTCACCGGCAGCCGCGGCAAAGGCTCGGTCACGACTATCATGGCGAAATTGCTCAGATCCCTTGGGCATACGGTCGGCGCAATCACCAGCCCGCACCTTGTGCACTGGAATGAGCGGATCCGCGTCAACGGTCGCATGATACCGAGCGAGGACTTCCTGCGAATCCTGCGCGAGCTGAGGCCGCGGATTGATCAAATCACCGCTGAGATGTCGGCGGCGCAATACCTCAGCCCGCAAGGCATCTTCCTGGCCATCGCGCTGCGCCACTTCGACGAACAAGGCGTCAATATCGCCGTTCTGGAGGTCGGGCGCGGCGGCCGATTTGACGATGTCGCAGTTGTGCCGAACAAGCTGGCCGTCTTCACGCCGATCATGCTGGAACATACCGCGCTGCTTGGCGCTTCCCTTGGGCGAATCGCCTGGCACAAGGCGGGCATCATCAAAGCCGGCGGCGACGCCTTGACCTTGCCGCAGGCGGGGACGGTGATCGACGCGCTGGCGGCTGAAGCGAGGGAGCAGGGCGCGCGCTTCACCACTTTGACAGAAACTGAACTGGCGGCCCGAGTGGCGGATCGTCCCGGCGGGCAAGTGATTCAACTGCAGCCTTATGGCGAACTCTTCCTGCCATTGCTCGGTCGCTACCAAATCGCCAATACAACGCTGGCGATACGGGCCGTCGAAAACTTGCAGCGGCGTCTGGATGGAGCCAGACCCGAGACGCCCGCCTTCATTGACGCGATTCGGCGAGGCCTGAGCGAGGTGAGCTGGCCGGGCCGCGCGCAGCGCCTGGCGGGAAAGCCCGCTGCTTTCGTCGATGGCGCGATCACTGTGAAATCAGCGGAATCCTTTGTCGCCAGCGTTAGAGACCGCGCGCGCGAGCCGGTGGCAGCTATCGTCGGCGTCCCACGGGACCGCGATTACGCCGGTGTCTATCGTGTGATGGCGGCGGTCAGCCAATCGCTGATCATCACCGAGACCGACGTTAACCCGAGTACGCGCTTTCCGGCTCGCGAGGCGGCCATGGTCGCGGCGGGCGAGACGGCTGCGGCGGTTTATTACGCGAAGGATCTGACAGGCGCGCTTTCGATCGCGCGAGAGCAAACGGGAGAGCGCGGCACGATCTTGCTGGCTGGCTCGCTAATGCTGGTCGGCGAGTGCATGCTGATTTGGGGCGTGGACACGAGCGCCATCTAAGCCGCTGAAAAGGCGCGATGCAGCGCGTCGGGCAGCGCGTTTCGCTGAGACGCCCCTGCGACGCTTCCCGCTTGCTTGCAAGTTGACAGAACTCTGTGCCCTCTGCGTTCTCTGTGTTCAGAAGATTAGCTGTCATCCGCATCTACGGGCGCAAGCCAACATATCCTCCACTCCTTGATTGACAAAGCCCGCCTTTTTCTATAGCCTTTCGCTAATCGTTTCTACAAGATGAGCATTCAGCGGGAGCAGGGCAAAATGGATTATCCCAAGCAAACACAGGAGAGCATGGCGGCGCGCGTCATGCGCTTTGAAGAACTCAAGGGCAAGGGCATCCCGATCATGTTCATCGATAGCATGCTGCCCCGGCATATGCGCATGAATTATGCCGTGATCGGCGATACCGCGTCCGAGAATCCCGATTTCAGCATTCAGCGCGCCATCACCGAGCCGCATCGTTATCAGATCGGCATGGTTTGGGCGCCGCCCGGTTGTGGGCCGGCCTGGCACACCCATGATTATGTCGAATCATTTTTCATGCTCACCGGACCCTGGACCTTTTATTGGGGCAATGAAGACGATCCCGATACGGTTGAAGGCGAGTTCGTCTTGAACGCCTGGGACATGATTTCGCTGCCGCCGGGCATGTATCGCAGCTTCGAGTACACCGGCGACGAGATCGGCTGGATTTATGCGGTGCTCGAATCGCACGAGGTCTTCGAGGGCAAGGATCCCTACTGGTCGCCGCAGATTGAGGCGGCGGCGGCGGCAATCGGTTATGAGGCCGACGCGCTTGGCAAGATGGTGCATCCCGCTGATTATGAGGCGCAGAAGGCCGCCCAGAACGAGTATTTGTTGAAAACTTTCCGCGAGCGGACCGGGGTCGAACTGAAGGACTTTCGCCCGCCGCGCCAGATGCGATAGTGAGGAGCGGGAGATTATGTTGACCAGCAGAGAACGCATTCTGACAACCCATGTCGGCAGCATGCCGCGGCCGCAGGTTGTGGTCGATCAGCTGTTCGCCCAAGATCGGGACGAAGACTATGACCAGGCCAAATTCGACCGGGTGATGGCGCGGGCGGTGCGCGAGGTGGCGCGGAAGCAGGTCGATGCCGGCGTCGATGTCATCAGCGATGGCGAGATGAGCAAGATCAGTTATGTCACTTATATGCGGCACCGCTTCACCGGTTTCGAGATCGCCGATGTGCCGCGGGCGACGCCCCAGGACCTTGATGATTTCCCCGCTTACAAGCAGCGCCTGGCCGACGCCGGCGGCACGCCGGTGTATCATCGGCCCATCGTGCGCAACGCGATCACGATTAAAGATCTGGGTCCCTTGGAGAAAGATATAGCCAATCTTTTGGCGGCGAAAGAAGCAGCCGGCGCGGCCGAAGCTTTCATGAATTCGGCATCGCCCGGGGTCGTCGCCGGCTTCCAGCCTAACGAATATTATCCCAATAAGGAGCAGTATCTGGGGGCGCTGGCTGATGTGCTGAAGGTCGAATACGAGAAGATCACCGAGGCCGGCTTGATCCTGCAAGTGGATTGTCCCGATTTGGCGATGGGGCGGCATATCTTGTTCCGCGGCGTGGATATCGCGGCGTTCAAGAAGGCGGCCTGGGCGCAGGTCGAGGCGCTCAACTATGCGCTGGAGAATGTGCCCGCCGACCGCGCCCGTCTGCATCTCTGCTGGGGCAACTACGAGGGTCCCCATCACCACGATGTCGATATCGCTGAAGTCATGGATATTGTGCTGGCGGCGAAACCGCAGGCGATCCAGTTTGAAGCCTCCAACCCGCGCCATCAGCACGAGTGGCGAACCTGGGCGGCGGCCGATATCCCCGATGACAAAATCCTGATTCCCGGCGCGCTGGATACCACGACCAATTTCATTGAGCATCCGCAGTTGGTGGCGGAGCGGATCGAGCGATACGCCGGCATCGTCGGGCGAGAGCGTGTCATAGCCGGCACCGATTGCGGCTTCGGCACCTTCGCCGGTTTCGGCGCGATACATCCCGATATTGCCTACGCAAAGCTGAGTTCCCTGGCCGAGGGCGCGCGGATCGCGAGCGAGCGGCTGTGGAGTTGACGTCTGACAAGCCGGAATATAGAGGCAAGTGATGGCAATTCAAACCATCAAACGCGGCAAGACCCTTGAACAAAAGGCCGACGCCGATGCTCAGGTGCAGGAGACGGTGCGCGGCATCCTGGCCGATATCGCAGCGCGCAGGGATGAAGCGGTGCGCGAGCTTTCTATGAGGTTTGATAAGTGGAAACCCGCCAGCTTCAAGCTGAGCGCCGAAGAGATCGAGTCGGTCATCGCTGGCCTGCCCGAGCGCGCGATCGCGGATATCCAGTTCGCTCAGGAGCAGGTGCGCAATTTCGCGCTGGCGCAGCGGGCGGCGCTGCAGGATGTCGAGGTGGAAACGCTTCCCGGCGTGGTCCTGGGGCACAAGAATATCCCGGTCAACCGGGTTGGCTGTTATGTGCCGGGCGGGCGCTATCCGATGGTGGCGTCGGCGCACATGAGCGTGGTGACCGCCAAAGCGGCCGGCGTCAAGGAAGTAATTGCCTGTACGCCACCGATCAAGGGCGAGCTGCCGGCCGCGACCATCGCCGCGATTCACCTCGGCGGCGCCGATGAGATTTACATTCTGGGCGGCGTGCAAGCGCTGGCGTCGATGGCCTACGGCGCCCTGGGCATGGAACCGGTCGATATGCTGGTGGGGCCGGGAAACGCCTTCGTCGCCGAAGCCAAGCGGCAACTTTTCGGCCTGGTGGGGATTGACCTGCTGGCGGGCCCGACCGAAGTGTTGATCGTGGCCGATGAAAGCGCCGACGCCGAAATGTGCGCGGTTGACCTGCTGGGGCAGGCGGAACATGGACCGACATCGCCGGCCGTGCTGGTGACAACGAGCCGTGCGCTCGCCGAAAGCATCGAAGCCGAGATCGGCCGCCAATTGGAGAGCCTGCCGACGGCGGACCTGGCGGGCGTCGCCTGGCGCGATTATGGCGAGGTCATCCTGGTCGACAGCGACGCGGAGATGGTCCAGGTCGCCGATGACATCGCCAGCGAGCACGTGCAGATCCTGACGCGCGACCCCGATTATTTTCTGCGGAACATGACAAATTACGGCGCGCTCTTCCTCGGTCCGGAGACAAACGTCGCCTATGGAGACAAGGTCATCGGCACCAATCATACGCTGCCGACCAAGAAAGCCGGGCGCTATACCGGCGGCTTATGGGTGGGCAAGTTCATCAAGACGGTCACCTACCAGCGGGTGACGGAAGCAGCGAGCGCGCTCATCGGCGAATATGGCAGCCGCCTCTGCGACCTCGAAGGCTTCATGGGGCATAAAGAGCAGTGTGACTTGCGCGTGCGGCGGTATGGGGCTGGGCTTACGTAGTGGCCGGGCGAAATGCCTCCGCACCTCCAACAGCGGTTTAGTCTAGGCGACTAACGTATTCCACATGGTTTCGCGCTTCGTCGGCAGTGAATACTCTGGCCATTAGGTCAAGGTATCTAACAACGACGCCGATTTCGCTATGCTCGCTGGGGATGAATACGATTCCCGCGTGCTGTGCCCCTTCAGTTGCAAGATCGACGTAGTCGCTGTCCATCGTGCAGAGTACACGCCCAAGTTGAGTAGCAATTTGCAATTGGATGGGGTCATCCTCGCCTTGAGTTTCTAGCGCTTGCACGGTTATTGTGTCAATGCCGATGCGATTGAGTTGTCGTGCTATCTCTACATTCACATGCTCGTCGAGATAAAGGCGAAGGCTGTCCTCACTCAAGGGACTTTACCGATCGCGCGGTGGGGAAGGCATTGACTTCTTGCTCCTTGGCGTCCATCTTGGCAAAAAGCGCCCTTATGCGCGCGGTACGGTTTTCGTCAGACGCCTCAATCGCCTCGGATAACGCGGCTCGAAAATCATCATTCTGCATGTAACGCTGCAAACGCGAATATAGTGAGCTCTTGTCAGCAAGCACTTTCTCAGCTATCGCTTGACTCTTGCGTTCGCTTTCGCTAATGTCGGCATCAATCTCGGCTTGATTGCAATAATAGTAGGCGAGCGCCGCGTGAACTTGTCCCAGCGAGATTTGATAGGCGTCCGCCATCTGTTCCGGGCTGCGCCCATTCCACCGCATCGCGTTCACTATATCCATCACGCGCAATCCTGTGCCGACGATGCAGGGGCGGCCCCCGCGTACTTCGGGATTGCGATAGATGAGGTTGATGCTCTCTATCTTGTTCATTGCCGGCTCCTGGCGAACTTCAAGTATTCAGATTTTACCAGAAGAAAATGCGAAGCGCTTAATCCGAATCCGCCCGCGCCTCCTCGACCACCACCGTGCCCGCCATCTTGTCGTGCCAGGCCTGCCGCTCGCCATCAAAGAGCGCCCACAGGTAGCCCAGCAGAAAAATCTGCGAAACAGTGTAGCCGAAGACATTGCGCAGCAGCGCGTCCAGCAGCGTGATGCGGCCGCCGCGTTTCTTGACCACGCGCAGGCGCAGCATCATTTTGCCCAGCGTCTGCCCGTTGAACCAAACCATCAGGGCGACATTGTACACCGCGCTGACCAGCAGATTGCTCGCGAGCGTACGGGATTGAAACTGGGCAAAGGCATCGGACACGGCGGCCGCGTCGGCGCTGGAAAGGGCGGCGTCCAGGGGCGCCAGAGCCCCGCCAACGATCAAGACCAGCATCGTGGCGATGCCGACGATGACGCCGTCAATAATGATCGCCAGCCAGCGCCTGCCGATAGAGGCCAGTTGAAGCGCCGGCGTTTCAGCCACGGCCGGCTCCACCGGTTGAACAACGGGCTTTTTCTTGACTGTCGTTAATGGCGCGGCGGCGGCCAGTTCATCGGCGGCGGCCTGATAATCGGGGTCGATTTCCAGCGCCTGGCGCAAGTAGCCAAGCCGTTCGCCCTGCGTCAACGCCGCCTGCGACGCCAGGTAATAAGCGGTCGCGCTCGGGTTCTCCTCCAGCTCTTGTTGCGCCAGGGCGCGCGCTTCATCCATTCGGAAACTGTCGAGCGCCCGCTGGATTTCCGCCAATCTGTCCATCATGCCGCCGTTCTGCCCATCGAATCGCACTTTCCGCAATGATACTTGATTTTGCGGGCTTGTGTTATGATATGGCGCAGTCTGCGCCAGGCGGCGGTTGATTGAGTTCGCAGGCTTGGCCTTGGATGCGGTCTGTATGAATGATCTGAAACAACAAATCGGCGCGAGCAAAGCGGGGCGGCGCTTCATTGCCCAGATGCGCTTTTACAACGAGGGCGACTTTCGTAAACTGCGCGGCTTTATGCGCAGCGGCTATTACGATATGGTCTTGATGGAGAACCCGGTCGAACGGCGGCTGCTCGATTTGAAAGCGACCCGCCGCTTGCATGGCCGCTTGAAAGTGACTGAAGTGGAACGGGCCGAAGACTACAGCATCGCGCTGAGACTGTCCGGCGAGAAGGGCGGCGCCTGCTTGCGATTGCGCATGAATGTCACCGAGAGCTACCCGCATCTCATCACACATTATTCTCTGAAGCCGATAGATAGCGAGATCGATGGCTGCAAGGAAGACTGAAGCGGCGCCGGGCAAGGCAGTGCTGCCGCGCCTGACGATCAACTGCGCGCTGGCGACGCGCATCCTCACCGGTTTCATCCGCGACAGCATCAGCAAAGCGGGCATGACGCGGGCGGTGATCGGCCTGTCCGGCGGCATTGACTCGGCGGTTTCCGCTTATCTCGCGGCGCAAGCGCTGGGCCGGGAAAATGTGCTTGCGCTGCGAATGCCCTACAGCAGCTCTTCCGCCGAAAGCCTGAGCGATGCCGAAGCCGTGATCGAAGACCTTGGCCTGCCGCGCATGACGGTGTCGATCAGCGAGATGGCGGATCCGCTGATTGAGCGCTTCCCCGATATGAGCCGGCTGCGCAAGGGCAATATCATGGCGCGCCTGCGCATGATCGCGCTTTACGATCAGTCAATGGCCTGGGGCGGCCTGGTTATGGGCACGAGCAACAAGACGGAATTCCTGCTCGGTTACAGCACGATCTATGGCGACAGCGGCGTGGCCCTGCATCCGATCGCCGACCTGTACAAATGCCAGGTGCGCCAGATGGCGCGGCATTTGGGCGTGCCGGTATCAATCATCAACAAGCCGCCTTCGGCCGATCTTTGGGTCGGGCAGACCGATGAAGAGGAACTTGGCTTCACTTATGACGAAGCGGACCAGGTCCTCTTCCTCTTGGTGGATGAGCGCTATACGGTGGACGAGGTGGCGGATGAAGGCTTCGACCGCGACTTCGTCGTCAAAATTTGGGAACGGGTCAAAGCCAACCACTACAAGCGCACGATGCCCAATATCGCCAAGCTCAGCAAGCGCAGCATCGGGCATGACTTCCTGTATTTGCGCGATTACACCGGCCGCGCCGGGAAAGTGTGAACGCCTCTACATCCCGTTGACTTTGGTCGGGTTGATCTTGTAGATGACGCGCTGTTCCTTCCCTTTGCCCTCGGGATTGAAGGAGTAGTAATCATCGTTGCCGGCGTAGATGCCGGCGAGCTTGTTGATATGCGCCAGCGCCGCTTCCGACTCATCGAATTCGACCACTTCGCCGCGGATCTCCACCCAATGGAAGGCGTTCTCCGGGTCGAGGGCGAGCACAGTCACTTTGGGATTGGCGCGAATATTGCGGTCCTTGCGCCGGCCAAGCGCTGAGTTGATCCACACCTGGCCGCCTTCCAGGCTGGCCCAAACCGGCGTCACCTGTGGCTGTCCGTCGGGGTTGCTGGTGGCGAAGGCGACGACGATCGGCCGCTCAAGCAGATCTTTCACATTATCCGGGATGTTTGCGGGCATGATTCTCTTCTCCTCTTGATACGGTTAAATGATTGTCTTGCGATTAAGCCAGGGGGCTCGGGTCGGTCTCATCGTCCAGTTCCGCCGCCTCCCAGATCTCCTTGGGATTCTGCAGCAAGTCGTTCAAGCGGGTCGCTTTCTCCATCGAGGCGCCGGCGCTCTGCTCAACCTCGCGGTGGTAGAACAGGCTCGCCAGCACCTGCGCCACATCCTCGCGCAGACGCTGCTTCAATTCCCCCTTGCTCTCGCCCGGCAGCTGCCCATTGAGCGTAAACGAGAATTGTTCCGGCACGCGCTCGCCGGTCTGCCCCAATTCCGGCTCCCATTGGTCGATAAGCTGCCAGGCGCCTTCGCGGTACTGATACAGCTCAAAGACGATGCGGATCTCATCAGCCAGGCCCTCAAAGCGAATGTCGAGCGCGATCGGCAGCATCAGGTTTTGCTTTTCTACGGGGTCGAGGGCTAGTTTGCTCAAACGCCGCGCGATCGGCAGCATCGCCTTGCGCAATTCCTCGCTGCTCAAGGTTGGCGCGCGGCGGGCGACGCGATTGAGCATCTTGATAATCTTCCGCGGCATCACCACTTCGGTTCGGTTGAGGCGCCCATAGACGTCATATTGGGCGGTGCGCATCGCCTTGACTTGCCAGCCGCCAAGGACAAGTCCGCGCTTGTCCAGCAGACGCTTGACAACCGTTACCTGTTCCGGCGCGCCTTGAGCGGCGATGACGCTGTTCTGCGCATGAAACTGCCAGCCTTGGCGGCGTCCGACGGTTGTGTTGGGGTCCTGCCAATTGTTCAGCGCGTAGGGCGGCTGCCAAAGGTCAAACTTAGGCGGCCGGCGGAATATCAGGCGCAGGATCAGGCTGAGCAGCCACAGGCAAAAGAGCGCCAGCGCCAGCGAGGCGACCGCGCCCAATATGTCGTCGCGGGAGAACAAGCTGTCATTCAACTTGATCCCGTTAGCGCGGAAGTCAATGCCCAGATTCACGATCGGGATGAAGATGTCAAAGGGCGCGCGTGAATCCGCAGGCGGGTCAAGGCCGGTCGCTGCCCGCGCGTCGGTCTTGTTGATGCGGAACAGCTGCGTGTTGTTGCGCGCGATCGGGCTGCCCGCGACTTCGTAATCGTCGATGCCCGCTTCAATCTTGAAGAAAATGTCGTCGTCGGCGTAATCCGCCAAAGCCAGCTCAATGGAGAATGATTGCGTTTGACCGGCCGCGAGGGCAGGCAGGATATCGCTGATTTCGACGCTTCCACTCTGGTTTTCCGTGATGACGATCAAAGAAGGTTCCGCGGCGTCGCCACCCTGGTTGCTCACCGTGAAGCTGACGACGGCCGTCCTGCCATCGGGACTGTATCTAACCGGCGGTGGCGAGATGGAATAATCGCGCGGTCCGGCTTGCGCGGCAACCGCAAGCGGGAACAGCAAGAGGCAAGCCAGCGCGGCCCGTCCTGCCAAACCTCGCAGGATGGCAGCGGCCCTTCCATTGCCAAAGCGGCAGCACTCGCGATTCAACATGATGCTGTTACTATAATGCCAAAGTGTGGCGCTTCCAAGTACGTCGCCAAATGAGGCGCGGATGCTTCACTGACGTCCGCCGAAACGTGAAAATGTAGGGGCGAGCCACTGGGTCGCCCGTGACAGCCGCTTCGTGAAAGGCAGGCGACTTGATGAGTCGACCCTACGCTTGCGACTCCCAGCCCTTGGCTCTCCGATTTAAGCAAATTCCGACGGCTCCTGGGGAGGCGAATGATGAGATTGCCCATCAATTCTCAGATTGATGATTTGATTCACGATCTGTCCAATGCGGACCTCCCGCCTGATGCCTTCAATCAATACAGGCCCGGAGACGAAAACAACGCGGTCCGCCGGGCCAATCTGCGCCTTTATCTGAAGACGATGAAGGCGCGCGAACCGGCTGCCTTGCTGCTGATGGAGGCGCCCGGTTATCGCGGCTGTCGGCTGACCGGCGTACCGGTGACGAGCAGAAAGGTCATGCTGGAAGGGGCGCCCGCGCTCGACATCTTCGGCCTTGAAGCGGGTTTCCGCGATGTCGCCGATGCAGGCTTCGAGCGCGTCTACGGCGAGCAGTCGGCGACGATCGTCTGGCATACGCTCTCCTCGCTGAAGGCGCTGCCCATGATCTGGAATACCTTCCCCTTTCATCCACATCAGCCGGGGCGGCCGCTCAGCAACCGCCGTCCGCGCCCGGCGGAAATCGTCCTCGGCGTCGAGTTTCTGCGTCAGATTCTGGCAATGTGGGATTTCGAGCAATTGATCGCCGTGGGCAATGTCGCCTATGAGACGCTGGAAGTGTTGCGCTTGGACGCGCGGAAAGTGCGGCATCCCGCGCATGGCGGAAAGCGTGAATTCGTCGCCGGCTTGTCGGCTCTGCTGTCAATCGGCGCTTGATGGCGCGGCGGTGGTTTCATCCGCCTTCGCCGCTTCTTCATCGCCCGCTGGCTCCGGCTCGCCGCCACCTGCTTCTTCGTAAACATCGGCGAAGAGCAATTGGGCCGAACCGGCGGGCAAGCGCGCGAGCTCGGCGCCCGCTTCCTGGCCGACGGGCGACAGCAGCGCTTCCGTCTGCTTCGCCGTCGATTGGAAATAGATTTCCAGGATTCTGTAGATTTCGGGCGCGCCTTGCGGGCTGCCGGTCACGTGCATGACCTGGCGGCGCAAAATGTTCGGCATGCGTTCGACCAGCGCCAGAAAGTCCTGATAGATATTTTCGAAACTTTCGGCATCTTCCGGCTCGCTGAAGAGGATCATGAACTTGATCATCGCGCGGTCATTCTAATTTGGGAATCATAAGCGAATACGATACGCAACATCAGCGCGATATGCAAGGGGATGCCCCGCTTTGATTGCCGGGCCGCCGTCCACGCTCGGGCGCGCGCTTGGTGTAATCTCGCCTGCTGTGGTAAAGTCGTCATCGCGTTAGGCATTGCGCGGCAAACAGCGGATTAAGAGGGAGACAAGCATGCCTGAACTGAATGATGTCGGACGTCTGCCCCTGCCATCGGACAACTGCGCGATTGCGATACGAGATCTGGATGCGGGAATGACGGTGCGCCACGGCGAATCGTCCTTCAAGCTGTCGCATCATGTGCTCGTCGGCCATCGCTTCGCGATAGAGCGCATTGCCCGGGGCGAAAGGTTGACATCATGGGGCCAGCGCTTTGGCATCGCCCTGGGCGATATCGAAGCGGGCGACTACGTCATTAACGAGGGTGTGCAGATTGAATTGGCGCGGCGCGATCTCGTTTTTGAAGTGCCGGCCCAGCCAAACTTCGACAACAAGATTATCCCCTACGCCTTTGACGAATCCGCCTTCCGGCCGGCGCCGCCCTTGCCGCGGCACGCCGACATGCGCCATTTCGCGGGCTACCCGCGCGCAGGCGGCCGGGGCGTCGGCACGCGCAATATGATCGTCGTCCTGGGCACGTCATCGCATACGGCCGGCTTCGTCCGAACACTGACGCAAATGACGGCCGCAATGGCCGACAGCTATGAAAATGTCGATGGGATTGTGCCGGTCGCTCATACCGAGGGCGGGCACAGCGACCCCAACAATCGCGAGCAGCTGCTGCGGACGCTGGCCGGTTTTGTTGTGCACCCGAATGTCGGCGCGGTCGTCGCCATCGACTACGGCAATGAACCGGTCAACAATGATGACCTGCGCGCTTATCTGCATGAACAGAATTATCCCATTGCCGACGTGCCGCATCGCTTTTATTCGCTTTCGCGCAGCTTCGAAGCCAATGTCGCCTGGTTCATGGATTTGCTTGCCGAGTGGCTGCCTTTGGTGAATCGATCCCGGCGCAGCCCGCAGCCGCTCAGCCAGTTGCGGATCGCCCTGCAATGCGGCGGCTCTGACACATTTTCCGGCATCAGCGGCAACCCCTTGGCGGCCTGGGTGGCGAAGGAAGTCATCCGTTATGGCGGCTCGGCAAACCTGGGCGAGACCGACGAGTTGATCGGCGCCGAGTCCTATGTTTTGGACAAGGTCGAGCGGCTGGAAAGCGCCCGCAAGTTTCTGCGGATGGTGGAGCGCTTCAAGGAAAGGCTCGGCTGGCATGGGCAAACGGCGGAAGGCAATACCTCCGGCGGCAACAAATATCGCGGACTCTACAATATATATTTGAAATCCCTGGGGGCGGCGGCCAAGCGGCATCCCGATGCGCCGCTGCATGATGTGATCGATTACAGCCAGCGCATGACTGAGGGCGGCTTTTATTTCATGGACAGCCCGGGCAACGATCTCGAAAGCGTCGCCGGCCAGGTGGCCAGCGGCTGCAATGTGATCTTCTTCATCACCGGCAACGGCTCGATCACCAATTTCCCCTTCGTACCGACCATCAAGTTTGTGACGACAACCGCGCGTTACAACTTGCTGCAAAATGAGATGGATGTGAATGCCGGCGAATATATCGATGGAACGCCGCTGGACGAGCTCGGCGCGCGCACGCTGGATCTGACGGTGGATGTGGCGGGCGGGCAGCGATCCGCCGGCGAGAAAGCCGGGCATTATCAAGTGCAGATCTGGCGCGATTGGCAGCAGACGCGCCCGGCCAATGTCAGCTTCCTGGAGAACAGAACTTACTCGGGGCAGCCCCTGATGATTCCCGCTGTGGCGCCGCTGCCGCAGGTGCGGATTCCCGCCTATGACATCGACGGCGTCTGGACGACCGAGCAGATCGCCCTGGTTATGCCGACCAGTCTCTGCTCCGGGCAAATCGCCAAGATGACAACCGACGCGCTGAACGGCGAAGGGCTGGCGCAGGCTGCCGGGCTCTCCCGCTTTGCCACGCTGGTGCACACCGAGGGCTGCGGCGGCAGCGTCGTGCCGGAATATAAAGATATGCAGATCGGCTATCTGCAGCATCCCAAGCTGCGTCATGTCTTGCTCCTGGAGCATGGCTGCGAGATCACGCATAACAGCTATTTTCGCGGCATGATGGCGGAGCAGGGCCTCGACCCGGCGGATTTCGGCTGGGCGAGCATTCAGCTGGATGGCGGCATCGATGCGGTCATGCGCAAGATGGAGCGCTGGTTCGACGAGCGGCTGCGCGACGATGCCATGCCGCCGCGAAAGATTGCCGGCCTCGACGCGCTGCGCATCGGCTTGCTGACGCAGGCGGCGCCGCCCGATCATGTGTCGCTGGGCTTGGCGGCGCTTTGCAAGATCATCGTCGCCGGCGGCGGGGTCGTCGTTCTTTCGGACCAGGACGCCTTGCTTGACGGCCCTTTCGCGGAGGCGCTGCGCCTGACAGATGGCGCGGGCGCGACCCTGGGTTATGGCCAGCGGGCGAAGCGGGCCGGCTTTTACATCATGGCCAACCCGCGTCAGCATTGGGCCGAGACCCTTGCCGGGCTGGGCGCCAGCGGGGTCGAGCTCATGCTCGGTTATGTCGAGGGCTTCCTGCTGGCCGGTCACCCGTTGGTGCCGGTGCTGCAGGTCGGCGGCGCGGCGGCGGTTGACGATCTTGACGCCGTCTTATCCGACGGCGATGAGGTCTCGGCGCGCCTGCTCAATCTGCTGGTGGAAACGCTGTCCGGCGATTATATGCCGCGTCATCAAGTGACCGGCGCCCATGATTTCCAGGTGACGCGCGGCGCGCTCGGGGTCTCGATGTAAGCCGCCGGGCGGGCGCCTTGGCGTCATCCGCGCCGTATCGCCAGCTCGCGCCAGAAGGTCACGATGCGCTCAATGAGGATGGCTTCTGTGACATAGGTCGCGTCGAATTCGACGATCTCCTCAATGTCGCGGATTCTCCATTCCCGCTGCAGTTCGCCGATGGCGCGCGAGCGCTCGACCGGATCGTGATAACGCGCGCCCAGGGTGAGGTGGATGCGCCGCAGAATGGAATCCAGCGACGCCACCAGGCAAACGATCACGCCGTTGCGCTGCAATTCCGCCAGATGCCCGCTATTGAGCAGCGTGTTGCCCGAGACGCGTATCAAGGCGCGCCGATGCAAGGCGATCTCATCCATGATCTGCGTTTCCATCGCCAGCAAGCGCCGTTCGCCGTAGAGCTGGCGCATTTGCTCCATGGTATTGCCGAGGCGATCTTCCAGCGCCCGCTCGACATCAATCATCTCCAGGCCGAGCCGCCTGGCTAGTTCGCGCGCGATGCGCGGCCGATTGGGTTCGAGATAACCGGTGACGATCAGATTAAGATCGCCATGCAGAGGAAAGTCACGCGTTACCATTGCGCCAGCCCGGATACCACTCGTCCAGGATCGCCGGCAATTCACGCAGCGAATGGAGACTTCGCTGACTGTCCAGCCGGTCCTGCATGGGGCCCGGGGTCGCCGCGCGCAGCCATTCCTCGCCATCCTGATCCGCGCCGCCATTCAGCCGCAGGACCGCGCGCATGCCGATCGCGTTGGCGCCGGCGATATCCGCCTCCGGATTGTCGCCGATGAAAACGGTCTCGGCAGGCGCGGCGCCCATTCGCTCCAGCGCGCAGGCGAAGATCCGCGCATGCGGTTTCAAGTAGCCGATATCGGCCGCCGCGAGTCGGCAATCAGGGAAAAAATCGAGCAGGCCGTGGGCAGCCAACTCGGCATCGCGCATGGACATCGGCTGCGAGGCATTGGTGACGATTCCCAGTTTGATGCCCAGTTCGCGCAGCATTTTCAGCGCCGGCGGCACATCGGGGAAGACGACCGTGCCTGGCACGACATTCCAGTCGTATGCGCGAATGACTTCCTCCGCGTCCAGGCCCTCGATAGCCACATCCAGCGTTTCCAGCGCTCCCATGAGAATGCTCGGCATGTGTGGCGCGCGCAAGCTCAGACGCGCTTCCGCCCAGGCCGCGCGCGTCCGCTGCAGATAGACTTCCAAAAGCGCGCTGGTTTTGAGCCGATTGGCGCCCGTTTTGCGCTGCACGTAGTCTCGCACGCCGGACAGGCGCGCGGTTTCGATTTCTCGCCAGGGGAGCCGGACCCCGCTCCAGTCGACCAGGGTGTCATCAAAGTCGAAGAGCAGCCCGCGCAGTTGCTCGGCCACTGTCCACTAGCCTCCGGCCTGCCGGGCGGCGCGTTTGGCTTTGCGTTCGAGGGCTTTGCGGCGGCGTTCTTCCCGCTTGGCTTCGTCTTCATTCCAGGGCGTGGGGCCGTCCGACGGCGGTGGCGCGGCCGCTTTGACCGGCGCCTCTTCCGCCTCTTGCTGTGGGGCGGGCGCTGCCGTTTCCGCGACTGGTTCCGGCAGAGCCACATCGTAGGCGAAGGACGCGATCGCCGCTGCCGCCTCGTCTTCGTAGTCATTATAAAAGTCGTCGGCGTCCACAGCGTCTTGCATGCGCCAGACGAGGGCGCTGGCCTCCAGGCCGCTTTCAACGCTACTGTGCGCCGGCGCCCAGCCGATTCGCCGTCGGAGCGCGCTGCTGTCGATGATGATCTCGCGTTCCAGCAGCTTGTCGCGCAGGGATTTCTCTCGCAGCGTCGAGAAAAAACCACCGGTGGCGAAGCGGGGCGCGCTGAGCCCGAGCGCATCGCTGAGGGCGCCGCTGAAGTCGTTTGGCGAAAGGGGCGCCCCGGCCGCGGCGTTGAGCAGCTCGATGCCGGCGCTCGCTTCATCGCTTTCCAGCAAGGCGACGAAGGCCGCTGCCAGATCGTCTTCGTGGATCCAGGAGGCGGGCCGGTCACCGTTGGGGAGCCGCTGTGAGCCCTTGATGGCATCGGCGAGGGCGGCGGTTTCGCTGCTGTGGCCGCCGTAGATGTAGCCGCTGCGTATGATAGCGCCGCTCAAGCCGCTTTCGCGGACGAGCGTCTCGGCCCGCAGCATCGGCGCATACTCGGCGTCATGCGCATCGCGGTCGCCTTCTCTGGCGGCGCCATCCGCGGCCTCGTAAAGGTAGGCGAAGCTAAGTGAAACCACGCGCTTGAGGCCATGCTGTTTCGCCGCCTCGATCACAGCGGCGGTGCATTCGATCAGGTTGTCGACGGCGGGGGCGTCTTCCGCGCCGGCCTGCGGGACAGCGCCACAAATCTGCGGCGCGGCATGAACCAGCGCGTCGGCCTTTGTCAGTTGCAGGATGCTCAAGACTTCACTGGCGCGGCCGAGATTGGGGTAGACCGGCAGCGCGTCCGCCTGACGAATTGCCAGGGCGCCCGCCGCGTCCGGGGCAGTCGCGGCGACCTTGTGCCCTCGTTTAAGCAATGCGCGCGCCGTCGCGAGCCCGACGCCCACGGCGCCGCCCGTGACCAGAACGCTTAGTGGGTTGCCTGATTCCGCCATCAGATCGTCTTTCTCCGCTTGTGAAAACCGTCGCCATTATGCCATAACTTGGCGGCCTTTGGCATGCGCGTTTGCCGGTGAATTCAGCCGCTGTCAAGAGTCAGTTGCGGCGAAGACGGGAGATGGCTGTTAGAAATCGCGCTCCGCGAATATAATCGGGGTGGCAGGCTGCCCGCGGGTGGGGCGCGCAATCCGCAAGATCCACGACGGCGGGGAAGGCATCCAATGGCTCGCAAGCGCAAAAGCAACAGGCCAAAGCTGATAACGCTGCGCGGAATCCTGTATCTTCACGTCGCTATCTACATCGGCGCGATTCTTTACACCTGGTGGGAATTCGTCGACCTGATGTACCGATCGGGTTTCATCTTTAACCAGGCCGATGTGCCGCTCCCCTTTCATGCGGCCTGGACCGGAATCCTCGCCATTCACATCGTGCTGACGGGAGCATTGAGTTTGCTGAACAAGTGGAGACTGTCGCGCAAGAGCCGGATGGAAAGAGGCGCGCTTGCAAGTATGAAATCAGACGAGGAGCGCTTCAACACGCTGCTGGACGAATTGACCGAATTGCGCGAATCGCTGGAAAGCCGACGGCATAAAGCGGCGCCCTATCGACTGGTCGATTGGGAAGACGAACCAGATGACGAGATTAAGCGTCTTCAACAGCTCCAAGCCGAGCGCGAGGCGCTCAAGCGGTAACGGCGCCCAGCACTCACGCATTTTGACGCATTCGCTGTCCCGCCCTAAGGCTTCAGCGTCGAATTCGCGTATCTATTGACAGTCGTCTGCATCGTCGCTAAGATACGCCAACTTGCGGGCCTGTAGCTCAGTTGGGAGAGCGCCACAATGGCATTGTGGAAGTCAGGGGTTCGAGTCCCCTCAGGTCCACTGGCGAGCTTGCATGGAATGCGGGATTCCGGAAAGGGCGCTGCCGTGGCGAAGCACAGGCGCAGTGTTTGGGAAGAGTTGCTGGAGATGGGTCGGCGGATTGTGAAGGAATTGGATGACCTGCTCGATATGGGAGCGCGGCAGCCACGCAAGCCGGCTCGCGTGCCCGTGCCGGTCGACAAGAGGCGCGGCGGCCACAAAGACAGCTAGTTTGAAATACCGGCGGCATCGCTTGCGGCGCAGTTCGAAAGGGCTGCGTCGTTTGCTTTATGCCGCGGAAGCGAAAACTTGCGGCCTTTTTGATTTGCTGACATCATCTAAACGTCGCGCCGCACAGGCAATTTTGGAGACGGATCATGGCGGAATACCCGATATTTGATGGCCATAACGATACGCTGCTGCGTTTCTATCAAGACGATGATGTCAGTTACCGAGACCTTTTCCGCGAGTTGGACAGCGGGCATATCGACCTGGTTCGGGCGCGCAGGGGCGGTTTTGCCGGCGGCTTCTTCGCTGTCTGGGCGCCCAATAAGGAGCGTATCGCGCCGGACAGCATGCCGGATACATCCAAGCCCTTCACCCCGCCGGCGGTCGATTTCGAATTTGCGCGAAGTTGCGCGCTGCGCATGACGGCTGACCTATTCAGGCTGGAGGCGGAATCTGAGGGGCAGATTAAGGTGGTCCGCACGGCAGATGAATTGCAGCAGTGCATCGACAATGAGATCTTCGCCGCCATCCTGCATTTTGAAGGCGCCGAAGCCATTGACAAAGACCTCGACGCGCTTGAAGTGCTTTATCGAGCTGGGCTGCGCTCGCTGGGCATCGTCTGGAGCCGCCCGACAATCTTCGCCCACGGCGTGCCAATCGCCTTCCCGTCGTCGCCCGATATCGGTCCCGGCTTGACCGACGCGGGCAAGCGGCTGGTCAAGCGCTGCAACGAGCTCGGCATCCTGATTGACCTTTCGCACATGAATGAAAAAGGCTTTTGGGATGTGGCCGCCTTGAGCGACGCGCCACTGATCGCCACCCATTCCAACGTCCATGCGCTCTGCCCGATCTCGCGCAACCTGACCGACAAGCAGCTGGACGCGATCAAAGCCTCGGACGGCATGGTCGGCTTGAATTTCGCTACCGGCTTTCTCAACGAAGACGGCGCTTGGGATAGCGACCGTCCGCTTGATGTGATGGTGCGCCACCTGGATTACCTGGTGGAGCGGCTGGGCGAGACCCGCGTCGGCCTGGGCTCGGATTACGATGGCGCGCGTGTGCCCGACGCCGTGGGCGATGTCTCGAAGCTGCCAAATCTGATTGCCGCGTTGAAAGACGCCGGCTACAATGATGATCTGCTGCAGAAGCTGAGTCATCAGAATTGGCTGCGCGTCTTGCGCCGGACCTGGGGCGGCTAGGCCCCGCCCGCCCAAACAGAGCCATGTAGGGGCGAGCCCGCCTCCGCAAGGATAAATTGGTCCAAAATTGCCTCGCCCGCATCCGCTGTTTACAAACTCGGCGCGCTATGTTACGCTCCGCGCCAGACGAGACGAAAGCAAGCATGACATGAAAGCAATAGCGACCTCGGGCTTCGGGGTGACCCGCTCTTTCCTTATGTAGGCCGCGACGGCCGCTTGCTTCGTTTTTCCCCAGAACTTGCCCCACGCTTCGCACTGCTAATCCAAGTGAACGATCTGCACATTTATGGCGCGCGCTAGATGCGCCCTTTGCGTATTCACATCTGAAAGAGAAACAGAGAAAGCCCATGTCTGACAAGTATCAACCCCATGCGATAGAAGTGAAATGGCAGCGCGAATGGGAGGCGACCGAGCTCTACCGCTCGAAAGTGGATTGGAGCAAGCCCAAACATTATGCCTTGACCATGCTGCCCTATCCATCGGGCGATTTGCACATCGGCCACTGGTTCGCCATGACGCCGTCAGACGCGCGCGCCCGCTGGATGCGCATGAAGGGCTACAATGTGCTCTTCCCGATGGGCTTTGACGCTTTTGGCTTGCCGGCCGAGCAAGCGGCCATTTCCAACAACATCCATCCCTGGAAGTGGACCTACGCCAATATCGAACGCATGCGCGAGCAGCTGCGCAGCATGGGCGCCATGTTCGATTGGGAACGGGAAGCCATTTCCTGCACGCCGGAATACTACAAGTGGTCGGAGTGGTTCTTCAAAAAATTCTATGAGCATGGCCTGGCTTACCGCGGCTCGGCGCTGGTGAACTGGTCGGAGACTTTGCAGACCGTCCTGGCCAATGAGCAGGTTATCGACGGCAAAGACGAGCGCATGGGCCAGCCGGTCGTTCACAAGATGATGGAGCAGTGGTTCTTCGCCATCACCCGCTACGCCGACGAGCTGCTGAACTTCAAGCCGCTGGATTGGCCCGAATCGATCAAGATCATGCAGACCAACTGGATCGGCCGCAGCGAAGGCGCTCGCGCGACCTTCCGGACCGAAGTCGGCGGCCATCCCATCGAAATCTATACCACGCGACCGGACACGCTCTGGGGCGCGACATTCATGGTGCTGGCGCCCGAGCACGATCTGGTCGAGAAGATCACAACCGAGGAGCGGCGACCGGCGGTGCGGGCTTATGTCGAGCGGACGGCGCTAGAGAGCGAAATCGAGCGCATGGTTGAGGATCGCGAAAAGACGGGCGTCTTCACCGGCGCTTTCGCCATCAACCCGGTCAACGACGAGCGCATCCCCATCTGGATCGCCGATTATGTGATGATCACGTATGGGACGGGCGCGATCATGGCGGTGCCGGCGCATGACCAGCGCGACTTCGAGTTCGCGCGCGCCCAAGGGCTGCCGGTCCGGGTGGTGATTCAGCCCGTTGACGCGGCTGAAGCGCTGGATGGCGATACGATGAGCGCGGCATACGATGGCCCCGGCCTGATGGTCAATTCGGACGCGATGGATGGAAGCGAAAGCACTTGGGACAAAGGGCGCAAAAACCCGGCCATCAATCGCGTCATCGACTGGCTGGAAGCGACGGGCAAAGGCGAGGAAGCAGTCAATTACCGTCTGCGCGATTGGCTGATCAGCCGCCAGCGTTATTGGGGCAGCCCGATACCGATGATCTTCGACGGCGACGCGGTGATACCGGTGGACGATGAGCAATTGCCGGTGGAATTGCCGGAAGATGTCGACTTCATGCCGACCGGCCGCAGCCCGCTGACCTATCACGAGCCATTCTATAAGGTGGACGAAAAGCGCCGCCGCGAGACCGATACGCTCGATACCTTCATGTGCTCGTCCTGGTATCAACTGCGTTATCTGTCGCCGGAATGCGAGAGCGCGCCCTTCGACGCCGAGGAAGCGGCCTACTGGCTGCCGGTTGATGTTTATACCGGCGGGGCGGAGCACGCGGTGATGCACCTGCTGTACACGCGATTCTTCACCAAAGCGCTGCGCGATATCGGCCTCTTTGACGACGCGATTGAAGCGATGCGCCGAAATGGACGCGACCCCGCCGGCGCATTTGACGAGCCGATGACGGTGCTGCGCAATCAGGGACAGGTCCTGGGCGGGGAGCGGCAGGGCGATTTCGTGCTCTGCGGCGGCAGGCAGGTCGGGGGCAGGCTGCTGGCGGAGCGCGTCGAGGTGGTCGAATGGAATCAGGTGCCGCCCGGTTTCGCCGGCGTCTTCGGCGAGCTCGCCCATCGCACCGAGAATGTCTTGCATGTCGATATGGCGGGAATCACTCAATTCGTCGATGTGCAGCCCGACGCCGAGATCATCATTCCCGATATCGCCGGCGAGAACAACGTGAATCAACTGCGCCATCACCTGGATATCCAGCGCATGTCCAAAAGCAAGGGCAATGTGGTCAACCCGGATGAACTGGTCGCGGAATACGGCGCCGATGCCATGCGCTGCTACCTGATGTTCAACTTCGATTGGCAGAAGGGCGGCCCCTGGAACGAAAACAACATCAAGGGCCCGCAAGGCTGGCTGGGGGATGTCTGGGAGATTGCGGCTGCCGGTGCGCCCAGCGCGCCCGGTGACCCGTCAGCCGAACGCGATATCGAGCGCAAGCTGCATCAGACGATCGCCGTCATCAACCGCGGCCTGGAGGAATTCAGCTTCAACACCGCCATCGCCGAACAGATGAAGTTCAAAAACGCCCTGAAAGCGGCGCTGCGCGCAGGCGGCATCGGCGCGGAAGTCTGGCATTCGGTGATGAATCAGGCGATACGCTTGCTGGCGCCTTTCGCGCCCCATATCGCCGAGGAACTTTGGGCGATGCTGGGCTGGGAATACAGCGTGCACCGCCAGCCCTGGCCCGAATATGACGCCGAAAAAGCGCGCGAGGAGCAGGTCGATCTGGTGGTGATGATCAACGGCAAGCCGCGGGAGACCATCTCGGTGGCCGTCGATATCGCGCAGGAACGGGCGCGGGAGCTGGCTTTGGCGAGCGGGGCCGCCCAGCGCTTCCTGGATGGCAAAGCGCCGCGGCGCACGATCTTCATTCCGGGGCGGAACGGGACTGACCCGAAGGTGAATATTGTGGTGTGAATGGGTGATTTGAGGATTCTAGAAACTGTGTGAATAGGGCACTAATACAACGCAAACGGAAGTTGGTCGAGAGCATCAAGTGCCTTGCTCTTAAGATTTTGACAATATTCATTGCCGGGATCGACTTTGAGGCCACGCTCTGCCGCGTCGAGCGCCTTCTCATTTTGCTTGCTCTGCATATACAGCCAGCCGAGCCTAGAGAAATCGTCAGCATTAGCTTTTTCTATTCTGCTTTCCATTAACTCAATTAGTAAGTCCAAGATAACTTCTTTCTCTCCTTCGTCGAAAATGTATTTCCGTTCTTCATTTCTGGGACTATTTATAGCATTGAAGCGATTCACCGCCTCGCTGATTTTGTCATATGAAGTCCCCGGCATTTGGGCCAGTTGAATACGAGCGTCGAGTTCCTCCGAGTATTCGTGATCGGCGGCGCTAAGATTGGCTAGCTTTTCCCATATCATTCGCTTCTTCTGAGTATCCCCTGAAAATTCTATAAAATTTCTTAGCGTTTCTTTATGCTTTTCAGTATCGTTATATTCTGCGTAGAGATCAGCTAGATATAACCACGCTTCTGGATATCTGCGCTTGGCAATGAATTCCACAATCGGTTTGTATAATTCTAGTTCACTTGGACAATTGCGGATTTGTCTTCTTATCTCACCAAATAGCCTGCTTATTCGTGGTGAAATGGTCTTGCTAAGGTCGGATTCTTGAGTGACACCAAATGATCGCAAGAATTTCAGGTCGGCCTTTATCGCCATTTTCATGGTGCTGGTTTCTAACTTCCTCGTGCCAAATTGGGACGCAACCAACGGCACTTCCCAGTACGTCTCGTTGTCAGCGGTGGAGTCACGCTTACGGATAAGCGAACTGTCATAAAGTGCGTCAATTGCTTCAGATATGCGTCGCATGCCGTTATCAGGACGCAGCAGTACAGCCTCTAGTGCCGATTCCGCGACTAACGACTGCCAGTCGCATAGGGTTAGGAACACGCGCTTAGCGACCTTATTCAATTGATTGTAGTTCCGCTCAAAAAGCGAATCCAACAAGTCGTCATGATTCGTAACAATGTTCTCCAATTGAACTAAGCGGTCAGACTTTTTGATTTCACCTAATACGATCTTTATGACATATGGATGACCCTCCGAGAAGCCTATCAACCGATCTGTAAACGCACTGCTCAAGTGATGACGAATAAACAACCTATCTGCCGTTGAGTCTATTAGTTTGTTGCATTCTTCATTAGACATGCCTTCTAGTTCTATCGGAAAGTCAGCTTTGAATTCGCGTACCCGTGTGGTTATTACTGCCTTGTTAGTCTTTCCCAAGTATTGGTAAATCCATTCGTACAACTCCACTGGGCTTGCTACCGTTTCAAAGTTGTCGAAAGCGAATAGAATTTTCCCTAACTCACTCTTGTGCATGTTCTGTTGCAGAAACGTTACGGCATTTGCTTTGTCCTTTAACTCTTCAAAACTCAAGAAGTAAGTGCCCAGCAATCCTTTGAATACGTCAGCAATATCGTCCTGGTTCAACACTTGTGGTTTAACTTGTTTAGGCACTCCGGTTATCGACAAGTCGATATCTCTTGAGCTAAACCACAATATTGCCCGGAAATGCTCTTCATGTGCAATTCTATGTAATACCTCAAGTGTCAACCACGTTTTCCCGATGCCCCCTCGCCCACGCAACGTAATGATATGATGAGGTGTATCATTTACGATTTCCCGATATAGACTCTCTTCCTCTTCAAGTCGGCGAATATACTCGACGGGCCTTGACGGTAGATTTGTTATTGTGTCTCCGTGTGCACCCGTTTCGACAAGCTCGGAAAGGCCCTGTGTTTCACTGTCTGGCAAATCAGTAACTGGTTTCCTATACTCCTTTGCATCCGGGTATTGTTTCTCGCCAGACAGGTACGAAATCATCTCTATTCTTTTGCCATTCCATCCCCCGTTCGAGACAAAGACGTTATCTATTTCTGAATCCGAAACAATCAAATCTACTTCACGTAAGTTCTCGCGATTGACGTGTTGTCCAAAGTGGATGTACAAGCCCTCATGTAGAGTGATCTGGCTGCCCAACTTTGTGGCGAGCATATCTAAACTGTGCGCTTCACTATGCCACCGAACGACGTGGTATTTCCCTTTTAGAGTCTGCTGAAGATACGCCCAAGGTCGCCGGAAGATTAGAAACTCCTCTGCAATGATGATAATGGACCGATGCAACGGTTCACACATTGAACGGACATCGTCGCTAAGAAGTGCTCCATGAGCTTTTGACTTGTTGCGCAATGTGGCAAAATCGTGAAACCACATCTTTCCTCTGACTTGTTTATCAGATTGTGAATCAAATGGCGGATGGGCAATTTCAACGCATTTGCGCAGAAGTGTCACACTTTCGTGCTGCCATGTTCCTGACAGTCTCCTGTCACTGAGTTGGCTTGCCTCGTTTCCGTCAGCTACGATCTCGTCATGCAGGTGTTGTGCTGCAACGCCCGCGATGATTTGTTCAAGAACTTGACTCCACTCGCCGATACTGTCGGCTCGCACCAGTCGATGCTTTAGTCTGTATTGGTGACGATCTTTACCATCTGTAACGGCAGATACCAAACCGGCAATCGCAAATTTGAAAACCATTTCCCCAAAAAGCATTAACGAATCGAAATACTCTCGTGCGGAGTCATCCCTAGCATCTTCAACACGCTCTTGCATTTTTTCGAATGGCTTAAGTAGCATTGTGGTCCCCCAAGAAAGTAAATGCCTTTAGAATCAATATTACATGAGTATAATGCAAAGCCCAAGATCGAAAACAGTGGTCCCTATGCGGCAGAAAAAGTATGGGGTCAGATTGTTGCAAACGCGCGACCTAAGTGTTATGCTACGACTATCGGCCGTGAAGAACGCTTGAAGAGGAGCAATCTTATGCAAGAAGGTGGAATGGACGTTGTCGTCAAGTACTGCGCGACTTGAGGACACCAACCCAATGCCGTCAGTTTGACGGACGAAATCTTGAACGAACGCGAAATTGAATATTTCATCAGCAGTTGGAAACTGATCCCGGGCACCGGCGGCGTCTTTGACGTCACGGTCAACGGCGAGTTGGTTTTCTCCAAGCACGAGGTTGGGCGCCATGCGGAACCGGGCGAAGTACGGGCCGGCATCTTGAAGGCGCTGGAAGCCGTCCGCCCGGCCGATTTTGAGTTGGCCAGCAAGTAACAAGCCTGGATTTGCGAATCTGATTCGCAATCAAATCGCCAAGAGCAAAGCCGCCCGAAAGCAGCTTCGTCGGGCGGTTTTGTTGCCCCAAGCTGTTGCATAGTCTCGGCAAACTATTGTAGACTGATATTGTAAGCAGCGCTGGAGCCTTCGTCGAAAACGCTGGCATTCAGCGCAAGTATCGCCGTTCAATCTAAATTCCCCAAGGAGGTTGGAGAAAAATGAATCGTCTTGTATTGGTAGGACTACTTGTGGTCGCTGTTTTCCTCGTGAGCGTCGGGCTGGCGTCCGCGCAGGACGGGCACATCGTTGAGCGCATTCGCGATCGCGGTGAGTTGATCTGCGGCGTGAACTCGGTACTGCCCGGTTTTGGCACGCAGAATGACGCCGGCGAGTTTGAAGGTTTTGATGTGGACATTTGCCGCGCCGTCGCCGCCGCAATCCTCGGTGACGCCAACGCAATCGCCTTCCGTCCGCTGGCCGCCGCTGAACGCCCGACCGCGCTGGCAAGTGGCGAGATTGATATGCTAAGCCGCAACACGACCTGGACGCTCAGCCGCGATACCGAATGGGGCGCGACCTTCGGGCCCACGACCTTCTATGATGGCCAGGGCATCATGGTCAAGATCGACTTTGGCGTGACCACCATTGACGAGCTCGGCGAAGAGAGCATCACCATGTGCGCGACCGCCGGCACCACCACTGAGCTGAACATCACGGACAAGGCCAACGCGCTGAACGCTGACTGGGAGCTGAACACATTCCCGGATTTCGACGCCATCATGGATGCCTATGAAGCAGGCGCCTGCGATGCCTTCACCAGCGATATCAGCAGCCTGGTTTCGCGCAAGGCCACTTCGGCTGATCCCGCCGCGCACTCGATTCTGCCCGGCGCCATCAGCAAGGAACCGCTTGGCCCGGTCAGCCCGCAGAACGACGCCAATTTCGCCGACATTATCCGCTGGGTCGTTTGGGGTCTGCTGTCCGCGGAAGAATTTGGCATCAACAGCATGAACATCGGCGACTATATGGATAGCGAAGATGCCGGCATCGGCCGCCTGCTAGGCCTGGGCGACAATGTGGCTGGCGACTATCTCGGCATCAACGATCAGTTCATGGTTGATGTGATCACGCAGTTGGGCAACTACGCCGAGATCTTCGACCGCAATCTGGGTCCGGATACGATCTTCGGCCTGGAACGCGGCTTCAACGCCCTGTGGACGGACGGCGGCCTCATGTACGCGGCGCCCTTCCGTTAAACCGAAGCTGAACGCAGCTGGCGCAAGTTTTGCAGAGGCGTGTCACCCAAGCGGTGGCGCGCCTTTTGTTTTTATGTAAGTTTCGGAAATCTCGCCGGTTTTGGGCGGCCCCTGGTCAATTCGAATTCGTCGGGCGGGCGACGCGGGATGCGCAGGCGCAATTTCGATTCAACGTAGAATTTGGGTAGTGTATCGAAGTCGGTGGAAATTCATTTTCACCACAAAGGAAAGAAGGACACAAAGAAATTGCATATAGTCTACGTTTCTCGGTGTCCTCGATTTTCTCGGTGTCCTCGGTGGTAAAGTTTTTTTGTTTCCACCGAAAGGTATACACTTCCAGAATTTGTCATATCCGCCGAGATTGAATAAAATTATTCCAGTTGAGCGACGAGCCGGGCGGAAGAGATCCTCCATCTCTGTGGCAATTAGCGTATGACAGCAAAAACAGCGGGTCAACAAGAGCAGCTTTTGCCGGCGATATTCCGTGACGCCCGCATTATCAGGGGCATCGCGCAGTTGATATTCGTCGTCATCGTCGTCATCGTCCTGAACGATTTGCAGACGCGCATCAACACCGCGCTGGAATCCACCAATCAATCGCCGAATTTCGAATTCTTGCAGAACCGAGCCGGCTTCGACCTCGCCGATTCCGGCAGTTACTCCTCGAACGATCGTTACATTGACGCTTTTCAGGTTGGCTTCATCAATACGCTGCGCGTTGTTTTGCTGGGCTTGGCGTCGACAACCGTGATCGGCATCATGGTCGGCATCTTCTTGTTGAGCCGGAACTTCTTGCTGCGCACGATTTCGCGCGTCTATGTCGAGGTCTTGCGCAACACGCCGGTCCTGCTGCAGATTTTCGCCTGGTTTTATATCGCGCTTTTTTCCTTGCCGCCGCAGCAGGAATCCATCGCCTTCCCGCAAGAGGGCATCCGCAGCCTGCCGCTGCTGCAATATGGTCTGTCCTTGCTGGTCATTCTTTTGATCTGGCAATACAGCGGCTCGCTGCGGCGCCCGGCCTGGCGCAATGGCCTGCGGCAAGTGGGGATCGCGGTCGTCCTGTTGGTCAACCTGCTCGGCATCGTCATCGTCGGCGCAGGGACGCCGATTGAATTTCGGCCGGGCATCTACATCAGCATCAAGGGCGTCGCCATCTTCGAATTGATTCCGACTTCGCTCTTCGGGATCTGGATGGTTTTTGTCGTGATTGGCGCTGTCGTGTCCTTCGCGATGTCGCGCTATTTCGCCTTTATCACGGAGAGCAGCGGCCAGCCGATTCCGCGAACGCGTTATGCCCTGGCTGCCTTCGTCGGGTTCACGCTGCTGGGCTGGCTCATAATCGGCATGCGCCCGACGCCGTCGCAGATTGCGGTCTACGATGATGACCGTGATGAATTCATCGAGATGGAGTACGAAGAGGCTTTCGAATCCGCCCTGCTGACAATTGAGCAAGAGCTGGAATACACGCGGCAGCCGCTGATCTTCCGCCCGCCCACGCTGGACAGGCGCGGGCGCAACATCGAGACGGGCATCGAATTCTCGCCATCGTATCTGGCCATCTTCCTGGGCCTGGTCATTTACACCTCGGCCTTCATCGCCGAGATTGTGCGGGCCGGCATTCAGGCGGTCCCCAAAGGGCAGTTGGAAGCCTCGCGGGCCTTGGGGCTGTCGCAAGGCGATATGCTGCGCTTGATCATCTTGCCGCAGGCGCTGCGCGTCATCATACCGCCGCTGGGCAATCAGTTTTTGAATCTCTCCAAAAATTCCAGCCTGGCGATCGCCGTGGCCTACACGGATATCTATCAGGTGACGTTCACGATAATCAATCAGTCGGGTCAATCGGTAACAGGCATCGTGATGGTTATGCTTTCATACTTGTTGATTAGTCTGTGCATTTCATTAGTGATGAACGTGGTCAACCAGCGCTATCAGCTGGTTACCAGGTAGGCGGGCAATGGCGGAGCAAATGAGCGCGGACCCCAGCCAATCGATCATCAATCATCAGGATGAGCCGGCGCGGCCGCCACCGACGCTTGAGGTCGGCCTGGCGGGCTGGCTGCGGCAAAACCTCCTCAATTCACCGGCCGATATCGCCGTGACTATCCTGACGACGTTGCTGATTCTCACGTTGGCGGCCGGCTTTTTCGATTGGGCGGTGCGCTCCGCCAACTGGTTCGCCATCATCAACAATCAGCGCCTCTTCATGATGCTGTCCTTCGAACCATTCTTCGAGTGGCGTCTGGCGCTGACGGTGCTGCTGGCGGCGTTTTTGACCGGGGTCAGCCTGGCGGCCTGGGCGCGCGGCGCCGCTCGCGCCTTGGCCAGCGTCGCGCTGGCGGTCGTCTTGATCACGGGTGCGCTGCCGCCCATCATAGAGGCGACCATTGAGCAGCCGCCCTCGTATTTCACCGCCGGCAATGTGGATATTGTCGACCGCGCCAGCAAACTGACGCCCCAATCGGAGCTCGCCTTCATCGCGCAGGCGGGCGAGACGGTGTCGGTCCGTATGGCGCTTGATGAAGTTGTCGATATCGAAACCTTGAGTACGCTATCGGGCTTTTCCGACCGCGCCTCCAACGCTTTGGGCAACGCCGCTCGCAATCGCATCGAGCAGCGGGCCAGGACGGGCGATGCCTTCGACCGTATGCTGAGCGGGGAATTGACCGAAGCGCTGGAAGAACGCACGCGGCTGAATGTGCGCACATTCACGCGCACCAACGATATGCTGGCCTCGACTGCGGACGCGGTCGGGCATTTTGGCGCCCACTTGACGGCGGCGGACGCGGAAGTCGGCGAGCTGCGTTATTGGCTGGACCGGCTTGAGCGGGCCGCCCGCGGCCTTGACCCGCGCGAAGACGCGATTCTGGACGGCGCCAAGGCCTTGGAAGACGCGGCCAGGAACCTGTCGGTCAATGACGCGATTCCGGCTGAACTGAAAGAGGCGGTCGCGCAATTGACCCAAACGGCGCTGGCCAGCGAACAACTGGAGGACCTGGGCGAACTCATCGTGCTTCAGCTGTCGGAAGATCTCATCGGCAAGCCGGACCAGGCCGACGACGATGAAGAATTGATCCGGCCCCTGCCGCGCGAAGCCGCATTCCTGCGGGAACTCTTCGTGCGCCTGCTGACGCCGCAATCCGTGTTGGAGTTGTACGAGCTCGGCACGACGCCGATGGCGGTGGCGATCCTGGACGCGGGCACGCGCGAGCCGCTGGCGGAGGCTGTCTTGAGCGGGTCGGCGGATAGTGTCTCCTACGATATTCCGCGGGACGGCTGGTACATCCTGAGCAAGAACGCGGCTGAAGGCGAAGAAGGCAGCACGATCCTGGCGGCGCGGGGCATCTTTCCGATCGTCGAGCGTACGCTGAGCGCGACCGAATCTCGCTTCGTGCGCTTGACCGACAATGAGCTCGTCGTCACCGAGAGCCGCCCCAAGCGCGATGACGGCAAAGCGATGCCCTTTGTCGTATTGATAGACAATCAGTTTCGCGGCTTGCGCAATCTGCAAACATACCTGGTTCATTTCATACCGCCATTCTTTGAACAGGTCGAAGCCCTCTTAATCCCCTGCCTCATTACCGTGGCCTGGGGTTTCATCCTGGGTCGCGCGCTGGCGCATTTGCTGGGCGAGAATACCATTTTCCGCAGCGGCCGCAGCCGAGCGACGGCGCTGGCGCAGTCTTTGGCGCCCTTGGTCATTCTGCTGCTCTATTTCGCTCTGTTTGATGGCGGCGTCCTCACCGGCATTGTCGCCGTGATATTGAAAATCGTGGCCGCGTTCGGCGCTGTTTTTCTGGCGCGCCGCGGCGATGCCTGGCTGAACCGAAGCAATGCGGGCGAGGACGCGGAAGGCTCGCTCAATCGGCTGCTGATGTATGGCTGGGGCATTTTCCCCGTTGTGATGTTCGCCATGGCGTCGGGCGTGGGCGGTCTTTCCGGGGCGACGCTGGGCAGCATAGTCGGCGGCCTGGTCTGGCTGCTGCTGATGTATTGCATCGGGCTCAACTTCGAGGGCATGCTGGGTTACGCGCTGCTGGTCGGCGGCTTCTTATTGCAAATCGCGCAAGCCTTCATCATCAACATGGTCTGGCAAGGCTGGTACGCAGACGGCGCCGCTAGGCCTCTGCTTTGGCTGCTGTTGGCCATTGTCGGCGTACTGGCCGGCCTGGGCGGCGCCGCGCTCAAAGACAGCCTGCCTATCGGCGTCAAACGCTATGGCTACCTCATCTGCTGCCTCGCCTTTCTTTTCGCCCTGGTCAATACGAACACGCTGTCAGAATCGGCGGATGGTTCGGCGGCGCTGTCCGCAGGCTTGGCCTTTATTTTGTGGCTGGGCTGGATGTTCTTCAGCGGCGCCAGCAAATGGACCTCGAATCGCATCATCATTGGATTGCTCCTGCTGACGTTCTTGTGGATGCAAAGTTTCACTGCGGTTGATCGCTGGTCAATCATCTATTTTATCGTCTGGCTGGCCGCCGGCGTCGTCGCCTTCAAGCGGGGCGAAGAGGGGCAGGCGGAAAAGCGCATGGCAAAAGGCGTGGGCAGGGGACGGCTCTTTCATCGCTATCCGACGCACAGTCTCGCTGCCGTGGCGGTCGCCTGGCTGGCCGCTTTGTGGATCATCCCCGGCATCGTCAGTGGCTTGAGCGCGCAGGGAATCCTGCAAACATCGCCGGATGAGTTGCTGCCCCTGTCTGACAAGCGGCTTTGGGGCGGTCTGATGATCACCATGCAGTTGACCGTGCTCGGCATCGCGGCCTCATTCCCGCTGGGGCTGGGCTTGGCGCTGGGCCGGCGCAGCGGCCTGGTGGTCGTCCGCTATGCTTGTACGCTTTATATCGAAATCGTGCGCGGCGTTCCCTTGATTACGCTGCTGTTTATGGCGGTGCTGCTGGTGCCGCTGGTCGACCCCACCCTGGCGTCCATCGAAAACGCGATACGCGCCTGGGTCGCCTTCACCATGTTCAGCGCCGCCTATCTGGCCGAAAACGTGCGCGGCGGCTTGCAATCGCTCGATCGCGGTCAGACCGAAGCGGCGCAGGCGGTCGGCTTGTCGACTTGGCAAACGACGCTCTACGTCCTGCTGCCGCAAGCCTTGCGCGCGGTGATCCCGGCCTTGGTGGGTCAATTCATCTCTCTCTTTAAGGATACGTCACTGGTCGCCATCGTTGGCTTGGCGGATATCACAGGCGTGGCGAACCGCGTGGTGGCGCAGCCCGAATTCTTGCAGAAGCGTCAAGAAGCCTATTTGTACGTGGCGCTGCTCTTCTTCGTTTTCAGTTACATCATGTCCTACATCAGCCGGCGAATCGAAGCGACCGGCTCCGGGGCGGCGCGGGCGCAGCAGCTCTAGGGAGGCGCAAGTCGGGAACTGACGGGGCTTGCAGCTAGTGGAATTGGCGGGAGGTTGAAATGGAAGATGGCAAAAGACAGGTCATGGCGGGCGACGAGCCGATCATCATCTGCCGCGATATGAACAAATGGTTCGGCGAATTTCATGTGCTGCGCAACATCTCAATCGAGGTGATGCCGCAAGAAGTGCTGGTGATTATCGGACCCTCCGGCTCCGGCAAGTCGACCTTTATCCGCTGCATCAACCGCCTTGAGGAGCATCAGGACGGGCAGATCATTGTCGGTGGCATCGAGCTGAGCCACGATGTGCAAAATATCGCCGACATCCGCCGCGATACCGGCATGGTCTTCCAACAGTTTAATCTCTTCCCCCACTTGACCGTTATGGACAACATCACGCTGGCGCCGATGAAAGTGCGGCATTGGGCGCGCGACAAAGCGGAGCAGCGAGCGATGGAATTGCTCGAACGCATCGAGATTCCGGAGCAGGCCTTCAAGTATCCCGGTCAGTTATCCGGCGGGCAGCAGCAGCGGGTGGCGATTGCGCGGGCGCTGGCGATGGAGCCGAAGATCATGCTCTTTGATGAGCCGACTTCCGCCCTCGATCCCGAGATGATCAAGGAAGTGCTCGATGTGATGAAGGAATTGGCGCGCACGGGTATGACCATGCTGGTGGTCACGCATGAGATGGGCTTCGCGCGCGAAGTGGCCGACCGCATCATCTTCATGGATATGGGGCGCATCGTTGAGCAGGGACCGCCGGAGAATTTCTTCAGCCCCGATATCGAGCATCATCCGCGCACTCAGGAATTCCTCGATCAGATATTGTAATCTTCAACTTCGCTTCAGCGGGCGATCTGAGGGGTTGGCTCTAAAAGGCTTGTCCGGTACTGCATTTCTTACGCAACAACAACTGAAATTACACCAAAACAAAACTAAAATGCGGGCGTAACTTGCGAAGGGCGACAGATTTCTACTTAATTCGCCAAGAAAAGCTCCCCTTCCCTGATGATTCGGGTAAGGGGCCGGGGGATGGGGTAGAAAAAGCGACAATTTCGCTAGAGTACCGGACAAGCCCTAAAGCGTTGTGTTGCAAAGGGCGACCTGCCAGGCCGCCCCTGCATTCTACGCTTTTATGAGCGAGGCGGCGGCTCGCCCGTACCGGTGTCACTCCTGACCGTCGAGCTTGTCAAGTTCCGCTTGCAGCAGTTGGCGCAGCAGGTCGGGGTTCGCATTCGGCACGGGCGCGCCGGCAATGACAAATGTCGGCGTGCTGCGAATGCCCAGGGCGCCCCCCCGTTCCTGATCATAAGCGACCGTCGCGATGTGCGTGCCCGCTTCGTAGCAGCTGCGCAGGGCAACCTCATCCAGGCCGGCTTCCCCGCCCAGCCGCAGCAGGTCATCGGCGCTGGCGCGGCCCTGCTCGGCAAGCCTGTAAATCACGTCGTGCATCGTCCAGAATGAGCCGTTGCCCTGGTCGAGGGCGCACTGGGCGATTTCAGCGGCGCGCTGGCTGTAGGGCGGCACGATGATGGGAATATCGCGGTAAATGAAGTTCACCTGGCCATCAAATTCTTCGAGCAAGCGCTCGACAATGCCCTCTTCATGCCAGTATTTGCAGGCGTGGCAGCCGTAGGCGCCATATTCAATCAGGGTCACAGGCGCGGCGGGATCGCCCAGGATGGGATCAAGTTCGTAACGGGCGGTTTCTTCGGCGCTGGGCGGCTGGTATCCATAAAGTATCGTCTCCGGATAGAAAGCGGCCCAAGCGAACCAGAAATGCGGAAAGGCGTTGATCTGCCGCAGCTGCCGCCCCGCCAGCTCGCCACTGACGGCTCTGCCGAAGATATTCCAGACGCTGCCCGTTTCGGCGTCCGCGATGGCGTCATTGACCCGCGCGAAGCTCAGCGTCTGACCATCGACCGTACGCTCATAAAGCGCCGCCATGCCCACATCGCGCGATTGGTCAATGCGGGCCGCGTCCAGCGCGCTGAAAGCGCCCGGCTGCCAAAAGGCCGCCACCTCCCGCCCACCGACGCGGTCATTGATGACGCCGGCGGCGGCCAGCTCGCCAAAGGGATAGGCGACAGCGACGCCCTCAATCGTCCCGCCGAGGACGCGCTCGGTAGCCAGCAGGCGGTCATCCAGCGCGCCCATGAACAGGAAGGGACGCGGGCTGCTGTCGTAATTGACGTATGGGTTGCTGCCATAGAAGCGTCCCCCCGGCGCCAGGACTTCGCCCTGCGGATATTGTTCCTTGAAGGCGCCATAACCGACCAACTGCGAGGGAAGGATGTCCAGCAGCGCGCCGGTATGCGCCCCGATGATGCCCTCGCCGGTCAATTGCTGCCAGAGCGATTGCGTCTTGTCATCCCATATGATCAGGTCGCTGTTGCGCAGCAAACCACTGACGCCGAATCGCAGCGTCTCGCCGTCGACGCGCCGGTCGAAGACGATGGCGCTGTTGCAAAGCGGGCAAAAGGTGACAGCGACCGGTATGCCGTTGAGCGTATCATTGGCGATTTCGTGCCGAGTCAGGATTGCCAGCGGGTAGGCGCGCGCCAGGCCGTCGATCTCAAGCGCGATCACGGGTGAAGCGGGCTGCAGCCAGCCATCGGCGGCGGCGATGTCATCGAATTGCGGGTTGTCGATGGGCGGGATGCCATCGCGCCCGACGCCGCCCGACATGATTTCGAAGAACACGCCCGGCCGGCTCTTGCAGACATCAGTCAGATTCCACACTCTCTGCCAGTTCTTCAGCAAGCCTTCGTCGTCGAAGGGGGCGGGCGGACTTTCGCAGCTGAGCTGTGCCATCGACGCGCTCGGCAACATGAGCAGCAGCAGCAGCAAGACGAACACGGGTCTGAATTTACGGAGTTCTGCAATCATGGTCTGTCCTTTAGATTAAGTCATTCAAAGCCGGTCATGTACAGCGGCGGGCGACTCACAGGGTCGCGTAGACACTGACCGTCAGCCGCCCCTGCATCAACATAAAACTAGCGGGCGAGGTCAAGGCCATAAACTTCGGTTTCGGGATGGAAGGCGGCCCAGGCGAACCAGAAGTGCGGGAAGGCGTGAACCCAGTTGAGTTGGCTGCCCGCCAATTCCCCGGCGACGGCTTCGCCAAAGGCGTTCCAGGTTGACCCCGTCTCTTCATCGCGGAAGCCCCCGTCATCGTTCGGGCTGAAGTGAAGCGCAAGGCCGTCGAGGGTCGCCTCGTACATGCCCGCCGTGCCGATATCGCGGGCGGTATCTATCACAGAGTCGCCCAGCGCGCTGGCGACGCCGCTCTGGTAGAAAACCACCACCGGCGTTTCGCCAATCGAATCGTTGATCACGCGATCCTGGCGCAGGATTTCAAAGGGATATGCCTTGGCATTTTCGCCAATGATAGCGGCCAGCACATGATCGACGGCCGAATCAAGGCGCGGATCGACAACGCCGTTGAACAGGAAGGGCCGGCGACTGCTGTCATAATTGCGGTATGGGTTGATGCCGTATTGCCGGTTGTAGCCGGTAGCGCGCGACATCACCCGGCCCTCGGGGTAGCGCTCGGCGAAGCGGCCGAAGCCGATCACCTGCGAGGGAACGATATCCAAGAGCGTCCCCGCGTATTCGCCGACCAAGCCTTCACCGGTGAGTTGCTGCCACCAGGTCTCGCTCTCGCGATCATACATAATCAGATCGCTGTTGCGCAGCAAGCCGCTGACGCCAAAGTCCAGCACACTGTCGTTCACGCGCCGGTCAAATGTCACCGAGCTGTTGCACAAGGGGCAGAAGGTGACGGCGACAGGCTGGCCGGCGACTTCGTCATTGGCGATCTCATGCCACATCAGAATGGCCAAGGGATAAGCGCGGGCTTCGCCTTCAATCTCCAGCGCGATGACCGGTGAACGATCTTGAAGCCAGCTCGACGCCGCTTCCAGGGATTCCATATTCGGATTGCTGACCGAGGGGATGCCATTCTTCGTCGGGTTCCCCACCAGGATTTCGCCGAAGTCGACCTGGCTGTTGCAGAAATCGGTCGACCAGTTGGCTGTGTTGAGGTTTCCGGGGCGACAGCTGTCCTGGCCGCTCACGGGCGTCCGCGGGCCTTGGAGGGCGAGCGCCGCGAATAAAACAACGATGATGACTGCGGTCAGCGATGCGCGGTCCGCGTGTTTCAGCCTTTGCATGGCGGTGATCCTTTCCAACGAGCTAAGTTTCCCTATCATAGTCCGAGTTCCTTACGCTGACGTTACAGCCAGAGATTTACCACCGAGTACATCGAGTTAAATTGAGGACACCGAGAAATCGACATTTGTCGACCATCACTATGCGCCCAACTATTAGCTAGCAGAAAACTCTGTGACCTCTGTGCGTTCCTCGGTGTCCTCTGTGGTGAAGAAACTTTTGAAGGGCGCTAAAGGGGAATCCCTATCGTTTTGAGCGCTCACCGGCCCCAGGGCAATCGCTTCAAATTTGAGAGAGTAGTTGCAATAAGAAAGAATCATCA